>CAZFXM010000037.1:0-33478 GCA_964523125.1 uncultured Clostridium sp. | reverse complement strand
AATGAAGCGGAGTTTTGTTCATCAAAAAAATACATGCTAAAGAGCATCCAAACCAGAATTCAGGAGGGTGCTTTTTATTATGTGTTTTTTGAATTCAGAAAGAGAGGTGGTTACGTGAAAATAAGAGCAGAGCCGGAATGATTTAATAATAAGAGATTGAACACAATTCAGAAAGAGAGGATAAAAGATGGAAGGAAAAGAAAAAATTGTACTGAAAGACGGCACAGTATTAGAGATTGAAAATGGAGCATCCGTGAACCTTATCCAGGTTCCGATACAGAGCATTGACGATTTTAAAGGCCTTTTTGAGAAGTTTACGGAGGATAATTTGGAAAAGTACAGCATCCAGAATGCTGCAGGTCTGACCTGTGCGACTTTAGAGAATAAATATCTGCAGGAGGCAGGCGTAAAGCAGAGAACGGATGATTACCTTGTATCTCTTCATTTGGCTGATGTGAATATGACAGAAAAGCGATTGTCTGCCATTGAAGCTGAGCAGGAAACAATGAAAAATGGCCAGGCCATCCAGGACGGTGCTATTGCAGATCTTGGGGAGATCATAGGAGAAATGATGGAAGGAGGAGAGGCGTAATGATTAAATTTTATGTAGATAAAATCCTGTCAGAGTCTATCAACCAGACTACAGGGAAAGCATGGATCATTGAAGATGTGCCGAAGCCTTGGCGGAAAAAGGTGGAAAAAGAATTGCAGCCAAATCAGTAGGAGACTAAACATGATGAATCTGGCCGGGGATCAGAACTATCCGGCATATAGGTTAGGGGGAGGTGCATCATGGACTTAGAGCACGAAAGAAGGTTGACAGAGGTTGAAGGGCGGGCGAAGAGCAATACGCACCGCCTTGACAACCTGGACTCATTGGTGGATGTGATCCATAATATTTCTAAAATATTAGTAGAGCTTACAGCGGAAATAAAGCATACCAACGAAAATGTAGATGAGATCAAAAATAAGGTGGAGGCAATTGAAAAGGAACCAGCCGAAGCACACAAGCAGATCAAAAAGTCAATAGTAACTGCGATCATCAGCGCTGTTGTGGGTGCTACTGTGGGTGCGCTGTTGGCTATTTTATAAGGAGATATCATGCAGGAAAAATGTATTATCAACCCGGAGCGTGACTGCCTGGGTCTGATCAAGGCAATGGAAGTGGAGCGTGATGTGAACGAACTGCGTAAGCAGAACAGTTCCAGCCACGAAAGAATGTTCGAGCGCTTGGGAGAGTTGGAGAAGCATGACGGGATCCAAGGCGTCCAGTATGGGAATATTTTGGAAAAATTGGAAGATATGACGGAAAATCTAAGTGAGCTTAGGGCAGACAACAAAGAGGCTATCTCCCAGATTCCTCCGCTTGTTCGCAGGGTAGACTCCCTGGAGCAGCTTTCCGAAGATGTGAATGAATTGAAGGAGAAGCCTGCGAAGCGTTGGGAAAGTGTCGTAGAAAAAGCGATAGGCATCCTGGTTGCTGCTGTGGTAGGCTTCATGCTGGCAAAGATTGGTCTAACGTAGGAGGACATATGAAAAGGAAAAGGAAAGGGTTCCACCCACTGAGGAAACTGAAGGAATTTATTGGGAAAATAGGCACGCTGAATCTGATTTTGATGGCAGTGGGTGTCTTTTTTGTTTGGTTTAATTGGCAGCTGCTGGATATCTTCCGGGTATCCGGCAGCATCCCGGAGACATATGCCTGTGCGGTCGTGGCGGCTACTATTGGCGAGTGCGGAATATGTGGATGGATCCGAACTAACAAAGACCGGAAGCGGGAGCACCAGTGGGAACTGGAAGAGAAGCAGGCAGAATTGAAGGAAAGGAAGGATGCGGAAAGTGAATGAAATCGTTTTTGAAATCGTGAAGGTAATTGTCATGGTGGCGGTATTGGTTATTACCAGGTACCTGGTGCCATGGATAAAGGGAAAGATTGGTGTCGATAAACTGGAAGAAGCAGAAAAGTGGGTTCGGTATGCAGTCCTGAAAGCCCAGCAGGTTCTTTGGGCGGAGAAGGGTCAGGACAAGAAAGCTTATGTAACAGAATTTTTAAAGGAGATACTGATTGCGAAGAACATCGCACTTTCAGATGAACAGCTGGACGTTTTGATTGAGGCGGCTGTTAAACAGATGAAGATCGAGGAAAATGCAGGTGTTGTTATCGGGGCATCAGATGCAAGCTCGGTTAATGTTAAATATGATGCATGAATATTGACAGGGAGGGCGGGGAACCGTCCTCTTTTGAATGGAGGAATGATGGAATGAATTTTAAAGAAGCACTCGAACAAATGAAAAATGGTATCCCGATGAAATTGCCATCCTGGGGTGGATACTGGTTGTGGGATGGAAAGAAGAAAACAATTATGATGCACTGCCGCCGGAAAGATACGGACGAAGGGCAGGGACAGGTGTTAGACATCCGGGAGACTCAGAGAGTGGAGTATACGCTCATGAACATCCTTTCGGATGAATGGATTCCTGCTGATGGTGCAAATTGTACTATTCTGGGAGGAAAGCCTTCTTTTAATTTTGATGAAGCGCTGAAATATTTGAAAAGAGGATTCAGGCTTACAAGAAAAGGTTGGAATGGAAAGAATTTATCTGTAGTATACCAGAAAGGATATCCACAGGGGATCCCCTGCAATAAACAGACGGCAGAAGCGTGGGGGATGAAAGAGGGGGAACTGTTTAAATGCGAGCCATACCTGCAGATCAGTACGGTAGACGGCTCCCATGCTATGTGGGTTCCATCCATCAGGGATTGCCTGGCAGATGACTGGGAGTTTGTAGATTAAAATGGACGGAAAACCGTCCTCTTTTTGAACGGAGGAAAAAGTATGATCCAAATAACGATGAACAATGGAATTTATGATGAATGGAAACCAGAACAGTATACGGATTACATGTATGACGGCAAATGCTTTATCATTATAAAGGGTGAGAAATGGGTTGGCATTTATAATATAGACAGCGTCAGGCGCATTGTAATAAATAAACAAAATATATGCACCGGCGCAAAGGAAGGAGTGAAAGAGTGTTCAAAAAACAAGTAGCAGTTGAATTAATGCGTCATTTGGTAACCCATGACTGGCACGGATACAGTCAGGTATCACGCTGGGGAGATGGAGAGGGAACCTGTGATATCACTGTTGGAGGAAAAACATATAAAACAGAGCAGGGGGATCGAGATTGTAGCTCTGCGGTAATTTCCGCTTATGAAGACGCTGGTATTTCCTGCGGCGGAGCTACATATACCGGAAATATGCGCCAATTGATGTGCTCTACAGGCAACTTTATCTGGCATCCAATGTCTTCCGGATACATTGCCCAGGCTGGGGATATTTATCTCAATGAGGCGTGCCATACAGCAATGTGTCTTTCCGCAGAACCGGACATGCTGATGGAATTTTCCATAAGCGAAACCGGCGGTATTGACGGAGCAGAAGGAGACCAGACAGGGAATGAAAGCCATATCCGGCCATATTATGATTATCCTTGGGATGGAATCCTGGAATGCGTCAACAAAGAAAATGTAGCGAATGGATCCAATATGCCTTCAATTCCAGCAGCTTCTGTTTCAACGGAGAGTATAGCGACAGGGGACATGTACGCTATCCTGGTAGTCAATGGTATAACAGAACAATACTATCTGGACGGTCATACTATCCGTACGATCGGAACGCTGGCAGAGCTGGCGGCAATAAAGACGCTTTACAAAAAGAAAACCGGAAAAGACATGCAGACTATAGAGTATAAGTCGGAAAAAGATTTTATGGATCTAAAGAACTTACTTAATCGGAAAAATAATTAACTTTTAGGTAACTAATTTCACCCTTTTACGGACGGATTCTTCCGTACCAATATCTGTTAATATTCCTGTTACTTCATTATAGGGCATCGTATATCTTTGTGAAAGGTACCGCATAGACGCTGCTAATTCTCCGTCAGGACCACCAAACTGCGATATGATGACCTGCGCTATCTCTGGATTCGTCTGAGAGATCTTCACCGGGTACTGCAATCTTTTTTCATAACTCCACATAAATCAACATCCCCCTTCCTGCCATGGCCATGGCTCATTGATCCAGTTCCATTTTTCGGAATCGGAATAGACTGCGGTATCTACAGTCAGAGGTGTGTAATTCTCTGCATATTCTTTCAGGGCTTCGTTTCGCATACAGCTGTATTTTCGGAAATATTCCATTGCCTCTTCATCGCATGGATGGGTATCCAGATAGAGTTTTACATCGTCGACCGCAAAGCTGACTTCATTGATATAATTAAATAAATCCTCCCTACATGTGCAGTTTTTCATTGTTTCCATCCTCCTCTCCCAAGGAATGGTTTATCCAGTTCCTTAAAGATAGTTCCGGTCTGAAAGCCTTCGCATGTATCGTATATATCACGCCAGGTCTGCCATGGAACATAAGCCATAGCGATTGGCATACCATAAAGAGGTTCTTCTCTCCGGCACCCGCAGCCTTTGGAAGTTCTTTTTTCTTTGCGTTCGGCCGCTTCTCTTGCTCCTGGGACAGATGTACAGCATCTGTTATTATCTCTCTGAATGTTATCCGTTCTAGATGTCGGTTCGGAAGCACTGCGGCATGTATCTATCTGTGAAGACGGATTATGGCATCCTGTATGCATACCAGGCATTGGGCGGGACTGACGCATATTTCCCTGGCAGCCATAGCGCATATTGTTTTGGCAATTCGTCATTTGCGATTACTCCTTCCATGATTCGATTTACAATATATACTATGGAATTTATAAGAAAAGGTTCCTGCTGCGAATGGTATACCATCGGCACGCCTGCTGTTTTGAATACTTATAAAAAAAGTTGTTTTTATATATAAAAAAAGCTATAATACTGAAATGAGGTTATTATTTCTATTTCCAGTAAAATATAAGAATATCTTTTTGTATTTGTCGTGGAAAATAAATTTATGGGAACAATAACTTTGATGAAATATACCAATGAAAGATTCATACCAGATTACGGGATAAAGGAGATAAGGTTTTATGTGTGGGTTTGCAGGTTTTGTAGGGGAGGTTGAGAACCGGGAAGAGGTGCTGGTCAATATGATGAACACCATCATACACCGGGGTCCGGACAGTGAAGGGAGGTTTGTGGACGCGGACGCGGCGCTTGGATTTCGGCGTCTGAGTATCATTGATCTTTCTGAAGTCGGGGATCAGCCTTTATATAACGAAGATAAAAGTCAGGTATTGGTATTCAATGGAGAGATTTATAATTATCAGGAGCTGCGTAAGGAGTTGGTGGAAGCCGGGCATGTGTTTGTTTCTAATACGGATTCCGAAACGCTGCTCCATGGATATGAGGAATGGGGGGAAAAGCTGCTGGATCGTCTGAGAGGAATGTATGCGTTCGTGATCTGGGACAGAGAGAAGAAAAAACTCTTTGCGGCAAGAGATATTTTTGGAATCAAGCCCTTATATTACGCTCAGATGAATGGTACACTGCTGTTTGGTTCGGAGATTAAGTCGTTTCTGGAACATCCAAAGTTTGATAAGATCTTTAATGAGGATGCTCTTGGTAATTATCTTTCCTTTCAGTTCGTACCGACCAATGAGACATTTTTTAAAGGAGTGTTCTGCCTTCAGCCGGGACATTATTTTATTTATGAAAACGGACAGATGAATATTAAGAGGTACTTTGAACCACATTTTACAGGGAATTGTAAGAAATCTTTTGAAGAAGTGGTGGAAGAGGTCGGGGCAGTTATGAAGGAGTCCGTGGAAAAGCATAAGATCAGCGATGTGGAAGTAGCCTCTTATTTGTCCAGCGGCGTGGACTCCAGTTATCTTACCTATCTGGGGCAGGTGGACCATACATTCACAGTTGGATTTGACGAGGGAAAATACAGTGAGATCCGAGATGCCAAGGAGTTTGCGGAAAGTATCCATATGCAGAATGACGCAAGGGTCATTACCCCGGATGAATACTGGGACAGGCTTTCGGATATTCAATACTATATGGATGAACCGGTAGCTGATCCGGCGGCCATCGCATTGTTTTTTTTAAGTGAAGAGGCATCAAAAAAAGTAAAAGTAGTGCTTTCCGGTGAAGGGTCAGATGAATTGTTCGGCGGATACAATATTTATTGTGAACCATTGGAACACACAGCGTTCAACAAGATTCCCATGCCCATCCGCCGTGTGCTGGGGAAATTTGCGGAATACTGCCTGCCGCATGGTATGAAGGGCAGAGGATTTTTGATGCGTCACGGTAAAACACTGGAGGAACGGTATTTTGCAAACGCAACGAATATTTTTACGGAACGGGAGGCGAATAAAATCCTGAAAAAGGGGTGCGCACCGGGAATCAGGACAGTAACAAAGCCGTTGTATGACCGGGTAGAAGGGAAGGATCCTGTGACAAAAATGCAGTATATTGACCTTCACCTCTGGCTGGTTCATGATATCCTGATGAAAGGGGATAAGATGGGCATGGCAAATTCTTTGGAGGTCCGGGTGCCTTTTCTGGACAGGAAGGTGTTGGAATTGGCGGAGACATTGCCTTTGGATTATAAAATCCGGGCGCCAAAAACAAAGGTGGCTTTACGCGGAGCCGCGGAGAAGGTTATTCGAGGTAAGACTGCGGAAAAGAAGAAACTGGGATTTCCTATTCCGATCCGGGTGTGGCTCAGGGAAGAGAAATATTATAACATAGTACGGGAAATGTTCACTTCTGAGGCAGCAAGGAAGTTTTTCAATACGGAGCTTCTGTTGAAGATGCTGGAGCACCATAAAAATGGAAAAAATAGAAACGAAAAGACAGATGACAGCCGGAAAATCTGGTCTGTATATATCTTTTTAGTATGGTATGACCGTTTCTTCGGACATGGGAAACCGGTACATCCTGCCAGGCTTTCGGCGGTTTGACGTGAAGAATAATAGTAACTGTAGTTTTTGAGGGATGGTAATAGATAGGTATGGTATGCGGAAAAGGCTCAGGCAGACATGCGCCGTATATCATAGGGATTGATAGGGGAAGATGTATATGAGAAGCAGAACCGTACAGCCGCTGAGGCGGCATGAACACAGCGCAGGACGGCGCCAGGAGACATGGCAGGAATATGGAAATGAGAATAAAAAAAATAAAGGGATCCTTTCCAGGCTGCTTGTTATGGACGCGCAGTATTTTGATTATGATCTGCTCCTGGTGATTATTTTTCTGATGTGCCTTGGGCTCATTATGCTTTATAGCACCAGTGCTTATGAGAACGGTACTTATTATTTCAGCAGACAAGCGGTATTTGGCGTGGCGAGTTTTTGCCTGATGCTGTTTGTGTCAAAAATTGATTACCATATTTATGGAGCTTTTTCGTTTGAACTCTATCTGTTGGCAATGTTTCTGATGGCGCTGGTGCAGACGCCTCTCGGGTACAATGGAAATGGAGCAAGACGATGGATTCGGATTACAGATTCTCTGACATTACAGCCTGCGGAAGTTATGAAAATTGCAATTATCTTATTTGTTTCTTACGAACTTTGCAGGCTGGGGAATAAAGCGCATACAATGAAAGGCGCGCTTCGCGTTTTTGCTTTTGGATTGATAGCTGTGGTCGGAGTAAGATATCTGACGGATAATCTGAGTACGGCGATCATTGTGCTGGCTATCACCTGTATCCTGTATTTTGTCGTGCATCCAAAGCTGGCTCCTTTTTTGGCGATGTTGGTAGCAGGAGGAGTGTTACTTGCCGTACTGATCAGTTTTTTGTCAGCTTCGATTTCGGAAAGTGACAATTTCCGGCTTTCACGGATCATCACCTGGCTGGATCCGGAAAATCATACCGATACCGGAGGGTTTCAGGTCATGCAGGGGCTATATGCCATTGGCTCCGGTGGTTTTTTTGGAAAAGGGCTTGGAAACAGTACCCAGAAACTGGGGGTCATTCCGGAGGCGCAGAATGATATGATTCTTGCGATCGTGTGTGAAGAACTGGGTGTGTTTGGTTCGATCATCATTTTGCTGCTATTTGGCCTTTTGTTGTACCGGCTGATATTCATTGCAAGAAACGCCCCTGACTTATATGGATCGTTGGTGGTAACAGGAATTTTCGCGCATATTTCCCTGCAGGTGATCCTGAATGTCATGGTTGTGACTAATACTATTCCTACGACCGGAATCACACTTCCCTTTATCAGTTATGGAGGGACATCCATTTTATTTCTTATGATTGAAATGGGAATTGCCCTGGGAATATCGAGGAAGATCAAAATAAAGGAAACATGAAAAGGACTTAAAATCTATTTTTTCCATGTTCTTCCAGGTACATCAAAATGGAACAAGGTAAAACACAGGTTTGGAAAATGGGAAACCCAAATGTATAAAAAAGGTTGATTTTACCGGAAAAAGGTGGTATACTTGACAATAGTTACATAAGGAACCCGGCGGAAGAGTGAACGAAAGTTCACTCTTCTTTGTTGGTCAGGAACCTTTGAAAGAGCATATATGAAATGCTGTGTAAGACAAAGAAAGGAAGTTATAGCGTGTCAAGACGAGAAGACTATGAGAGGAAGACAGAAGAGCTTTTGGAACCAGTCGTGGCAGAAGCCGGATTTGAACTGGTAGATGTAGAATATGTGAAAGAGGCGGGAACCTGGTATCTGCGGGCTTACATTGATAAGCCGGGGGGAATCACCGTAGATGACTGTGAAATGGTCAGTAGGAGGTTTTCAGATATTCTGGATGAGAAGGATTATATTGAAGATAGCTATATATTTGAAGTGAGTTCTCCGGGGCTGGGGAGGCCTTTGAAGAAGGAGAAGGATTTTCAGAGAAGCTTGGGGGAGAACGTGGAGATCCGCACATACCGATCCATTGGCGGACAGAAGGAGTTTGGGGGAGTCTTAAAGGCATTTGATAAAGATACCGTAACGATTGCCTATGAGGATGATACGGAGCAGGTGTTTCAGAAACCGGAGATCGCGTTGATCCGTCTGGCGCTGGATTTCTGAGAGCCGGTGACATTTGCAGATGGGCAGTGGACACAGGAAAGCATCTGTGAAAGAAATTTGATTTAGGAGGAAAAAAGAAAATGAACACAGAATTACTGGAAGCGTTGACCATTCTTGAGCAGGAGAAGAATATTAGTAAGGATACTATGATGGATGCCATTGAAAATTCTCTGATCAGTGCGTGCAAGAACCATTTTGGAACTTCCGATAATATTAAGGTCATTATGAATAGAGAAACTTGTGATTACTCTGTATTCGCGGAAAAAGAAGTCGTGGACGAAGTCATGGATCCGGCGTTGGAGATCAGCCTGGAGGAAGCGGAGAAACTGGACTCCAGCCTGCAGCTTGGCGACATTGCCCAGATCCGCGTAGAGTCCAAGTCCTTTGGCAGGATTGCCACGCAGAATGCCAAGAACCTGATCCTGCAGAAGATCCGTGAGGAAGAGAGGAAGGTCGTATTTGATCAGTATTTTGAAAAAGAGCGGGATATTGTGACAGGAATCGTACAGAGATATGTAGGGAAGAATATTAGTATCAATCTGGGAAGGGCGGATGCGATGCTGACGGAAAACGAGCAGGTAAAAGGTGAGGTATTCCAGCCGACAGAGCGTATCAAGTTGTATATCGTAGAAGTGAAAAATACACCGAAGGGGCCGAAGATCCTGGTATCCCGTACGCATCCGGAGCTGGTAAAGCGTCTGTTCGAGGCGGAAGTGACAGAGGTCAGTGACGGAACGGTAGAGATCAAGAGTATCGCAAGGGAGGCCGGCTCCCGTACCAAGATGGCGGTGTGGTCTAATGACGAAAAGGTGGATCCGGTGGGCGCCTGTGTAGGACTGAATGGATCGAGGGTTAATGCGGTCGTCAGCGAGCTGCGGGGAGAAAAGATCGATATCATCAACTGGAGTGACAATCCGGCGTTGCTGATAGAGAATGCGTTAAGCCCGGCCAAGGTGATTTCCGTCATGGCGGATCCGGATGAAAAGTCGGCGAGCGTTATCGTGCCCGACTACCAGTTGTCCCTGGCTATTGGCAAGGAGGGGCAGAACGCAAGGCTGGCGGCAAGGCTGACCGGATATAAGATTGACATTAAAAGTGAGACACAGGCGATTGAGTCAGGAGAACTGCCGGAAGACTACATGGAACAGATGGCCATGATGGACGAAGAAGGCTATGTGGATGAATATGAGCAGTATGGGGAATATGAAGACAGTGTACCGGAAGAAATGGATGTGGATTATGAAGAAGCATCCGGAGATGGAGATGATTATGCGGAGGAAAACACGGCCGGATATGAAGGCGGTGTGGAAGATACAGCAGAGTCGGAAGATGAGGAGGAAGTACCGGAAATCGAATTTATAGAAACAGATCAATGAGAATGAGATAGAGAAAGCATCTGCTGTGAGGTGATTATATTTGGCAAATAGACGCAAGATGCCGATGCGTAAATGTGTCGGCTGCGGTGAGATGAAACCGAAAAAGGAACTGTTAAGGATTCTCAGGACGGAAGACGAAGGTATTGTTCTGGATACAACGGGAAAGAAAAACGGCCGTGGGGCATATATTTGTTATTCCAGGGATTGTTTTCAGAAAGCGGTGAAGAATAAAGGGCTGGAGCGTTCTTTTAAGCAGGCGGTCCCCGCGGAAGTATATGAACATCTGGAAAAGGAGATGGAAGAGCTTGAAACAGGATAAGGTGCTGTCGCTGATCGGCCTGGCTACCAGGGCAGGAAAGACGGCCAGCGGGGAATTTATGACGGAAAGGGAAGTAAAATCCGGTCGCGCCGCATTAGTGATCCTGGCGAAGGATTCATCAGAGAATACCAGAAAAAAGTTCTGCAATATGTGTGGATTTTATGAAGTTCCAATTTATATTTACGGAGATAAAGATACCTTAGGGCATGCAATGGGAAAGGAATTCCGTGCATCTCTGGCGATATTGGACGAAGGATTTGCTGACGGGATTTGTAAACAGTTGAAGATGATCAATGAACAATTGCATAAAGGAGGTAGTATTTGACTATGGGAAAAATGAGAGTACATGAGTTGGCGAAAGAACTGGGATTAGAGAATAAAGCATTACTGGATATACTGGCAAAGAAGAAAGTGGAAGTAAAAAATCATATGAATTCACTGGATGAGACTGTGATCATGGAGATACGCAGAGAGTTCGGAAAGAAGGCGGCGGAAGGAAATTCTGGAACGGCAGGCGAGTCCCATATAGTGGAAACGGCGGGCGCAGGATCGAAAAAAGCCGAAGCAGTGTCTGCCGTGAAAGAAGGAAGCGAGGCGCGGAAAAAAGCGGAGAATGCTTTGAAACCGGAAAAGCCGGCAGCGGAAAAGCCGGAGGAAACTATACCGGCGAAGGAAGGACCGGTAGTGCCGAAAAAGAAAAAGCTTGTCCAGATCTTCCGTCCGCAGAATGCGAAAAATGCAGGCAGGATGTCCGGTGGACGTCTAGGAGGCCGCTCCCAGGGAATGGCGGGAGTACGTCCCCAGGGTCAGCAGGGGGCAGCAGGAACACGTCCCCAGGGGGCTCTTGCGGGCCGTCCCCAAGGTCAGCAGGCAGGACAGGGAGTACATCCCCAGAGCCGTCCCCAGGGTCAGAAGGGAGCAGCACGCCCTCAAAGTGCTCAGGGAGGGAATACCCGTCCACAGGGAACTCCGCAGGTACGCGCCCAGGGGACAGAGCCAAAAGATGTTTCTATGAAAAAGCCGGAGATGACAGTGAGCCGTCCGCAGTCTATGCCTGTGGAGAAGCAGCCAAAAGCCGCACAGCCGCAGAGTATGGCAGAGTCCCAGGTACAGAGCCAGGGTGTGCGTAGTTCTCAGGAAGTACAGGTATCAAAGGAAGGAATGCAGGAAGTAAAAGTAAGTGCAGGGGAAGAACAGATGAAAAATAGACGTTCGCAGGAAAGCAACGTACCGGAAAGCAGCCAGAATACAAATTCACGCGGCAATATGCAGAATCAGCGCCCGAGACAGGGCACAGGCCAGGGAACACATTTCCAGGGGAATAACCAGGGCAGTCGTTTTGGTAACAGTCAGGGAGGACGTTCTCAGGGAAACAGCCAGGATGGCGGCCATACGCACAGAGACAGCAGGGATGGAAGAGACAGCAGGGACAATAGAGATGGCCAGGGAGCACGTCAGCCAAGAAGAGATGGAGGCCGTTTTGGAAGCAGCCAGGGAAATCGTCCACAGGGGGATCGTTTCGGCGCACGTTTCCAGGGAACCGGCCAGGGTGGATTCCAGAACAGGGACCGCGACAGAGACAGAGGGCGCGACAGAGACCGTAACGGAGGCCAGACATTTGGAGGCGGCCAGCGTCCGTCCGGAAGACCTGGAACACGCAGGGATGACAGGGATTCCATTCCGACACCAATGATGGAACAGCAGAAGAGCCAGAGAAATAAAGGAAAAGATAAAGAGAAGGACTATAAGAAGAAAGAACTTCGGGATTCCGAATTTGAAAACAAGGGGAAGAAAGGAAAAAAGCAGAAACCAGTTGCAGAGGCGAAAAAGCCGCAGCAGAAAGCAGCACCGGTAGAAGAAATCAAGCAGATCATCCTTCCGGCAGCTCTTACTATCAAAGAGCTTGCGGATAAGATGAAGATCGTTCCGTCCGTGATCGTAAAGAAGCTTTTTATGCAGGGAAAGGTCGTGACTGTGAATCAGGAGATCGACTATGATACGGCAGAAGAGATTGCGATGGAATTCGATGTCCTTTGCGAAAAGGAAGAAGTTGTGGATGTGATCGAGGAACTTCTGAAGGAAGAAGAGGAGGATGAAAGCACCATGGTAAAACGTCCTCCGGTCGTATGTGTCATGGGGCACGTCGACCATGGCAAGACTTCCCTTCTGGACGCGATCCGCCATACCAATGTGATTGACCGGGAGGCAGGCGGTATCACGCAGCATATCGGAGCCTATGTGGTGGATGTGAATGGGGAAAAGATCACCTTCCTGGATACTCCGGGACATGAGGCATTTACCGCGATGCGTATGCGTGGGGCGAATTCCACCGATATCGCGATCCTTGTGGTTGCGGCGGATGATGGTGTGATGCCGCAGACCGTGGAGGCCATCAACCATGCAAAGGCAGCAGGGATCGAGATCATTGTTGCCATCAATAAGATCGATAAGCCAAGCGCAAATGTAGAGCGTGTAAAACAGGAACTGACAGAATACGAACTGATTGCGGAGGACTGGGGCGGAAGCACTGTCTTTGTACCGGTATCCGCGCACACCGGGGAAGGAATCCCTGACCTGTTGGAAATGATCCTTCTGACGGCAGAGGTACTGGAACTGAAAGCAAATCCAAAACGTGAAGCAAGAGGCCTGGTGATCGAGGCACAGTTGGATAAGGGAAAAGGCTCGGTGGCTACGGTTCTGGTACAGAAGGGGACTCTCCATGTGGGAGATGCAATCGCGGCAGGCTCCGCTCATGGAAAAGTCCGTGCCATGATGGACGATAAAGGAAGAAGGGTGAAGGAAGCAGGTCCTTCCCAGCCGGTAGAGATATTGGGGTTGAATGACGTACCGAAGGCCGGAGAAATCTTTGTAGGATGCCAGACAGAAAAGGAAGCGCGTAATTTCGCGGAAACATTTATTTCCCAGAATAAGGTGAAGCTTTTGGAGGAGACCAAGTCCAAGATGTCTCTGGATGATCTGTTCTCCCAGATCCAGGAGGGCAATCTGAAGGAACTCAATATCGTTGTCAAGGCAGATGTACAGGGCTCTGTGGAAGCATTGAAGCAAAGCCTGCTCAAGCTGTCCAATGACGAGGTCGTGATCAAGATCATTCATGGCGGTGTAGGCGCTATCAACGAGTCCGATGTGACCCTTGCATCAGCTTCTAATGCTATCATCATCGGCTTTAATGTAAGGCCGGACGCGACCGCGAAGGAGATTGCGGAACATGAAGGAGTAGATCTGCGTCTGTACAGAGTCATCTACAATGCCATCGAGGACGTAGAAGCAGCCATGAAGGGAATGCTGGATCCAATCTTTGAAGAAAAAGTACTGGGACACGCGGAAGTGCGTCAGACCTTCAAGGCTTCTGGCGTGGGTACTATCGCGGGCGCTTATGTGCAGGACGGGATCTTTGAACGGAATTGTTCCGTACGTCTTACCCGTGACAATGTGGTGATGTTTGATGGACCACTGGCATCCTTACGGCGTTTCAAGGATGATGTGAAGGAAGTCCGTGCCGGATATGAGTGTGGTTTTGTATTTGAAAATTATAACGATATCCAGGAGGGCGACTCTGTGGAAGCCTATAAGATGGTGGAAGTGGAGAGAAAATAAAAGTATAGATTTAGAAATGTTATTCGGAAAAAAGGAGCAGTTATGAGAAAAAACAGTATCAAAAATACGAGAGTCAATGCAGAGGTCCAGCGGGAGCTTAGTAACATACTGCGCGGAGGCATCAAAGACCCCAGGGTCGCGCCAATGACTTCCGTGGTGGCTGTTGAAGTGGCTCCCGACCTGAAGACCTGTAAAGCATATATCAGCGTACTCGGAGACCGGAAGGCGCAGGAAGATACAATCAAAGGACTTCAGAGCGCGGAACGGTATATCCGCCGTGAACTGGCAAGGACGATTAATATGAGAAATACCCCGGAGATCCACTTTGTGCTTGACCAGTCGATCGAATATGGGGTAAATATGAGCAGAAAGATTGATGAACTGACCAGAGATTTGAAAGATGGGGATGAAGAATGAATATAAGATTATCAGAGCTTTTAGATGGGAAAAAGACAGTTGCGCTGGGCGGGCATATCCGCCCGGACGGTGACTGTGTAGGTTCCTGTATGGGACTGTATCTGTATCTAAAGGAGCAGTATCCACAGATCCAGACAGACGTTTATCTGGAAGATATTCCGGATGCCTACCGGTTCATCAGGGATACACAGAACGTCCGGCATGAGATCGCGCGGGGGCTGGTATATGACCTTTTTATCTGTTTGGACTGCGGGGATGAAGACCGGCTTGGTTTTTCCGCTCCATTGTTTTGTAACGCGGGACAGACCTGCTGTATAGATCATCATGCCAGCAACCGTTCCTTTGCCGATTTTAATGAGATCGTGCCGGATGCAAGTTCTACCTCGGAATTGGTGTACTATCTGCTGGACAGAGAAAAAATAAGCCTGGATTGTGCAGAGGCCCTGTATATGGGGATCGTGCATGATACAGGGGTGTTCAGGTATTCCTGTACAAATCCGGAGACACTGGAAGCGGCGGCGGAGCTGCTGCGCAAAGGGGTTCATGGAAGTGAGATCGTAGAAAAGACCTTTTATGAAAAAACATATGTGCAGAATCAGTTGTTGGGTTTTGCATTGCTGGAGAGCATTTTGATCCTTGACAAACGATGTATCGTGTCGTGGGTCACAAAAAAGAACATGGCATTTTTTGAGGCGTGTTCTGCGGATTTGGATGGAATCGTAAGCCAGATGAAGCAGACGAAGGGGATGGAGGTAGCTGTATTTTTATATGAGACAGATACACAGCTTTTTAAAGTCAGTCTTCGTTCCAGAGATCAGGTGGATGTCAGTAAGATTGCCACATATTTTGGAGGCGGCGGCCATGTGAGGGCAGCCGGGTTTACGATGGCAGGGACGGTTCATGATGTGATCAATAATGTCAGTCAGCAGATTGCACTGCAGTTAGACGGAGCGTGCTGATGTGGAATGGTATTTTGAATATTTATAAGGAAAAAGGATATACTTCTCATGACGTGGTGGCAAAGCTGCGTGGAATCGTAAAACAGAGAAAAATCGGACATACCGGGACACTGGATCCGGATGCGGAAGGTGTACTTCCGGTCTGTCTGGGAAAAGCTACCCGGCTGTGTGATATGCTGACAGACAAGAGCAAGACCTATGAGGCTGTGCTGCTGCTGGGAACCACGACAGATACGCAGGATATCACCGGACAGATCCTGGAGGAAAAGGAGGCCGGATATCTGACAGAGGAAGAGGTATGTGCTTGTATTGCAGGATATGTAGGGGAATATGAACAGCTTCCGCCTATGTATTCCGCCCTGAAGGTCAATGGGAAAAAGCTGTATGAACTTGCCCGCCAGGGGATTGAGGTGGAGAGAAAGACACGGAAAGTCATGATTTATGATATATACATAGAAGAGATCGCCCTTCCACGGATCCGGATGAAGGTACGTTGCTCCAAAGGCACCTATATACGGACCTTATGTCATGATATCGGCAGGGAATTGAAATGCGGAGGATGTATGGAAAGCCTTCTCCGGACACAAGTGGGCTGTTTTGAATTAGAGAACAGTCTGAAGCTAAAGGAAATAGAGGAGGCTTGTGCCAAGGGAAAACTGGAACAGCTCCTGCTGCCGGTGGATTCGGTGTTCCGGGATCTGAAAGAGGTCAGGGTATTAAGAGAACATCAGGCCCTGGCCTATAACGGAAACCGGCTTCCGGAAAAATTTATGGAAAAAAATCCGGAGCCCCCTGGCCGTTTCCTTCCGGAAGAGCAGGTGCGGGTCTATGATATGGAACGGCACTTTATTGGAATATTCCGATACGATGAGGGAAAACGGGAGTTCCGTGTTGAGAAGATGTTTCTGGACAAAAGAGGCGGCGGAGGATTGACATGCGGTATATGACAGAGATTTATTCTTATCAAGGAAAAAAAAGGTCGGCGGTGACACTGGGAAAGTTTGAAGGTCTTCACAGAGGACATCAGAAATTGATCGATCAGGTCAGAAAATATGGGTCAGAAGATGTGGAAAGCATTGTCTGTGCATTTGATATGGGAAAAGCCTCCCTTCTGACTGCCCGGGAGAAAAGAGAAAGGCTGGAATCCCAGGTGGATACTATGATCGCGTGTCCTTTTACCAGAGAACTACGGGAAATGGAAGCAGAAGAATTTATCCGGCAGATTCTGGCGGATCAGTTTCATGCTGCCTATATTGTAGTAGGAACAGACTTTCGTTTCGGCCATGAAAAGCGTGGTGACGTGGATATGCTTGCAAAGTACGCCAAGACCTATGGATACCATCTGGATGTGGTCGAGAAGGAACGGTATGGGAACCGGGTCATCAGCAGTACTTACGTCCGGGAAGCGCTAAGCGAAGGTTATGTAGAGCTTGCCAATACGCTGCTCGGTTATACGTATCAGATTTCCGGAAGGGTGGAGCATGGGAAAAGGCTGGGACGGGCGTTGGGATTTCCGACCATGAATGTGCCGCCTGAGCCGGGAAAGATTCTTCCCAGGTTTGGCGTCTATGCCTGCCAGATCCAGGTGGACGGGCAGTGGTATCCGGGGATCGGTAATGTCGGGGTGAAACCGACCGTGACGGAAGAGGACAAAGCTTTGGTAGAAGCGTTTGCGTTTGATTTCGCGGGAGATGTATACGGGAAAAAGGTGACGGTGGAATTCCAGACATTTGAACGCCCGGAGCAAAAGTTTGGCTCTGTGGAGGAATTGAAAGCCAGGGTAGACGCGGATATCTGTTTTGGCAGGAAATATTTTTCTACTACTGATTCGGAGGAGTAAAGAAGGGAAGCAAAAGGTTTATACAGAGAAAGTGTTGAGGACGTACAAATGAGTGTTACAGATATCATTTCGTTGTTTGGAGGGCTTGGGCTGTTCCTGTTTGGGATGAAGTTGATGAGCGATGGATTGGAGCAGGTGGCGGGCGCGAGGATGCGTTCCATTCTGGAATTTTTTACACAGAATCGTTTCATTGGTATGATGGTGGGGCTTATTTTTACCGGGATCATACAATCCTCTAACGCGACCACGGTGATGGTAGTCAGTTTTGTCAATTCAGGTCTGATGCAGCTTCATCAGGCAACCGGTGTGATCCTGGGTGCCAACATCGGTACGACAGTGACCGGACAGCTGATTGCGTTTAACCTGGCAGAGATTGCGCCGTTGTTTGTGATCATCGGTGCGGTGATGTATATGTTTTTTGAGAAGCCAAACGTAAAAAAGATCGGAATCGTGTTGTTGGGATTTGGTATTTTGTTCATGGGCTTAAGTACCATGGGAGAAAAAATGACCAGTTTGCAGGATTCCCCGCAGATCGTAGCACTGCTGCAATCCATGCGAAGTCCCCTGATAGCGATCCTTCTGGGATTTGTGGTGACGGCAGTGCTCCAGAGTGCTTCTGCTTCTGTGGGAATCATTATCCTGATGGCGGCACAGGGGCTTCTTGCCTTTGAAGTCTGTTTTTTCCTGATCTTGGGCTGCAATATGGGCTGCTGTATTTCCGCGCTCCTGGTAAGTTTGAACGGAAATAAGGATGCGAAGCGTGCAGCAGGGATTCATCTTTTGTTTAATATAATTGGTTCTTTGATTGTGTTTATCATATTGACGGTGGCGCTGGATCCAATCTGCAATCTGTTTATGAAAATATCCGGAGGAGATGTGGGGCGCGCGGTTGCCAATGCGAATACGCTGATCAAGGTATTTGAGGTCGCGCTGCTGTTCCCGTTCATGGGCTGGATTGTCAAGCTGACTTATGTTCTGATACCGGGAGAGGATGTTGTGCCGGAAGAAGCATATAAGCTAAAATATATCGGAAACCGGAAGAACATTTCTCCTGCTACGGCTGTGATCGATGCGATCCATGAGATGCAGCACATGGGGGAGCTGGCCAAGGATAATCTGCTAAAAAGCATGGATGCCCTGTGCAAACTGGATCAGGAGAAGATCAAGGAGGTCTATGAACAGGAAAAATACATTGATTATCTGAATCAGGAGATCACAGATTATTTAGTACAGATTAGTGGCCTGGACATTCCGATGGCGGACGGGAAAATGGTAGGCGGACTGTTCCATGTGGTCAATGATATCGAACGGATCGGGGATCATGCGGAAAATTTCGCGGATTCGGCGAAACGGCGGTGTGAAAAGGAAATTCCTTTCAGCGAGAAGGCATTGAAGCAGATGCAGGAGATGACCGAGATGGTTCTTCAGCAGTTGGATTACGCGTTTAATATGTTTTCGAACCAGAGTCTTGCATATATGCGGGAAATACTCCGCCTGGAGGATGCGGTGGACGAGAAAGAAAAGCGCCTTCGTAAAGCGCATATCAAGCGTCTGACAAAAGGAAAGTGTACGCCGGAAGCAGGGGTGTTGTATTCGGAGGTGATCTCAGGGCTGGAGCGTGTGGGGGATCACGCGACCAACATTGCGTTCGCGCTGCGTCCGGAGAACCAGGAAGAATTTGAAGACCTGGAAGAGGAAGAAGAATAGTGAAAAAAATCGCTTTACATCATCCAGGGTCCTGTGTTATAGTATACAGGTATCAGATAGCCGGTGTTCAGTAATCGGAGGACTCCAGCCGTTACCTAATACCAGGCGTTTATTTTAGAATTTCAAGGAGGAGAATCAAACATGATCACAGGAGAGAAGAAGCAGGCAATTATCAAGGAATACGGAAGAAGTGAAGGAGATACCGGATCACCGGAGGTACAGGTAGCGATTCTGACAGCAAGGATTAACGAGCTGACAGAGCACTTTAAGGCGAATCCGAAGGACCATCATTCCAGAAGAGGCCTTTTGAAGATGGTAGGCCAGAGAAGAGGTTTGCTGGCATATCTGAAGAAGGTTGACATTGAGAGATACCGTTCTCTGATCGAAAGACTTGGCTTGAGAAAGTAATCGTCTTTTGCGGAATTACGAAGTATCCAGCAAAACGCGCCGGCAACGCGTTTTGCCGGATTTTATAACGAGGCAGATTTGCCCTAAGTTGATCGGCAGCTTAGGGCGTTTTTATACTTTTATATGCAGGGAAAATTGATTAAAAAAAGGAGAGGACAAGTGATGAGGCAGATTTCGGGCAACAAATTATTAGTGAAAGCTCTAAAAGAAGAAGGCGTGGATACTCTGTTTGGTTATCCGGGAGCCTGCACGATCGACATTAGTGATGAATTATATAGACAGAGTGATATCCGGGTCATCCTGCCGCGACATGAGCAGGCGCTGGTGCATGAAGCGGATGCTTACGCAAGGACGACAGGAAGGGTCGGGGTCTGCCTGGTCACCAGCGGACCTGGGGCCACCAACCTGGTGACAGGCCTGGCGACAGCGAATTACGACAGTGTGCCGCTGGTATGCTTTACAGGACAGGTGGCGCGGCACCTGATTGGGAATGATGCCTTCCAGGAAGTAGATATCGTGGGAATTACAAGAAGTATCACGAAGTATGGGGTGACGGTCCGGAATCGGGCGGATCTGGGGAGGATCATTAAAGAAGCATTTTATATTGCAAGGACAGGGCGGCCAGGGCCGGTGCTGATCGACTTACCCAAGGATGTTATGGCAGAAATGGGAAGCGCCGATTATCCCAAGGATGTGAATATCCGGGGATATAAGCCTAATACAAATGTGCATATCGGCCAGCTAAAGCGTGCCATTAAGATGCTTCATAAAGCAAAGCGTCCTTTGTTTCTTGCCGGAGGCGGTGTGAATATCGCGGCTGCCAATGAAATATTTACAGAGGTTGTGGAGAAGACCGGGGTGCCGGTTATCACAACGGTCATGGGACGGGGGGCAATCCCGACCAACCATCCGTTGTTCATCGGCAACCTGGGGATGCACGGCGCTTATGCGGCCAATATGGCAGTCAGTGAATGCGACCTGCTGTTTTCCATTGGAACCAGGTTCAATGACAGGATCACCGGAAAGCTCCATGCGTTTGCGCCTCACGCGAAGATTGTCCATATTGATATTGATACGGCTTCGATTTCCAGAAATATTTCCGTAGACGTTCCCATCGTTGCGGACGCAAAAGAGGCAATCACAAAGATGAAAGAGTATGTGGAGGCCTGCAATACGAAAAAATGGCTAAAAGAGATTGAAATCTGGAAGCAGGAGCATCCTCTGGCCATGAGGCCTCACAAGAGTCTTGGACCGACCGATATTATTGAAGAGATGAACCGGCAGTTTGACGAGGCAATCGTAGTAACAGACGTAGGGCAGCACCAGATGTTTGCCGCGCAGTACACGGAGATCACGGCGAAAAAGAAAATGATCATGTCAGGCGGGCTTGGAACTATGGGATATGGTTTTCCAGGAGCCATAGGAGCAAAACTTGGCAATCCGGATACTCCGGTCATCGCAATTTCCGGTGACGGCGGGATGCAGATGAATATCCAGGAATTTGCGACCGCTGTGTTGGAAGAATTGCCGGTGATAATCTGTGTGTTCAATAATACTTACCTTGGCATGGTACGCCAGTGGCAGAAGCTGTTCTATGGAAAGCGCTACGGTATGACAGATTTGCGTTCCGGCGCTTTGTCACGAAGGACCAACGGCGAGGAGAAGCCGGCCTATACACCGGATTTTGTGAAATTGGCGGAAAGCTATGGTGCGAAAGGGATTCGTGTTACGAAACGGGATGAGGTTGCGGCGGCATTTGAAGAGGCTAAAAAGAATACAAAAATCCCGACTCTGATTGAATTTATCATAGACCCGGAGGAGATGGTATATCCGATGATCCAGCCGGGAGGAACACTGGAGGAAATGATTCTGGACTGTTGATCTGTTTTCTGAAAGGATAAGTATGTGTTTTACAGAGAAACGCAGGCGATAGGATTTATAGAAGGAAAAAGGAGCGAAGACAGATATGGATAATAGTATAAAAAAGAGATGGATTTCGTTATATGTGGAGAATCAGGTTGGTGTGCTGTCTAAGATTTCCGGACTGTTTTCCGGAAAGTCCTACAATCTGGACAGTCTGACAGTGGGCACCACGGAAGATCCCACGGTGTCCAGGATGACGATCGCGACAGTCAGTGATGACGAGACCTTTGAACAGATAAAGAAGCAGCTCAACCGGATGGTGGAAGTCATCAAGGTCATTGATTTTACAGATATTTTTGTGCGAATGAAGGAAATTCTCTATGTAAAAGTAAAAAAGTGTACGCGGGAAGACAAGGCAGAACTTTTCCAGATTGCAGATACCTTTAAAGCAAGGGTGATCGACTATGGAAAAGACAGCCTGCTGCTGGAGTTTGTGCAGACAGCTACGAAGAATGACGCGGTAGTAAAGCTGCTCAAGGAAGAATTCAAAAATATTGAGGTGGTCAGAGGCGGAAGCGTAGGGATTGAGTCCATCAGCATGATGGAACGATAAAAGTTACGATCCAGGAGTATCCTTTTTTATGATGTGATTACTCTTCTCAAAAAGATAGCTGATATATTCGTTATAAGGAAATATGAAAATATATCTTTTCAGGCTGAGTAAGATATGATATAATAAAACGTAGTAATGGAAACTATATGAAATAGAATCATATTTGAAAGGCTTGGTACAGATTATGAGTTATAAAGTGATTGTTGACAGCTGCGGGGAACTGACCAACGAGATGAAAGAGAGTGGATATTTTGAGACGGCATCTTTGAGTATGGAGGTTGGCGGTATCTGTATTATTGACGACGCATCATTTGACCAGGCGGATTTTCTGAGAAGAGTCGCGGACTGTGTGGAAAGTCCGAAATCTTCCTGTCCATCGCCAGAGGCATATATGGAAAAGTACCGATGTAGCGCGGAACATGTCTATGCGGTGACATTGTCGGCGGAGCTGAGTGGTTCTTACAATAGCGCGGTGCTGGGAAAGAATCTATATATAGAAGAATATGGAGAAAAAAATATTCATGTTTTTAATTCCCGCTCTGCTTCCATCGGGGAGACTTTGATTGCCCTGAAGATTCAGGAGTGTGAAGAGGCGGGGATGACATTTGAGCAGGTAGTGCATACGGTAGAACGCTATATTGAAGGGCAAAATACGTACTTTGTATTGGAAAACCTGGACACTCTTCGGAAAAACGGACGGCTGACTGGAATCAAATCTCTGGTAGCGGGAGCATTGAATATCAAACCTGTAATGGGATCGACTCCGGAAGGAACGATCTGCCAGATCGGCCAGGCCAGAGGAATCAGGAAGGCTTTGACAAAGATGGTGGATCATATTGTGGAAGATATCCAGGAATCGGAGGAGAAAATTCTTGCTATTTCAAACTGTAATTGCAGAGAGCGGGCGCAGGAAGTGGAGAAGCTTCTGCTTGCGAAGATGAAGGTAAAGGCCAGCTTTATAGTAGATACGGCAGGTATCAGCAGTATGTATGCCAATGACGGCGGAATTATTGTTGTAGTTTAAAACAAAGTATGTTATACTTGGAACCGGACATATGAAGGATCAGAGAGAGAATGCCCGAGCATAAAAAGGAGATTGAAAAAATGAGTCAGGAAAAAATAGACCGTTATAAGCAGGAAAAAGCGAATAGGAAAAAGAACATTAAGAAGCAGCGGATGATGAGTTATGTACGTAAAGGCGTGATTGCGCTGGCAGGTCTGGCAGTGGTCGGATGGCTGGGATATTCGGCTTATGGCAAGTTCGCGTCAAATCAGGAACGCGAGATTATGACCGTAAATTATGACGCGATAGATTCCTATTTGCTTGATATGATGGAATAAAAGAATCAGATATGTAGAAAGTCTGCAGACGGTAGATTTTCTGTATGTTATAGTATCCAAAATGAGGGATATAGTTCAGATGAACTATATCCCTTATTTTTTGCGTTTTCGTTCTGCTCGGAAAGGGATGCATTTTAAAAAGTGAAAAAAAGGGTTGAAAAAGGGGACGATGTGGGGTACAATGGATGCAAGTGGTAAAAAGTGGTGGACAGTGGAACAAAGTGGGGTGAAATTGGAGCCCGATGACAGAAGGAGTTCTCGATGTTACTAGGGGAGTTTAATCACAGCATTGATGAAAAAGGCCGACTGATCATACCTGCGAAATTGCGGGAGGATCTGGGAGATAGTTTCGTGATCTGTAATGGGTTGGAAGGCTGTCTGTTTGTGTATTCCCAGGAAGAATGGAACAAATTCGTTGAAGAACTGGAAACCCTGCCACGAATGAACAAAGATGCCAGAATATTTAAACGCTATTTCTTTGGAAGTGCTTCCGAAGGCAATTTTGACAAGCAGGGGAGAGTGCTTGTTCCGCCTTCACTCAGAAAAGCGGCACATCTTGAAAAGGACGTTGTCCTTGTGGGAGTTCAGGACCGTGTGGAGATCTGGGATAAGGAACTTTGGGAAGAACGAAGCGTTGTCAGCGAGGAGGATCTGGATGCGATTGCGGAACGTATGGAATCGATCGGAATTCGGATCTGACAGTAACGATTCAGTCGTGAGTCGGGGTGATTACTTCGTGTAGGAGGATAGGATGGCATATCAACACACTTCAGTATTACTGAAAGAGACAGTAGACGGGTTGGCGATAAAGCCGGACGGTGTCTACGTAGATGCTACACTCGGAGGAGGCGGACATGCTTTTGAAGTGTGTAAGCGTCTAAACAACAAGGGGAGATTCATAGGGATAGATCAGGACGCGGCCGCGATCGAAGCAGCCAGTGTCCGTCTGGGCAGCTTTGGAAAGATTGTCACAGTTATTCGGAGTAATTATTGTGACATCGGACCGCGGCTGCAGGCTATCGGAATTAAAAAAGTCGATGGAATTATTCTTGACCTGGGTGTGTCCTCGTATCAGCTCGATCAGGCTGAACGGGGATTTTCTTACCGTTTGGACGCTCCTTTGGACATGCGTATGGACCAGAGACAGCAGCAGACGGCAAAGGACATTGTAAATTCTTACAGCGAGGCAGACCTATATCGTATCATCCGTGATTATGGAGAAGATAAATTTGCGAAAAATATTGCCAAGCATATCGTGATAGAACGTGAAAAGGCACCGATAGAGACTACGGGACAGTTAAATGAAGTGATTCGGCATGCCATACCGATGAAGATCAGAAAAGCTTCCGGCCATCCCTCCAAACGGACTTTTCAGGCTCTTCGTATTGAACTGAACCGGGAACTGGAAGTACTGGAGGGTACATTGGAAGAGATGATCGACATGCTGAATCCAGGTGGAAGGATCTGTATTATTACGTTTCATTCACTGGAAGACAGGATCGTGAAGCGAGCCTTCCGTACACAGGAAAATCCCTGTACCTGTCCCAGCCATTTTCCGGTCTGTGTCTGCGGAAAGGTGTCAAAGGGGAAGGTGATCACGGGAAAACCGATCCTTCCCGGGAAGGAGGAACTGGAACATAACAGCCGCTCGAAAAGTGCGAAGCTTCGGATCTTTGAGCGTACGGATAGTAATGGCGTTGAAAAGGAGTATATAAAATAGATTTATCAGGAAGGGGAGAATCCTGATAAAAAAGAAAGGGGCGTATGAACGATGGCATCGACAAAGACGACCACATATTCGATTTACGGAAGAAGAGCTTATGATAATTCTTATTATGGTGACACTGTGAATCGGAATCTGTCTCAGGGCAGAAATGGCGCATACCAAAGTACGGCCAGCAGTCGTATCAATGCTGGCGGAGTGCGGCATGGAAGTCTGAGCGGACAGGCATATGTATACGACAACATTGCCCGTCAGCCAGAAGTTCCGCCCGTACAGGCTCCGGTTGGAGAACCAGAGTACAGACAAAAAGCAAGCAGTCAGGTCCTAAAGAACCGCAGACGGGCGTTGAGTATGAATACAGCTTATGTAGTATTTCTTGCATGTGCGGCGATACTGGCTGTTATCATTTGTTTTATGTATCTTCGGCTTCAGTCTGAGACAGTCAGCAGATCAGAGAATATAACGGCGCTGCAAAGGGAACTTGAGGAATTGACGGAGAAGAATGACGCGGCGTACCAGGCTGCGGCAGATTCGATCAATCTGAATACCGTAAGGGACCGGGCATTGAATGAGCTGGGGATGGTATATGCGTCACAAGGGAGAGTAGTGTCTTACAAAAATCCTACAACTGATCGCGTGAAGAAATATAATGACATTCCGGAGAATGGTGTCCTGGCAAAATCAGGCAGCGTGACAAAATAGGAGGAGTATGTTTGCGGCAACAGATGGCAATAAGAAAACGTAGAAACCGATTTGATTTTTTGACTAAAAAATTTCCAAAAAGGATGCAGGAAAAGCTGGTAATGGTCTTTATGGCAGTTGTACTGGCTTTTATTGCTTTAATAGGTAAAATTACATATATCAATGCCTCTAAGGGAAGCGGGTATACAAAGATCGTGCTGGAACAGCAGCAGTATGACAGCAGGGTGATTCCTTATAAGCGGGGAGATATTGTAGACTGTAACGGTACCAGGCTTGCCACCAGTGAGCGGGTATATAATGTGATCCTGGATGTATATGTGATGCGGTCTGAAGAAGACAAGTATGTGGAGCCTACGATAGATGTGCTTGAAGAGTGTTTTGGAATA
Organism: uncultured Clostridium sp.; assembly: GCA_964523125.1. Taxonomy (GTDB): domain Bacteria; phylum Bacillota; class Clostridia; order Lachnospirales; family Lachnospiraceae; genus Schaedlerella. Next base: position 7,224 of record CAZFXM010000037.1, on the reverse strand, counting down.
TCGAAAGAGCAGGTCCTTGAATTAATCGAAGAACGTCCGGACAGCCGGTATGAAATACTTGCGAAAAAGGTATCCTATGAAAAGGCCCAGGAGTTTGAAGCGATTGACGAGGATGATACAAACTATCCGGATGTACGGGGAATCTGGCTGGAGGAAGATTATCAGAGAAGTTATCCATATGGCAGGATGGCAAGTGATATCATTGGTTTTGTAGTAGAAGGAAATGAAGGCGCAATCGGGATTGAAAGCGCCTATAATGACGTATTGAACGGGACCAATGGAAGGGAATACGGATATTTTAATGATGACGCCTCCATTGAGAGGACTGTGAAGTCCGCTAAAAACGGAAATACGGTAGTATCTACGATTGACCTGACATTGCAGAGCATAATAGAACAATGTATTCGGGAATTCAATGACGCGCATGCCGGTGAGGCACGTCCGGGGGAACTGGGCAGTAAGAATACGGCAGTCATGATCATGAATCCGAATACCGGCGCGATCCTGGCGGAAGCCTCTTATCCGGATTTTGATTTGAATAATCCGAGGGATTTGTCGATCCTTTATTCCGAGGAACAGTGGAATGCAATGTCTGAGGAGGAACAGCTAAACGCAATGAACGACCTGTGGAGAAATTTCTGCGTTAGTGATACCTTTGAACCAGGTTCAACAGTAAAGCCTATGACCGTGGCAGCCGGATTGGAATCGGGAATTCTTCATGGAGATGAAAGCTATAACTGTTATGGAATGCTTCATGTAGGGGATTATGATATTTACTGCCATCAAAAGACCGGGCATGGCACAGAGTCGGTACAGGACGCGGTAGCATATTCCTGTAATGTGGCGATGATGCATATGGCAGAAAAAATAGGGGTAGATAATTTCCTCAAATATCAGCATATTTTTGGGTTTGGAGAATATACCGGGATTGATCTCCCGGGAGAAGCGTATACGGAGCAGCTTCTTTTTACAAAAGAAAATATGCTGGATGTCAATCTTGCGACCTGTTCCTTCGGGCAGGGATTTAATGTTACTATGACTCAGGTGGCGGCGGCGTTCTGTTCTCTGGTAAATGGCGGTTATTATTATGAACCCCATGTGGTGAAGCAGATCCAGGACGGGGACGGCAAGGTGGTTGAGACAAAAGATCCGGTGCTTTTGCGCAAGACGATATCGGCAGAGACATCGGAGCAGCTCAGGCCCTATCTACGGGCGGTCATGGATTATGGAACGGGAAAAGGCGCGGTGGTTCCCGGATATGATATCGGCGGTAAGACCGGGACAGCGGAAAAGCTTCCCCGAGAAGCGGAGAATTATGTGTTGTCCTTTATCGGATGTGCTCCCCTGGAGAATCCGGAGGTCGTGATCTATGTGGTGATTGATGAGCCGAATGTGGTGAGACAGGAGACAAGCCAGTATGTGCTGGAACTGTCGCAGAAGATCATGTCCCAGGTATTTCCTTATCTGAATATTACGATGAAAGAGGATTATGTTCCTGAAGAAAATCCCTCCGCAGTGGAGGGTGAGAACGCTGATACCCAGGAAGAATATACATCTTATAGCGAAGACTACGATGACACCTATGCAAATGTAGACGGCGCGTATATTGATGAAAGTTATGATCCGGATCTGGATGGCTGGGCGGAAGGGATGCCGGTGGAGTATCAGGTCCCTTATCCGGAAGAAAGCTGGGAATAAACAGATATAAAATGCATAACCTTACAAAAGAGATAATATGTTATAAAAATATCTTTTTGTAAGGTTTTTCTATGAAAAACAGGACATATAATAAAAAGAAGATGCTTGTCGTATTTGGTGTGGCTTGTATCATTATTTTTGGCCTGATCGTCCGGCTGGTATACCTGATGGTATTTGACGCAGAGTATTATCAGAAAAAAGCAGAAGCGCTTCATGAAAGGGAACGGGAGATTAAAGCGGCACGCGGGGAAATTGTGGACAGGAACGGTACGGTCCTGGCAACCAATAAAACGGTCTGTACGATTTCCGTGATCCATAGCCAGATCGAAGCACCGGAAGAGGTGATCAGTATTTTGTCACGGGAACTGGAAATGGACCCGGGTACTGTGAGAAAGCGTGTGGAGAAAGTTTCTTCTATGGAAAAGGTGAAAACAAATGTAGAAAAAGAGGTTGGAGACCGTATTCGTGGCTATAATCTGGCAGGAGTTAAGGTGGATGAAGATTTCAAGCGTTATTATCTCTGTGATGATCTGGCTTCCAAAGTGCTTGGATTTACAGGCGGTGACAACCAGGGCATCATCGGGTTGGAGGTGAAGTATGAGGATGTGCTCAAAGGAATCAATGGAACGATACTGACGGTTACCGATGCGCGGGGGATCGAGTTGGAAGGTGTGGCGGAAGACCGGGTGGAGCCGGTGGCCGGAAATACACTGCAGATTAGTCTGGATTACAATATCCAGTCCTTTTGTACGCAGGCGGCGCTGAAAGTACTGGAAGAAAAGCAGGCAGACAGTGTGTCAGTGATCCTGATGAATCCGCAGAACGGAGAAATCCTTGCGATGGTAAATGTACCGGAATTCAACCTGAATGATCCTTTTACCTGGAATAGGGATACAGATATGTCGGGGATCAGTGATGAAGAAAAACAGAATCTTCTGAACCGGATGTGGAGAAATGGCTGTATCAATGATACATATGAACCGGGTTCCACCTTTAAGATCATCACTGCTTCGGCATGTCTGGAGGAAGGTGTCGTCAGTCTTTCAGACCAGTTTTCCTGTCCGGGCTATAAGATGGTCGAGGACCGTAAAATCCGGTGCCATAAAGTGGGAGGACATGGGGCAGAAACTTTTGCCCAGGGGCTGCGGAATTCCTGCAATCCTGTCTTTATTGAAATTGGACTGAGGCTGGGGGCGGACCGTTTTTATGATTATTTTAAACAGTTTGGTCTTTTGAGTCTGACAAATGTTGATTTGCCGGGAGAGGCAGGGACGATCATGCATAAAAAGGAAGATATTGGAACCGTAGAATTGGCAACCATGTCTTTTGGGCAGTCTTTTCAGATCACGCCAATTCAGATGCTGACAACGGTAAGTTCTCTGATCAACGGAGGGAGAAGGGTGACGCCCCACTTTGGAATGGCGGTCCTGAGTCATGATGGGGAAGAACTAAAACGGTTTTCTTACAAGGAGAAAAAGGGGATTGTATCGGATAAAACATCGGCGATGATGCGGGCGCTTCTAGAGAGCGTGGTGGCGGAAGGGGGAGGCAGCAAAGCCTATATTGAAGGATACCGGATCGGGGGAAAGACTGCCACGTCCCAGACCCTGCCGAGAAGTGCCCATAAGTATATCGCGTCATTCATCGGATTTGCGCCGGCCGATGATCCCCAGGTTATTGGTATGGTTGTGATCCATAATCCTCAGGGAGTCTACTATGGCGGAACGATAGCGGCACCGGTACTGCGGAGCATATATGATAATGTACTTCCTTATCTGGGAATCGAGAGGCAGGCAGTGGAAGAGCCGGAGAAGGAAAATGTTGAGTAATTATTCAGTCAGGATAGAGTATTTGCTGTGCTGTCCTGACTGGACAAATACGATACTGATTGAAAAATAGGACGGAATGCGGTATACTGTAAACGGTTAGACAAAAGAGATGTGAGGTGGATATATGGCAGAACATGTGGTGATACCAGTATTGATTTCGTTTGGACTGAGTGTGATCATGGGACCCCTGGTGATCCCGTTTCTTAGAAAGCTGAAGGTAGGACAGACAGAACGTGCGGAGGGTGTAAAATCTCATTTAAAAAAAGCAGGCACGCCGACCATGGGTGGTGTGATGATCCTGGTCAGCGTGATTATTACCTCGTTGTTTTATGTAAAAGATTATCCGAGGATTATACCGGTGCTGTTTTTGACAGTAGGATTCGGATTGATTGGATTTTTGGATGATTATCTGAAAGTGGTAATGAAGCGTTCCGACGGGCTGTACCCCAGGCAGAAGATGGCATTGCAGATCGTAGTGACGGCAGTGTTCGCATTTTATATCGTAAAGGTGGCAGAGGTTCCGCTGGTGCTTTTGATTCCATTCTCCGGCGGGAGTTATCTGGATATCGGATGGGTGGCAGTCCCGCTGTTGTTTGTAGCAGTTATCGGAACGGTAAATGGAACGAATTTTACAGATGGGCTGGATGGGCTTGCGTCCAGCGTAACCGTACTGGTAGCAACCTTTTTTACTGTGGTAGCCATCGGCTCCAAAAGTGGGATTGAACCGATTACTTGTGCGGTGGTAGGCGCTTTGATGGGCTTTTTGCTGTTCAATGTACATCCCGCCAGTGTATTTATGGGGGATACCGGTTCACTGGCACTAGGAGGATTTGTGGCAGGAACCGCATATATGATGCAGATGCCGTTGTTTTTGATCATTGTAGGCCTGATCTATGTAGTGGAAGTTGCCTCAGTTATGATCCAGGTCACCTATTTTAAGAAAACAGGCGGGAAAAGATTCTTTAAGATGGCACCGATCCATCATCATTTTGAACTGTGTGGATGGTCAGAGACTCGTGTGGTTGCTGTATTTTCTATTGCGACCGCGATTCTGTGCCTGATTGCGTTGATGGGGGTATGAGTATGGAGATCAAAGGAAAAAAAGTATTGGTATTTGGTTCGGGAATCAGTGGTGTGGCGGCAGGACAGTTGTTGCTTCGGGAAGGTGCGGAAGTGATCCTTTATGACGGCAATTCTGCTCTGGACGGGATGATGCTTCGGGCAGAATTGCTGGATGGCGTGGAAAGTGTGTGTGCCGCGTCCAAAACAGCAGGAGAGATGTCCGAACGAGTACAGGTAATCCTGGGAGATTTTCCAGAGGAAGAGTTGGATTCTCTGGCGCTGGTGGTGATCAGTCCGGGTGTTCCGTTAGACCTGCCTGTAGTAAAGCAGATGCAGGATATGCAGATCCCGATTTGGGGGGAAGTTGAGCTGGCCTATGTATATGGGCATGGAGATGTACTTGCCATTACCGGCACGAATGGAAAGACAACCACGACCTCGTTGCTTGGCGAGATCATGAAGAATTATAAACAAAGCGTGTATGTGGTAGGTAATATTGGGAATCCCTATGCCTGTGTGGCTTATGAGACGAAGCCGGAGTCTGTGATCGTGGCGGAGATGAGCAGCTTTCAGCTAGAGACGATACATACCTTTTGTCCGGTAGTCAGCGCAGTGTTGAATATTACGCCGGATCATCTGAACCGTCATCATACGATGGAAGCTTATATTGAAGCAAAGAAAAACATTTTCCGGAATCAGACGGAACAGCATACATGTGTCCTGAATTATGAAGACGAAGTGACCAGAAAATTTGGAGAAAATACAGCGTCTCAGGTTCTATATTTCAGCAGCAAGCGTAAACTGGAAAGAGGGATTTATCTGGATAACGGTAGAATCATTTATCGAGATAAAGAAGCAGTACAGATTTGCCGTACAGATGAGTTACAGCTTCTAGGCATCCATAATTATGAAAATGTAATGGCGGCTGCCGCTATGTCAGTGGCATATGGGGTGCCTGTAGAAATCATCCGGAAGACTGTGAAGAAATTCAAAGGGGTGGAGCATCGGATTGAGTTTGTGGCAGAAGTGGATGGTGTGGCTTATTATAATGATTCAAAAGCGACCAATCCGGATGCCGCGATCCGCGGCATCCAGGCAATGAATCGTCCGACTCTTCTTATAGGAGGAGGATTTGACAAGAATTCTTCCTATGAAGAATGGATCCGTGCCTTTGACGGAAAGGTCAAAAAGCTGGTACTTCTCGGTCAGACCTCGGAGAAGATCGCGTCTACGGCCCACAAGCTTGGTTTTGAAGAGACGATCCTGGTAGATACCTTTGAGGAAGCTGTAAAAACCTGCGCGAGATACGCGTTACCGGGTGACGCGGTACTGTTGTCCCCTGCCTGCGCAAGTTGGGGGATGTTTAAAAATTATGAAGAACGGGGAGATAAATTCAAAGAAATCGTAGAGCAATTCAGAGTGTCCTGATTTGTTATTTGAATTTTGGATTTGAGGAGTGGATTTGTATGCCCAGGTATTCTGACGTGGAAGCTAATTCCGGAAAGCAAGGCAGGCGGCGGTATGATTATACGATGCTGACAGTAGTTCTTCTTCTGGTAGTGATCGGACTGGTGCTCCTTTACAGCACCAGTTCCTATAACGGGCAGGTCAAGTTCCATGATTCTTTTTACTATTTGAAAAAACAGGGATTCGCAACAGCGCTGGGACTGGCCGGGATGTTTTTTGTTGCCGGGATTGATTATCATAAATGGGTGCCTCTGGCAAACCTGGGTTACCTGACAGCAGTGCTTTTATCTGTTGCGGTCATATTTGTAGGAGATGAGTATAATGGGTCCAAAAGATGGCTGTCTTTGGGCCCTGTTTCATTCCAGCCCTCTGAATTTGCAAAGGTGGCGGTCATTCTTTTTCTGGCCTGCCTGGTGACGAAGCATGTAAAGGTGATGGGAAAATTTACAACCTTAATCCGGGTGATGCTTCCGGTAATCCCAATCGTAGCGTTGGTAGGAGCCAGCAACCTGAGCACCGCGATCATCATTTTGGGAATTGCGGCAGTTTTGATCTTTGTGGCCAGTCCGAAGTATGTGCAGTTTATAGCCATGGCTGTCGCGGCAGTGGGATTTATGGGAGTGTTTCTGGCCTTGGAAAGTTACCGGCTGGAACGGCTGGCAATCTGGAGAAACCCGGAGCAGTATGAAAAAGGGTATCAGACACTTCAGGGACTGTATGCCATCGGCTCCGGTGGGCTGTTCGGCAGAGGCCTGGGAGAGAGTGTGCAAAAACTGGGTTTCCTTCCAGAGGCACAGAATGACATGATTTTTTCTATTATTTGTGAGGAACTGGGACTGGTAGGGGCAAGTTTTATTGTATTATTGTTTTTGATCCTGATCTGGCGATTTTTTGTAATTGCTACACGGGCAAAGGATCTCCTGGGGGCATTGATTGCCTCCGGAGCGATGGCGCATATGATGATCCAGGTGATCTTGAATATTGCTGTTGTGACGAATACGATCCCCAATACCGGTATTACGCTTCCATTCATCAGTTATGGCGGAACTTCCGTGCTTTTCCTGTTGTTGGAAATGGGGCTTGTACTCAGTGTGTCAAATCTGGTACAATAAAAGCAGTTATACAGAAGTCCAGCTAAGAAATGTCAATAGGTAAAATGAAAAATGTT
>CAZFXM010000036.1:0-33594 GCA_964523125.1 uncultured Clostridium sp. | reverse complement strand
TATTGAGCTGCCGACTATTTTACTCCCAATTATACCCAAACTTAAGAAAGAACCTCTGAAAAGGTTCTTTCTTAACTTTGGATATTTTAATTGATACAATGAAAAACCGCAGAAATGCGTGGAAATAAGCCTTTTCACGGATTCTGCGGTTTTATTTTTTTGCTTTTTGAGACTTTTTCCGGATGAGGGAACTGCTCTGTTTTTCGATTTTGCAGAAATTTTCTGCGCTATATTTTATAAATAACAAACGAGCTGCTTGACAACTGGATTTTTAGGACAGTATTTCCATATGAAAAATGTGCTTGGTTCGGTATATGGGATTCGTATTCTGATTGCTGTTGCATTTATCTTTCTGCCTAAATCCGTTCCGTTTGCATTTATCGCTACGGCAGCATTAGGATTGACAGGTGATTCGACAGTACCGCCAACTATGGGTATCATAAGCCAAAAGGTAGGGCTTGCGAAAATGGCCGTACTGTACGGCGCACTCTGTATTGGACATCAGATAGGAGCATTTGCAAGTGCGTGGTTAGGAGGTATCCTTGTTAACACATCGCTTAGTTATACCGCATTATGGATTGCTGATCTATGCCTTTGTACAACAGCCTCATTTGTAAGTTTTCGTATAAAGAATTGACCGAAATAACAGACAGTCTAATAGAAGCAAACACAATACGCCCTGGCGGACTGCGGTTCCATCGATGCAGATATGGAGACGGCCGGGGGCATCAGGTTTGTGCCAGATGCCTCCGGCCGCTTTTTCTGTGTGTGGAAATCTGTAAGGAATAGAGTTGAATCTTTCAAAAATTTATATAAATCACAGTACTGCTCTGTTTCCTGATTTTTATGATTTCTTATATCCAAAGTTACTTCCCGCCAGAACGAAGTAAGAAAATTCTGGGGAGGTTTCATGGGATTTGTGCAAACATTATCGCCGTCCTGCTTGGTACGGTAACACCGTTCTGTTCCTGCTCGTCAATCCCGCTGTTCATTGGGTTTACGAGCGCCGGCCTGCCTCTTGGCGTGACCTTTTCCTTTTTGATTTCCTCTCCGATGGTTGACCTCAGCAGCCTGGTATTTGCCAGGGAGCAGGTTGTTGAAACATTTAAGAAAGTGTTTCCTTATATTCTGATCGGCGTGGGAATTGGGGCCGTCATCCACAATTGGATCCCTGAAAGCTGGATACAGACGGTTCTTGGTAGCAATAATCCGTTCGGTGTGATTCTGGCGGTTTTGGTAGGTGTGCCTATGTATGCGGATATTTTCGGCACAATTCCCGTTGCGGAAGCACTGCTGGCAAAGGGTGCACAGCTTGGCACGATTCTCAGTTTTATGATGGCTGTTACAACACTAAGCCTGCCTTCCATCATTATGTTGCGCAAAGCAGTCAAACCGAAACTGCTGGGACTTTTTGTAGGGATATGTGCCCTTGGGATTATCATTGTCGGATACCTGTTCAATGCATTCCAGTATTTGCTGATATAAGGAGAGTGTCATGAGAAAAGCACACTCTCCAAAAACTGCTGTTATGTATGGTTTGGCAGCCGTTGTGGTGATCATGGGCTATGCGTTTAGCTTTATTCCCTTAGAAATTATACCGAAAAACCTCATAAGAAACAGCGTCTTATCGATCTCTTATGAGGTTTTCGGTATAACCAAGTAGCGTACCCACGCAGATCCCCTACTGCCATATCGGGCTCACATTTTCAGTTTAAATCTGGTAGCTGCAATTTTGCAAGTTGTCTTTATTCATGCAGCGTTGAGTTTGCATATCCTTCGTCGATGGCAGCATTGCAGTCTGCATCCAGTTCCTTTGCAATTGTCTCGATATCCTTCTCTCCGTACAGAAGCTCCTGCATATGCGGGTAGAATGCCGCGCGCACACCACGCCAGTTGGGCTGGTTGCCAGTGAAGTTCACGTTGCAGCTGGAGACATTGATGTACTTTTGGATGCCGGCAAGCTTTGCCGCATATTTCGCGGCGGTCTTCTTGCTGGCCGGAAGTCCGCCTGCACAGTAGTCCAGATAATCGCTCTCGTAGATATACTTTACAAAGGCTTTGGCGGCAGCAAGCTTGTCGGCATCGCCGTTGTCATACACCTGGAAGCCGGTGATAAAGGTTGTATTATTTCCGGTTCCGTTTACCGAAGGAAAGTTCACAAAGCCGTAATTTTCCGCTCCTCCGACTGCATTCGCATAATTGGATTCCAACGCCGAATTGCAGAAGCAGATCGCCAGATTACCCATAATGAACTGGTTGTAAGCATCGTTGGAAACCAGATTCTCCGCGTTCTGCGGGAACCATCCGGCTTCCAGACCGTCGCGGATCCACTGAAGGGCCTGCAGACCTTCCGGTGATTCAATGTTGAAGTGTCCGTCCGCATCAAAGAATTCACATCCAAACATGCGAAGCAGGGTCATAATATGGGTATCGCCCTGATTGTCTCCGGCATACATCATCATCGGATATGCTTCCGCAGGCAGAGAAGCGCGAAGAGCAGTCAGGATCTCGTTCCACTCATCAACGGACCAGTTCTGAACCTCCCCGTTGTCGCTGACATATTTTTCCAGCCCGGCATCCAGAAACATCTTTTTGTTATAGCTGAGGACATTTTCCAGCCCCAGAAACGGCAACATATAGGTCTTTCCGTTTAGGGAGGAACTATCCCACCAGCTCTGGTCGATGTCGCTGCGGATCTCATCCGTGATGATGTCATCGACGGGCACCACATAGCCGGTGTGAATATAGATACTGATATTGAAATATCCGGCATAAACCACGTCCGGCGCCTGATCCGTTCCCAGCGTATCGGGGATCGCCTTGGTCTCATCCTCCTGGGCAAACTCGATCACATTGACTGTCACATTCGCATCCTGATACTGTGTATGAAAATCCTCTGCCGCCTTTGTCAGGAACTCATATGCGATGGTGATCTCCGGATCGGCAACGGCCGACATCGTAAGGGCAGGCACCTTCACGGTGATGGTTACCTCCTTCTTTGCCGTGGCGGCGGCCCCACCGCAACCTGAAAGCAAAGACACTGCCATCGCGCCTGCCAGGATCATTCCAGGTAATCTCTTTTTCATGATACTCCCTCCTCGCATAAAATATCTTTGAGTGTTTCAAACAGAACACTCAGGTCAATGGGTTTCGCAATGTGGGCATTCATTCCGGCATCTTTGGCCAGCTTTTTGTCTTCCTCAAACGCATTGGCTGTCATGGCTATGATCGGGATCTGTGCCAGTTTTTGATCTGCAAATGCACGGATGTTCCTCGTTGCCGCATAGCCATCCATGACCGGCATCTGAATATCCATAAGGATCAGATCATAATATCCGGGACCTTTCTCAAGAAGCATGTCACAGGCAATCTGTCCGTTTTCTGCCGCTTCCACAAGAAGACCTGCCTCCGTCAGGATCTCCTCCGCGATCTCCCGGTTGATTTCGTTATCCTCCGTCAGAAGGATTCGTTTTCCGATCAGCTCCTCCTCATCGGAATGACTGTCCCTGCTCTCCTCTATGTCTTCCGGTCTAACGCAGCGCATGAGCGTCTTATGAAGATCCGAGGGGAACATGGGCTTCGCCATAAACGCGGTAACTCCGGCCTCTCTGGCCTCCGCTTCGATATCTGTCCAGTCGTACGCGGTCAGGATAATGATTGGAATATCATCCCTGACCACCTTGCGGATCCGTCTGGTGGTCTCAATACCGTTCATGTCCGGCATCAGCCAGTCGATGATGTAGACCGAGAATCCGTCTCCGATGCGGACCGCCTCTTCCGTTCTGGCCACCGCTTCCTTGCCGTACATGCACCACTCCGGGCGCATGCCGATCTGTCTGAGCATATCCGCTTCGCTCTGGCAGGAATTCATGTCATCGTCCACCACCAGAGCACGGAAGCCCTCCAGGTCATGGAATACTTCAATGTCCCTGTGCTCTCCGGAAATCCTGAAATCGACAGTTACGATCACTTCGGTTCCCTTGTTGAGCTCGGACTTTACCTCGATGGTACCGCCCATCATGTCCACGATATTCTTGGTGATGGCCATACCGAGGCCGGTTCCCTGGATTCCGCTGACAGTAGAGGTCTCCGCCCGGGTAAAGGCCTCGAAGATCACATCCGCGAACTCCTTACTCATGCCGATTCCGTTGTCCTTGACCCGGAATTCATAGGTCCCCACACCGTTTGCAGCTTTCAGTTGGCTGACCCTCATGGAAATGGTTCCGCCGGGACGGGTGTATTTGATGGCATTGGACATGATGTTTAAAAGAACCTGATTCAGCCGCAGCTTGTCGCAGAGCACCATCTCATCGGAAACGTTGACCGTATCCATAAAGAAGTCCAGCTGCTTCTTATTCACATCAGCCTGTAAGATATCCCGCAGGGAATGCATGACCTCCGAAAGATCCGTGACAGCTTCATTGATCTTCACCTTGCCGGATTCGATCCTCGACATATCCAGTACATCATTGATCAGGCTCAGAAGATGTTCGGAAGACTTGGCAATCTTCCCGAGATATTCTCCCACCAGTTCTGTTTCACCCAGATGGGTCTGGGCCAGTCCGGTGAAACCGATGATGGCATTCATCGGGGTACGGATGTCATGGGACATGTTATTTAAGAAGGTGGTCTTGGCCCGGCTGGCAGACTGGGCCATGGTCAGGGCCTGGGCCAGTTCCTTCCGATGGGCTTCGTCCACGCGGGCCTTTTCCCTCTGAGTTCTGTTTCGGAGAATCAGGAACAACGCAATCGCCATCGCGATGATCATGACTGCCGCCAGAATGGAAAATACCAGCGTCACCTGATTCGAGAGCTTCTGGAAGGTTCCTTTGGGGCAGATGGAAATCAGCTTCCAGCCATAACTCGGTATCGAAGAAGCCACAAGGATATAGGTCTGTCCATCCTGCGTAAACGTGGTCTGCACCTCGCCATCCGCAATCGCCGAATAAAACTCCTCTATGCTTTCGAATCCGGCCGGCATGATATCCGAATATCTTTCAAAAAAGCTCTGTTTGGATTGCAGGGTCGATACCGCCTCGGGAGATATGATGTAGTACCCGTCCTGATCCAGTACAATGCTGTATCCCTTTCCGCCGAAGCTGTCGATCTTCAGTTCATTTTCGAACAGGCCCAGATTATAATCGGCCAGTGCGTAGCACATGGTATGGCCGTCCACTGAGAAATCTCTGACTGGACATCCGAACATGAGAAGCTCCCGTCGGCCTTCTGCCACCAGGCCTCCGAATCCGGCGGAATCATACCGGGAAACAAATCCATCCGGATTCTGCTCTGCCAGATTCCTCATTCCTTCATCGACGGTCGTGACTCCGCTGCTGGAATAGATATTGCCCTCCGTATCGATCAGCATGACACGTCTGCTCGCAATCTGCGTATTCGCCTGCGCAAGGCAATCGTACAGTTCTGCCTGCGTCTGCGGTTTTGCCTGCCTGACGGCGCTCGCGGCGCTCTCCAATTCCGAAACACGAATACTGACCAGGGAGTCGATTGCCGTATTGTCATGTCTGTTGATCTCCATCATGGTATCCACATTGTAGGACACGATGATATTGGTCGTGAAATGGTAAACAGCCAAAAAAGCGCCTCCCATGACAAGTACCACAAGCAGTATGGCCAACATCGTTTTTAAACTGATCTTTTCTTTCTCCATAATGTATTCCACCTCAAGTCACCTGTATCCCGGAACGGATAATCTATCGATTCAGATGATTCTTAATACTTAATATTAGCTGCTGCCGCCGACGGCACTGAACATACGAATCGTGTATGTTTTTCTGCCGGCATTGCCAACAGTCTTTATAACTAATGCCATCTGAAGAGCCACACGTTCGATTTGCAGCAACACATAACATCCCAATATATATATTATACACCCCCCTTTAACTTTTCAACAACTTTTTGGTGACACGAACAGAGTAAAAGGATTATGCGCAATATAGTGTGAGCGGGAGGTAGGTGAACGAATCCCCTACCTCCCACTCGATCAAGCAAACAGTTCCAATGAATCACGGGCAGTTTAAGAAACTGCCAGACAATGCTTCATCACTTCGTAAGCGCCCTGTGTACGAATATCTTCCAGATATCCGGCAACAGCAGCTTCAAAGCCTTCCAGCCTGCTCAGATCCTCGCCCCAGAACCTTTCATTGGTACACACGGCATGAGCCAGGTCAGCAGCCGTATCATTCTTATGCGCTTCAAAGAATTCCAGTACAAAGCGGTCATCCTTGATAGGATATTCTTCCTTTCCACGAAGACCGATCAGGGCATCTTCGGTCAGATGGTCGCCGTTGAAAAACGCGATATAAAACGCAAAGGAAGCGGTTATACATGCGGGGAGAGTCCCTTTCTTTTCCAGATATCCTTTCAGTGACGGCAGTACTCTTGCTTTCCATTTTGAGGTGGAATTTAGAGAGATCGCAAGCAGGGCATGGTCAATAAATGGATTTTTAAACCGTTCTGTCACAGACGCGGCAAAGTCTTCCAGCTCCTCCTTGGGAAGCGTCAGTGTCGGGATGATCTCTTCATAAATGGTTTTGTTCATAAACTTTTGGATCACTTCATCATTCATGCAGTCACGCACGATATTCTGGCCTGCCAGATACGCTCCCAGCACAAAAGAAGTATGAGCGCCGTTCAGGATGCGGACCTTGCGCTGTTTATACGGCTTGTGGTCATCTGTGATCAGTACCGGAAGCCCGGCTTCTTCAAAAGGAAGCTCTTTCTTCAAAGCATCCGGTCCCTCGATCACCCAGAAACCAAAGATTTCTCCGGTATCGATCAACTGGTCAATATAACCGTTCTCTTCATTGATCGCGTCCGCTTCCGAACGAGGATATCCGGTCACAATACGGTCTACCAGAGTCGAGCAGAAAATATTTTCCTCTTTGATCCAGGCTGTGAAATCCGCTCCAAGCTCCCATTGTTCCGCATATTGCAGGACGCATTTTTCCAGTTCCTTTCCATTATTATCGATCAGCTCGCAGGAAAGAATGACAAAGCCTTTTCCGGCCTCTTTTCCAAAGACCTGGAAGCGGCGGTACAAAAGCTGTGTCAGCTTGCCCGGATAGCTGTCCGCGGGAGCGTCCGCGAACTGGCAGGACGGGTCATAGACAATTCCGGCTTCAGTAGTATTGCATGCGATATATCTTAGATCCGGATTTTCAGCACATGCAAGCAACGCGTCAAAATCCTTGTATGGATTCAGGCATCTGCTGACACAGGAAATGATCCGTTTCTTATTTACCTTCTGTCCATTCTGAAAACCTCGGAGATATAATGTATAGAGTCCTTCCTGTTCATTGATCATGTCCGCGAGTCCCGGCGCGATAGGCTGGCACAGGACTACTTTAGAATTAAAACAAGTTTTTTCGTTGAGTATATCAATAAAATAATCTACAAAAGCACGGAGAAAATTGCCTTCTCCAAATTGCAGCACCCGCTCCGGAGCTTCCGGAAGCAGATAGCCGTCATAGTTCAAATCTTTTAAAGTCTGATAGCTTAATTTATTCATAACAAATCCTTTCTATTTTTCTGATCAAGATAAATGCATGGGTTGTAAGACGAATTTTTTTGGCCTTACAGAGTAACTCCTTGTTTGAAGATCGCGAAATCGTGGAATCCGGCTTCCTCGGATTTTACTTTTTCTCCGGAAGCTGTCCGGATGACTTTATCAAAAAGCTGTTCTGCCAGGTCCGTCAGCGGGGTGCCGTCCACCATAGTTCCACAGTTGAAATCGATCCAGTTGGATTTCCGATCGTACAATGTGGAGTTGGTGGAAATCTTCATTGTGGGTACCGGGCAGGCAAAAGGTGTGCCCCGGCCGGTGGTAAAAAGTACGATATGCGCGCCGGAGGCTGCCAGCGCTGTTGAAGCAACCAGGTCATTTCCGGGAGCGCTTAATAAGTGCAGCCCTTTGTCATGAATTGTTTCACCGTAAGACAGCACGCCTTGCACAGGAGCGCTGCCGGACTTCTGAGTACACCCCAGAGATTTATCTTCCAGGGTTGAGATGCCCCCCTTTTTATTACCCGGAGAGGGATTCTCATAAATAGTCTGATTATGGCTTTTAAAATATTCTTTGAAATCATTGATCAGGTCAACTGTTTTATGGAATAGCTCTTCTGTTTCACAACGGTTCATAAGCTGGGTTTCCGCGCCGAACATTTCCGGAACTTCCGTAAGAACGGTAGTGCCCCCCTTGGAAATGAGCAGGTCTGAAAATGCCCCTACAACAGGATTAGCAGTGATACCGGACAGGCCATCGGATCCGCCGCATTTCATTCCGATGACAAGTTCGCTGCAGGAGATGGGTTCCCGCTGGAATTGTCCGGCATACTCTGCAAGCTCACGGATGATGTCAAGCGCGTCCGCGATCTCATCTTCCGATTCCTGACATACAAGGAAGCGGACACGATGTGGGTCATATTCTCCGATATATTTTTTTAATTCTTCGATATTGCTATTTTCGCATCCAAGGCCCAGTACCAATACGCCGCCGGCATTGGGATGCCGGATCAGGTCAGCAAGGATCCGGCGGGTATGTTCCTGGTCATCTCCCATCTGGGAACAACCATAGGGATGCGGGAAAGCAGAGATTTCATCTATATTTTCCGTGAGATACTGTTGTGCTTGTCTTTCAATGACGGTTGCTACGTTGTTGACACAGCCTACGGTTGGAATGATCCAGATATTATTGCGGACTCCGACCTTTCCATCGGCTCTCCGGTATCCCTGGAAAGAAACAGGAGCAGAAGAAGTAATCGGTGAAGCCTGAGGGTCATAGGTGTAAGAAAGTATATCTCCAAGGCCGGTACGTAGATTGTGGGTATGGATCCAGGCACCTGCCGCGACAGACTCTTTGGTATAACCTATAGGACTTCCGTACTTGATGACCTGGCTGTCTTTTGGAATTGCTGTTAAAGAGAACTTGTGTCCCTGCGGGATCTCTTCAGCAAGTACAATTTCCCGCGAATCTACGGTGAGAGTCCGGCCCGCGGAAAGAGGGCACAGAGCAACAGCCACATTGTCCTGCGGATGGATTTTAATAAATTCCTTCATAATAGTTCCTTTCTTGTCGATAGTTTTCAGGGTTACGGTTGGTTCGTTTTTACATATGATGTAAGCGCTTACATAAAAGATACTACAAAAGGATATAATAGTCAATAGAAAATGGGAAATTACTGAAAAAAATTATACAAAACAACAAATATTTTTTAATAAAGGTTTGCATTTTCATGGAAAATGCTATAGAATTTACAGTATCAAAGGCTTCCAAAGTGAAAGGACTTACAGGATGAATATTTACGACATTGCGAAATTGTCCGGTGTTTCTATTGCTACCGTATCCAGGGTGGTTAATGGAAGCCCGCGTGTCAGTGAAAAGACAAAACAGAAGGTTCTGGCAGTGATTGAAGAATCAGAATACACGCCGAATGTATTTGCAAGAGGTTTGGGATTGAATTCCATGAAAACGATCGGGATTCTCTGTCCGGATATATCAGACCAGTATATGGCAGAGGCGGTTTCCTATCTGGAGAAGCGTCTGCACGAATATGGGTACGACTGTATCCTTGGCTGCAGCGGAAGTCAGAAGAACGCGATCGAGCATCATGCAAAGCTCCTGTTGTCCAAGCGGATCGATACACTGATCCTGGTAGGTTCTATTTACGCGGGATCGGGAAAAAATCCGGAAGAAACGGAATATATTCAGGCGGCGGCACAGCAGGTACCGGTATTCATCATCAATGGATATGTGAAGGGAGAAAATATCTACTGCTCCTATGGGGATGACAGGCAGGGGGCGTATGATGTGACACAGGCATTGATCCGCCGGGGGAAAAAGAGAATTCTGTTTTTGTACGATTCCCGGACCTACAGCGCGCGGCAGAAGCTGGAGGGATATGAGAACGCATTGTCTGACGCGGGATATCCTATCCTCGGGGAACTGAAATATTATGTCCGTCCATTTGAAGCAGATCCGTCCGAAGAAAGGCCGTTTTCAGAAAACTCGGCAGGCCTTATCCCGAATAAAGTGTACTATGTAAAAGAAATGCTTCTGGCACACCGGACGTTAAAGTTCGATAGTATATTTGCCTGTAATGACAGCCTGGCCGTAGGCGCGTTGAAATATGCCCGGGCAAAGGGGGTGGCCGTGCCGGAGGAGCTTAGTGTGGCGGGATACAATAATTCCACGATAGCAGTCTGCTGTGAGCCGGAGCTGACTTCAGTGGATAACAAGGTAAAGCAGCTCTGCAATGACGCAATCGACCGGATGCTGGAAGTGCTTGGAGGGAAAACAGATGTAGAGCAGGACCACAAGGTGCCCTGTGAAATTGTAAAAAGGTGTTCTACGGATTTTTGATACTATAAAAAAGGAGGTACATAACATGTTACACGAAGTGAAGTTTCAGTCATTCAACGAGCGGGACGAGGTGTATGGATGGATTTATGTTCCGGCGGCTAAGCCGAAAGGGATCGTCCAGGTGATCCACGGCTATGGGGAGCATTCCAGAAGATATCTGCACATGATCGTAAAATTTATGGACGCAGGATTTATCGTTGCCGCAGACGACCATGTAGGACATGGAAAGACCGCGCTGGAGAGTGACACATGGGGCGACTGGGGAGACAAAGGCTGCCATACTATGATGGAGGATGAACATAAGTTGAAAGAACTGGTATGTGAGAAATATCCGGGGCTTCCTTATTTCCTCTTTGGACACAGCATGGGTTCCTTTATCGCAAGAGATTATATTGCGAAATACGGCGCGGAACTCTCAGGCGTGACCATCTGCGGGACATCAGGTGTGTTCCCGGGAGCGGATGAAGCGGCAAAGGAGCTGGAGCAGGCTGTGGCGGACGGAAAAGGAAAAGAATCCGATCCGGCATTCGCGGGAAATCTGATGGGCTGGATGTGTGAACGGTGTGGGGAGATCAAGATAGGAAATGAATGGATCTGCTCGGACCCCTATGTACAGAAGGATCATGCGGAGGATCCCTTTGACGCCTTTACAAAACCGACACTGAACCAGTCATTGCTCTATTTTGTGCAAATGATGCAGGTCATCACCGGAAAGGAATGGGCAAAGAAGGTTCCGAAGGAACTCCCGATCTATAATATTGCCGGCGACCAGGATCCGGTGGGGCAGTACGCGAAGGGTGTCTATGAGGTGACCAACTGGCTGTATGAGACAGGACATACCGTGGATACGAAGGTATATTCCGGTTACCGGCATGAGATCCACAATTACGCGGAGATCAAAGATGAAGTAGAAGAAGGGATCATTTCCTTTATGAAGGCGCATCTGTAAGTGACGCATAAAACCGGACGGATGTTCTTCTGCTCTGGTTTATTCCCGGGTGTAACGACTTGTTGCCTGTGCTGCCCTGGACACCATATTATATCAGGAGGAGGGTTCTATGAGCATACAATTTAGTCAACGCACACATACCTTTCATTTATTTAATAACGAGATTAGTTATATCATGATGGTTCTTCCCAATGCGCATATGGGACAGTTGTATTTTGGAAAACGGATTCACCATAAAGAAGATTTTTCTTATCTTTTGGAAACTGGCTATCGTCCCATGACATCCTATGTCTTTGAAGGGGACAGATCTTTTTCACTGGAGCATGTGAGACAGGAATATGGTGTATATGGGACTACGGATTTCCGCCGCCCTGCGGTAGAGGTGCTGCAGGAAAATGGCAGCCGTCTGTCCGATTTCCGCTATCAGAGCCACGCCATCCTTGCCGGAAAACCAAAACTTGCCGGACTTCCCGCTACCTATACCGAGGAAGACAGTGAGGCAGAAACCCTGGTGATTATTCTAAAGGATCCGGTTACGGAGATCACGCTGGAGCTATTCTATACGATTTTTGCCAGAGGAGGCATTGTGGCGCGGAGCGCGAAGCTGACCAACCATGGCAGCCAAAATGTACATCTGACAACAGCCATGAGCCTGTGTATGGATCTGCCGGACTGCGATTATGAGTGGCTTCAGTTTTCCGGCGCATGGGCACGGGAGCGCCATTTGAAGGTACGGAAGCTGGAACAGGGCATCCAGGCTGTAGACAGCAGACGCGGGCATTCCTCTCACGAACACAATCCTTTTATCGTGTTGAAGCGTCCGGATACGAATGAATTTCAGGGGGAGGCCATTGGTTTCAGCCTGATCTACAGTGGAAATTTTCTTGCCCAGGCAGAGGTGGATACCCACGATATGACAAGAGTGCTTCTTGGTATCAATCCGATTGGTTTTGACTGGAAACTGGAGCCTGAGGAAGCGTTTCAGACACCGGAGGCCGTGATGGTCTATTCAGATGCCGGACTGAACCGTATGAGCCAGACCTTTCATAAGCTGTATCAGAAACGGCTGGCGAGAGGATACTGGAGGGATCGCCCAAGACCGGTTCTGAACAATAACTGGGAGGCTACATATTTTGACTTTACGGAAGAACGTCTGGTAGAAATTGCCTCAAAGGCAAAGGAATGCGGTGTGGAATTGTTTGTACTGGACGACGGATGGTTCGGTGAGCGCGGCAGCGACCATGCCGGCCTGGGGGACTGGGCAGCGAATCCGGCACGTCTGGCAAACGGCATTACCGGCCTGGCACAGCGTATCGAAGATCTGGGAATGAAATTCGGACTCTGGTTTGAGCCGGAGATGGTGAATAAGGATTCCGACCTTTACCGCGCGCATCCGGACTGGATACTGGAAACACCTGGACGGAGCGCGTCTCACGGGCGTAATCAGTTTGTACTGGACTTTTCGCGCAAAGAGATCGTGGACTGCATTTATGAAATGATGGCAAAGATACTGCGGGAGGCAAAGGTTTCTTACATCAAGTGGGACATGAACCGGAGCATTACGGAATGCTATTGTGCGGCGCTTCCGGCTGACCGTCAGGGGGAAGTCTTCCATCGTTACATATTAGGGGTCTACGATTTATACGAGCGGCTGACTTCAGAATTCCCGCACGTACTCTTTGAGTCCTGTGCAAGCGGCGGCGGCCGGTTTGATCCGGGTATGCTTTATTATGCGCCCCAGGGTTGGGCAAGCGATGATTCCGATGCGATAGAACGTTTAAAAATCCAATATGGCTCCACATATTGCTATCCTGTCAGCAGCATCGGAAGTCATGTATCGGTCGTGCCCAACCACCAGGTATTCCGCAATACACCGCTGCATACACGGGCAAATGTAGCCTGCTTCGGAACCTTTGGATACGAATTGGACCTGAATCGTCTGACAGAAAAAGAACAGGAAGAGGTGAAAAAGCAGATCGCGTTCATGAAGGAATACAGAGAACTTCTGCAGTTCGGTACATTCTACCGCCTTGCCAGCCCATTTGAGGGAAATATCACCTGCTGGATGGTCGTAAATGAAGAGAAGACACAGGCGATCGTAGGCTGGTATCGGGTACTCTGTGGAGTGAATCTGCCTTATTCCCGCATCCGTCTCCAGGGGCTGGAGCCGGACCTTTGCTATCAGGAGCAGGAAAACGGAAATACCTACTATGGAGATGAATTGATGAACATAGGGCTGATCACATCGGACGCGTTGTCCTGCCAGGTGGAGGATCCGGACGCGGACTACGGCGATTTTGATTCCAGATTATTTATCTTTAAGAGCGTATAAATATGGAAAAAGGTATGTAGGAGATCATCCCAATGAAATAGTTATGAATAGATAGCAAGATAAAAGGTGTAAAGTCATTTGAGAAGGACTTTACACCTTTATAAGATGATACATTATTCTTTTATGAAATCAAGTTCCGTCAGGCTGACGCCCGAAGCTGTCAGGATTACTTTTAACTCAATGTATCTTCGTTTCATCTTCTTATAGGCATTAGACTCTTTTTCGCAATCTACCATATAATCCTGCAATCTGGAGAATTCTTCGACATTTTTTTGCAGCATCTCTTTTTCAGACATATGCCCACCTTCCTTTTGAAAATATCGTTTCTATGATTTTTTATTGTACCAAAATGAAAAATAAGTGTAAACCCGATCCGGAAAAGTATTTTCAAAATAATACAGGCGTGGTACAATATTCCCAGCTAAAAACGTGTGGCTATTCAGAACAGGAGACCATCGGGTCCTTTGCTGTTCTGAGCAGCGATTAGATATCCGGGAGCTGGCGGCATGAACAAGATCGCTCAGAATATATTCAAGGCAGTGCATGAGGGAAAATGGCTCAGCATAGAATATAAAAATCAAAAGGAACAGATTACCAATTACTGGATCGCGGTCCAGGGGATCAATGTAAAGACAAGAAGCCTCCGTGTGGAAGGCTTTCATCTAACTATGCATACGGTGGAGCGGTATGATTTTATTTATATAGATTCTATCCTGTCAGCCGCGGTGGTAGAAGCATCTACCTATAAGATCAACCAGGAGCTTGTCGCGGACATGGAACGGAATCCGGAAAAATATGAACCTCTTTTCGGACAAACCGTGAATCTAAAGATCCTGAATTATCTGATCGACTGCAACCGCCTGGATACACAGCCCTATCAGTGTGATTATTCTTTGCTCCAATATCTGGACGGGGATTCTTTCCGAAACGGTGAATACCCGTTGGATCAAGCGCAATTCAAACAACTGGTTCACCAGTTCCAGAAAGAAAGCACCCGGCCGGAGAAGCAGAGAAACTGGCGGTTCCGGCAGCTGGTCATGAACGAACTGAGTATCCGTGTCAATGGGAGGAGCAGCCAGCGGGAAGCGTTGTATGTCCTGGCATACCGGAAGCTGTATCTGGATGTAAAGCGCCGTGTCCTACAGCCGGACACAGAGGTAACGATCAGTAGGGAGTTTACCGTAAACGGAGAAAAGGAAAGCATAAGAAAATATATGGATCCGGCGGATTATGACCTGCTCTTGGAGTTTGACGGCAAAAAAGAACTGGTCAAAGACCGGATCACCCGTTACAATTCGTTGAAACAGGGAGTGGACGACCGTCCCTATATCATTGCCCTTGCGCGGGATATCAAAGTAGATTTGAATAAAGAGTATGAGGCTGTCATAAAAAGTCTGGAAACAGGAGAGGAGACACAACCTATCAAAGCATTTTTCGGAAAGCTTACAAGCAAACCGATGCGCCGTAAAGACTATCCCTTGGCACTGCTGGAACACCGGGCGAACCTGGACCAGCTTCTGGCCATCCATAATGCCATAAAATATCCGGTCACTTATGTCCAGGGGCCGCCCGGAACCGGAAAATCGCATACCATCATCAATACGATCATTACAGCTTTTTTTAACGAAAAGACGGTACTTCTGGCGTCCTACAACAACCATCCGATCGATTCGGTAGTGGAAAAGCTTCAAAACATACCATATAAGCAGGGAGAAAATATACCGTTTCCGGTCATACGTCTGGGCAATACGAATCTGGTAAAAAAATCACTACTGGAAATCCGCGCGCAATATGAGCGGGTGAAAAAACAACCTGTTTTT
Organism: uncultured Clostridium sp.; assembly: GCA_964523125.1. Taxonomy (GTDB): domain Bacteria; phylum Bacillota; class Clostridia; order Lachnospirales; family Lachnospiraceae; genus Schaedlerella. The sequence continues at coordinate 18,115 of CAZFXM010000036.1, read as the reverse complement.
GAGGGGACGCTGGAAAAGAATAAAGGGAACAAGATCAACCGTACCAGGAAATTGACAGAGTTGTTGAAAAAGTATGAAGAGACGTTGGCTTTGCAGGAAAAGAAGGAAGCCATCGAATGCCTGCTCAATACGACCCGCCACCTGACCTTCCAGACAGACCTGCAGGGACGGCAGCTTCAGGAAATACGCAGGGAACTGGAAAGAATAGGCGAAATTACCAATGAACAGGCACTAGACCTTCTGGATGATAATGAAGTAGAATTCAAAAAGTATCTGAATTTTACATCGATCAAATATCTGAAGCGGCTGGGTGAACCGAAAAACGAGGATCTACGTAATATTTTGGACATTGACGATGAAGAGGAGAAGGTAAAAGCATTTCACGGTTATCTCAGTGAAGCGGAAAATGTAAAAAAGTTCTTGCGCATTTTTCCGATCGTCGCGACCTCCTGTATATCGTCCCATAGGATTGGAAAGCCGGAGGCATATTTTGACCTTACGATCATGGATGAGGCCAGCCAGTGCAGTACGGCGATATCCCTGCTTCCGGTCATTCGCGGAAAGAACCTGCTGCTGGTGGGCGATCCGCAGCAGTTGAACCCGGTCATACTTCTGGATGAAAGAGATAATGAGATACTCAAGCAGCGTTACCAGATCCCGCAGGAATATGATTATGTGAAGAATTCCATTTACAAAACTTTTCTGGCAAATGATGCCGTCAGCGAGGAGATTCTTCTGCGGCACCATTACCGTTGCTGCAGATCGATCATTGAGTTTAACAATGTGAAATATTATAACAGCAGATTAAAAATCGAGAACAGCGTAAAACCGGAACAGCCCCTGGTCTATGTGGATGTAAAGGGCAACGAGTCCGACCTGAAAAACGCGGCGCCCCGGGAAGCCGAACAGGTCGTGCGCTATGTGATGGACAACCGGGATAAAAAAATCGGTATTATCACACCTTTTGCCAATCAAAAGGAATGCATCAGCCAGATGCTTAAAGAGCAGGGGATCCAGGATGTATCATGCGGAACCGTCCATGCGTTCCAGGGGGACGAAAAGGATATTATTTTATTTTCCACGGCCCTGACGGACCAGACGTCGGAGAAGACCTACGGGTGGCTGAAAAATAACCGGGAGCTGATCAATGTGGCAACCTCACGGGCGCGGGAAAAGTTGGTCCTGTTCTCCAGTACGAAGAACCTGCGGCGCCTTCATGACGAATCCGAGAAGGACGATATGTATGAACTGGCGCGCTATGTAAGCAGCAAAGGACTCTGCCATGTGACACCGGATGAAGTGCATTCCCGGGCTCTTGGCATTAAGCCTTACAGCACACAGATCGAGGAAGATTTTCTGGTGAGCCTGAACCATGCCCTTGGAAATATCCTCAATAACGGCCGGAAGTGCAGTGTCCAAAAGGAAGTGGCGATCTCACAGGTGTTTCAGGATAATATTACAGGAGACGGGCTGTTCTATAACGGAAGATTTGATTTTGTGATCTATGAAAGGGAGTATGGCGGCCGGGAGATGCCGATACTTGCCATTGAGCTGGACGGGAAGGAGCACCAGGAGGAAGAACTGGTGAAGCAGCGGGACAGGCAGAAGGCCAATATCTGTAGGAAGCATGGATTTGAACTGATCCGGGTGGAGAATTCTTACGCCAGAAGATATTATTATATCAAGGGGATCCTGGAAGAGTATTTTAAAAAGATCCGATAAATAAAAGAGTCGTTTTTTGAGATTGATGCAGAAAAATTGGGGGTTCAATATAAGGAAGGGTGTAGAAGCAGATGATAAAATTGTTTCAGAAAAAGCAGCATGCCAAAAAGGAATTTGACAGAGAAAACCAGAAGGCTGTCCTGCACTGCAGTATCTGTACCGGAGAGCAGGTGGCAGGTTTCAAAAATATACACACAGGAAAATTTGAAGAGGTGATGCTGATCAGAAATGAGGAGGATTTAACAAGGTTTAAGGACATGTATGATCTGGAGGAGGTGATTAAAGAATATTAGACAAAAAATGAAGGAAAAAATTGTATATTATTTATGTATAAAAAGCTTGTTAATTTATTGTCAATGTGCTATTATAATGGAAGCGAGGGCAAAATACGACAGGATTTGCTTTATAGTCGCAGGTAACCAGAAAAAAACAATAAGTTAAAAGGAGAAAAAACATGAGCAGCAAAGTCACAATCATTGGAGCCGGAAGCGTAGGTTCAACAATTGCGTACACATTGTCTGGAGAGGATATCGCGTCTGAGATCGTCATGATCGATATCAACAAGGAAAAAGTAGAAGGCGAGGTCATGGACATTGAGCAGGGTACATGCTTCAGAGACCCTGTTTCTATCGTTGCGGGTGATTATGAGGACGCGAAGGATTCCGATATCGTCATCATCACATCAGGGATCGCCCGTAAGCCTGGCCAGACAAGAATTGAGCTCACACAGACCAACGTCAACATCTTAAAGCAGATCACGCCGGAGATCGTAAAGGCAGCGCCAAACGCGCTTTACATCATCGTAAGTAATCCGGTAGATATTATGACATATGTCTTTACAAAAATCTCAGGGATTCCGGAGAATCAGATCATTGGTTCCGGCACCATTCTGGATTCCGCACGTCTTCGCTGCGGCCTTTCCGAACATTTCAAAGTTGCACAGAGAAATATTCACGCCTATGTATTTGGCGAGCATGGAGATACGTCCTTTATTCCGTGGTCAGCGGCAAGGATTGCGGGCGTGAATGTAGACGACTACTGTGATATGATGCCGGGATTTGAAAAAGTAGATAAAGAAGCGATGCTTACCTACGTGCAGAAATCCGGTGGTAAGATCATTGCGAACAAGGGCGCTACCTTCTATGCGGTGACCAGAGGGGTATGTAAGTTATGCAGCATCCTGATGTCTGCTTCTGAGTCCATATCTACCGTATCTACCATGATGCATGGAGAATATGGAATCGAAGATGTATGTCTGAGTACACTGGCACTGGTCGGCCCCAAAGGGGTTCATGGCAAGATCCCGATGACGCTTACCGACGAAGAAGTAGAAAAGCTGAAAGTAAGTGCTGACGCGCTGAAGGCAGTGATCGCTCAAATTGAGCTGTAATGAGTTAGAATAAGGAATTGCGCTGATGCGCAAGCAGGTCATCAATTTTCAAAGAAAATTGGTGACAAGTCAGAAAAATGAAAGAAAGGATAGCGAGAAATATGAAGTACAGTTATTATCCGGGATGCACTTTGAGAACAAAGGCAAAGGATCTGGATGCTTATGCAAGGGCTTCGGCAAAAGCACTGGGATTTGAACTGGAAGAGATTGAAGACTGGCAGTGCTGCGGCGGTGTATATCCCCTTGGCACTGACGAGATCGCTACCAAGTTGTCATCTGTCCGTGCTTTGAATGAGGCAAAAGTAAAGGGACAGAGCCTTGTAACACTGTGTTCCGCCTGTCATCATGTGATCAAGCGTGTCAATGATGATATGAAGAATGTGGAAGACATCCGCACGAGGGCAAACAATTACATGGAGTTGGATGAACCTTATGCAGGTGAAACAGAAGTTCTCCATTTCTTAGAAGTGCTTCGTGACAAAGTTGGGTTTGACGAGTTAAAGAAAAAGGTGACAAATCCTTTGAGGGGTAAGAGAATCGGTGCTTATTACGGATGTCTGCTCCTTCGTCCAAGTAATATGCTGGGATTTGACGATCCGGAGAATCCGAAGATCATTGAGGACTTTATCCGCGCGATCGGGGCGGAGCCGGTGATCTATCCATACCGCAACGAGTGCTGCGGCGGATACATTTCTCTGAAAGAGAAGGATCTGTCCAAAAACATGTGCGAGAAGATCATGGAGAGTGCGGAAGGATTTGGCGCGGAGATGCTGATCACGGCCTGTCCGCTGTGCCTGTATAATCTGAATAAGAGCAGCGCGAAGCTTCCTGTGGTTTACTTTACGGAACTGCTTGCAGAAGCTCTTGGAGTTAAAGAGGAGGTGCGGAAGTAATGAGTTCTGAAAAGAAACAGGCGGAACTGATCAAAGAGATCAGCGGCGTCAATCCGCTGAAATGCATGAAATGTGGAAAATGCTCTGCATCCTGCCCGTCTTACAACGAGATGGACATCAAGCCGCATCAGTTTGTATCCTATGTGATCAACGAAGACATCGAAAGCCTGGTCAATTCCAAGTCCCTTTGGAAATGTCTTTCCTGCTTTGCCTGCGTGGAGAGATGCCCGCGTGACGTGAAGCCGGGGAAACTGATCGACGCGGCAAGACAGGTCGTAGTACGTCAGAAAGACCAGGATTACCTGTCACCAAACGAAATTCCGGAATTGCTGGATCCGGAACTTCCGCAGCAGTTATTAGTCAGTGCATTCAGAAGATACAGGAGGTGAGACTTTCGTGCAGAGGATAGGAGTATTTGTCTGCCATTGCGGAAGTAATATTGCCGCGACGGTGGATGTAAAAAAAGTTGTAGAGATGGCACAGATGGAGCCGGGCGTTGTCCATGCCGAAGACTACCAGTATATGTGTTCTGAAGCAGGACAGGCGAAGATCGCGGCGGCTATCCATGAAAAAGGGCTGACAGGGGTTGTGGTATGTTCCTGTTCCCCGCGTATGCATGAAACTACATTCAGAAAAGCGGCGGAGCGTGCGGGCCTGAATCCATATATGGTGGAGATCGCCAACATCCGTGAGCATTGTTCCTGGATACATAAGGATATGGAAGAGGGAACCAAGAAAGCTGTGATCCTGATGAGGGCAGCCGTGGCGAAGGTAAACCTGAACACGCCTCTCCATCCGGGAGAGAGCCGTGTAACCAAGAGGGCACTTGTGATCGGCGGCGGTATCGCCGGTATCCAGACAGCTCTGGATATCGCGGACGCAGGCTATGAAGTGGATATTGTAGAGAAAACACCAAGTATCGGCGGAAGAATGTCACAGCTTGACAAGACATTCCCCACACTGGACTGTTCCGCGTGTATCCTGACACCGAAGATGGTGGAAGCGTCGGCCCATGAAAAGATCAAGATCTATACCTACAGCGAAGTAGAGAAGGTCAGCGGATTCGTAGGTGACTTTACCGTAGATATCCGTAAAAAGGCAAGAAGTGTCGATATGGATAAATGTACGGGCTGCGGCGTATGCCAGGAGAAATGCCCGTCCAAAAAGGCACCAAGCGAATTTAACCGCGGCCTGAATACAAGAAGCGCGATCTACACCCCATTTGCGCAGGCGATCCCAAATGTTCCGGTGATCGACCGTGAGGCTTGTATCAAATTCAAGACAGGAAAATGCGGGCTCTGTTCCAAGGTATGTCAGGCAGGGGCGATTGACTATGACCAGCAGGATGAAATCATAACAGAGAAATATGGCGCGATCGTGGTAGCGACCGGATTTGATACCATCAATCTGGACAAATATGATGAGTATGCGTACAGCCAGAGCAAGGATGTCATTACATCCCTGGAGCTGGAGCGTGTGATGAACGCGGCAGGACCGACCCACGGGCATTTAGAGCGTCTCTCTGACGGAAAAGCGCCGAAAGAGATCGTATTTATTCAGTGTGTGGGAAGCCGGTGCTCCGATGACAGAGGAAAACCGTACTGCTCCAAGATCTGCTGTATGTATACCGCAAAGCATGCGATGCTGATCCGGGATAAATATCCGGATGTGAATGTGACCGTATTCTATATCGATGTCCGTACACCGGGCAAAAACTTTGACGAATTCTACAGAAGAGCGGTCGAGCAGTATGGAGTGAATTATATCAAGGGCCAGGTAGGAAAGGTCATTCCTCAGCCGGACGGTAAACTGTTAGTTCAGGGGTCAGACCTGCTTGATAACAGACAGATCATGAAAGAGGCAGATATGGTCGTTCTCGCGACAGCGATCGAGCCGAATCCGGATGTGCGTAAGATCGCGACCATGCTGACGGCAAGTATTGACACCAACAACTTCCTGACAGAAGCCCACGCAAAACTCCGTCCGGTAGAATCTCCGACAGCCGGTATCTTCCTCTCCGGCGTATGCCAGGGACCGAAGGATATTCCGGAGACTGTCGCACAGGCAGGCGCGGCGGCCGTGAAAGCGATCGGGCTGCTTGCGAAAGATAAATTGCTGACCAATCCATGTACCGCTCAGTCAGATATCCTGCTGTGTAATGGATGTTCCACCTGTGAGAATGTATGCCCGTATGGTGCGATCACATACGAGGACAAAGAAGTCAACGACCACGGTATCCGTGAGACCCGCCGTGTGGCAGTAGTCAATAACGCGCTCTGCCAGGGCTGCGGCGCTTGTACCGTTGCGTGTCCGTCAGGAGCCATGGACTTACAGGGATTCTCAAATAGACAGATTATAGCGGAGGTGGATGCAATATGTCGTTAGAAAATAAAGAATTCAAACCGAAAATTGTAGCGTTCTGCTGTAACTGGTGTAGTTACGCGGGAGCTGACCTGGCAGGAAGCAGCCGTCTGTCTTATCCTGCTGATGTAAAGATTATCCGTGTTCCCTGTTCCTGCCGTGTGAATCCGATGTTCATATTAAGGGCGTTTGAAAAAGGCGCGGACGGCGTGATCATGTGTGGATGCCATCCGGGAGACTGCCACTACAGTACCGGTAATTACTACGCGAGAAGACGTATGACATTGTTGTTTTCTATGTTGGATTTTATCGGAGTAGAGAACGGCCGCACACGTGTAGAATGGGTATCCGCGGCAGAGGGTGTGAAGTTCTCTGAGACAATGAACAGCTTTGTAGAGAAGATTTATTCTCTCGGCGAAAATGTAAGATTGGGGGATTTAAGATGCAAGAAGTAATCAACCGTGCAAAAGAACTGCTGGCAGATGGAACTGTGGCACGGGTTCTCGGCTGGAAGGCCGGAGACTTGCCTTATAACCCGGAGCCGGCTTACTTTGAGACAGCGGAATCACTGAAAGATTTTGTATACAACGGATTCTGCGGGGCGAACTTAAGCAAATATATGATCGAGGCTTCCAAGCTGGAAGGAAAAACCCTTGTTTGCTTAAAGCCATGTGATACATACAGCTTTAACCAGTTGATCAAAGAACACCGCGTAGACAGAGAAAAAGCGTATATCATAGGCGTGGGATGCAAGGGAAAACTGGATATTGAAAAGATAAAAAAGCAGGGGATCAAGGGGATTGAAAGTATCGAGGGCGCGGAGATCACAGACGCGGCCGTTACTTTGAAGATCCAGACTATCTATGGAGAAAAATCTTGTGCTTACGCGGATGCCATGCTGGAAAGATGCCATGTCTGCAAAGGCAAGGACCATATGGTTTATGATGAACTGATCGGCGAGTCAAAAGAAACAAAGGACGGGGAACGGTTCGCTGAGGTGGCAAGGATCGAAGCCATGAGCCCGGAGGAGAAATTTGCGTTTTTCCAGAACGAGCTGAGCAAATGCATCCGTTGCAATGCCTGCAGAAACGCATGTCCGGCCTGCAGCTGCCGTAAATGTGTATTTGACAGCAACAAGTTCGACAGTTCCCAGAAAGCCAATGTGGATTCCTTTGAGGAAAAAATGTTCCACATCATCCGCGCTTTCCATGTGGCAGGAAGATGTACGGACTGCGGAGAGTGCAGCCGTGTATGCCCGCAGGGAATCCCGCTCCATCTGTTCAACCGGAAGTTCATCAAAGATATTGACGAATTATACGGTGAATATCAGGCAGGGGAAGATACCGATTCAAAAGCACCGCTTACAAACTACACGTTTGGAGACGCGGAACCAAGTATTGTAGGAAAGAGGGGATAATGTATGTATAAGATAGCAAAGACAAGTCTTTCCGCATTATTCCAGATGATCGCGGACAGCCAGGAACTGTACCTTCCGGTGAAAACAGCCGGACAGACCAACTTTGCGGCGTGGAGTGCGGACGCGGAGGTGGATCTGGATACATTAAAGACCGTAAAATCAGCGAAAGATGCATTTTTCCCGCAAAGTGAAGGACTTTACACCGTAAAAAAAGAAGGAAAGAAAATGTCCGTAGAGCCACAGGCTTTGAAGGAGCAGGATTTTGTCGTATTTGGAATGAAAGCCTGTGATGTCAAAGGTCTGGAAGTATTGGACAAAGTATTCCTCGCGGATCCGATCGATACCTTTTACGCGGCAAGAAGAGACCATGGAACCATTGTCGCCCTTGCATGCCATGAGCCGGAGGAAACCTGCTTCTGTAAGGTATTCGGCGTAGATGCGGCGCAGCCGGCATCAGACGTGGCTGCCTGGATGGTCGGAGAAGACCTGTATTGGAAACCTATGACGGAAAAGGGCGAAGCGTTGACAACAGCCGTAAAGGAACTGCTGACAGACGCGGACGAGGCGGCTGTAGAGGCAGAAAAAGAAGCGATCCATCATATTGTGGAGAAGCTTCCCTATATGAACCTTTCCTTAGAAGGATGGAACGGCGACGCATTGTCGGAGAAATTCGATTCTCCGATCTGGGAAGAATTATACAAACCATGTCTGGCATGTGGTACCTGTACATTCGTGTGCCCGACCTGCCAGTGCTATGATATCAAGGACTATACCGCAGGAAACAGTGTTTCCCGTTATAGATGCTGGGATTCCTGTATGTATTCCGACTTTACGATGATGGCTCACGGCAATAACCGTACCAGCCAGATGCAGAGATTCCGTCAGAGATTCATGCACAAGCTGGTATACTATCCGGCGAATAACGATGGAATGTACTCCTGCGTAGGATGCGGACGCTGTGTGGAAAAATGTCCGTCAGCTTTGAATATCGTGAAGGTAGTAAAAGCATTTCAGAATCAGGGAGGTGAAAAATAATGGGTGAATGTACATGTCATAAGAACTATGCATTAGATACTTTGATCCCGAAGATCGGCGTGATCACAGATATCCGGGAAGAGACGCCGGATGTTAAGACCTTCCGTGTAAACGCGCCGGAGGGCGGCAAGCTCTTTGAACATATGCCGGGACAGTGCGCGATGGTCTGTGCGCCGGGTATCAGCGAGGGTATGTTTTCCATTACTTCTTCGCCGACAAATAAAGAATATCAGGAATTCAGTATTAAAAAATGCGGGATCCTGACAGATTATCTCCACAGCCTGGAGGTAGGCGATGAGATCACGGTCCGCGGACCTTACGGCAATTCCTTTCCGGTAGAGACAGAGCTTAAGGGGAAGAACCTTCTGTTTATCGCGGGTGGTATCGGTCTTGCGCCGCTTCGTTCTGTGATCAATTATGTGCTGGATAACCGGGCGAATTACGGGACGGTGGACATTGTCTACGGTTCCCGTTCCGCGGAGGATCTTGTACAGTTAAAGGAGATTCAGGAAGTCTGGATGAAGGCGGAAGGCGTGAACGTATATCTGACCATCGACCGGGAGCAGGAAGGCTGGGACGGCCATGTGGGATTTGTCCCGAATTATGTGAAGGAGCTTGGATTTGATACCGACAAGACAGCTCTTGTGTGCGGACCGCCGATCATGATCAAGTTCGTGCTCGCGGGCCTGAAGGAGCTTGGGTTTACCTCGGAGCAGGTCTATACCACATTGGAGCTCAGGATGAAATGCGGAGTCGGTAAATGCGGGCGCTGCAATATTGGTTCCAAATACGTATGCAAAGACGGCCCGGTATTCCGGTATGACGAGATTGATGAGCTGCCGAATGAATACTAGGATTCGAATAAAGAAAGGACATGAATAACATGGAAAAGATGGTAAATGTATATTTTTTCGGTAAAAAGTACAGCGTACCTGCGGAACTTACGATCATGACCGCGATGGAGTACGCCGGATATACACTGAAAAGAGGATGTGGCTGCCGTCATGGTTTCTGCGGGGCATGCGCGACAATCTACAGGATCAAAGGAAAAAATGAATTAAAGACATGCCTTGCCTGCCAGACACAGGTAGAAGAGGGGATGTATGTAGCAAGCATCCCATTCTTCCCGACAGATAAGAGAACCTATGAGATCAAGGATATCAAGCCGACCCAGCAGATCATGATGGAACTGTATCCGGAGATCTATAGCTGCATCGGATGTAACGCATGTACCAAGGCATGTACACAGGATCTGAACGTGATGCAGTATATCGCGTACGCACAGCGTGGCGAATTTGAAAAATGCGCGGAAGAATCCTTTGACTGTGTAAGCTGCGGATGCTGCTCCGTAAGATGCCCGGCAGGAATCTCTCACCCGATGGTAGGTCTTCTGGCAAGACGTCTCACCGGGAAATATATCGCTCCGGAAAGTGAGCATCTGAAAAACCGTGTGGAAGAGATCAACAAGGGTGAATTTGACGGGCTGATTGAGCAGATCATGCAGAAGCCGATCACAGAGATGCAGGAACTTTACAATACAAGAGAGATTGAGAAATAGGGGGGCGCAAATATGTATACACCATATCCAGAAAATATGATGGAATCCATCAAAAAGGTAGAGGCTACAAGAGCACAACGTATGTCTACGGAGCCAAGACGTCTGACTGCTGACGAAAAAGATGCCCTCCTGAAGGAATTCCATCCGGATTACAATCCGGAGGCCTTCGCGGAGATCAAAGTAGGCCCTAACAAAGGACAGAAGGCTCCGCTTGAGCTGGCTGAGATGCTTCATTCTACAAGCCGTCTGGTAAGGGAGAAGGTCGATATTACAAAAGTGGATTACGACGTAGATGTACTTGTGATCGGCGGCGGCGGCGCCGGTTCCTCCTGCGCGATCGAAGCGCACAATGCGGGCGCGGATGTTATGATCGTAACGAAACTTCGTATCGGTGACGCGAATACGATGATGGCAGAAGGCGGTATCCAGGCAGCGGATAAGGAAAATGATTCTCCGGTACAGCACTATCTGGACGCGTTTGGCGGCGGCCATTTTGCCGCAAAGCCGGAACTGGTAAAGCGTCTTGTAATGGAAGCTCCTGACGCGATCAAATGGCTGAATGAGCTGGGCGTTATGTTTGACAAGGACGCGGACGGACGTATGGTAACAACCCACGGCGGCGGTACATCCAGAAAGAGAATGCATGCATGTAAGGACTATTCCGGAGCAGAGATCATGCGTACACTTCGTGACGAAGTATTGAACCTTCAGATTCCGGTAGTAGAATTTACCTCCGCGGTAGAGATCATCAAAGATGAGAAAGGCCAGGCAGCAGGCGCGGTTCTTCTCAATATGGAGACAGGAGATTATTCCGTCGCAAGAGCAAAGACCGTTGTGATTGCGACAGGCGGCGCGGGAAGAATGCATTACCAGGGATTCCCGACATCGAACCACTACGGGGCAACGGCAGACGGGCTTATACTGGGATACAGGGCAGGAGTGCCGCTGCTTTACCAGGATTCCATCCAGTACCATCCGACAGGCGTAGCTTATCCGGTACAGATACTCGGCGCCCTTGTGACTGAGAAGGTTCGTTCTGTCGGCGCGCAGCTTGTAAACGCAAATGGGGAAGCTTATATTCATCCGCTGGAGACACGTGACGTCAACGCTTCAGGCGTGATCCGTGAATGCAGGGAAGGCCGCGGCGTAGAGACGCCTGACGGACAAAAGGGCGTATGGCTTGATACGCCGATGATCGAAATCCTCGGAGGCGAGGGAACGATCGAAAAGAGGATCCCTGCAATGTTCCGTATGTATATGAAATATGGGATCGATATGAGAAAAGTTCCGATCCTGATTTACCCGACACTGCATTACCAGAACGGCGGCCTTGAGATTGACGGAGAAGGTTTCGCGAAAAACATTCCGAATCTCTTAGCCGCGGGAGAGGCAGCAGGCGGAATCCACGGAACAAACAGACTCATGGGCAACTCTCTTCTTGACGTGATCGTATTTGGCCGGAACGCGGGTAAGAAAGCAGCGGCAAAAGCAAAAGAGGTAGAGCTTGGTACCATGAATCTTGACCATGTGGCAAGCTATGACGAGGAATTAAAGGGCGCTTCCATGGCTACAGGAGAGGTATCTCCGAAGCTTCTTCCGAAATACGCGCGTCACGAGAGATAATTCGATAAAACAGTATTTGAAAGGTATCCGGTTTCTAAGGAAAGAAGCCGGAGCCTGCATATAAAAGTAAGGAGATAAAATTATGCGAGAGATAGATGTAAGCAAGATTACAGATGTCGTAGAAAAGCTTTGTATCGAAGCAAATGAACATCTTCCGGAAGACGTAAAATGCGCGATTAAGGACTGCCGTGCATGTGAGGACGGAGAAATCGCAAAGGGCATTCTTGATAATATTATTGAGAATTTTGAAATCGCGGACAATGAGTGTGTACCGATCTGCCAGGATACTGGTATGGCATGTGTATTTTTAGAGATCGGGCAGGATGTACATCTGGTAGGCGGCAACCTTGCGGATGCTGTTGACGAGGGTGTGCGCCGTGGATATGACAAGGGATATCTCCGGAAATCTGTAGTAAAGGATCCTGTGCGCCGGGGCAACACAGGAGACAATACTCCCGCCATGCTCTATACGGAAATTGTTCCGGGCGAGCAGATCAAGATTACTGTCGGGCCGAAGGGATTTGGAAGCGAGAACATGAGCCAGATCCGTATGTTTAAGCCCTCCCATGGCCTGCAGGGGATCAAAGATTTTATCCTGGAAGTGGTAGAAACCGCGGGACCGAATCCGTGCCCGCCTATGGTAGTCGGTGTTGGAATCGGCGGAACCTTTGACAAGGCTGCCCTTCTTGCGAAAAAAGCTTTGATGCGGCCGATTGATTCCTCAAATCCGGATCCATTTTACGCGGATTTGGAAAAAGAGATGCTGGAGAAGATCAATAAGCTGGGAATCGGACCGCAGGGTTTTGGCGGAAAGACAACAGCGATCGGACTAAATATTGAAACATTGCCAACTCATATAGCAGGCATGCCATGCGCAGTAAATATCAACTGCCATGTAACACGTCACAAATCGGAGGTGATCTAAGATGGCAGCAAAGAAGATTACATTACCATTGAAAGAGGAACTTGCAAAGACACTGCACGCGGGAGACAGCGTACTTGTGACCGGGACGATCTATACTTCACGTGACGCAGGCCATAAGCGGATGTGCGAGGCGCTGGCAAAGGGAGAGAAAATTCCTTTTGATCCGACAGATGCTACGATCTATTATGTAGGGCCGACTCCGGCAAAACCAGGACAGGTCATCGGTTCCGCGGGACCGACAACGAGCGGACGTATGGATGCCTACGCGCCGACTATGATGTCCGTAGGCGCGCGTGGTATGATCGGAAAGGGGGCACGCCTTCCGGAAGTGATTGACGCAATGAAGAAATATTCCGGTGTTTATTTTGGAGCAATCGGCGGCGCAGGCGCACTGCTTGCAAAATGTATCAAAAAGGCAGAGTTGATCGCTTATGAAGATCTGGGAGCAGAAGCGCTGAGAAAGCTTTATGTAGAAGATATGCCGCTGGTTGTTATCATTGACAGTGAAGGAAATAACCTGTATGAGAGCGGACGTGCCGCTTATCTGGAAGAACATAAACAATGATATAGAGGATGACATGATATACAGAAAAGCCGCCGGTGACGGTTTTTCTGTATGTTATAGAAGGGAGTCATAAGACATGGAGTTATTTGGAGGGATATTGTCAGTAAAAGCTGTAGTATTTCTTACATTCTCGGTTTTTGCGATTGCCGCGCTTGGTTACGCGATCGGTAAGATTACCGTAAAAGGGATCAACCTTGGAACTGCCGGAGTATTTATTGTTGCTTTAGTCTATGGATGTCTGTTATATACAAAATTGTCGGACAACCTGATGGCAGGTGATGTCTCATTTGCTTCGGACGCGTTGAAGATTGTGGAAAATATGGGATTGATCTTCTTCGTGACCTCCGTCGGCTTTATTGCCGGACCTAATTTTTTTGGAAACCTGAAGCGGAATTTTAAATCCTATGTCCTGCTGGGGGTCGTGATCATCCTTGCGGCAGCGGTTACCTGTGTGGCATGTATTATCATTGGCGCGAACTTTACAGATCTGGATCATGAACAGTTCCGCGCGATTATGGTAGGCCTGCTTTCCGGAGCATTGACCAGTACACCGGCATTTTCCGCGTCGAAAGCAGCAGTGGGAGCTGACCTTGAAGCATTGGTGTCCGTGGGATATGGAATCTCTTATTTGTTTGGTGTAGTCGGTGTTGTGCTGTTTGTACAGATTGTTCCGAAGATCATGAAAGCAAATATGAACGATGAAGTGGCTAAGATCACCGCAAAAGAAGGCGAAAGCCGCAAAAAGAATACTCTGATCCTGACTGAGGTAGATGAATTTGGATTTTTCCCGTTTTCCCTGGCGGCGATCGTAGGAATCCTGATCGGAGGCCTGATCTATAAAAACTTTTCACTGACCACCACAGGGGGCTGCCTTCTGACGGCTCTTGTATTTGGCCACTATGGGCATATTGGAAAGATATCGATCGTTCCAAAGAATTCTACACTGAAAATGCTCAGAGAGATGGGACTGATGCTGTTCCTGATCGGGGCAGGAGTATCCGGCGGCGCGAAATTTGTTCAATACTTTGAACCAGTCTATTTCCTGTATGGAGCGATCATGACGATCCTTCCGATGGTCATAGGTTTTGTCGTGGCAAAGAATATATTGAAACTGCCTCTGCTCAATAACCTGGGATCGCTTACCGGTGGTATGACGAGTACGCCTGCGCTGGGAACCCTGATCAATATGGCAGGTACGGAGGATATTGCGGCCGCGTATGCAGCAACGTACCCGATTGCGTTGATCGCGGTGGTGTTGGCATCACAGTTGATTATTTTATTCTGTTAAACGATACTTATTGGTCTGCAGATATCTATACAGAGGATGATTACAATTATATAGAGCCGGATATCTCTGTTATTTGTGATCAGTCTAAGCTTACTGATAAAGGCAGCAATGGTGTTCCTGAAACTTGACGGATATGGGATATTTTGACGGGCAATAAAATCTTCACATCTGCGCAAAAAGCAAAGTTATTTCTTAACAGTTCCTTACATAAGATAGATCCATCTTACAGTTTTGTAAGACAATAAGTAGGTCGGAAGCCTTGATTTTACTGGATTTTTAGCATGGAGTAAACTAGATTTACCTCACTTTTACAACAGCATTCAAAAAGAGCCTTAATATAAAAAACTGAATACAATTTGGACATCAAAATAAGTCCCACAGTCAGTAGGTAATAGGATTGATTGTGAGGCTTATTTTGATGCCTAAGTTTATGTACGTAAAAATCCTTGCGTAAAAGGAGAAAATGTCTGTATGAGCCGTATAGAGAGCCACAGGGCTACTTTATAGGCTCAACTAATAAAATAGCGATTTCAAAGACGTTGTGAACGACTTTGGAGAAATAATTAAAGCATCAAAAAATAAAAGAGGAGGTCGGCATAATGGCAGACAACAGAGAACATGAAACAGTACAGGAAATGGAAACAAAAGAAACATCAAACAAGAAAGTAGGGAAGAAGAACAAAATATACTTTTATGCTGAAAAGAAGTGGATCATGGCGTATTGGTTTAAGGCTATGGGCAGGAAGAAAGCACAGTATACGGTGAAGTATTTGAGGGAACAGTGGACGAAATGGTGGGAAAAGGATTCTGATTCTATTTCAGACGAAAAGCTTCAGGATATACTTGTGTGGCTTAAAGAGGTTGTCCGTCCTATGAGTAAGGATGAAGTAAAAAGGAAAAGGCATGAGGTTGCCGATAAAAGACGAATGACGCCATACTTCAAATGGTTAGGTAATAAGAAAGGCTATTATGTGAAGAAATGCAGTACAAGAAATCATCCATTAAAAGTTAGTGGATACGCAATTTTTAAGAATAAAACAGATAAGGAACCGGTATACGGTAAGAAATTTGATTTGACAGCGCATCAGGTCAAACAAATATTAGAAGCTAAGGAGGATAAACGGAGTGATTGTAAAAACTGAACTGATTACAAAAGTGTGGGAAAAGGTAAATGTTGGAAAGGTTGGACGTAAAGAAAGATTTAGGAGAGTAGATATCGAAAAGATTATAAATACCATGTTTGATGAAATGACACAATGTATGATTGATGGAGAAGATATCAGACTTGATGGATTCGGCAAATTTTCATCCAGAATACGGCAGAGAAGAAACGGTGTTAATCCAAAGACTCAAGAACCTTTGGTATTCCCAGAGAGAAGGGTTATTAAGTTTGATGTTTCGAAAGACACGGATAGAAAAATCAGAGGTGATAAAAAGTAATGGATGTGTTTATGGAAGATTATCTGAAGAAGGACAGAATGTGGGGAACGGTGACAGTGTATAACGCCGAACGTGGTTATGGATTTATTAAGTCTAAAGATGATGATAAATCTTATTTTGTACATGCTTCTCAGATTCATGGTGGAGTGTTGGAACATAGAGATAAGGTTGAGTTTAGTATCGGTATTAGCAAAAAGACAGGGAAATAACAGGCAGAGGATGTAATGGTGATTGAAGAGCCAGACCATAAAAGAAAGAAGGGCAGGAGATGATCTTGCCTGCTGCCAGAATTGAGTAAAATTATTTGATTTCCTCATTTGGAGACAATATATAATTGAATAAAGCAAGACATCAGGGAATCCGGATCAGGGTTCTCTTTTTAGTGTTCGTATATAAACGAATGCTGTCTATTATCATATCGAAAGGAAATATCAAGAAAATAAAATGAGTAGTAAGCAAAAAATAGAACAGAGAAAAGAATTTAAGGAATATTTGTCAATAGCAGATAAAAGGGTGTTGGATATTAAAAAAGCAGGAATAGAACTTATTTCCAATGATGAGATATTTGTGTTGGTAAATGGAACAAACAATTATTGGATCAGTAATCATGGAAGGCTTGTAAATAATCTGCATTGTGATTTCCGTATGCATAAAACTGGATATGCACACTTTACTCTTAGTGGAGTAGTCAGAAAAATAGAGACATATACAGACAAGTTAGTAGCAGAACATTTTCTTGAAAAGCCAGAAAAATGCAATAAGATATGGCATATTGACAGGGATAAGGACAACTGCTTTTATAAAAATCTTGTGTGGGTAAATAGTGGTGAATACATAGATTTAGAGCGTGGGATTGTATATGTAGATGAATTGGAAAGACAACAAGAATATGTTCCGTACATCACATTAAAATCTAATGCTGCATATTCAATCTGGAATGGAATTTATATACGGTGTTATAAAGATGACAGAGTATATGAAGGTGCTTTCATGTGTGATCTATGGAAGAATAACAAAGATGCTTTTGCCGAATGGTGGAGTGCAGAGTATTATGAATGTGATGGTGAATCCATGGCGGTTGATAAAGATTTACTGTACCCTGGTAATAAAGAATATTCACCTGAAAAATGCTGTATTATTCCACAGTCACTAAATACCATGTTATCTAACTGTAAGAAACATAGATTACCTAAATGGAAATCATCATTAAATTTACCGCTTGGAGTTAGGTATGACAGCGGCATGAGAATGTATTACGGGCAGATTAAACCATATGGTCATGATGAGATTATTAGGCTTTCTTATTGGGAAACGCCGGAACAGGCATTTGAGGAATATAAACGGCATAAACAGGCTGATATACTGATTATGGCAGATAAATATAAAAATAAAGTTCCTAAAAAAGTATATGACGCATTATTAAAGGTTGAAGTACAGCCATATTAACGATTAAGGAGAATTTAAATTATGACAGATTTTGAGAAAAGAATAAAGACAAGAATGATTGAAGATAATTATGCGGACAAATTTCATACTTTAGACATGGAGGAATCCATAGCACATATTAACCACGATAATAGCCAGTTACGTGAGATTAATGAAAAGAGAGTACAACTTGGAGTACAGATGGAACTTGAAAAAAGAATGTTAGAGTATTAAGAAGGGTGGAAACGAGAATGAATAAAACTATTACAGCAGAATCTACATTAAACAATATCAGAGCATTATGCGCAGAGCGTGACCGTAAAGAAAATGAGAGATTAAGAGCTAACAGGCTGGATATGGAAAGAAGAGAAGAAGCCGAAAAAGAAAGAGTACAGAGCACAAACAGTATTTTAAATTCTTACTCAACTTTCCCATAAGGTTTTAGGGCGCAATATCCCCTAAAAAGCGGGCTT
>CAZFXM010000035.1:0-34039 GCA_964523125.1 uncultured Clostridium sp. | reverse complement strand
CAGTAATACCAAGAAGTAGCGCCTCTTTATATTTTTTTAAGTGTTAAAGACGGGACTATAAATGATAAAAAAGTATTTGTCAAGATAAAATTATAAAATCCGGGAAAACAAGAAGGAGGAAAATTCGAGTGAATGTAAAAAATGATTATTTTTTAGGGCTTGATATTGGTACGGATTCCGTCGGATGGGCAGTCACGGATCCGGAATATCATATTTTAAGGCGGAAAGGGAAGTCATTATGGGGAGTAAGGCTATTTGATGCGGCTAATACTGCAGCCGAGCGCCGCGCATTCCGAACCAACCGAAGAAGATTACAGAGAAGGCGGCAGAGAATCCGATTGCTACAGGAATTATTTGCGGAAGAGATGGCAAAAGTGGATCCGGGATTTTTCCAGAGGTTGTCTGACAGTGCATTTTGGCAGGAGGACAAGCAGGAGCAGCAGATTTATTCGCTTTTTGCGTGTGAGGACTATACAGATATTGATTATTACAAAGAATATCCTACCATTTATCATTTGCGGAGTGCTTTGATTCAGGAGAAGAAGGAGTTTGATATTCGGCTGGTGTATCTTGCTTTTCACCATCTAATGAAGCACAGGGGGCATTTCCTGTTTAACGGAAGCATAAATAATGTGACGTCATTCCATACCACATTTCAGACATTTTCGGAGTGCCTTTCTGATGAGTTCGATATAGAACTGGAATGTGATTCCGAAGAAAGATTTGCCGAAATCCTGAAGGATAAGCATTCCAGAAGGACAGGAAAATGTTCTGACCTGGAGAAACTCTGCCATATAGAAAAAACAGATAAACAGTTAAAAGAGCTTTTTAAGCTGATTACAGGGATGAAAGCTAGCTTGAATGTCATATTTGATGAGGACGATCTGGCGGAAATAGAGCACAATAAGATTAGTTTTTCAGAGAGCAGTTACGATGATGTCCGACTTGCGTTGGAGGAGGAGATCCAGGAGAAAACAGGAATCTTGGATATTTTTCATGCAGTTTACAGTTGGGCAATTCTGGCAGATATTCTGGAAGGCGGCGAATATGAGGGAAATTCATATTTGAGCGTCGCAAAGGTAAGTTCTTATAAAAAGCATGGTGACGATTTGCGGATGATAAAAAATCTGGTTCGGAAATATTGTCTGGATCATTATAAATCGTTCTTTTCTACATCAGGTAAGGATAATTATTGTGCTTACACAGGAGCTTTAAAAAAGAATGGAAAAAAACAACAGGTTGATCGCTGCAGTCAGGAAGATTTTTACAAAGCATTAAAAAAACTGCTTAATCAGATGCCGGCAGATCAACCGGAAGTGAAGGACATTTTTGTAGAAATTGAAAATGGAACATTTTTGCCCTTACAGGTAAGTAAAGATAATGGAGTAATACCTTATCAGGTCAATAAGATGGAATTGGAAAAAATTTTGCGGAATGCGGAGGAATACCTGCCTTTTCTAAAAAAAGTAGATGAAGAATGTAAAAAAACTGTCAGCGAAAAGATTATAGATCTGTTTGAATTTCGGGTTCCCTATTATGTAGGACCGCTTAATACTGCCAGGGGCGAGAATTGCTGGATGGTCAGAAAAGATGGAGAGGGGAGAATATACCCATGGAATTTTGACGAAAAGGTAGACAGGGACGAATCCGCCGAAAAATTCATACGCAGAATGACAAACCAATGTACCTATTTGAACCGTGAAGATGTGATACCTAAAAATTCTTTACTGTATTCGGAGTTTATGGTACTCAATGAATTGAATAATGTAAAGATCCGGTCGGAAAAGCTGCCGGTGGAATTAAAGCAGGAAATTGTATCGAAACTGTTTAAGAAGCAAAAGCAGGTTACAGGTAAAAAATTACTGAATTATCTGAACGCGAATGGTTATGATGTACAAAAAGAAGACTTGTCTGGATTTGACGGGAATTTTAAAGCCTCTATGTCGTCATACCTCACCTTGAAAAAGGTATTTGGTGAAGAATTAGAAAAGTACAGTGTTCAGCAGATGGCAGAGGATATTATTCTATGGATTACCTTGTATGGGGATGACCAGAAGATGCTGCGCAGAGTCATAAAAAGACATTACGAACAGCAATTAACTGAGGAACAGATCATATCCTTGTCAAAGTTAAAATTTCAGGGCTGGGGAAGATTATCCAGACGATTTCTGAATGAAATAGAAGGAGCTGACTGTGAAACCGGTGAATGTATGACAATCATGCAGGGACTTCGTAATACACAGAATAATCTGATGCAGCTTCTCAGCCAGCAGTATACATTTGCGGAAATGATTGAAGAAGAGAATGGAGGCTATCATGTAGATGAGATTACATATGATCATCTTGTGAAAGACATGGTAATATCTCCTTCGGTAAAGAGAGCGGTTTGGCAGACTGTTCAAATTGTAGAAGAGATCAGAGAGATAATGGGAGGTCAGCCGAAAAAGATATTTGTTGAGATGGCACGCGGTGAGGAAGAAAAGAAACGTACAGTGTCCAGAAAGGACAGACTACTGGATGCATATGAGGCCATTAAGGATGAAGCTCGGGATTGGCAGCAGGAACTTCAAAAATATTCTGACGGAGATTTTAAAGCTATCAAACTGTATCTGTATTATACACAAATGGGACAGTATATGTATACCGGAAGAAAGATAGACTTGTCACAGCTAAATGACGCGACAGTATGGGACAGAGATCATATATACCCGCAATCCAAAACAAAGGATGACAGTCTGGATAATCTCGTTCTGGTAGACAGGAGAGTAAACGCGAAGAAAAGTGATGGCATGCTTTCGCCTGGAATCCAGCAAAGAATGGGGGCTACGTGGAAATATCTGAAAGAGAAAAAATTAATATCAGAGAAGAAATATGAGCGGCTTACCAGGGTTACGCCTCTCACTGACGAGGAATTAGCAGGCTTTATTAACCGGCAGCTGGTCGAAACACGTCAGTCCTCAAAAGCGGTGGCAACGCTTTTGAAACGAGTGTATGAAGAGTCGGAGATTGTCTATGTAAAAGCGGAGGCAGTTTCACATTTCCGGAAAGATTATTTAGATTATATTAAGGTACGTGATCTGAACGATTATCATCATGCCAAGGATGCATATCAGAATATTGTAGTGGGAAATGTGTTTCATGAGAAATTCACAGGCAATCCGCTTCGCTGGTTAAAAGAGAATCCGAATACAAAATATAGCCTGAATCAGATGTTTTATTTTGATTTGGACAAGGATGGAGAGGTAATATGGAGAAAGGGGAAGAATGGAAGTATTAAGTGTGTAAATGAAACATTAAAGAGAAATGACATTCTTTTTACACGATATGCATTTTGTAATAAGGGAGGGCTGTTTAACCAGATGCTGGCCGCGGCACCGGAAGATAAGACAAAGGCAAAAGGGCTTGTACCGGTCAAAAAAGGAATGGATACCTGGAAATATGGAGGGTATACTTCGGTCACGCCTTCACATTTTATGTTAGTAGCTTCGGAGGATAAGAAGGGAAATGAGATACGTACGATAGAGACAGTTCCTCTGTATAGACGAAAAGAGTTTGAAGAAGATCCGGACGTGTTACTTCAATATTGTAAAGAGTTTTATGGTTTGAAGAATCCAAGGGTGATTATACCGCGTATTAAGAAGAATGCTTGTCTTATTGTCAATGGATTTCCCATGCATTTGAAAGGAAGTACCGGTAAACAATTGATTTTGCAGGGCGCGGCGCAATTATGCCTGGATATGGATAAGGCAGCGTATCTGAAAAAAGTAACAAAATATTTGGAGGAAAATGCGAAAAGAAGGGATAAGAGGGAATTACTGGAAGTGAGGGATATCACCGGAATCAGTAAGCCGGGCAATATGGAACTGTATGATATATTTCTTGATAAGTTGAGCAATACAATCTATCAGTATCGCCCGGCAAATCCGAAAGAGGCTCTTGTAAAAGGAAGAGACAAATTTATGGAGTTGGATTTGGCAGAGCAATGCGTGGTATTGGGAGAAGTATTGCATTTATTCCAATGTAAACCATTAGGTGCTAATCTGGTATTGATCGGGGCATCTCCACATACAGGATTAATAAAAATTGGGAAAAAAGTTAGTGATTGCGATTCTGCAAAACTGGTGAGCCATTCTGTGACGGGTATGAGAGAACGGGTAATAGACCTGTTAAAAGTATGAGTTGGCGGACAGTTGTGATCTCACGAAACGCAAAGTTGGACTATAAGCTGGACTATCTGGTAGTACGGCAGGAAGAAATTACCCGGATTCATTTGAGTGAAATATCGGTTCTAATGATTGAATCTACGGCAGTATCATTAACGGCTGCATTACTGAGTGAATTAACTAAGAGGAAGATTAAAGTGATTTTCTGTGATGAGAAAAGAAATCCTTCTTCTGAACTGATTTCTTATTACGGCAGCCATGATACGAGTGTAAAGGTAAAGAAACAGATTGAATGGACAGCAGAGATGAAATCGATAGTCTGGACAGAAATTGTGACAGAAAAAATTCGGAAACAGATGGAATTCTTAAAGCGTTTGGACAAAAAAGAATTCCATCTGTTAGAGGAATATATCGAAGAGGTTTGTCCGGGAGATTCCTCTAATAGAGAAGGACATGCGGCAAAAGTATATTTTAACGCGCTATTTGGGATGAAGTTTACCAGAACGGCGGATGATCCTTATAACGCGGCGTTGAATTATGGATATAGCTTGCTTTTGTCCGCATGTAATCGAGAAATTACAGCGAATGGATATATTACACAATTAGGATTTTTCCATGAAAATATGTTCAATCAGTTTAACCTTGGATCGGATCTTATGGAACCATTTCGAATCTTGGTTGACGAAGAGGTCTATTGGATGAAACCGGATAAATTTGAGCATGATGAAAAAATGCATATAGCCAATATACTAAATCGGGAGATTTTTATTGATGGAAAGCGAAATTATTTGAACCATGCGATAAAAATTTATTGTAAAAGTGTGTTTGATGCTATGAATGAACAGGACATATCCTTGATCAGGTTTTATAGAAATGAGTTATAGATATATGAGGGTTATGGTATTTTTTGACTTGCCGACATTAACGGCAGGCAATCGAAAAGAGTATACGAAATTTCGTAAATATTTGATAAAGAACGGATTTATTATGCTGCAGGAATCGGTCTATTGTAAGCTGGCATTAAATTCTACGGTGTCAGAAGCAGTTGTTCAGGGCATACGTAAGAACAAACCATCAGAAGGACTTGTACAGGTTTTAACATTAACAGAGAAACAGTTTTCAAAAATGGAATTGATAACAGGCGAGTATAAGTCCGAAGTTCTGCAGAGCGATAAAAGATTGGTGGTTTTATGAAATTAGCACATAAAGATTTTAATTTTGTGTTCCAATTTAATGAAAATGTAAGAAGCCTCTTGGTAGTGGAACATCCGGAAATTTTTTTAGGACTAATACGTGATATGATCATCAGTGAGCATGAGGAGGCAAGACTTGTACTATCGGAGGATGATACAGTGTTAAAGATGAAGGAGCGATTAGCCTGTATCATCAATCCGTTGTCGATAACGGTGAATGAGCGAAAGCTGCTAAATAAATTAGGTGAGATATTGAAAAGAGAGATATTGTCATCAGAACTGCTGATTGAAGGGAATCAGATTATCTCCGATTTGGAAAACTATGTACTTCATGTTATCCAGAGCATGGATTGGGAGCTGGTATACTCCGACAAAATAGATATCCAAAATCTGCTGAAAATTGCGGAAATCAGATTCGATGATACGCAGGAAACATTAGTTGAGAAAATTTTAGATTATATGAGTGTGTCCTCGGAATTATTGGATATAAAATGCTTTGTTTTTGTGCACTTACTTTCTTATTTGACAGAATATGAAATTGAAAAGTTCTATGAATACGTACAATATAGAAAATTATGCGTTTTGTTGTTAGAGAGCAGGGTGCCGGATACAGTAAAAAAGTTTTCAGAAACTATAATTATTGATAAAGACTCTTGCGAAATCATGCTGAATGTGCAATGATATAGTATAGTACGAAATTACGGTGTTGTAGTGGCATTTATCTATTCGCCCGGCTAAATTTTTGTTGGTTTGAGGTTTGACGTTTGAGAGTAGTGTAATTTCGTATGGTAGTGAAGCTCAAGATCAATGACATTGTAATCATCTAGTGTTTGAGAGTAGTGTAATTTCGTATGGTAGTGAAGCTATCATGTTCAATGTTGTTCACTTCCTCTGGTTTGAGAGTAGTGTAATTTCGTATGGTAGTGAAGCCTTTTTTTATAATGCTTAATAAATTGGATAGTTTGAGAGTAGTGTAATTTCGTATGGTAGTGAAGCGATTATGATATTGCTCCAATACTGCTGCACGTTTGAGAGTAGTGTAATTTCGTATGGTAGTGAAGCTTGCGCCCCTCCGTTATGGCATACCACAATGTTTGAGAGTAGTGTAATTTCGTATGGTAGTGAAGCCTCTGTACCTTCTTTCTGTACTTTTCCGCTGTTTGAGAGTAGTGTAATTTCGTATGGTAGTGAAGCCTTCCATTCGCAGAAATAGAGAGTTCCAAAGTTTGAGAGTAGTGTAATTTCGTATGGTAGTGAAGCGATATCCGGAAAGCTTTGTCCGGCGCAACAGTTTGAGAGTAGTGTAATTTCGTATGTAGTGAAGCTAATATCGGTTATGGTAGAGGGTGGCTTCTGTTTGAGAATGATAAGGTATGAAAAAGGGATGTGGAGGTCATTATGGCACTAAGCGGGTCTTATAATGAAGCCGGACAACCGAAAGATAGTAGCTATCTTGAGTGCGGCCTGCCGGAGTTTTTGAAGGTTTCTATCAATGCCATGGAAGAAGCATGGAGAAAGCTGGACGAAGGAATAGAGTATCTGCGATGGGATTGTGATTATTGTAATCTGCAGACTGATATTAATAACGCGGAGGTTAATCAGCTTATCAGCCCGGAGCAGGCATGGCATCTTCGTGAGAAATACCTGAGAATGGAAAGGGTGTGAGAGAATGCCGGTAATTGATTTTACACAGATGCCGAAGCGGAACAAGATGTATGCCGACGCAAATGGCAACAAGATTTCCGTCATTTATGAAGGGGAGCAGTATATGCTGAAATTCCCGCCTCTTCCCACCAGGAACAAGGATATGAGCTACAGTAATAGTTGCTTTTCCGAATATATGGGATGTCAGATTTATGAAAGCATTGGAATTCCGGTACAGAAAACCATGCTGGGTATATAAAGTGAAAAGAAAAGAGCCGGAGCATCTGCTCTTGAAACTAACTATATAAAATTTGACAGGCGCTAATCACTCAGACTCCTGTACAGGAATCTGGATACCACTGTAATACCAAGCCCTGCCGCTGTTCGGATGCCGCCTTTTGTAACCACGAATACACAGCCGGAGAGAACCATATGCAGGGTTTCGGCGCTGTAAGCAGGATCACTGACAGCGGCGGAATAATTCATGACGCCGGCACAGACGCCGGACAGCCCCCAGATCATAACGAGAATTCCAGCGACCATAAGGATATTCCAGAGGGTACGGAGCGATCGGCTGCGGGCTGCCATCTGGCGGTTGATTTTTTCCAGCTCCTGTGCAATGGCATCCTCCCGGTGCTCCGGGATCATGAACGTGCCCAGCAGGTCGGATACATTGACCTCATAAATCTCGGCCAGCCGGGATACCGTCTGCGCGTCCGGTACGGAGACACCCTTTTCCCACTTGGAGACCGTCTGCCGGACCACATGGAGCCTGGCGGCAAGTTCCTCCTGGGTAAAGCCTTTTTGCGTTCTGAGCTTTTTTAGATTTTCATTCAACATGATGCTCACCTCCCTCTAAAGTGTACAATATCGTTTTCAAAAAGTCACGCAACCGATATTAACATCCGCGCGCCACGTGATTTTGTAGGCATTGAGATGATTCACTTCAATATGAAAATATATTTTCTGCCGCGCCGTACCTTATCAAGATACCCCTTTTCAACCAGGGAATTCAAAAGCTTTCCAGCGGTTTGCTCGGAGACATTTAAAATTTTCGCGGCGGCAGTTCTATTTATTTCTGCGCCTTTTCCGCGTTTTTGCATTTTGGTGAGAATCATTTTTGCGTTTTCACTGAGATCATGTTCTTCTTTCATAGAGGTAATCATGCATTCTTCCATAATTTCAAGAAAATAATCCAAAAAAGGTGTAATATCGATCCATTTTTCACCATTCACAAGAATACGTTCAGATTCTCTCATGGTTTGATAATATCCGGAGAGTCTTTGATTGATCGTTCTGGATAACGGTAGATATTTGATTTTCGTTTTTCCGCAATGATATAGATACGACTGGGTCAGTATCCGAATCATGCGGCCGTTTCCGTCACAAAATGGATGGATATATGCAAAATAAAAATGAAAAATCGCAGTCATCAGCCAAAGTTCATATTCTTTTTTTTCAAGAAACAGGAAGAGCTTTTCTATCGCGTCTTTGATCTGCTCCGGCCTGGCCGGTGTATGGATGATCTCCGTATTGCTCCCGACATAAACCATCCCGTCCCGAAAGAGTTCGCCGGACAGATGTGAGTTTTCGCACACATCCTTTGTGAGGATATCCCATAAATAACGGATATTATTCATCCGGATAGGAGTTTCGTAGGCATAATTCATTGCATGGATCGTATTTACCACCATTTTATCATCTTTAGAACGGGGGTTCTCATATGCACGGCGTACGTGTTCTACAGTAGTCCGCGCGCCCTCAATCGTTGCGGAATGATATGCGTCCAATAAGATGATTTCTTTTACTTTACGGCGGCTGTCCAGACTCTGATATAATTGTTCGATCGAAAGCAGACGTTCCTCAATATCACCGGTTCGTACCATATAAAGGGCTGTATTTTCAAGCCCGGGTAAATCAATTTTCTCTCTGTACTTTTTGCGGAATTCCAATTCCCGCCGTGCGGCGTCGATTCCTGATTTTTCTTTGATTTTTAATACATCGTAGGATTCATACATTTTAGCTACCTCTTCCGTCTGTTTTGAGAAAGTCAGAAAACATTGTTCAAGTAACATAATTATCCCCTGTTTTTCCACGGGTGTCAAGAATAGGAGGCGGAAAAATAATTGACAGGGTTACAGTTCACGGCCTAATCGGTCGCGAACTGTAACGCATCCAGCCCATGGTGAGGGGCTGGATGCCTGAAACCGTAGCTTTATTGGTCGGGTGCCTTGCAGCGGGGGGCAAGGCACCGCGAACGGTAACTTGACAGAACCAGAATCCAGGTGTTATTCTGAAACAAACAGAGATTGATTTTCCTCGTAGTAACGCTTCAGGGGGAAGAGAGAGGTGATGTGCCGTGGGCATGTATCTGAATCCGGGAAACAGCGGATTTACCAGAATCAGAAATGATATATATGTGGATAAGAGCGGCTTGATCAGTTTGATCAATGAGACGATAGAGACACCAAGATTTTTGACGTGTGTCAGCAGGCCGCGACGCTTTGGAAAATCATTCGCGGCTAAAATGCTATGCGCATATTATGATAAAACCTGTGATTCTTCGGCATTATTTGATGATCTTGTGATTGCGCGTGATGAAAAGTTTGGCGGAACATACAGGCAGCATCTGAATCAGTACGATGTCATCTATCTGGACATGACAAATGTTCTGGGAAAATCCGGGCCGCGCAATCTGGTAACTTTCATTCAGGAAAGTGTGACGGAGGAGCTTTTGGGCGCGTATCCCGATTTAAAAGCCGGAAATGCCTTTGATGAAACTTTACTTCATGCGGCAGAATTGACAGGCAATAAATTCATTATGATTATTGATGAATGGGACGCGCCGATCAGGGAGACGCCGGAGATTCAGAAGGTATATCTGGAATTCCTGCGTACTTTATTTAAAAGCAGCGGTACAACAGATCAGATTTTCGCTGCCGCTTATATGACAGGGATACTTCCGATCAAAAAAGACGGTTTCCAGTCCGCGATTTCAGATTTTAGAGAATTTACAGTAATAAAGCCCAGAAAATTCGGCGGTTATGTGGGGTTTACGGAGGCAGAGGTGAAAAAGCTCTGCGGAGAATTCCACTGTGATTTTGAGAGGATGAAGCAGTGGTATGACGGATATTCGTTTCGAGATACGGGATCCGTATATAACCCCAATTCGGTGATGGAAGCAATCCGCAATCATGATTTTGACTCATACTGGACACAGACCTCAGCGGCCGAAAGCCTGATCGGATATATCAGCCTGGACTTTGACGGACTTTCAAAAACGGTAGCGGAGCTGATCGGCGGAGACGAAGTGAAAACAGATACAAACGGATTTTCAAATGACCTGGTTACATTCCGGAATCGGGACGAAGTGCTGACACTTCTGATTCACCTTGGTTATCTGGCCTATGATGAAAAAACTGGAAAGGTCCGTATACCGAATGAAGAAATTCATATGGAATTTGTAAGAATCGTCCGTGAAGTAAAAAGGGATGATACGATCCGGAGGGTCAGGGAGAGCGAACAGCTTATTTACAATACGATTCATGGAAACGCAAAAGCCGTGGCGGAACAGATTGAGAAAATTCATTCAGAGGAAGCGCCTCTCCACTATAACAGTGAACAAGCGCTGCGCAGTGTGATCAAACGGGCATATTTCAGTTTCGGGGATGAATTTATTCTGTTTGAGGAATTACCGGCGGGCGACGGATATGCGGATGTTGTGTATCTCCCGAAAAAAGATTCCATGATGCCGGCGCTGGTTGTGGAACTGAAATGGAATAAAACAGCGGAAGGCGCGATCCAACAGATCAAGGATCGGCAGTACCCTTCCGTAATTCAGGAATATGGCGGTGAAATATTACTGATCGGTATCAATTACAGCAAAGAAGCATCGGCCGGGAAACGGAAGCATAGCTGCGTTATAGAAAAATATGAGCGGGCGTAAAGCCCGCTCACATTACTTTGATATAGTTATAAATAAATTTTCTGGAAGGACTTAAATTTTTTCTGATCATACGTGAAAACTGTTGGTAGATCTGCCAGGCGTGTTTTGTGTCTTCTCTGGTGACTGTTTTCTGATAAAACATCGTTTCCAGTACGGTCTGATACAGCCATTCCATGGCGTCTGCCGGAATCTCCGGAAAGAAATCCCGCAATCTTTGGAAGCCCTGGAGACTTAGGATATCGGTTTTCTCCATTCCCTGGAAGACTGCCGTATCATAAATGGCACAGTATACACGCCGGATCCCGGCACCATGCCGGATGGTATGGAACATCCGGTATCTGCGCTGTCTCCGGAGGGCGGCCAGACTGAAGAAAAGCACGCTGAATGCCAAAAGGCAGACAAGGGCTGCGGCACAGACTCTCAGAGCCAGCAGACCCCATCCCGCGGCATCGCGCTCCCAGGAATGTCGGCTGCTTGTGGCGGCAGGTATGCCAGGTTCCGGATGGGTGCCATAATAAGGCAGGGTATGTTCTTTTAAGACCCATTCTCCGTCTTCAGCGACCTCACACCACGCATGGCCCATTTCTCCCGTAGCTTCGGCGACGTAGCTGCCGTCCTCCTGGCGGTGGAACGCGGACGGGGGGATAGCATAGCCCTGTACATACCGGGAGGGAAATCCGCATATACGGTACATCAAAGCGGCTGTTGTGGCAAAATGGACACAGAAGCCCTTCTGGTTTTCAAACAGAAAATATTCGGCAAAATCCTGTCCCGGAGGGGTGGAGCCTGGTTCGAAGCTGTAAACCGTATGTTCCTCGAATTCCTTTTGTATAAAATCGGAAATATCCGTGAGTGTCGCGAGTGTCTGAGGAGCATGCTCCTGGCAGAGTGCTTTCAGCCGGTCCAGACTTTCAGGATACTGTAGATATGCATCCAACTGGACAGGTATTTCTAAGGAAGCAGCCGGGGCTAACGAAATGCCGTTCCAACGGCCGTTCTCATAGAGTACACCATAGGCGGAAGGATAGTATACGGTTTCTTCCGGCCTGGAATCCAGTGTCAGTGTCAGCCGGGTACCGGAATCTGGCCGGAAATGTGACAATGCGTTTAAATCAGGGAGATTCTCCGCGGTGCCGTTATTGGCGTGGGAGGAATCCTGTTCAGTCGTATTTCCCGTACTTTGCGCGTCATTTCCGGTGGGAAACAAGGGTGTGTCCGGGGCATCATCGGAGGGTTCCACGGATAGATCAGCCTGTGTATCGGTGTCTGGGCCGGAGTCGGGGGGATCTTGCTCTTGTTCAGCCTGGCTGGGAGCATTTGCGGATTGGGGGCCGTCAGAGTCCGGATTTTCCGGTGCGGGTTCATTTTCCAAAGCGGACTTTCTGGCGTCCCGTTCTGCTTTGGCCTGGATGTAAGAATCCTGTAAGGGCTTGATCCATCCGGTCCGGATGAATTCCCGGGTGTGGGCATAGAATCCGTCGGAAGGCAGCTTATACTGCTCCAGGGGACGGCTCGCCGACGCGGATAAAAGTATCAGCAATAGCAGCATACAGGCGGCGGTTGTTCCCTTGAACAGCGCGGTGTGTCCTTCATGGCAGCCGCAGACTGCGGCATAGACTGCGCCGGAGAGGAGCAGCAGCCAGCAGGACAGCTCGGAAGGTACCTGTGCCTTTATCAGGATAAATGCCGCCGGAGCCAGGAGCAGGAGAATCGAAAGAAGCTTCCCTTTTCGGATATGCGGCATCAGGCTCCAGATCAATAAAAGGGGCAGCAGGAATATGGCAAACATCAGTGCTGTCTCGGAATCTGATACAGGCCGGATGGGATAAGGATTGGCGTTTGGCTCACAGACAGCCAGGTATGCATTGGCCGTAAGGTTGATTACATTGAACGCGGCATCCGGATGTCTCCAGATCCAGGATCCGGCAAGGCATAAAAGCAACAATAGGACGCAGCATTTTACGATGACGCGTAGCGGGGCGTTCCAGATGGATACAAGTATCGCTGTGAAGCAAAAACAGATGATATACAGGCGCGTAGTATCTGTCCGGATGGAAAATACACTGGTCAGGCTCTGCCACCAGGAGAACACAAGGAACCAGACTGCCGGAAGATGTACTGCCGCCAGCAGAAGAGGGCGGGGGTTCTTTTGGAAACTATGCGTTTTTGGATTGGACGGGGGATAAAGTCCGATCCCGTCTCGAATCTTTTTCCGCTGTTTCATAGTGGTACTCCTTTTTTGTAACCAATTTGCGCGGCAAATAGATTGCCTGTTGAATGTAACCATTTGTTACGCAAGTGATTACGTGTCATAAAAATCTATAATTGTAGCAGCTCCTGTGTTTCTCCATTGACTGTAAGTGTTCCATCCGCGTGTAGGATTACGATGCTGCTGAAATTATCTCCCTTGAAAGCATCTTCATAGCAGGTCTGTTCCAGCTTTTCATTTTGAAAGGGTTCGGTGGACAGCAGCCGCCAGATCCATTCATAGACAGCTTCCGCGGAGCTGACCCTCCATTTGCTGACCTGTCCGCTTTTTTCCTCAAACCATGCGGCCATGTGGATACATTTTTCTTCCAATAATGTCACCGACAGGGAGGCGGCCTGTTCCAACAGACGGTTGAAGTTGGCGCCGTTCGTGTCCGCAAAAGGCAGCCGGATCCAGAGCAGGACTACACATCCCATGGGGAATCCATGTTCCTTGACCATCAGGTTATCTTCCTTGGCGCTCAGCTTCCAGTGGATCGAATGGATGGAGTCCGGGGGACGATATTCCCGGATCTGGTAGATTTCGCTGGGGTCGTCCCCCTGCTTTTCCGTGGAATACTCATCCGCGTCGGCAAGAAATTCCCGTGTCCGCCGCGTGATCTCCAGAGGCATCAGTTCAAAGGGAGGCATGATCCCGATGGTCCGCCGCTCATTCAGAGAGACCGTACGACAGAAAATCCCGAGCATATCATACAGGATCAGGGATTTCAGACGGTATTCTACCGTACCGGCATACTGGGAATCCAGCCGGATCTCGATCTTTTGTTCTCCGGACGGGGCAAGCTCTGCCGGCTTGTATTTTACCGGAATGCCTTTTGTGGAAACAGAACTGCTTCCTGGCAGGCGCCGGACAGGCTGCTTTGAAAAATGATTGTTTACTTCGGCCCGGATCCGGTATTTTGCGCTCCAGAGCCGGGAGTTATTTTTCAGGACAAGGATGCCTGTAAAGGGCCTGGTACGTTCTGCCATGGCCGGGAACCTGCCGAACCGGACGGTAATCTGCCTGCCCATATACCAGAGAAACAGACAGGAACAAACAGGGTAGAGAAGTTCCACGATCAGAAGACCCGTCCAGATCAGCCCGTTATACATAAAAAACAGATAGACGCTGAATAAAACAGTCAGTAAATATCCGGTCAACCGTGCTAGCATATGTGATCATTTCCTCCTCCTTTATTACGAGAGCTTAGCGCCTGTATTTTAGGCGCTTACGCACGAGTTATAGTTACCGGCCACTTAGCGAGGTCTTTTCGAGCTTAGTGGCGGGTAACTTCCTTAAGTAATTTGTTATTTCTTGGAAATCGACGGCGCCGTGGTATGGTCAAGGATCTGTTGGATCAGGTCATCCACCTGAATGTGCCCTACCTTGGCCTTTGTACTTAGCTGGACGCGGTGTACGGCAACCGCCGGAAATACATCCTTTACGTCATCCGGGATGACATATTCCCTGCCGTTCAGATAAGCGCTTGCCTTTGCCATGGAGGTAAGCGCGATGGTCCCGCGGGGGCTTAGACCTAAGGAGATCATTTCCTGTTCTCTGGTGGACTTGGCAAGACGGGCAATATAGGAATAAATGACATCGTGTACAAAGATTTCACTGACATTTTCCTGTGCCTGCAGCAGTTCTTCGGCAGAAAAAACACGCTCCGCCCGGATGTCGGCTCTGCCGTACTGGTTCCGCTTTAGGATATCAATCTCTTCCGTTACGGTGGGATAGCCCATTTTTACACAGATCATGAAACGATCCAGCTGGGATTCCGGAAGAAGCTGTGTCCCGGCGGAACCGGTGGGGTTCTGTGTGGCGATGACCAGGAATGGATTTCCAACGTCCCGAGTGATGCCGTCTACGGTAACGTGGCGTTCTTCCATAACCTCCAGGAGCGCGGACTGGGTCTTTGGAGAAGTCCGGTTGATCTCGTCCGCCAGCAGGAGGTTGCACATGACTGCGCCCGGCTGGTATACGAATCGCGCGGTTTCCTTCTGGTAAATGGTAAAGCCGGTCAGGTCAGCCGGCAGGACATCGGGGGTGAACTGTACCCGGTTGGCCTTTAATCCCATGGCATGGGAAAAGGCAAGAGCCATGGTTGTCTTGCCGGTGCCGGGAATGTCCTCCACGAGTATGTGTCCTTTGGCAAGAAATGCCATCATGATCTGTTCAATAATATCAAACTTTCCGACCACCGCTTTCTGTACCTGCGAGATGACCGCGCGGGGAGTGCCGCGGAGGTCGGTGCTTTCTCTGTAGTTTGGCATATTTTTTTGTCCTCTTCTCTTTTATAGTATCGTAAGCGAAAATACTGCCGGTAGCATTTTTTTAATAATATTGTATCATAAATCCTTGCAGGGGTCAAAAGCCGCAGGAGTATGATAAGCACAATCATAGCTACTGGTAAAAATATTGCATGCTATGAAAAAACTTTGATAAAAACATAGTATGCAATGTAAAATACCGACTTTTTTACGCAGACACTGACTTTAGCTTTTCTGTGCTAAATCAGTCCCATCTGTGACATACCGAACACAAATATAAATAAGGAGAATACGCATAGTACGGAGGTGGTCGCGACGATCTCTCCCGCCAGTTCCCCGTTTCCGCCCATAGTCTGTGCCATGGGGGCGGAGGCTACTGCCGTCGGGGAAGCGAAAACGGCAAGAATGGCTACCAGGGTCTCGCCTTTATAGCCCGCAAATACGCCGGCCAGGAGCATGAGAAGCGGTGCGATGACCAGACGGACTGCCGCGGTAGATACCAGATATCGCCGGTGCTTTTTCATGCTGTCAAAGGAAAGGATCCCGCCTAAAGTCACCAGCGCCAGAGGGGTGGCGATATCTGCCAGATTCTGGACCGGCTCCATCAGAAAATCCGGTATATGGATATGCGACAGGCTGAAAAAGGTCCCCAGGAACCCTGCCTGTACCAGTGGATTTTTCACGATACTGACCAGGACCTTTGAGGGGGAAACCGATCCGCCGCGGCTGGTCTCGAACAGGATCACTGCCAGAATATTGAAAAGGGGGACGACCATGGCCGAGAGAGCGGATACCAGTGCCACGCCTCCGTTTCCGCATAAAGACGCGGCGATCGTGGTCCCAAAGAGGACAAAGTTGCTCCGGTACATTCCCTGGATCATGGTCGAGGCGTCTTGTTTGTCTTTTACAATTTTCGGTACCATATAAAGGGACGCGAAATACAGAACCAGAACCTGTATCAGTACAAGGAGAAATACATCTGGTTTCAGCGCGTCGCTCAAGTCCGCGCGGTATACATTTACAAAAAGGGTCAGAGGAATAAATATTTTAAAGATCAGGCCATTTAGTTTTTTGAAATCTTCTTTTGAAAAAATCTGAAACTTCCGGATCAGTCCGCCCACGGTCATATATACGACCAGGGGAAGGACGACGGAAAGCGCCAGCGTAAAACTGCTCATGTGATCATACCTCCGGGAAAATCTATTGGAAAATATGGATTAATAGTTCACAAAATATAGGATAACATAAAATAGCCGAAGCAACAATATAGGTGGAAAATTCTACCGGCAATTACTTGCTGCGCAAGTGGTTACATTCTGTATGGATGTGTATCAGAGCATCCATCCTACGAAACCATTCGCAAAAAACGGAAGGCTGTGAAAATGTCATAAAAACGGATAATGCTTTTTGTGAAATATTTATAAAAATTCTAAATGAATTAATATATGATTGACAATTATTTACATAAAATTTATAATGAACTCAAAATTGGTTCTACCACTGAACCTCAAAACCAAAACAAGGAGGAATGAATCATGTCAGAAACTGAAAATCAAGACTTACTCGCCATGACGCATCTGGGGGAGGAGCCGTCCAGGTACATGAAGTCCGTGACACCGCCGATTTTTATGAATTCGCTGCATGTATTTGACACGGTGGACGAATATTTTTCCGTAGATATCTTCAAGGATGAATATTACTATGGACGAGCCTCGAACCCTACGGTGACGATTCTGGAAAAGAAGATGGCAGCATTGGAGCACGGGGCAAGGGCGGTCGCGTTTTCCGCGGGGATGGCCGCGTGTACGGCGGCAGTCATAGCGGTATGTAAGATGGGGAGCCATATCATATGCATGAAAGAAAGCTATGGGCCGGTGCAGCACCTGCTGGATGATTTCCTGACCGAGAAGATGAATGTCTCGGTGACCTATGTGGATGGAAAGGATTTGAAAGATTTTGAGGAGGCCATCCGTCCGGAGACAGACCTGATCATCCTGGAAAGCCCGTCTACATTATTGTTTTCCGTGGTGGACCTGGAGGGTGTCGCGAAGCTGGCAAAGGAGCATGGGATTAAGACCTATATTGATAATACTTACTCCACACCGGTATTCCAGAAACCATTGGATATGGGGATCGACATTGTCATGCATACGATGACGAAATATATCGGCGGACACAGCGACTTGTCCGGAGGCGTACTGATCTCCAAAGACGAGGAGCTGATGAGAGGGATCATGATCCAGAGGGACCGGTTCGGAAGCGTGCTGGGACCCATGGAGGGATGGCTTGCGATCCGCGGCCTGCGTACCCTGGATGTGCGGATCCAGAGACATTATGAAACAGGGATGAAGGTGGCGGAATTTCTGGAAAATCATCCAAAGGTAAAAAAGGTTTACTATACCGGCCTGAAATCCCATCCCCAGTATGAGCTGGCGAGAAAGCAGCAAAAAGGCGAGTGCGGGCTGATGAGCCTGGAGATCGATGGGGACGCGAAGGCAACGGCAAGATTTGTAGATGCCTTGAAAATCTTTGAACGGGGTTGTTCCTGGGGTGGTTTTGAGAGCCTGGCAATCGCGTATACTTACAATTGGACGGAAGAACAGCAGGCATTTCTTGGCGTGAACCAGAGCGTGGTAAGGCTTCACTGCGGCCTGGAAGGCGCGGAGAACCTGATCGAAGATCTGAAGCAGGCGTTGGAAAAGGTATGATAGAGGTGGGTTATGGAAGAAAATAGAACTGAAGAGAACAGAAGTGAAAAGGTCATCAGGCCCCCCGGCCTGGGGCTGGCTGTCCTGCCGTTGGTTTTTATGTTTGTAGTATTGTTTACAGGATTGATCATTTTCAGTGTAGATATTAAGGTCCTGCTGTTGCTCTGTGCGGCATTTACGATCATACTTTGTATGTATCTGGGGCATACCTGGAAGGACGTGGAAAATGAGATCGTGGAGAAACTGGCAAAGGCATTTCCGGCGATCATGATCCTGATCACGGTCGGTCTGATGATCGGCGCGTGGATCGTGAGCGGTACGATCCCATTCCTGGTATATCTGGGGCTGAAGATCATCAATCCGAGATTTATCATTGTGACGTCATTTCTTGTGACCGTGATCCTGTCCGTCAGCACAGGAACCTCTTGGGGCGCGGCCGGTACGGTGGGCGCGGCGTTGATGAGCGTGGCGGCAGGGATGGGCGCTCCCCTTCCGGCTGTCGCGGGAGCCATTGTTGCCGGCGCGTACTTTGGGGATAAGATGTCTCCACTTTCGGACAGTACAAATATGTCAGCTATCGCGACAAATACAAACCTGTATAAGCACATCGGGCATATGTTCTATACGACGGTGCCGGGATTTATCGTGAGCTGTGCCGTGTATATCATTGCCGGGATTTCCTTTGCCAGCAGCGGGGAGATCGGGCAGGTGGACGAGATCATCCGGACATTGTCGGAATTATTTAACCTGAGCATGCCTGTAGGGCTTCTGCTTCTGGTTCCGCCGGTGATCGTTATTTTCGGTTCTCTGAAAAAGAAACCGACCATCCCGGTCATGTTTATTTCCTCCGCGGTAGCAGTGCTGATCGCTATGTTTGTACAGGGATTTTCCTTTGAGACCTGTGCGTCCAGTATGGTGGGAGGTTTTAAGATGGAAATGTTCGTGAATCCTACCGTGGATCTGGAAAATATTGTGAAAGAAGTTCCTAATCTCCTGCAAAGAGGAGGTATGTCATCCATGATGAATACGGCATTGATGGCATTCTGTGCCTTTGGGTTTATCGGGGCATTGACCATTGCGGGCTGTCTGGATGTGATCCTTTCCAAGATCATGAAGCATATCCACAGCACAGGCCAGCTTATTACGGTCACCGCGATCCTTGGCGTGATCATCATCACGGTGATCGGAGAGGCTTCCGTAACATTCCTGATGATCGGCGGATTGTTCAAGGATGAATACATCAAGCGCGGACTGGAGACCAAGAACCTGTCCCGTACACTGGAAGACAGTATTACGGTCGTGGAGCCTCTGGTGCCCTGGTCGCTGGCCGGTGTATATATGACATCGACCCTGGGAGTGCCTACCGCGCAGTACGCGCCATGGGCATGTCTCTGCTACACAGGTGTCATCTTTGCGATCATCTGGGGCTTTACAGGATTCGGGATCGCCAAGATCAAGAAAGGCGGCGACAACTACGAAGATTATGTCGAGCTTACGGGTAATGAGCTGTAAGTATGATACCGGGGCTGTCGGGAAATAGATAGTCCAAAACAGGGGTGTGTCGGAAAATGCAGCCATTTTTCGACACACCATCAGCCGATGAAAAAACAGGCTGGGGAATCTGGGTACGGAATGTTAAGGCCGGCATGCGAGTGCAGATCGTATGCTGGGTTCAGGATTCCCCGGTGTTTTCTGAGAGCAGAGAAAATCCATAATTATTGATCACGTCAATTGCTTTTAAAGCAGCGTCAGCATCTTTCCGTATGATCGCTTCGGCAAGTGTCAGATGTTCCGGCACCGTGGAAAGCCATACGGAATTATTTTCACTGGCAGCATTTTCCCTTCTGATAAAACGGTCATTACGGATATTGTCGATAAGCTGAAGAATGACAGAATTTCCAGCCATTTCGTAAAGCATATTGTGAAAACAATGATCCAGTGTATGGCTGTAAATATTTTTCTTATATTCTTCCTGCATGTCCATCGCGAAGGAAAGCAGCGCTTCTTTCTGTTCAGGTGTACCACGGGCAATGGCATTTAATATGGTCTTGTGTTCCAACGTGTCCTGCAGCTCCTGAAGCTCTGTTGCGGTGAAATCTGTCAGGCGGATGGACAGGATACTTTTTCCATTTTCCGGTGTGTTGATGAAAACACCGCTTCCCGTCTTGACATAGATCAACCCCCGGTCTTCCAGTATACGCAGCGCTTCCCGTACGGAATTGCGGCTGGTCTTAAGCATGGCGGCCATGTCACGCTCGGAAGGGAGCTTGTCTCCTGGCTGCAGGTTATTCATTCTGATATAATTATAGATCGAGTCGGAAATCTTCAGATAAAGAGAATCCTTTTCGACAGGCTTTAGTTTAATTTCTCGTTCTTCCATTATAAGTCTCCTTTTTCGTGGGCGAATAGCCCGATATCCGGCAGTAGTTTTTTCATTTTATCTAAATTCCCTTTGGTGATATAATTGGGATTCTCGATATCCTTTGAACCTCTGTTGATAATAATGCTTAGCATAATTTTTTACCTTTCATCAAGTCCTATATAAAAATCTCCAGTTCCTATTATAGCAAAGAAATTATGTTCTGAATAGTTACAAATTTTTTGAAATTGCTCATGGGAAAATGGTATATCTGTACTGGTCTGGCGATCTGGTAGTCATGAGTATTGAAGCTTATGATGAATTAATTAGTATGAATAGAATTGATAAATCAATTTTGGAAGCGGAGCAGGAAGTAACAGATGGGGCAAAGCTGTTAGATGCAAGGGAGGCTTTAAGTGAATTAAGGAGGAAACATTTTGGATAAATATATTGTTAAGATGTTTCCTCAAGCCTATCGTGATTTAGATCATATTTATGAATTGGCACTTCTTAATGATAATAAGGAAGAGAAGAAAGGACATTGCCAAGTAGCGAAAAGAATAGTATAATGAAGCTAAAGAAACGGCATTGGAATACGCTGGGCAGCAGATGCGGCCAGCCGCTCAAGGGGGGAAGAAACTTATCATGT
Source organism: uncultured Clostridium sp. (assembly GCA_964523125.1). Taxonomy (GTDB): domain Bacteria; phylum Bacillota; class Clostridia; order Lachnospirales; family Lachnospiraceae; genus Schaedlerella. The sequence goes on along the minus strand of CAZFXM010000035.1, from coordinate 12,859 downwards.
TGAAAAATAGCAACCTGCAGCTGCGAATCGCTGTCTGCGATGACGAAGCCATAGACCGCCGGCAGGCAGCGGACCTGACCCATGAAATCATGGCGGCGGAGGGACTGCCCTGCGGCATCTCCAGTTATGAGAATGCGGAGGGACTGCTCTCTGCCATACGGGGCGGCACACAATTTCATATTCTCCTGCTGGATGTAATGATGGACGGACTGGACGGAATGGGGCTTGCCGCCGCCCTGCGGAAGCTGGGTGATGGCACAGCCATCATCTTTTTTTCAAGCAACCGGGAGATGGCCTTGCGGGGCTACGAAGTCTCTGCCGCCCGTTATCTGGCCAAGCCGCTCCAACAGCCACAGCTCCGGGAAGCCCTGCTGTACTGTTATAAAACTTTTTGCGAGAAAAAGGAAATCCTGCTGCAAACCTCTAATGGCCAGCGCAGGCTCCTGCTCTCCAGCATTCTCTATGCGGAGGCAATGGAGCGGGTGACGAAGCTCGTTCTGGCAGACCGGCTGGAGGAACTCAGCCTCAAATTCTCCGCTTTGTCGGCTTTATTGCCGGAGCGCCAGTTTGTCCTTTGCCATCGCTCCTATCTGGTGAATCTGGATCATATCGCCTACATCCGCAGCCGGGAACTGGAACTGACCAATGGGGAAGTGCTTCCCCTCAGCAAATATCGTCAGAAGGATCTGCAGAAACAGTTCGTAGATTATTTGAGCGGCTGACCAAGGGCGAGCAGCACCGTCATTTTATAATAATCATCCCCATACTCCGTATCAGAAAGATTCCCATACCGCTCCACGATCCGTTGGACTGCCTTCAGCCCTAAACCGCGCCCCGGCGCGGTTTCTTTGTTGATCCAGCCCAACGTGGCTCCGTTTTCACAGATGAACACGAAATATCTGTTTCGGATGTGCATGTCCAGTTTGATATACCGCCGTTTTACCCCGTCCGCTGACGCGGCCTCCAGCGCGTTGTCCAGGAGGTTCATCATTAGGGAGCATAGCTCGGCGTCTGATAACGGCAGCTTTTCCGGCGCGTCCATCCGGGCAATCTCCACCGAGATCCCGGCGTCGGCGGCTTGGCCCAGTTTCCCGTTCAGAATAATATTCAGCATTTCATTTCCGCTTTGTACCACAGGGCGGATTTTTTCGTTCTCCCCGATCAGTTCATCCAGGTATGCAGCGGTTTTTTCATCGGCGGTGGTCTGGCGCAGGAGATGGAAATGCTTCATCATGTCGTGCCGCAGCATCATCACTTGCTCGTTCTGCTGCCGCATGGATTCATAGCTGCTTTGCGCCAGCTTGCTCCGCTGAGCCAGCAGGCGGGCCTCTGTCTGGCGGGCGATCTCCCGGCGAACCATTTCTGCCAGGACTGTGGCCACTGCCGCCGCCGTCATGATCCCAGCCAGGGCGGATATCAGCGAGGCCGAGCTGCGGGAAATCCGGCATGAAGACACAAGAGGGATTCTTCGAAGGATCTGGAAAAGGATGAGATATATCCTGGCGATTGGAGGAGCTTCTTTCCCGTTTTTCACGGAAAAAATGCTCACCTACGCGGGCGGTATCCCGATCTGCCATTATGCCTATGCCTCATCGGAATCTGTGTTCGGAGTCATCGAGCGGATGGACGTGCCCGACAGGTATATCCTTTTTCCCGAAGCGGCCTTCTTTGAGTTTATTCCGGCCAAGGGCGAGAAGAAAGTATGTTTGATGTCAGAGATAAAAACCGGCGAGAAGTATGAGATTATTTTTACAAACCGCTCGGGTTTGTACCGTTACCGCCTCGGGGATGTCGTGGAAGTCGTCGGGTGGTACCAAAAAGCACCCGTCGTGAAATATAGCTACAGGATCAACCAGGCGATCAATATCGCGGGCGAGAAGACGAACTGCGAGCAGCTTTCCGCAGCGGTAAGGGGATTCTCCGAGAGAACGGGTACCAGGATTACGGGCTACTGCGTCTGCGAGGATCATTCGGAGCTTGTCCCAAGGTATCTTTTTTATATCGAGTGCGATGGAAAAATGAATCTTAAGGATGCCGGGGGGATTCTTGAGGACTGCATGTGCGGTGCTAATTTCGACTATCTTTCCTGCGCGAGGATGAATGAGATTGCACCGTTAAAGCTGAAGTTCCTGCGACCCGGGGCTTTCCAAAAATATGATAGGAGGCTCGCCGAGGCGGGAAAGGCGATGGCTCAGAACAAGCTCCTGCGGTTTTTGGACACGGATGAGAAAAGAAAGTTTTTCGCGGAACAGACGCTTTAAGGAGGGGGAGGTATGAAGAAAAGATTAAGTATCACGGTGAAACTGACTATGGGCGTGATTGTTTTCGGCGTACTGCTCGGCGTGATATGCGGTGTGGTCGGTTACAGCGAATTTACTTCTGTTTTAGAGCAGCAGTATAATGACGCGGCTTACGAGGTTGCCGAGGCGGCGTTGACGATGCTGAATCCAGATCAGTTTGAACAGTATCTCGAAACAGGGCAGACGGATGAAGAGTACGACAGGGTGCAGGCGCAGCTCGACGCGCTGGTGAATGCCACGAACACGACGCTGATTTATGTGAAGATTGGCGGGCTGGGAATTTATATGGTCAAAAAGAGTATGGACGATGTTTCCTACGAGTACAGGGATGGGCAGAATATTCTGAAGATCAGGAAGAACATGTGAAAGCGGCGGCAGGGGATTTTTATAAAAAGCCTGACAGGAAATAAGCTATATTTCGTCCGCCTTTTTTACCGCGATCTGGATTTTATAGACAAGCTGATCCGTGTTGCCGATAGGGAATTGGGACAGTACTTCGCACAGATAATCCCCGCAGATGACCATGCCGCGCCGTTCAATTTCTGCGTGCAGCTTTTCCGCATATTCCAGCTCCCGTGCGGCATCATCCGAGACAATGGCCATCATCATTCCGGGCGGCAGCGTCCGGAGGCCTTCTGTCCTGGGATATAAGTCATCCACAAAGATAAATGCGGTATAAGCCGCGTAGTCCTGGCTGGCGAAGGCCTGCTGTTCCATGATCGTCCCTACATTAATAAAGTAAGAAGCCGGGAGATGGTTGTCGTGCAGATAGTTCTGCATGTGTCGGAGCATTTTCTCATATCCTGTGTAGCCCTGGGAAAAGAAATCGAATTCTGTTTTCCGGGCATCGATTTTGCGCTCCGGCACGTATTCGAGGAAAGGCTCACCGGGCGGGGGCAGGGTGTTGATGAACTGCAGGTTCCGGCGGATACGGGCAAGGTTATTCCGGCTGACGGATAAATGGAAGATCTCCTTTGCCAGGATCTGGTCTTGCTCCGCGAGAACGGCAGAAAGCTCCGCATCTGAACAGAGGGAAAAAATATCACGTATCCGGGCCAGGGACAGGCGGCAGCTCTTCAGCGCCCGGATCAGGTCAAGCTTGGCGCACTGTGCCAGTGTATAATACCGGTATCCGGTGTCAGGATCCAGATATTCCGGCGATAAAAGTTTATACTTATCATAAAGTCTGAGCGTCTGGGTGCTGATATGGTTCAACCGAGCCATTTCCCCAATCTTAAAATAACCTTTTTCCATAAAAACTCCATTTCTCTTTCCGGCGGAATGTGACATAAAACGTAGTGTTTCAGAATAAAATCATTATACTCTATTTTCTGGGATAAAGACAGTATAAATCGACAGAAAAGGTCATTTTTAACCCTTGACTTTATATCTGGTATAAAGTTTATAATGAAACCAACACTAAGAAGCAGGAAAACAGAACTATAAGATTTACAGGAGGTATTTTATTTATGGAAAGAAAAGTAAGGATCGCGCAGTACGGATGTGGAAAGATGAGTGTTTATCTGATGCGGTATGTATTGGAGAAGGGTGCGGAGCTTGTAGCGGCATTTGACATGAACCCGGCAGTGATCGGCAAGGACGTGGGAGAGATCATAGGGACGGGCAGCATTGGGGTCAGGATTTCAGACGCAAAGGATGCGGACAGGATCCTGGGTGAACTGAAGCCGGATGCCTGTGTGATCGCTACACGTTCCACGATGATCGACCTGAAGGAAGCATTTTCTACCTGCGCGAAAAATGGGGTGAACGCGATCTCTACCTGTGAGGAATCTCTGTATCCATGGAATTCTTCTTATGAGATCACCCGGGAGCTGGACGAGCTGGCAAAGGCAAATGGATGTACGTTATGTGGCAGCGGATATCCGGATATGTACTGGGGCTCGCTTATTACGACGCTGGCAGGGTCGATCCATACATTAAAAAAGATCAAAGGCAGCAGCAGCTACAATGTAGAGGATTATGGAATCGCCCTTGCGGAAGGCCACGGCGCAGGATTATCCATCGAAGAATTTGAGAAGCAGATCGGCAATTACAACAACCTTTCCTATGAGGAAACGGAAAAGCTGATCGCGGATGGCGTGATCGAGGCTTCTTATATGTGGAATCAGAACGGATGGCTCTGCAGCCAGCTTGACCTGCATATTGTTTCCCAGACGCAGAAATGTATTCCGATCACCCACCCGGAGGATCTGGAGTCCAGTACGCTTGGCATGACCATCAAAGCCGGAAATGCTACCGGGATGTCAGCCGTTGTGACGACCGAGACAAAAGAGGGGATTACACTGGAGACACAGTGCCTGGGTTATGTATACGGGCCGGAGGATATGGACCGGAACGAGTGGACGCTGGAGGGTGAGCCGGATACCACGCTGGTGGTGAACCGTCCGGCAACGGTAGAACTGACCTGTGCAACATTGACTAACCGGATACCAATGCTGATCGATGCTGAGCCGGGATATGTGACGACGGAAAAGATGCCGGTGAACTATTATCTGGTAAAACCGATGAATGAATATGTGAAAAGTAAATAACGGTATCTTTTTTGGATATTTTCTGTTTTTCCGTATATGATGGCATTAAAAACAGCAGGAACCGAAGGTGATATTTCGTGTTCCTGCTGTCGCTTTTTTGTCCGTTTGTAATTGCCATCCATCATTTTCTATCATTATGGAAAATCCGCGGGTCTTCTGGTGTTCCGGCCGGAACTGTTCGGTGCGTCAGTGCTGTTTACCGTTGTGGCCGTATCCGCCGCGGCAGCCGTTACCATTTATCAGGCGGCAAGGCTGACACCCCTGGAGGCTCTGCATTATACAGGTGTGCGGGAAGCAAAGACAGGCAAGGAGAGATTAAAGCGGCAGGCTCATTGGCGGTATAAAAAGCGGGTTCTTATACCTTATCGTATATGGAAAAGCAGCCGATGGCAGGTTTTTTGCATGGCGTGGAAGAATCTGTTCCGGTATAAAAAACGATGCTTTCTGACGATCGTAGCCCTGTTTCTTGGTGTGGTCACGGCGCTGGGAGCAGTGGTGCTGACAAAGGGAACAGATATGACACATGCCATCGAAAAGGGAGCAGACTTTACGATCAGCGGAAATATGCTGGGTCAGTTAACGGAGGAAATGATCGCCCAGAGTGATCCGAAGGGAGGAATCCTTATGACTACCCAGCGTGATGAATTTACGCCGATCACACAGGAGACAAAGGAGCGGCTGCTGTCTGTCCAGGGAGTACAAAAGGAGAATACCGTTCTTGTAAAGGGAGCATATATATATTTGGATGGTCTGGCGGTGATAGAATGTGTGGGGATGTCCGGAGGGCAGATCAAATGGATGCTGGCGGCGGTGGCGGTTGTCTGCGTCAGTGTGCCGCTGGTGATGTACGGCCAGATGGAAAAAAGAAGCGTGACCAGGAGAACAGTGGAGGAATGATGAATCGAGGCTTTACACCTAAAAATCCTTTTGATATAATAAAATTATCAGATAAGAGATATTCATAAAAGGAAGGTGATCACATGACGGAAAAAGAAATGCTGCAGAGAAATATTGAAGAGTTTGAAAGGCTTCAGGATTATATGGCATCTTGTGATAAGGATACGGAAGTATACAAAAAGATGAAAAGACGGTATGTGGCATTAAAAGTGATCCTGACAGCTTCGGGGATTAACTTGACAGAGATTGACTATATAAAAGAATAACGAGCAATAGCTATAAAGGAATGTAAGGCATTTCATTCAGAATAGAAGGACATGGGAGACATGTCCTTCTATTCCTGAGAAGCAACAAGCCAAGTGGATATGCTTGCATGTACATTTGGCGACTGTTGCGAGGGGACTTTATGTGATCGTATGCGCGATATAATTCAAATGATCCCCAAGCCGTTCCAGATTGGACACAAGATTAATATATACGGTACTGCATTCCGGCCTGCATTCCCCGGAATTCAGCCGTTCCATGTGCCGGTTCAAAAGCCGCTTGCGGAAGGCATCAATATCACTTTCTGCCTGATTGATCTGTACAAGAAGCTCTGTTTCTTTTTCCAGCACCAGCCTCTTGGTCAGCTCATACATTTCTTCTACGTAAAGCACCATTTCATCGATCTCCGCCTTGACATTTCCGGAAAAATGCAGGTCATTCTTAATAGGCCGCTGCGTATATTTTGTAAAATTATCCGCGATCTCCGCGATCCTCATAATATCCCCCACATTATCGTGAAGCCTTGCTATATTTTCCTCATCAGAAAGCTTACTCTGTGCGGACAACCGGATCAGATAATTCACGATCGTATGGTAAATACTGTTCGCCTCATTGATTTTTTCCTGGCTTGGCTCGATCAGATGCCGGTCCTTCATTTTAAAGGAACGATATGCGATCCGGAATGCATCCATGGCAGCATCAGACAGCAATATCATTTCCTTTTCCAACTGTGAAATAGCGATGGAGGAGGAGGACAGCATCCTCTCATCCAGATAAGTGACCGCGGCAGCGGATTCTTTCTCACGGATCAATACCTCTGAAATTTTTACAAATATATTACAAAAGGGCAGAAAGAGCAAAGTGCATATTACATTGAAAAAGGTATGGAACATCGCGATCTGTGTTGCCGCGGAACCGAACCATTTGCGGAAGGTGTCATTCATAAAGTTCGGCAGGCACATCAGTAAAATGAAAAAAATGACCGAACCGAAGGTATTGAACATCAAATGAATAAGGCTTGCACGCCTGGCATTTGCGCCGGAGGTCAGTGAGGACATGAGAGCCGTAACGCAGGAGCCGATATTTGTGCCAAGTATGATGTACAGCACTTCATTGCCGCCTGTCCCGATCGTCAGCCCGGCTACCGACATGGCAATAATGACCGAGGTTGTCGCGGAGCTCGACTGTACCAGGGCCGTAAGGAAAATTCCGATCACGAATAGTAAAAACGGGTTTGTCACGACTTCGAAAAGGCTTTGTATCGCGTCCCGGTTAACCTTTATCGCGTCAGACATCAGGGAGAGGCCAATGAAAATCAGGCCAAGCCCAGACAGGATAAAGCCGGTTTTCTGCAGATTATCGCTTTTGCAGACCATACTCATCATAATGCCGATGAACACGAAGATCTGAATATAGGTCGTAATAGGAAATGCGCTCAACGCGGCAATCTGGGCGGTAATGGTGGTTCCGATGTTCGCGCCCATGATCATGGCTGTTGCCTGGTATAGATTCATGATCCCTACATTGACAAATCCGACGATCAGCACGGTGGTGACGCCGGAGCTTTGGATCAGGGCCGTGGACGCAGCACCGATCCCTACGTTGACAAGCCGCTTATCGGCCGTTTTTTCAAACAGATCCCTGATCTTTCCGGTGGCAAGTTGCTCAATGTTGGAGGTCAGCAGGTGTACCCCAACCAAAAATACGCCCGTTCCGGCAAGCAGCCGGACGATAAACATGGTCAATTCTGCAAATGTCATCGTTTTATCCTCATATAAATTTTTGCCAGTCATGTGGTTACATTTTACTTTTAAAATAGATGCCTTTCCATTTCTAATGTTTGATCAGATATACAAAATAGGCCGCATATCCCATCAGCATCACAACGCCGTGCCAGCGTTTTAATTTTAGATCCTTGATACAGCATAAAAGAAGGAGCAAAGCTGCGGCTCCGGAGACAATGCTGTCAAAACGGAACGCAGGTGCAAAGGGCACCGGGGTGACCAACGCGGAGAGCCCGATCACAAACAGGATATTGAAAATACAACTGCCGACAATATTTCCGATGGCGATATCCGAATTGCCTTTTCCTGCGGCAGATACGGAGGTACACAATTCCGGCAGAGATGTCCCAAGGGCAACGATCGTCAGTCCGATAAACCGCTCGCTCATCCCCAGAATCCTGGCGATAGCAGAAGCGGCATCTACGGCAACGGTACTTCCGAACACAACAATTACAAGGCCGGCAACGGTGAAAAAGAGAATCTGCCACAGTTTCCGTTGCTGTGCGTTTTCCTCTTCTACCGCGGCATTTAGTTTTTCATGGTCCTTTTTCGCCATGGCCAGCAGGTACAGGAGATAGGCGATAAACAGGACTACCAGGACGATCCCGTCGATCAGGCTGACCGTTCCGTCCAGTCCCTGTACAAAAAGCAGCGCGGTGATTCCGACAAGGAAAGGCATCTCATACCGGATGGTGGACTTTCCTACGGCCAGAGGCATGATCACGGCCGAAAGTCCAAGAATGATCAGAATATTCAGGATATTGCTCCCTACAATGTTTCCAATCGTGATATCTGCGTTTCCTTTCAAGGCAGCGGAAATACTCACCGCCGCTTCCGGCATACTGGTTCCCATGGCCACCACCGTCAGTCCGATCACCAGCTGCGGTATATGGAATTTTGCTGCCAGTGCCGAGGCACCGTCCACAAAGAGGTCCGCCCCTTTCACCAGCATAGTAAAACCTGCCGCCAATAGTAACGCCTGTAATAACATTTCCATCAGAAATCCCTCCTTTGAAATATGGCAAAGCGCAAAAAAAGCAAGGCTATGCCGCTATTTATAACAGCAAAGTCTCGCTATTTCATCACAGAGCCGGATTCTGAAATCGTATTGACGGCTAAGTAAACACAAAAATACCTGTGCAAGCTACTCCCTTTGATGAATATAGTATATATTTTGCGCGAGGGGTTGTCAATCCTAAATTTTCCAGTTCCATAGAAAACACTTGCATTTTTTTTCAATGTCATACAATGGAGGTATAAGGGAGGAAGAAGCATGTCAGAATTTTTAAAGGATCTTTCAAAATTTTATGGAACCGGTGAACGGAACCGGACCGGATAGACATTGGAGGAATCCGCGAAGCGTGAGCTGCTGGAAGAAACGAGAATCGGCGGCCTGCCTATGGAACAGATTGCTGCTTATGGAAATTACGATAGATGGGTTTAAGGACAGACAACTTCATATGGAAGACTATCTGCAAATGGTATCTGCGGGACAGAAAGAGTATGCGGAAGTGTCCGTCTATCAGCGAATTACTGAAAACAACGACATCCCAGTCCGGAGGGTAGAAATACCCAGGGAAGAGAAAGGCAAGGTCAGGAAATTAGGAATATCAACAGTCGTAGACCGCTTGATACAACAGGCGATTCCCCAAGAATTAACGCCACTGTTTGAACCGCGGTTTTCAGAGAATAGTTATGGGTTCAGACCGGGAAGAAGTCAGGCCAATGGCAGTTTTTTTACAGATTTATGAAAGGATTTCCATGAAACATTCGTATTACTTATAAAAGGAGTTATTCCGGTCGAATATGATGTATGGAGGTATTTGAAAATGAAAAGATCGATCATTTCTGTTTTTTTGGCAGTTGCTGTCGCAGTAGGTGGCGTGACGGTGTATGCATCCTCTTCTAAAGGATGGCAGGCAGAACAAGCAGCAGCCCAGCAGCAGGCAGCGGCGGTACAGGATAGTGCGGTTCCTGCGGCAGCAGAATATAATGTGGTACAGGCTGCCCCGGCGGAGACAACAGTGAATACAGAGGCTGTATACCAGCCGCTTTGCCCTTATGGCCATGCCCTGGTGAATGGCAATATGTGTGCCTACCCGGACTGCCCGAATGGAGATTGCTATATGAATAACAATTCCTATACACCTGGAGGACAATGTGTAAATTACGATTACGCAGGAAACTGCGGCCAGGGATATCAGTATGGGGGAGATTGCTATAACTATGGCCATGGAGGCGGACATCATGGTCATGGGTGTGGAAGATGATGGTAAGGTTCCTAAAAATAACCTGCCCGTTATATTTTAATGGCAGTGGAGGAAAGTCCCTATGCGAAGTGAGCAGGAGGCTGAGAGAGCGATCGAACGATATGCGGATATGGTCCGTAGGATCTGTATGCTGCATTTAAAAAATAATTCGGATACAGAGGACATATTTCAGAACGTATTTCTGAAGTATGTCCTTTATCCGCATGCGTTCGAAAGCGAAGAGCATGAAAAAGCCTGGCTGATCCGTGTAACGATCAATGCATGTAAAGATTATATAAAAAGTTTTTTTAGAAGCCGTACGGTTCCACTGGAGGAAATGGAGGAGATCATGGCAGAGATTCCGGAGGATCACAGCGACGTCCTGGAGGCCGTGCTTTCCCTTCCGGTAAAATACAGAACAGTGGTCTACCTTTATTTTTATGAACAATATTCGGCGGTAGAGATCAGCAGGCTTCTTGGAAAAAAAGTCAATACGGTGTATACGCTTCTTGCCCGGGCGAAAAAAATGCTGAAGGAGCGGCTGGGAGGTGAGGGATTTGAGTAACCAGATCTATGACGCGTTTGATTCGATTCATGCAAAGCAAGAGTTGAAAGAGAAGACAAAAAAATATCTGGCGAACAGATCTGATTCCAGGCATGTCAGCCGTGTACGCTATGTCTTTGCGGCAATGGTATTACTTTTTATCCTGCTGGGGAGTGGGGGATACGTTTACATGACGCCGGTGGCGGTCATCAGTATTGACGTCAACCCATCCATGGAGTGGGAGGTGAACCGTCTGGACCGTGTGATTTCTGTGACTTGTTACAATGAAGCCGCGGAAAATGTAGTGGAGCATCTCCACCTCAAAAACCGGAAATACGATGAGGCGATTACCGAATTGCTTGCCAGTACGGAAATGTCCATCTATCTTTCGGAAGATTCTACCGTCAATTTTTCCGTGGTGTCAGAGGATGCAAAGCAAAGTGCCAGGATGCAGGAGCGTGCCGCGGAATGTGCCGGGCATTATTGTGAAAATGTAAGCTGTCATGGCGGCAGTACAGAACAGCGGCAGGAAGCAAATGAAGCAGGAATGTCTTTGGGGAAATATCAGGCATTTTTGATCCTGCGGGAAGCGGATCCTTCCATCACGCCGGAAGAGGTCAGCGAGATGTGTATGTGTGAGATACGGCGGTTGATCGAAGCGTATCAGGACAAAGACTTAGAAGAAGGGCAGGCAGACCCTATGGCTGTATGCGGTGAAGGCGGCTGTTCGCAGAAGGGCAATGATACGTACCATAATAACGGCGGTTCCCAACACCGTTATAGACATCATCATGGGGGACGATGAAAGTTGTTTAAAACAAAATTGATGAAGGCATACACAGCAAAAAGGTGTATGCCTTTTTCTTATCTTGTCTGACCCTGGAACTATTCATATTTTTTTCCAACAACGTATAATTCGGATTCCTTACGGGTGCAATTGCCGCACGGATCCCTTGTCCATAATACTTTAAAACATGATTCAAAAGAACATCAGGATTCCTGGGTGTTCCGGGTAGAAAGTAATTCAACTTCTACACGAAGGTCATGGATTCCTACGGAAAGTACCTGTAAGGCTTCTTCTATTTTGTTTAACCTGGCCGTCAACTTTTTGATGCCATCAGGCCGTATATCAGAAAGTTCATTCTTGGGGGGTTCGCTTTTCACAGATGTCCCTGGCAGTTTGGAAAGGCTTGGGCGCCCAACTTTCCCGTTGGGAATTACCTTACCGGTATCTGGGTCAAACTTGCCAATGCACCGTTTTCGCTGAACCTTTTTTTGTTTTTCATCACTCCATTCATAAGTGGTTTCGTAGGCGTAGTAAGTATCGGTTTGCTTGTTATACGATTTTGTAATTGACATTTTTTATTCTCCTTTATGCTAGATGGTCTGTATATTTCTTACTGCAAGGGACAACAAAACAATCCCAGGCGGTACATACAAAGAGTTTAGACAAATAAAAAGCTTTCCCTAATACGGTGTCAATAAGCTTCTCTATATCAGTTTAAGCGCTAAAAAACTACCTTCTAACGGTGCTAAAAGTTTTCTGATATAAACCTAAACAATCGTACCTTGATAATTGAATAAAGGCTTTACACCAAAAAATCCTTTTGATATAATGAAGGTATCTCAATATACAGTATTTTCATATATGGAAGGGAGGCGATAGTGTGACAGAAAAAGAAATGTTGAAATTGTCCGTTGAAGAGTTTTCCAGGACTCAACGTTATATGCGTTTAGTAGATAAAGATTCAGAAGCATATCAAGAAATGAAGGAAAGATACATTGAATTAAAAGTCATCTTGACAGTTTCCGGAGTGAACCTGACAGAGCTTGACAGAATAAAAGAATAACAAAACCTAAAGGTGTAAAGTCTTTATTGAATTATTAAGGGCTTTATACCTTTTTAATTCTTCAAGTTTATAGTCTTGTCATTATTGCAATCTCCTTTTTTCTTTTTATTATAGAGAATTTATGGTAAGATATTAATATAAATAAAGGAAGGTGATTATACTTGAAAGACGACCATACTTCAAAGTGCATAGCCACTCGAAAGCCACTAAGGGCAGTATATTTTTTTCTCAATTTGAGCCGATTCCAAATTAAAAATTGAGCGTGAACTGTAACCAACAAGGATCCTATAAAAGCGGTATAATAAATACATATAGAAATGACATAGAAAACATGTTACAATAAGGCATAGCACGAAACATTCCTTGTGTGGTCTCGGAAACTAATAACATAAATTGAAAATCCGAGAAAAATATGAAAG
>CAZFXM010000034.1:0-38986 GCA_964523125.1 uncultured Clostridium sp. | reverse complement strand
TGTTTTGAACAAAATGAATTTGTTTCTATTAGGGGTTCTGAATAGTTACAAAATTTTCTTTCATCTCTTTCTTTACATAAGTATCCCGAATGCTAATAGAATCTGCCATAAATCCATTAAATATTGTCTGAACCGTCTCTGCGTCTCCTTGTTTAAAAGCATTACAGAATCTATGCCAGTCAACTGTATTCCCAATCGCTTTCACCCTAAGCCATGACTGGATCTTTGTATCGTAAATACCAAGAACTTCTTTGTTTGGTATCATTAATGTATGAACTCCATTTTCCGGTTCCTCTGCATCGGTTATATAGCCCGTTGCAAAAAGAACACTCCATAAATATGATTGACGTATATCGACATCCCTGCTATCAAAGTCTGTGTATGTCAATTCCGGAACCAGCTTTTTCTTTATACTCTGTTCTGAGATCAAGGCTTCAATATCCGCCCTGGTAGATTCTGTAGCCTCTTCAATAATATCTTTGATAATTACATTATTACTACTGTTGGCCCAATGAGACTCTATCGGTGCGTTCCTTGATTCACAAAATTTATCGCATTGATTGATCACACTCCATGGACAATAAACATCAACATTAACAAAATGATATCCATCATACCATTCTTTAAATAGATTATATTTATCTTCTAGTCCATAATAAGACAACATAGCCTTTACTTCTTCATTCGTGAATCCAAAATATTCCGCAAACCGTACATCAGAAATAGTACGGGCTTTAAAATTATTTAATCCAGTGAAAATGCTCTCTTTAGCTATACGTAAACAGCCCGTGATCACTGCAAAATACATATTCGCATTTGTTTTTAGCAAACGGCTGAACACCAGGCGGATCAACTGAACCATTTCCGAATAATATCCTTTTTGATAAGCCTTATCCAACGGAACATCATATTCATCAATCAAAACGATAACAGGCACACCATAATGTTTATAAAGCAGGCTTGTCAATAGTTTCAAGCCACTCTGAAGGTATATCGGCTTATCCAGTTCCCCCTCTATCAGACGAACTAACTTTGCCTTATCATATTGCGTTAGTTTATCACTCTGTAAAAGATAATCCAGCCTGGTAGCCTCTTCACTTATCACCGCTGAAAAAGCTTCAAATGCAGCCTGATAGTTCTCTCCATCCACATCTTTCAAACTAACAGAAATCACAGGGTATTTTCCCATGTACTGCTCACATAATTCTCTCTCTTTCGATATTTCCAGGCCTTCAAACAGAGATATATCCGCGCCAATCTCAAAAAAGTTTTTGAGCATATCTAGATTCAGGCTCTTCCCAAAACGGCGGGGTCTTGTAAAAAGGTTTACACTTCCCCTTGTTCTGATAAGTTCACTGATAAAGCCTGTTTTGTCAACATAATAGAAATTATCGGATTTGAAATCTTTGAAAAACTCAATTCCTATGGGCAGCTTTTTTCTTTCTTCCATATATGCCAACACACCCCTTTCCTGTGCATGGCTTGAGTATAGCACAAGTGTTACGTTCATAGCAAACATGGATCCGCAATTTCTGTACAATAGCTCTAAATCAAGGTATTGCCCATGAATGAAACGAAACTTACAAAAGAAAATTTCTGGAAGAAGCGGATCCAGGATTTCCAAAAAAGCGGATTGTCAAGAAAAGAATGGTGTCAGGGAAATCAAGTCCCCCAATATACTCATTTACTTCCTTGCGGAGTACCTGCTCCACTGCATCCTTTATCACTTTCTGGATCAATCCATCTGGGCCTGTAATATCTTCCGTTGTGTTACATTTTGCTATTTCTGCCTGATACCTTAATCCGTGAAACTCAAACTTGTTAAATGCTTGAAGCGTCTGCGATTATGCGGTTTTGCAGAGTCAAACCAGTACCTTAAAAATTCACCTATTTGGTACGGCAAAAACGCTTTGTTTTACACACCTTCACAGATTATTTTACACACCCCGCCACTGCCATATTTTGTACAAAATAATTTTCCAATATTATCCGAGTTGATATTTGTACATCTCATCTAATTCTGATTTTATTCCCTCAAAGTGTTGATTTAATTTACTTTGTATAAATTCATCTTTAACTTTACATACAAAACGAACATCTGTAATAAGGCGAGCAATTGTAACAAGAATTCCTCCAATATCAAGCAAATTGTATCGTTCCGTTAAAACTGATGCGATAATATTATTTGTGCTTGCTATCAAATTTGAATAAAGAATAATCTTACGAGTTCTAACTTCATAGAATTGCTCTTCGTCCTTAGTCTCATCAAAAAATAAACGATGTACCATACCGATAATTGAATTAATCAAACAAGAAAGAGAAGCATCCACACCTATACCAGCAGCATCAATTCCATATCGGGCTAATTTGTTACTCAACTCTGGTGATATTGAACTAATTCCTGGTATGGGTAGACCCCTCGTTGTAAGAATATCTGATTTCAGGTGTAAAAATTCTCTAATAATTGCTGCGCCAAGAGCACATTTGCCATCCATTCCCTTCTCAGACACTCGTTCTATGACCTTTTCAAATATAGTGCCAGTATCTGCTAAAGAATGAATCTTATTTGTGTTATTAATACACTTAACATGTGCACTAACAAAATCTCTTCTTGTCACAGTACTTGTCATGATGTTTGCAGTACCAAAAATCCATCCCAATACCGGATCGTGTCCTAATGTCATGGCACGATGGTCACCCCCCTTTAAAAAATCTTGAATTGTGTTATTACTACCATATTGTTGAACATCAAAAGGTACTCTATTTGTAAGAATTTTATCGGTTTCTACATAATACCATCCTGGTTCAACTTTCCCTTTTCTCCCCTTTTCATCATCTGTTGAAGCATTATTGCGTTTTTTCTTTAGCCAAGGTTCTAAAACATATTGACGAATGCATTGCAAAGCTATTGCTATGCTTAAAAAAGCAAAGTCTTTCTTTTTTAACCCTGTTTTCTTTTCAAATTCTTTATCAATTTCTTTTACTCTAGCATAAGCCTCAGCAAATTCCTCTTCACTCAATAAATCCTCAAAATTAACATCTTCATTATATTTTTTTTCTGCCACTGCCACCAACTCTGGCCAATCAAGATCCTCGCAATGTTTACTCTCTCGTTGAAAAGCTTCTGCTCGGTTAATTCTTACAGGTTCCACAATACCAAGTTTTTTCTCTACCAAGGAAAGGAAATCATCATCTGACCGATTAGATTCAGTCCACGACTTTTTCAATTCATCCATTTCTGACAACATAGATTCGCTATTTTCTTGATTTAGTTTAGCGACTTTTAGTGTTTTCTTTTCTTCATCAGATAATTTGTATTTTCCCATTCTACCTCCAAAATTTATGCAAACTGTTTTAATTCTTCATTTGCCATTAATAAACTAATTATATATTTATACCGCTCATTTTGCTCAACCTTTTCTCCGTACTTCTGTTTTAGTTCATTTAATTCTTTTTCCAAATCACGAATAATTGTGTTTTGCTTTTTTATAACCTCTTGATGTAGACTTTCTTTTTTTTCATTATTCTTTTTTTCAATTCGACTACCGACAAATAGACCGGTTGCAACACCAACTGCAGCCCCTATTACTGTTCCAACTACTGGAATAACACTTCCTGCCGCGGCTCCTGTTGCCCCGCCAGCAGTAGCACTAAATGCAGCCACCCCTAAAGTTGTCAAACTCGAAGTAACAACTCCTGTACCAGCACCACCAACTGATCCGATAAGAGTTCCTGTTGCAACACTTGCTCCAAGAACTGAAGCAGTTACTCCAGATTTTATTGCCATCGATGCTTCACTTGCAAGCATATTTCTTACTGTTAAATTGGTCACGCTATTTAGTGTTCTACTTTTGTCTTTAGCACCACGTTCAATTTCCTTAACCAAATCAAACATATCATCATAAGTAACCTTGGCCATAAATAATTTCCTCCCTTTCCTGAGTGGTCTCGGAAACTCAGAAGCCTCTAAAATTCTGCGTTCCCGAATCCACTCCCTTTTTCGTCACCTCTGTTTTTATTCATTTTTTCTGAAATTTTATGCATTTTCCCCTAAAACATTTCCATTACTAATGTTTTTATATCTATAAGCAATTATATCATAGCTAAATAAATATTACAATTAAATTTAAAATTAAATTTAGGAAAGGTTTATTTCATGAAAGAAATCAATTTCACAAGAATCGGAAGAAAAATAAAGGAAATCCGCCTAGCCAAAGGCCTCACCCAAGAATATGTTGCCAATATAGCTGATGTAAATACCAGCCATATCAGCAACATAGAGAATAATCGTGCCAAAATTTCTCTCCCCACTTTGGTTCATGTCTGCAATGCCCTGGACACGACCATTGATTATATTCTTGCTGATGAATACGATCAGACCTCTTCCATTCTGGAACAGGAAATTTTGCGTGAATTGCATTCCTGTACTGATCATACAAAAAAACAGATTTTAGAGATTGTTAAGATTTTGCAGAATTGCCCTTCTGACTAAAGCATTCTGCCATCAATCTTACTGCATACCCAAAGCCATCTACAAATCCGCCTCTTTTTCCGGCAAACGCAGCTTGATATAAATCGTCTCTGTATCGCTCATACTCTTTACCGGACAGATGCTCTTCTTCCTGCTTGATTATACGCTGGATTTCGTTTTCTATCTCTTCATCTATTTTATTGTATTTTCCCATTTCCACTCTGGTGTTAAATATCTCTCCGATCAGCTTGTCCATAATCTCCCTGCGGATTCATTTGAACTCCGCCTCCTCTTTTTGTCTATTTCATACTTTGAAATAATTATGAAATCATTTCATAATTAACACTCTTTATTTTTACACACTTCTTCCTATACTCAGTCCCATTATGTAGCAAAATCCACATTTTTTACTTTTGATATACGTGTATATTTCTAATACTTTCCCCCTGGCTCCTCAGCCATTTCTCCAGCCCCGCTCCAAACGTCTCCGCTTCCACAACATACCCCTCTCTGTCCTTCCGCTTTACAACTGCCCCAGGCAAACGGTCCAGTACATCTTCCAATGAATTTCCAACAAACTGAAATTCCACTTTTCTAAGTGTCCCCTCCTGCATAAATTGTACCCTTTTCCTGAGCTCTTCCTCTTTAAATTGATCTGTATACGGAACCTGGAAATATTCTACCAAAACCGTATAATCCTGAATCCTGTCCACCCGATAAAATGACAGGTACGCACTGTCTGATGTTCCCACACCTTCTCCATTTCCTTCCACGCGATAAGCCGCCAGATAAAAATAGAATTCAGAAAATAAAATCTCCACAGGTTTTACTTTTTGCGTCACTTCCCCATTTTCCTGCGAACTCTTATATTTGATTTCTACATATTTATGTACTTTTATCGCTTTCTCCAAATCCCACAGCCTGTCCAGCAACTTTTGCCCATGCCGCAGTTCCAGATAATTCTGGATTTCATTACACAACATATCTTTTACAGTCATCGATTCCGCATCATTGGCGCACAAAGCAGTCATACTATATACGATTGGAAGCATTTCTGCTTTAGTCAATGCCCTGCACTCCAGTAAGATCTTGCAGACTGCCAGAACTGCTTTCCCGTTCAGCTCATTGGTCTGCTTTACCTGAAGACGATATCCGCCCGCCTTTTTGTCAAATACAATTTCCTGGATATTTCCTGCTTCCATGAATTGATTCTGTAAAAAGGCTTGAATATCTGTAATATCTCTTTGAATCGTCCTTACTGAAACTCCATATTTTAAGCTTAATTCTTCTCGATATATTATTTTCCCTGCTTCAATTTTGTATAAATGGTCAGAACCCGTTCCGCTTTATCTTCTGCATTATTATTTTTCACTTTATCCGCCTCCTTGTGTTCTTCTATATTTCATTATAAAAGAGCACCCGGACATATTCTGTCACCCATTGAAATTCTTCTAATAAATTATTTCGCGGAAACAGCCAAATCTACCAGTAAACATATCCACCTTTACTTCACGGAATAAAATATATCTCAAAGTAAATACATCATAATACGCGACATATTTTGTCATCCAATTCCATATAATGTCCTGTTATAAGACATTTTTTCTTCTTAAATAGTATAGCATTGAAATAGCCTTATTGCAAGTCAGAAGGAGGATTCCTATGCCGCGTATCATTGACAGTGATCAGAAAAATTTAGTTGGGAAAAAAGTACGATTGCTTCGAAAAGAAAAACATTTCAGCCAACAGCAATTATCAGATAAACTGGAAACAATGGCGATTTACATCTGCCGTGGCTCTATTTCGAGAATTGAAGACGGAAGCCGTACTGTGACAGATATCGAACTATATGGATTATCTCAAGTGTTATCTGTACCAATTGAGGATTTTTTCAAATAAAAAATTAATCCCCTTATTAGGAAGCTTTCATCCTTCCTATAAGGGGGAAGATATTACCAATTTTGTTCCATATGAATCTGCCAGCTTCCGTATCTTTTAGAGCCTTTTCGACTCAGTATTCCTCTTGTTTTTAACTGCTTTACCGCATACCTGATTCCATCCACTGACAAACCTATACGTTTAGACAAATCTGCCTGCGTAATCCCTGGATTTTCCAAAAGCGCCCTGATAATCTTTTCTTCTGTTTGCGTCAGTCCTATTGGTAGTCTTTCGGTAGTTTTATCGGTAATTTTTACGGTAGTCTTTCCGTTAGTTGCAACAGTTTTATCGGTAGTCCCGTCAGTTTCTACATGATTCTCGCTACTCAAACCAAAATCAAAAGAGTATTCTTCATCTAACGGAACAATAATCCGAAACACATCTCCCTCCTGAAACTCCGGATCTTGCCCCGAATAGAACTTGCTATACTTAAACAGATTTCTCACACCGGATCCCAGTCTGTCAGCCCTGCCTATATTCCTGAAAAAGGAAGCTATGATCGGATTCTTAGGATTTGGCTCCAGATTATCCGGAGTTATCACGCCTTCCCTGAGAGCCCGGTTTGCATTTTCCGTATACATACGTTCTTTCTGGATTACAAATTTTGCCGCATAGGAACTGGTAAATTCCCGATGCATCAAAATATTGCTGACCATTTCTCTGGCAAGGATATTTCTCAGGCTTACCCTGTTTTCATTCTCCAGGAAAAATTTATCCGGCAGATGCTTTCTGGCAAAATCCATCAACTGATCAAAACTCTCGATCAGGTTTGTCCGGACAACTTCCCTGTCATCATACCTGTCAACATTTACCCGACGCACAAGAGCATCCGTCTCATACGCGGGGCAGACATTCATAATAACTTCATCCCTGCCCAATAGAAGAATTGCCGCCAGATTATACCCTTTTTCTCCTGTAGCAATATCCATGCCATACAGTCCTGCACTCATCAGTAATTCCTGATCACTCATGCTTTCCCATGGATGTCTGCCTCCGGCGTTATTAACTGCCATCTTTCGTATCCGGGACAACAAGTCGAGTCGCAGATCCTCCGCAGAAGCATACGGATAAATCTTTTTTTCAGTAAAAATATTCTGCTTCCGGATATACATAGACGCTATCTGGGCTGTTGCCGTTACTTTCACATCTGCGTCATCAACTCGATCATAGATTACTTTTTTATAGCTGTGAACCTCTGCGCTGGGCGGCACATGAACATGAATCACCATATGTCCTTTATATTTCAGCAACTCCGGAGCAAGATAAATCGTCGGTGTAAAATTAGCCGGATTACTGATTATGCTGATAAAATTTTTCACCATATCGGCGGCCGCAAATCCTTCCTCTTATCGGTTATTCTATATCATATATATATAGTTCATGCAGCGCCCGTGTAGCACAGATATACCGGAATTGCTCAAAAAGAGCGCCCCCCTTCTCTCCGCCCAACACAAACACCTGGTCAAATTCCAGCCCTTTTGCCAGATAAAAGGTGGTCACCGTGATTCCCTGCTGAAATAAGCTGCTGTCCCGGTCGATATAATACACATCCTCCCGCCGCTCCCGGAGATACCGGTATGCTTCGATTGCCTCCTGTTCCGTCATTGTCAACACAGCGGCATTCTCATAACCAGACAGCTTTTCCAGATCTACCCGCAGCAGCACCTCTTCCAGTGCTTCTCCAACCGATGAGCAGCTTTCCTCCACCACAGCCTTCCCATGCCTTTGAAAATATTCCAGTCCCGTAACGCCTGTGATCTTCGCGGCATATTCCGCGATCTCAGCCGTATTCCGATAGCTTTTTTTCATTTCGATACAGCGGATCCTTCTGCCAAATATATCTGGAAGAAATGTCAGCACGTCTGTCGGCTCCTGGTCCACCGTCTGGGCACGGTCTCCCAGTATCGTCATATTACAGCTAAACAAATGTCTGATTATAACATATTGCAGATAGGAATAATCCTGCATCTCATCAATAACCAAATGACGGATATGCTTATGTGTGGTCCCTGTCTGAAGGCGATATTTCAGATATAAGATTGGATATACATCCTCATAAGCCAGAAATCTTTTTTCTATCGGTACTTCGGGCAACGTTGGATACCCACGATCCTCCAACAGCCAGTTATAAATCTTATACAGATCCTTGGTCACATAAAGCCGCCCGAACATTTCCTGTATCACTGAGAGTTCCTCTTCCGGAAGCGTTTTGTCATGCAATGTCTCGTATTCATCTACAAAATACTCCATCACCGCGTCCATTCTGGACAACAACGGAACACTGGAAAATTTATAATAAAACAGCTTCAGGATCTCCTCCGCCTTCTTTACCATCCCCTTGTATTCCACATCCCGGAAATCTACCAGACGGTCTTCCAGCTCTACCAGAAATCCTTCCACGCACTGCACAAATTCTTTTGACTGTTTCCAGCGGTATCTGAATCCTTGCGCATTCTCTGTTTCCTTGATCGCCTCCGCCCCGTTTTTTCCCTTTTTCTGCTCCTGTGCTTTCTTTTCTGTCCCACTTAATATCAGACGGGATTTTTGTATCTCTCTTTCAATATGATGGTACCTGTCCTCACAGTCAGAAACCGTATCCTTTAATTCTCTGTACGCAAACAGGTCAAAGCTCATTTCCTGGATATTTTCTTCCCCCAGTTCTGGAAGAATATGAGAAATGTAATCTGAAAATACACTGTTCGGTGATAGCACCAATATATTCGAAGAGCGAAGGTTCTCCCGGTCATGATACAGCAGATAAGCAATCCTGTGCAGTGCCACCGAAGTTTTTCCGCTGCCTGCCGCCCCCTGGATCACCAGGATCTTATCCCTTGTGTTTCGGATGATAGCATTCTGTTCCTTCTGGATGGTACGGACAATGTTCTTTAGCTGGGTATCGCTGTTTGTACCCAGCTCCTGCTTCAGGATGTCATCATCGATCTTCATATCGCTCTCGAATTCGTAGACCATCCTGCCGCCCCGGATCTTATACTGCCACTTGGAAAGTATCTCTCCTTCCATCCTTCCCGACGGTGCTTCATAGGACGCCGGCCCTTTGTCATAATCATAGAACAAACCGCTGACCGGCGCGCGCCAGTCGTAGATCAAAGGCAGGCTTCCCCGTCTTTCGGAAAAATTTCCGATTCCGATATAGAAGGTTTCTGCCTCGTCTTCTCCCTCATATACAAAATCAACTCTTCCGAAAAAGGGAGAATCCAGCATCTTTTTGAGCCGCCGTCTCATCTTCAGATTCTCCTGATTTGCATTTATCTGTGTCAGAAGTGCCTGGCTGTTGTCAAAATTCTCGTATCCATACTGATCCATTTCCGTATAGTTTTCCCAATAGTATTCGTGCATTCCCTCGATATCCTTCTGCACAAATTCTATATTTTCGTCAAGCTCCCAGAGCCTTGTCCGAAGCTTATCCAATACAAATACTAAAAAATCTGTTCCTGCACTCATGACATCTATACTCCTTTGATTAATGCTCATATTATACTCACGGCCGATGAAATCTGGCGTGCAGTATAACTATTTTGAGATGCTTTGCCCGTAAGCATTCATCGTGGCCGACTGGCAAATACTTCTCCCACTTCCAGGTCGTCGGGTGTCGTGATCTTAATATTTTCATAGGATCCTTTTACCAGCTTCACCGGGTGCCGCAGTATTTCCTCAACCACACCGGCATCGTCCGTAACCGTATATTTCTCCGGTTCGCGCATCAGCATCCCATATGCTTTTTTCACCAGCTTCGTCTCAAATACCTGCGGTGTCTGTACCATCCACAGGGTACTGCGATCCGGCGTTGCTTCTACATTACATTCTGAATCCACGATCTTGATCGTATCCTTTACCGGCATTCCGGCTACACATGCCTTGTGGATCCGGACCGTTTCATACAATCTGATGATCATCTCCCGGTCTACAAAGGGGCGCGCGCCGTCATGGATGAACACATATCCATCCTCTCTTGTCTTTTGAAGCCCATTCCAGACAGAATGGAAACGCTCCTTTCCTCCGGCCACGATCTGGCTCACCTTCGACAGGCCATATCTTTCTACGATCTGCTCCCGGCAGTAACCCTCCTCGCCCTCTCCGGTCACCAGGATCATCTCATCAATGATATCCGAATCCTGAAATGATTTCATCGAATAGCAGAGCACAGGCTGTCCGGCCAGCAGGAGGTACTGCTTATGCACCTCCGTCCCCATCCTCTTGCCCTGGCCTGCCGCCAGAACGATTACGGTACAATGTGGTTTCTCCATCCTTTTCCCCCCTTGTCTAACGCAAAAGAACAGCTACGGAAAAAATACGCATAGCTGTTGTTATTCTTACCACTTCTTTTGTTACTGATTCCTACCGTTCTCCCAGCTTCAGGTTCGGCACCGCGTTCAGATCCCATCCATGCCTTGTCCCGGCCAGATATTCATAATATCCCGCTGCCCCGATCATGGCAGCGTTATCCGTGCAAAAAATAGGAGAAGGATGATAAAATTTCAAATGCCGTTCCTCACATGCTTTCCGCATGCTTTCCCGAAGCGCGCTGTTAGAAGCCACGCCTCCGGCAATGGCAAATCCCCCCATCCCATATTCTTCCACCGCTTTCATGGAATTTTCTACCAGGACATCCACTACCGCTTTCTGGAAAGACGCGGCAATATCGGCAGGCTGGAAGGATTCACCTTTCATCTGGCAGCCGTTGATATAATTCAGAACGGCTGATTTCAGCCCGCTGAAGCTAAAGTCATAGGGCGCGTCCGCGATATGTGCTTTGGGAAATGGAATCGCCTCTGGATTCCCTTCCTTTGCCAGCCGGTCGATCTTTGGGCCTCCGGGGTATCCCAGTCCGATCGCCCGGGCCACTTTATCATAGGCTTCCCCTGCGGCGTCATCCCTGGTACGCCCCAGGATATCATATTTCCCATAATCCTTCACACAGACCAGATGGGTATGCCCTCCGGATACCACCAGGCACAGAAAAGGCGGTTCCAGATCCGGATGTTCAATATAATTTGCGGAAATATGCCCTTCGATATGGTGTACACCGATCAACGGCAAATGCCTCGCGTAGGCAATGGCCTTCGCTTCCGCCACTCCCACCAGCAGCGCTCCTACCAGTCCGGGGCCGTAGGTCACGGCAACAGCATCCATATCATCCAGTGTCACTTTCGCTTCCTTTAAAGCTTCCTCGATTACTTGATTGATCTTTTCAATATGCTTTCGGGAAGCAATCTCCGGAACGACGCCGCCATACAGTTTATGCAAGTCAATCTGGGAGGAAATGATATTAGAACAGACCTCTCTCCCATTGTGTACTACCGCGGCGGCCGTCTCATCACAGGAGCTTTCAATTGCCAGTATATTAATATCCTTGATTTCTTTCATATCCGCACCTACTCAAATTTCATCGTGACCGACATTTTATCTTTTCCCGCTTTCGCCCCGGGAAATATTTTCCGCACCTCATTCATATAGACCTCCGCCCTGGTCATGGACGGGCTATAATGGGTGAGCCACATTTCCTTCACCTGGGCGTCCTTCGCAAGCTGTGCCGCCTCGTAAAATGTCATATGCTTATATTCTACTGCTTTGGCTGCTTTTTCCTTTTCTCCGTACATTCCTTCACAGATAAAAAGATCCGCGTTTTCCGCGTTTTCTACAATAGACCGTGTAGGCCTGGTGTCTGTCGTATAGGTCAGCTTGATTCCCTTACGGGACGGTCCCAGCACCATGTCAGGCGTCAGGACTTTCCCTTCCTCCGACTCCACGGTCTCCCCTTTCTGCAAGTATCTCCAATACTTCTGCGGTATATTCTGTGCCAATGCCCGCTCCGGGTCAAATTTCCCTGCCCGGTCGATCTCTATCGTATATCCGTAGCATGGAATATTGTGGTTCACCCGGAATGCTTTCAGCCGGTATCCGTTTAATTCAAAAGTCTGTTCCGCCCCTTCTATTTCCAAAAACTGAATGGGAAAAGGCAGCTCCGGAGCGATCACCCGAAGCGAATTGACTACATACTCCAGCCCTTTCGGGCCAATCATAGTCAAAGGATCCCGGCGTTCCGCGTTTCCCATCGTAAGAAGCAGGCCTGGAAGCCCA
Source organism: uncultured Clostridium sp. (assembly GCA_964523125.1). Lineage (GTDB taxonomy): Bacteria > Bacillota > Clostridia > Lachnospirales > Lachnospiraceae > Schaedlerella. The sequence goes on along the minus strand of CAZFXM010000034.1, from coordinate 26,478 downwards.
CTGATATGGTCCCCGTGATAGTGGGTAAAACAAACCACATCAATCGGCTTAAAGCTCCATCCCTTTTCCTTGATCGCGATCTGAGTCCCTTCCCCGCAATCAATCAACAGGCTGCTGCCGTTGAACCTGGTCATCAGCGAAGTCAGCCAACGATAGGGAAGCGGCATCATCCCGCCGCAGCCAAGCAAACATACATCTAACATAATTAAACTCCATTCTTCCGCCGAAGCCGGCGGCGCAGACAGCAGGTGGTGATGGCAATACGCTCTGCCGTACCTGCTATCCCTCTATCTCTGCCGGTATATGAAAGCCCTTCAGCATGGCGTCATAACATTTTTCGCATAGCTCAAAGGAATGCCTCTCCCCGTCCTTTTCCGAAAAATATCCCCATGCATAATCTACACTAAATACCCCTTCCTGTGCCTGGCCATTCACAACCGGAATTTCTTTTCCACATTGATTGCAAATAATTTTATTCACTTGTTTGATTTCTTCTGTTTTTTGAATATAACGATATTGGCGCATACAATTTCCTCCTCTGCATGATAAAACACTCTGTGAGTATTGTGAAGGCGCGTTACCGCGGCGTTCTCTGCCACTGGCAAATTGCTGCGGTCTGGCGCCTGCTACGCCTAAATTATAACTGTTTTCTCTTTTGCTGCCCACTGGGAAGTGTTCCCATGACTGGATGATACACCCTAAAGTGTGACGGGCCGTCCATAAACGAGCAGACCATTACATTAAAGCTGCCTGCTCATCAAAATCCCGTCCTCCGAGGGGGCCTCATAGAATCCTTTCCGGATGCCATCTTCCTGAAAAGCCAATTTTTTATAAAATGCTATTGCTGCCTGGTTGCTTTCCCGCACATCCAGCAATAGCCTCGCGATCTGCTTCTTCCTGCAGGTTGCTTCGAAAGCGTTCAAAAGACTTCTCCCTGTCCCCTGCTTCCGCTGTTCTTTGACCACCCCGATACGAGCAATCTCCGCCTCGTCCACTGCCGTATAGGCAAGCAGATATCCGATGGCTTTTCCTGCTTTTTCTGCCAGCAGACAGATCGTCTGTGGGTTTGAGATTGTTTCCAGTATACTATTCTGGCTCCATGGGTCTGGAAAGCTCTGATACTCCATCTCTTCCACGGCAGCGGCATCTTCTGCTTTCAGTTCCCGTATCCGGACTTTTGCCGCTTTTTCCCTCTGGGCACGTTCCCGCTCTGCCTGGGACTGCCGCAGGTATTCCGGCTGATGCTCCATGGCTGTTTCATACTTCCCGGCTTTATAATATCGTATTCCTAGCGCTCCGATGACTGCGGCCCGCTGCCGGTTCATATAAGCCGGGGCAAAGGAATACGGCACCTTCAAGCCCTCGGAAAGCATTTCTCTATAGACCGGTACACCATCCCCCAGGAAAACCACCGGTCTATTATAATTGTTCAGCCTCTTGATCAGATCCTCCACCGAAATGGCCATCTGCATCCGAATCACCTGAAATACCGGCTCGATTTCTTTTGTATCTTCTTTTTTCCCTGCCGCGCGGGAAAATGTATAGATACCGGTATATACCTGCTGTCTCCGCGCGTCCATGATCGGACAGATGATATCCCCGCAGCCAAACACCTGATAAGCAAGCCCATCTACTGTCGGCACATGAATCAGCGGTTTGTTCAGTGCCAGCCCCAGTCCTTTCGCGGTGGCGGAGCCGATCCGCAGTCCCGTAAATGACCCCGGCCCTCCGGACACCGCAATGGCGTCTATGGCCGTCAGATCCAGATCCGTCATTTTTGCCACCTCATCAATCATAGGCAGCAATGTCTGAGAATGTGTTTTTTTATAATCAACCGTATATTCCGCTATGGTATATGTGTCTTCCACGACGGCCACCGATGCCGTCAGCCCGGAACTGTCTATCGCCAGCACCTTCATGTCTTACATCCTTTCTATTGCGCCTGACCTGCCACCGTGACCGTGATCCGGCGGTAATCAAATCCTTTTTCCAGATCCTTTTCGATCAGGATCCCGGTATGCTTTTGGGGCAGGATTTCTTTGATCAGGTCTGCCCACTCGATCAGGGAAACGCCTTCCCCCATAATATATTCTTCAAATCCGGTCTCGTCCATCTCATCCACGCTTCCGATCCGGTAAACGTCAAAATGATACAATGGCAGCCTTCCACTTTCGTAAATCTGCAGGATCGTAAATGTAGGGCTGTTTACTGCTTCTTCAATTCCCAGCCCTTTCGCGAATCCCTGTGTAAACACGGTTTTCCCGACTCCCAGATCTCCGTTCAGTGTATATACCTCTCCTGCCTCTGCCATCTGTCCCAGACGCATTCCGATCTGTAAGGTATCCTCCGCGCTCTTTGATTCCAATATCATGTGCCTGCCTCCGATATTCATGCCGTGGCCAGATGGCCGCCGCACGAAAAACTGTCTATAAATAATCTGCTCTTTTTGCTTGCATGTCCGGATACTTTCAAACATTTCCCCGACAAAGCACCCCCGGAAACCTGGAGAAAAATATTTCCGGGAGTGCCCATATCCTGTTGTTATTCACTTATCCTGTGATATCAATGATGGAACAACCGAATTCCTGTAAATGCCATCGCCATATCATACTTATTGCATGCTTCGATCACGCTGTCATCCCGCACAGAACCGCCGGGCTGTGCCACATATTTTACCCCGCTCTTATGAGCGCGTTCAATATTATCCCCAAATGGGAAGAACGCGTCGGAGCCAAGAGATACATCGGCCATCTTGTCCAGCCAGGCCCGCTTTTCTTCTCTTGTAAATACATCCGGTTTTACTTTAAATGTATTCTCCCACACACCATCCGCAAGAACATCCATATACTCTTCCCCAATATACAGGTCAATGGCATTGTCTCTGTCCGCGCGTCCAATACCGTCCTTAAACTGCAGTCCCAAAACCTGCGGTGATTGTCTCAGCCACCAGTTATCAGCCTTCTGGCCTGCCAGGCGGGTACAGTGGATTCTGGACTGTTGTCCCGCACCGATTCCGATTGCCTGTCCATCCTTTACATAGCACACGGAATTGGACTGTGTATACTTCAATGTGATCATGGAGATTGCAAGATCTCTCTTTGCGTTCTCCGGAATTTCTTTATTTGAGGTAACCACCTTAGAGAAAAATTCATCATCAATCTTTAATTCATTTCTTCCCTGTTCAAATGTAATTCCAAATACTTCCTTATGCTCCAGCGGAGATGGTTCGTAAGCCGGATCGATCTGGATCACATTGTAATTTCCTTTTTTCTTCTGCTTTAACAGCTCTAGCGCCTCTGGTTCATACCCCGGTGCGATAACGCCGTCAGATACTTCCCGCTTGATCAGCCTTGCCGTATCAACGTCACAGATGTCAGACAGTGCGATAAAGTCACCAAAGGAAGACATTCTGTCTGCTCCTCTGGCTCTTGCATATGCACATGCTAACGGGGAAAGGTCCCCCAGGTCATCTACCCAGTAGATCTTTGCCAATGTCTCTGACAACGGAAGCCCCACCGCGGCGCCTGCCGGAGATACATGCTTAAAGGAAGTGGCAGCCGGAAGCCCGGTGGCTTTCTTCAGTTCACTGACCAGCAGCCAGCCGTTAAACGCGTCCAGGAAATTGATATATCCCGGACGTCCACATAATACTTCGATGGGAAGGTCACTTCCATCCTGCATATAGATTCTGGAAGGCTTCTGGTTCGGATTACAGCCATATTTCAGTTCTAATTCTTTCATAATGTAATGACTCCTGTCTATTTATTTTTATTTACAATCTTTGTTTCGTATTTTCCACTCTGGATGTCAATGTAACGTACAAATAGAGAGACCTTATTCTCTTCATTCAGACTGTTCCACAGAAGCTCCGTAAAGCTTTCCATATCATCCGGTATGGAGATCAGCTTCGGTTCTCCTTCAAAGCTGGGCAAAGGATCGCCGTCATGCATATATGTATGGATAAAATGCCCTTCTCCTGCCGACGGATTCTCATAGGCAAATGTATACCGGTTACAGCTATCCGGATTTCCATTGTTGCTTTTCAGTATAGACATGGCATAATTATATTTTCCGTTCTCCACATGCATGATACCGGAAATACGAGGTGTATAATTGGGTCCGTCCGGTTCAAATTCCCTGGCACGCAATGACTGTTCAAATGTCATCTGCCTGTCCATACCTTCATAAATCGTATCCGTCTGGTCCCCGTTGGTCACAATGGTCTTGTTGCCGAGTACACGTACCGGCGCGTAGATCACCAGGCTGGGATCTGTCAGCTTGGCCGGGTCAAATGCCTGCGTCCGGATCCCTTCCCCTTCTTCTACAAAAATACGGTTCCGGCTGTTCACACTGCGTCCCATGATAAAATACGCCGCAGCCGCTTTTGTACCATCCTCGCTTTTACCAAGAATGATTCCTCTTCCCGGATAAGAATTACTTTTTAATTCCTGTTCAATGGATAACATGTTCATAAATGCTTCTCCTTTCCTTCGAATATTTTCATTATACCTGTGATGTCACGCAAGTTCAACATAATTTGTTGTTTTTTTCTAATTATCCAACACAGAACAAAAACCCCGGAAAGCCTGTCTGCTGACAGAACGTTCCAGGGTATTATTTTTATTTTTTTCTATGCTCATGAATGAATCCTTCAACTTTACTCTCCGGAATTCCCAACACATATGAAAATTCACTGTATAGTGCATGCTCCAGCAGCTGCTGGTATTTTTTATCCATGCTCGTGATGCCTCCGCGATGCTCGGTACGCTTATAAAGGGTCTTCAACACACGGATCCAGTTTTCCGGCATATATCCAGAGATACAATTCTTGTATTCCTGCTCCCGCGTCTTTTCATTCTGCACCCACAGGATATCAATATCATCCATATTTTTGATCAACCCTAAGACCGCTTCCCTCTCAAGGGGCTTGCGGATATTGGTATCATCATCAATGGGAACATATGCCCGGTCCCTGGCATTTCCCACAGACTGTAATGTATAATATTTCTTTTTCCTGTCCGCAAACGTAAAATCCAATGTTCCTACATCTTCAACCTTATATACACCCTTACACTTATAAACTACTGCATCACCTTGATTATGCATACACATCCTCCTTCCTTCTCTGATCAGAAAAATCCCTGTTCGCTGCACTTACATTGGACTTTTGGCTCTTGAAAACCTGATAGATACAACTTCCTGCATCTCATTGTATCACTTTTTTGAAGAAAGCGTAAGGAGATTTTTTTTAGGAGGCATTAATTTTGTGAACCCTGCATAATATATCCGATTATACTTTTTGTGAAAATTGCCTGTTTATTTTTCCGCAAAACTATTCTAAAAACATTTTCAATTCTTCCATAAAGGTATTTACATCCTTAAACTGCCGGTATACTGACGCAAACCGGACATAAGCCACCGGATCCAGGGCTTTTAGCCGCTCCATAACGATCTCCCCGATCAGGCTGCTTGGAATCTCCTTTTCTTCCCGGTTGATAATCTGCAGTTCTATCTCGTCTACAGCCGCCTTGATCTCGTCCGCGGGCACCGGCCGTTTATAGCAGGCACTCAGGACCCCATTTTCAATCTTGGAACGTTCAAATTGTTCCCGGTTATCATCCTTTTTAATCACAATCAAAGGGATCGTCTCAATCTTTTCATACGTTGTAAACCGCTTTCCGCACTCATCACAACAACGACGGCGGCGAATGGAATTGTTATCTTCTACCGGCCTGGAATCGATGACGCGTGTATCCGAGTTGCCGCAATAGGGACATTTCATAGTATCTTCCGCCTTTCTTTTTTGTATATCCTGATTATACACAATCCGGTCCTCATTTGCATTATATTTTTTTCAAAAATTTTTCTTCCTTGATCTCTACAAGAATAATATCCGGTCCGATTCGTTTCACACAATGAAAAGGAATCACATATTCACTGTCCGTTCCCAAAAAACCACAGATTTTTCCCGGCCCCGGCACGATCAGTGCCTCGATCTGTCCACAGCTACAGTCAAACTCAATATCTACCACACAGCCAAGCCTTTTGCAGTCACAACTATTAATTACTTCTTTTTCCCGAAGCTCACACAGCCGCATGCCCAGCCTCCCACGTACATATTCCCACTTACTTCTACTATATGCGTGTATTCGCCAAATAGTTCCGGACCGTATAGCAAAAGTATGCGTCTTGACGCACACCCGCATATCCCACGGTAAGATAAAAAATACCGGAGTGGCGGTAATCCCATGCCGTCCCGGTATTTTTTACCTTTAGGATGAAACCTTTTCAGGGCACTCTAATCTGTAACGACCCCTTTTTGAAGCATTACATTTGCGTACAACGCAGATTCTCCGGTGGCGATGATCGCATAAGCAGTCTTCGCCTCTTCATAGAACGCGAAACGTTCGATATTGCCGACACATTGTGCTCCCCGGGAATCATATTTGGAAATGATTTCTTTATAGGTATCCCAGATCGGAGTTTCCACATCGTCCCCGGGCATTACTTCCATCAGGTTCACCGGTTTTTCTACATAAGTATCCAGCGGGAAAACCTGCAGGATCGCGTCCAGAAGCTCCGGCACCCCATGTCCGTCACAGCGGATCACGATTGCGTCCTTTCCCATGGATTCTGCCGGGAAGTTACCGTCAGAGATCACCAGACGGTCGCTGTGTCCCATTTCGCAGAGTACCATCAACAATTCCGGAGATAAGATTTTCGGAATTCCTTTTAACATATTCGATATCCTCCATCAGCGGCACCCCCTTTGCCGGTTCAGCAAAGGAATGCCGCCTACTATATTCGTAACTGTTCAGTCCCCTCACAGTTACCTATATTCATACTTATTTGATCGTCTTATACATCGGTCCGTAAGCCTGGCATGCTCTGTAGTCAGCGCCTTCCTTATCCATGCCGAATGCGTTCCATGCTGTCGGACGGAAGATCTTCTCTTCAGGTACATTATGCATAGCAACGGGTATTCTCAGCATAGAGCAGAATGTGATCAGATCCGCGCCGATATGTCCGTAGCTAATCGCGCCGTGGTTCGCGCCCCAGTTGTTCATAACATCATAAGCTGTAGCAAACGCGCCTTTGCCTGTCGTCCTTGGAGCGAACCATGTACATGGCCATGTATAATCCGTTCTCTTCCACAGTACATCGTTTACTTCATCCGGAAGATGTACGGTCCAGCCTTCCGCGATCTGCAGCATCGGCCCAAGGTTCTTCACAAGGTTCAGACGGATCATGGTAACAGGCATCTCTGCTTCTGTTACAAATCTGGAGGAATATCCGCCGCCCCGGAAGTATCCCAGGTCTGCGTAATTCCAGGTGGTTGCCTTCATGATTGCTTCCTGGTCAGCCTCGGTTACATCATACCATGGCTTCATTACATGATTTCCATCCGCGTCTTTTGCCTGTCCATTGGCATCCAGACACGCCGCGCCGGAATTAATCAAATGAATAAATCCGCCTGCTTCCTTTGCCTTTCCTTCCAGTTCATAGCCACCGGTAGCCTTCTTTACTGCTTCCGGGCTCCAGTATGTACGTACATCCGCGAAAATCTGCGCGGAGTTCGTCAGCAGCTTGTTGAACAGCATTCCAAGTCCATTGAGCACGTCATTCTCTGTCGCGAGAACATAAGGCTCCCTTGCCCCGTTCCAGTCAAAGGAAGTATTGAGCATAGCTTCCGGATAATCGCAGTTTGGATAAAAGTCTGTCCACTGTCTCTGTCCCTGGAATCCAGCGGCGATCGCGTTGTGTCCAACCTTTTCCTCCTCGCAGCCTTCCGGCAGGTTTTCGTTTCCATTCATCAGATCCTTGATGATGCACATCATCTTTACGACAAATTCCCAATCAGAATCTTTTGCTTCACGGCTCTTCTGTAATTCTTCCGGATTCTTGTCAAAGCCTTCGATACATTTTTCTTTTGTCCATGCAAGCGCTTTCTGATACTCTGCTTCGTCATAGATGCCTTCTGTCATACGGCGGATGATCTCTACCTCGTCTACGGATTCTACACGCATTCCCAGATATTCTTCGATAAATGCCGGATCAATGATGGAACCGCCGATTCCCATACAGATCGAACCAATCTGCAGATAAGATTTTCCTCTCATGGTAGCAGCCGCGACAGCCGCGCGCCCGAATCTCAGCAGCTTTTCCTTTACATCCTCCGGAATGGAAGTGTCGTCAGCTTCGCATACATCATGTCCGTAGATACCGAATGCCGGCAGACCTTTCTGTGCATGTGTAGCCAATACGGAAGCCAGGTAAACCGCGCCCGGTCTCTCCGTTCCGTTAAAGCCCCATACAGCCTTGATCGTCATTGGATCCATATCCATGGTCTCCGCCCCATAGCACCAGCAAGGAGTTACTGTAATCGTAATATCTACCCCTGCCTTTTTAAACTTGTCCGCGCAGGCTGCTGCTTCCGCGACACGTCCGATGGTGGTATCAGCGATGATTACCTTTACAGGTTCTCCATTTGTATACTTTAAGTTATCCTCCAACAGCTTTGCCGCGGATTTTGCCATGTTCATGGTCTGGTCTTCCAGAGATTCACGAACTTTGAGAGCCCCTCTTCTTCCATCGATCGTAGGACGGATCCCGATTACCGGATAGTCTCCAATGAGTCTTGATTTTGCCATAGCAGCATTCCTCCTTTTTAATGAATAAATGATTTAAATTTTTCATATGCAGCATCCCACTTCTCAACATCCTGAGGCAGATACTCATATGTAGTTTCTGAATCCGCGATAATATGTCTCGCTTCTTTTACATCTTTGATCTCGCCGAGAGCCATCATCTGTACGGCGATATTTCCAAGCGCGGTTGCTTCCACCGGCCCTGCGATGACCTTACGCCCGCTTGCCCCGGCTGCCATCTGGCAGAGCAGCTTGCTTTGAATTCCGCCGCCGATCATATGAATCACCGGATAATGCTTGCCGGTACAGGATTCAATCTGTTCTAACGCGTACCGATATTTCAATGCCAGGCTCTGGTTGATACAGCACATGATCTCGCCCACACTCTCAGGTACTTTCTGTCCGGTCCTGCGGCAGAATTCACGGATCCGCGCCGGAATATCCCCCGCCGGGACAAACTCCGGCGCGTCCGGATCAATAAAGCTCTGGAACGGCTCTGCCGTAAGCGCCATCTTTTCCAGCTCTCCAAAGGAGTATTCCTGGCCTTCCCTGATCCATTGGCGTCTGCTCTCCTGAGCCAGCCACAGGCCGATGATATTTTTCAGCAATGTGGTCGTATTACCATAACCGCCTTCATTGCTGACATCACAAGCCATAGAATGTTTTCCGATCACAGGCTCCTCAAGCTCCGTACCAAACAGGCTCCATGTACCACAACTGATATAAATAAAATCCTTCTCCTGAGTAGGAACGGAAATCACGGCACTCTGAGTATCATGCCCTGTGATCGCGACGACTTTCGCGGGAGCAACACCAAGTTCTTCGCAGATATCCGGCTTCAAAGTTCCCACAACCGTACCGCTTGGAATGATATCCGGGAAAATCTTCTTCGGAATCCGCAATGCTTCCAGGATCCGGTCTGACCATTCCTTTTTCCCTGCGTCCAGAAGCTGCGTCGTAGCCGCCATTGTGTATTCCGCCCTCTTTTCACCGGTCAGGAAATAATTGAACAAATCCGGCAGCAAGAGCAGCTTATCTGCTTTTTCCAAGATCCAGGGTCTTTTCTGCACCAGGGAATATAACTGGAAGATCGTATTAAAATTCTCAAACTGCAGTCCCGTCAGGCGATAAACCTCTTCCCTTGGAATTGCCTTAAATACCTCTTCCTGCATTCCCACTGTTCTGTTATCCCGGTAATGCACCGCACTTTCCAGTAGATCACCATGCTCATCGATCAGTCCGAAATCCACGCCCCAGGTGTCAATTCCAATGCTTTCAAAACCGCCTTTTTGCTTTGCCTTTACGATGCCCTGCTTAATCTCGAAAAGATGTCTCAGTGTGTCCCAGTACATCGTCCCATTGACCATAACCGGATCGTTGGAAAAACGGTGTACTTCCTCCATGCGGATCTTTCCGTTCTCCAATGTTCCCAGAATGGCCCGGCCGCTTCCGCCTCCAAAGTCAAACGCGAGGACTTGTTTCTTTGCTTCGCCCACTGACATACCTCCTCCCTTCTCTAATATTGGGTAATTATATTTTAACATTGTACAAAAAAATATACTTGTGCTATAATGTAAAAAAATATAACAATATTCACATATAGCCACTTTGATACCCATTATGTTTTTTCATAATAATAACGAAAGGAGCACTATGCAGTATATCAATTATCAAGAAAGCCGGCAGCGTGGAACTGCCGACTTTCCTCTGGAATATCATCATGTATCCCCTTCCCATCCGCAGTATATCATGTCCCTGCACTGGCACGTGGAATTTGAGCTGATCCGGATTTTAAAAGGCACCCTGCAGCTGACCATTGACGAGGAAGAATTTCTTGTTTCCTCCGGCATGTTCATCTTTATCCCTGCCGGTGTTCTCCATGCAGGTATACCGGATCACTGCGAATACGACTGCTTAGTATTTGATATGAATATTCTTATGAATAAAAATGATTCCTGCTGCCGTCTGATCCGTATGATCACAGAACACGAAGTTGAACCTCAATACATTTATCCCGAATCTGACCAGGATTTCCACCGGATCATCTGGGATATGTTTGACGCTGTCGCTTCCAGAAAAAAGGGATATCAGATGATCGCGCTCGGTTCTCTTTATCAGATGATCGGCACGATTTTTTCCGAAAGCCGGTATCGTCATACCTCCGACCTGTATCCCCGCCATCACCGGAGAATACTACAGTTAAAAAAGGCTCTGGAATTTATTGAAGCCTCTTACAACATGCCTCTTACTCTGGATGAAATGGCCCACAGCGTCAATATGTCGCCCAAGTATTTTTGTAAATTTTTTCAGGAAATGACTCATCGCACTCCCATTGATTATCTGAACTACTACCGGATCGAACGTGCCTGCTACCAGCTCTTAACCACAGAGCAGTCTATTACGGATGTAGCGTATAGTTCCGGCTTTAATGATCTGAGTTACTTTATCAAGACCTTTAAACGCTATAAAGGGACCACGCCCAGACGATATCTGAAATCATGATCCCTTTTGGGAAATATTTTCACAATCCTACAATGTCACGATCACTCCATCCTCATCCCAGAGATCATGCCAGTCCTTCGCGCCTTCCCATAGGAATACCTGTCCCTTCACGAGACGGTTATTCTTTTCCAATGTCGCGATTTCTGCCATTTCCTCTTCCGTCAGTGGATCCTCGGTCATACTCTTCAGATTGCTTACATATTCTACTTCGTGTACGGAAAATGGAATCGGGATCTGCCCTCTCTGGCGCGCCCATTTCAGAGCTATCAATGCAGGATGGACACCATGTGCCTTCGCGATTTCCTGCATCTGTGGTGTCTGCATATCCGCGATATCCTCCGGACAAATATCACGCTCCGGCCTCTGTGGCGATCCAAGAGGCATGAACCCGATCGGCTGGATCTGATGCGCGTTCAGATAGTCAAACAATTCCTGCTGCTGAAAACAGGGATGCAGCTCCATCTCACATGCCACCGGCTGAATCTTCATAAGTGGCAGAACTGCTTCTAATTTCGGGATAGTCATATTGGAAATTCCAATATTGCGGATCAGTCCTTTTTCGACCAGCTCCTCACACTGCCTGTATGTCCGGATAAATTCCTCCGTGCTAAATGGTTTCGAATCTGGATTTCTGGAATCTACATCACATCCCGGCGCATGATAATTCGGAAACGGCCAGTGAATGAAAAATAAGTCAATATAATCGCAGCGCAGGTCAGCAATGCTTTTTCTGCAAGATTCCTCAACCCTTTCATGCATGTCATTCCATACTTTCGTCATGATAAAAAGTTCTTTTCGCTCTACTACGCCTTCATCAAACGCATCCTGGAATACCTGCCCGATCTGATCCTCATTTCCATAGCATGCGGCGCAGTCAAACATCCTGTATCCACAACGGATAGCCCCTGCCACCGCACCGGATACCTGTTCCGGCGTAAACCGGTCGGAACCGAACGTTCCCATACCAACGCATGGTACTTCCACGCCATTATAGAATGTTACCTTTGGTACATTTGCCGGATTAATAAATTCTGCCATTGTTTGTTCTCCTTTTCTTCCTAAATTATCCGATTTTCTGCTCCTCTGAGAGTTCCACGATCTCAATCTGAGGAAGCAGATGTTCCATATCTTCCTTTACGAAAAATCCTGTTTCCACCCGCATGGCCGCTGCTGCTGAAACCGCGCTTGCCTTACGGAGTGTCTCCTTGATACTTAAGCCTTCGCTTAATCCCAGCGCAAATCCGGCCGTCATGGAATCTCCGCAGCCTACGGTATTGACCGCTTCGATCTTCGGCACCCTTGCCCGATAACTCCCTTCCCGGGAGACCACGACGGCGCCTTCCCCTCCCAGGGACACCGTTACAATCTCGATTCCCTTCTGGCACAATACTTTAGCGGCATCTATGATTTCCTGAAGGTTGGTACATGCCTTTCCTGTCAGCATCCGGATTTCGTCCTGATTTGGCTTGATCATCGTAGGATTTGCCTCAATCCCCATTTCCAGGAGCTTTCCGCTGGTATCGAGGATGACCGGTTTTCCCTCTTCTTTTACAAGCTTCACCATCCGTTGATAAGCAGTACCATCCAGCCCTTTCGGAACACTGCCGGATATCGTTACCACATCGGCTTCGGTTACCAATCCCTGAAACAGCTTCAGAAACCCTTCAAAATCCGCTTCGGACACCGTAAAGCCTGGTTCCAGAAATTCCGTCTGAAGCTGATTCGTTTCATCCCAGATGTTGATGCAGGAACGGCTTTCTGCCTCCATATGGTAAAACGCGCCTTTAATATGAAATGGTTTCAAGGCGTCCTCAATATAATGCCCCGCGTGCCCTCCTACAAAGCCGGTAGCTGTCACATCCGCTCCATAAATGGCCGCCGGTTTGGACACATTCAATCCTTTTCCGCCCGGTGTATATTCACATTCCTTTACCCGGTTCACTTCTCCCGGCCTTACATTATCCACTACGTAACGTTTATCAATAGCTGCGTTCAAGGTCACTGTCAATATCATACCAAGCCTTCCTCCTAATCATGATGTAACGCCCCCTCACCTTCGTTCGAGGGCATGTCGTCGGAAGGTATTTCCAAAATGCTTCGCATTAGCCTTCCTCCTCATTTACCAGTAACACTTTTCCCTTTACCAGACCTGGCGTCTTGAACATTTGAAATGCTTCCTGAGCCTGACTCATGGGTACTTTTTTATAAATAAGCTCCTGATCGAATTTCAACTGTCCGGCCGCGAAATAATGCGCTGTCAATTCCCATTCTTTTCCCGGGAACGGAGAACTGTAGGACATCCAGGAACCTGTCAGCTTAAATTCCTTGCGATTCATATTCTCCCACATTTTCGGTGTGAAGGTCAGATCTACATGAGGAGTTCCGATAAAGCATACATGGGATTTATTTGCCGCAAGCTCAAATGCCATATACATCGTAGGCGCCTGCCCTGCTGTTTCAAAAACATAAGCATATCCCTTCCCGCCGGTAATCGCCAGTGCCTGCTCCATAAATCCTTCCTTCGTCGTATTGATGGTCTCATCCGCTCCAAGACGTTTTGCCAGCGCCAGCCGTTCTTCATTGATATCAAACACGATCACCTTTTTTGAGCCAAAAATTTTTGCCCACTGCATCGTAAACAGTCCGATCGTTCCGCCTCCTAATACGGCTACATATTGCCCGCCCTGATAATCATTTTGAAGCAAGCCATGGAGCGCTACCGTGGATGGCTCAAACATGGCTCCCTGCTCATAGGAAATAGACGGATCAAACACAACGGCATTCTGTTCCGGAAGCACCACATAGTCTGCATTGCTCCCCTGCTGCCTGGAACCAATAAAGCTGTAATGTTTACAAAGAGAGAAGTTTCCATTCTGACAGTCATCACATTTCATGCAGGGAAGAAGCGGCGCTCCTGTTACCCGGTCACCAGGCTTCACTCTTGTAACTCCTTCTCCGATTTCCACCACATCTCCCGAAAATTCATGTCCCAGTACGATCGGGTAAAAATGAACTCCATTATGCAAGACCCGTGGAATGTCCGATCCGCAGATTCCGGAGGCTTTTACTTTTACCTTTACCTCGCCCGATCCCGGCGTGGGTTCCTCATAATCCAGATATTGTACATCTTCATTTGCGCATACAACTGCTGCTTTCATATTCTTAACACCTCTTACTATATTTCTTCATCGTACTTTTTAGCTGCTCATATAATTCCAGATAAATCTGGTAATTCCTCTCATACACCGCCCTGTGTTCCGGATCTGGCTCATGGCGGCGTTTTTCCTTTACCGTCAGTTTCACGGCTTCCTCAAAGTCTTTGTACATTCCCACACCTACACCTGCCAGTATGGCGGCTCCCAGTGTTGTTGCCGTATCAGAGGAAGGTACTATGATCGGCTTTCCCGTAATATCGGACTTGATCTGCGTCCACAGCAGTGAATTTGCCGAACCGCCCATGGCTCTCAGCACTTCTGCCTCTGCCCCGGCTTCCCTTGCGACCTCCAGGTTGTGGTACAGGGAATAAGCTACCCCTTCCATAGCTGCCCGGATAAAATGTCCCTTTGTCTTTCCAAAATCCATCCCGTAAAAGACTCCTTTGGCATCCGGATCCCAGATTGGAGAGCGTTCTCCTGACATATAGGGCAAAAATACCATTCCATCACAGCCTGGGGCTACTGCCGCTGCCGCTTCATTAAAAAGCTCCAGGGAACTTTTCCCACAGCTTTTTCCTGTCTCACGCTCATACGCGCCGAATTCCCGTTCCAGCCAACGTATGACACCGCCGCCTCCGGTGGTACCTCCCTGAAGGATCCATTTTTCCGGGACCACATGATATCCCAGGATCAGCCTTGGATCTGCCCGGTAGGTATCAATACAGATACTCATCCCTCCGGCCTGACCGCCCTGCTCCTGTGTTTCTCCCGGCCTGACTACCCCGGCGCCCAATGTACCGCAGGCTGCGTCCAGGCCGCCTGCCGCCACCGGTGTTCCCGCCGTCAGGCCACTTTCTTCCGCTGCCTTTCCGGTTACAGTTCCGATGATCGCATGGCTTGAATAAATATCCGGAAGCAGTGACATGGGAATCTCCAAAGCCTGGCACAAATCTTCGTCCCATTCCCCGGTATGCATATTGAAACAATGCAGCCCATATCCCTGGGAAATATCCTGTGTCATATTGCCTGTCAGCTTAAATCCAATATAACTGTTAGACTGTAGGATCTTGTACGTCTTCTGATATACCTCCGGCAGATTTCGGCGATACCAGACAATCTTTGCCGTAGTATAGGAAGGCTGCAGAGAGTTGCCTGCCACCCGGAATATCTGATCCGGGCCGATCTTTTTATTCAACTCATCGCAGATGTCCTGTGCTCTTGTATCCATCCAGATTGGAGTATTTGTCAGCACGTTTCCTTCCCGGTCTACCGGAATTGCTGACCAGCTCTGTCCGTCAATTCCGATTCCCGCAATCTTTTTTAAATCCACACCGTCTGCTGCCATTTTCTTTATGGCAATACATACGGCACGCCACCATTCCTCCGGATTCTGCTCTGCCCAGCCTGGGCGCGGATATTCGACCGGATATTCTTCACTTGCGGAAGCTATCACTTCTCCGTTTTGGTCAAATACCGCTGTTTTGCAGGCACTGGTTCCTATATCGATTCCTAGCAAATATGGTTTCATCATATCCTCCTTGGCAAATCCGAGTATGGACACACAGATTTTCCTTCAATGAAGCTTGTGGACAATCTGACGGTCTCAAACTCTGTCTGCTCTTTTTCCTCTTCCAGCCTCTTCAGCATCAGTTTTGCGGCGCGCCTGCCCAGCTCTTTTGTCGGCTGGCTCACAATACTCAGCTTGGGAATACAGGCTTTGGCAAATTCTATGTTGTCAAAACCAATCACCGACATTTCTTCCGGGATGCGTACTCCCAACTCATTCAGCTCTATGATCGCACCCAGGGTCATTTCATAATTGGAAATGAATACGGCTGTCATATCGGGATTACGTTCTGTCAGTTCCTTGATTCCCCTGCTTCCTCCGCGGATCGTATAGTCTCCCCGGACAATCAGGGAATCTTCCTGTGGTAGTTCTGCCTGCTCCAATGCCTGTAAGTATCCCTGAAAACGTTCCTCTGCCGTATAAACTTCTTTGCCTCCTGCGATGATGCCGATTTTCCTGTGCCCTGCCTGGAGCAGACGCTGTATCGCATCCCTGGCCGCGCCCTTATTATCTACCAGTACTGTATCACAGGGAATATGCCGGATCCTCCGGTCAATCATCACGATCGGCTTTCCCGCTTTCATAAACTCCTGCAGACAGGTTCCACTTTTTCCTGTAGGAATCACGATCATTCCGTCTACCCTGCGATGCTTTAAAAACTCTACTGCTTCTTCTTCCCGCTTTTCATCAGTACGGCAATCACAGATCATAACTGCATAACCATGTCCTCTGAGTACATCTTCCAGTTCAGTAATAATCTCCGCAAAGAACGTATTATTCAACTCTGGAATAATGATTCCGATTATCTTTGTCCGGTTCGTTTTCAGCCCTCTTGCGACCTCGTTTACTTCAAAATCTAACTTCTCAATCGCCTGTTCGATCTTGATCCGATTTTTTTCACGTACATTTCCCCCATTCAGGTAGGAAGAAATGGTCGCAAGCCCGAGGCCGGTCTCCTTTGCTATATCCTTAATCGTTGCTGCCATATCCGTCCCCTGTCCTGGTTTTTGATATCCTGAAGCACACTCTTTTCTTCAGATCATTCTGCTTTTCCGTCACATCCGCATACCTTCATGCGTTCCATAACCAACTGCTTCACAGCCTCCATCCCCACAGCTCCCAATTTCTTCGGGTCAAAGGTCTCAGGCTTTTCCTCGATCAGCTTCTTACCGGCATCCGTATAAGCTGCCCGCAGTTCTGTCGCGAAATTCACCTTGCAGATTCCCCGGCGTACACATTCCCGGACTTCCTCATCGCTCAGTCCGGAGGCTCCATGAAGTACCAATGGTATGGAAACCACTTTCCGGATCTCCGATACCCGTTCCTTATCCAGCACCGGCGTTCCCTTGTAAAATCCATGGGCTGTCCCGATCGCTACCGCAAGGGAGGTCACTCCCGTTCTTTCCACAAACTCTTTTGCTTCCATGGGATCCGTATTGGTATCTGCATCTGCTTCCAGGTCATCCTCTTTACCGCCTACCTTACCAAGTTCTGCCTCCACAGGGATACCACAGGCTTTTGCCACATCCGCCACTCTTTTACTGACAGCAATATTCCCTTCAAAATCTTCATGGGACCCATCGATCATGACAGATGTATATCCGGCTTTAACGGCTTGTACCGCCAGTTCAAAGCTATTGCCATGGTCCAGATGAAGGCACACTGGGACAGTTGCCTTTTTTGCCTCTGCGGCAACGATCGCGAAATACGTCTCCAGTGTCCCATACTTCACGGTAGAAGGCGTAGTCTGCAGCATAACCGGCGCATGGAGCTCTTCGGCAGCGGCAATGACTGCCTTCACCATCTCCATGTTTTCTACGTTGAATGCCCCTACGGCATAGCCGCCCTTCTGTGCTTCTGTTAACATTTGTTCTGATGTAACTAATGGCATTTTATTTCCCTCCTTTTTCAAAACCGAAACGTTTCGGTTTTGTCTTGAATTTATCATACTATACTTTTTCATAAAAGTCAATAAAAAGATACGAATCTTTTCTTAATACAAAAATACACAAAAACCGCTGCAATCCACATCTCTTCGCATGGACTACAACGGTTTCTTAAAACAACTACAATATCCCAAACTCCTGCATTGCCTTCTTCAGGATTTCTTTATGCTGCGGCTCAAGTTCGGTCAGCGGTCCTCTCAGCGGGCCGCATTCCTTTCCCATCAGGTTCATAGCAGCCTTTACCGGAATTGGGTTCACTTCACAGAAAAGCGCGTCGCAAAGCGGAAGAGCATCTAACTGCATCTTGCAGCTTTCCTGGATATCTCCTTCTAAGAACTTGTAAACCATGTCGTGAACATACTTCGGCGCCACATTAGACAGAACGGAGATCACCCCAACACCGCCTAGCGATAACAGCGGAACGACTTGATCGTCGTTACCAGAATACAGATCGATATTACCATCGCATAGATGCATAATCTTTGCTACATTGCCGATATTACCAGATGCCTCCTTAATACCTACGATATGTTCTACATTCTTTGCCAGATGAGCCACCGTTTCCGGCTGAATTGCACACCCGGTACGGCTGGGTACATTATAAAGGATAGACGGGATTTTTGCTTCATTCGCGATTTTTGTGTAATGAGCAATCAGACCGTTTTGTGTTGCCTTATTATAATAAGGCGTAACCAGAAGCAATCCTTCCGCTCCGGCCTCCGCCGCTTCTTTGGAAAGCTGCACTGCCGTAGCGGTACTGTTAGATCCGGTTCCCGCGATTACCGGAATTCTGTGATTCACACGCTCAATGGCGAACTTGATCACTTCCATATGCTCTGCTTCACTTAAAGTTGCTGACTCACCTGTTGTCCCACAGATGATGATCGCGTCTGTCTGCCCGGCGACCTGCTCCTCCAGAATCTCATCCAGTTTATCATAATTTACTTCCAGATTTTCCTTCATTGGTGTAATAATCGCAACACCCGCGCCTTTAAAAATTGCCACTGCTTTTTCCTCCTTAAACTGTTTTGACGAAAAAAGAAACGGCAAGATGCGCCGTCCCTAAATATACATACTTGCATATCAGATAGTCTTATTTCTATATTTATTAAAGAATAACACTGTTGCATAGCATTGTCAACGAATTTTATCCCTTTTTCGCCTGTACAATTTTCTCTTGTGATATCATGGCCTGATCCAGCGCACGAAGGTCTTCCTCCGGGATCTCATATATGCCATCTTCCGTTTTATTGATATGTACCGTAATATTCTCTGCCTCTCCATAGGCCAGGCCGGTATTCAGTTCTTCCGTCAGGACATCATAGTAAGTCTGGTAAACATGATTCTGGATTTCTTCATCAGAGGGCATTTCTCCACCGTTCATCACGTCATTTGAAATCTCTGCCGCATACTCTTCGGCCTGTTCCTGAAATTCTTCATAAGTATCATCAAACAACAAGATTGGTTCTACGGCAATCTCTACCGTATAATTATCCCCTTCCCCTTTTGTAGCTTCTCCCACCGTATATTTTACCTGTTTTACGGTTTCTTCAAATAAGGAGCGGTAATTTTCTTCCAGCTCTTCCGAAAGCTTTGCGGTATTAAACTCATGCATCGTAGCGTCCAGATTCTTATGAAAAATCTCATTGGCCTCTTCCTGGCTGGCGCCTGTGATCTCAATATAACCCCCAGTCTCATTTTTATAAGAGACATCCAGGATTGCCTGCATATAGGCACATGCGTCAAATTTTGTACAGCCGCCCAAAAGAATCATCAGACCTGTCAGAAGGGCGGCTGTACGTATCCAACTTTTTTTTAATTTACCCATAAGGTTGTCCTCCTTTTTTCATCATTGATCAACTTTGTTTAACTCTATCACAGTTGATCTGTGAAAAAAGGAGAAACACGTCAGGCAGTTTCGACAAAAGAATGCTTCTACTTTATACCTGTTTCCGTTATTCTTGCTTTACTTTTTCCCTTATCTCCGGGCTGATATGAGAAGAATATACCGGAACAAAAATATCTTCTTCCATTCCCACTTCCTCCAGCCGTTTTCCACGCAGCTTTCCATTCTCATATCGTACAAGAATCCATTCATACAGTTTTCCAAAATCAAATTTTATAGATGCCACCACGGTATCCGGATGTTCCTGAGTCGGGTTGCTGGAAAATCCGATCATCTTCGTCTGGCTTTCCCTGGCAGCTTCAATACATCCAAGTCCTGCTTCATTAGAATAGACAAATAGGATCTCCGCCCCGCTGTCTATCAGTTGTTCCGCTATTTTTCTGCCCAGGCTTTTATTTGTCCAGCTATTCGTGTATGCCCGCAAAAAACGGACATTTTCAATTCCACGTTCTTCCAAAATAAGCCTCGTTTTTTCTTCATACACATCCAGAAGATGCTCCATCCCTTCATTCGGATATCCCACGATCATCCCAATGATCCCTGTCTTCGCGATATTTCCGGTAATCACTGCCGCCATGTTACTTGCCTCATATTCCCTGAGCCTGACCGCTGACACATTTTCATGATCAGCCTGGCTGCCATTAATAATGCAAAAAAATGTATCCGGATACCGTTGTGCCATTGTATTCACTGAATCCGTAAATTGTTCTCCTGCTGTCAGAACAAGATCATATCCCTTCTCCCCACATTCCAACAGAATCTGTTCCGCTTCCTCTTCATCTACATTACCGATACATTCTATGTCAATCTTGAACTGTCCCTCACAATAGGAGATCCCGTCCATATTTGTATCGTTCCAGCTCAGGTCCCCGGCTTCTCCAGGAAGTATAGCTATGATCTTATATTCCTCTAATTTCTTTTGCGGACTACGATCCAACGCCGCACAGCCCCATAGCAAAAACATAAATATGCCCGCCAGAAAGGCCCTGCCATACCGCTTCATAAGGTTTATCGCCGCCTTTTTTAAAATATGTTACCTGTATAAGGCTTCCTGTGGATAAAACGGCCTTCGCCCTTTTTTCCAATAAACTGATTATCTTTTACAATGATATTTCCTCTTTGCATGACCAGACGGATCTCTCCTTCCATCTTCATTCCCTCATAGGACGTATAATCTACCGCTCCATGCATTCTGCTATGTGTCAAAATGCCTTCCGCGCCCGGATCCAGAATCACAAGATCCGCGTCCGCCCCAGGCTGGATCACACCTTTTTCCGGATATAATCCATAGATCTTACAAGGCTTTGTGCAAAGAGTCTCCACCAGGCGGTTCATTGTGATCCTTCCCTTTGCCACTCCTTCAGAATATAAAAGCATCAAACGCTCTTCCACACCCGGAGCGCCATTGGGGCAAGCAGTAAAATCATCCTTTCCCATCTGCTTTTCCTTTCCATAATTAAACGGGCAATGATCGGTCGCAACGACCTGGATGCTTCCGTCTGCAAGCCCTTCCCAAAGAGCCTCACAGTCCTCCTGTGTACGAAGCGGCGGCGACATGATATATTTCAGTCCATCTTCTCTTTCGTAGCATTCCTCTGTCAGGATCAGATACTGAGGACATGTTTCTACAAAAATGTTTTTCTGTCCCTGCCTTCTGGCCTCCCGAACCGCTTCCAGACTTTCTTTACAGGATAAATGTACAATATATACCGGCGCGTCATCTGCCAATCTGGCAAGCTTCAGCACACGGTCAACCGCTTCCGCTTCCGCCAGGTTCGGACGGCTTTTCGCATGCCAGATCGGCGCTGTCTTGCCTTCCGTTTTATACTTTTGCTTCAAAAACTCAACCACGTCATGATTTTCGCAGTGGAATGCCGTGATACCATTAATTTCCTTCATTTTCTTCAAAATCTGAAGTACATCCGCGTCATTTAACTTAAACCCGTAGGTAAGGTACGCTTTCACACTGGGGATACCATCTGCTGCCATAGTTTCCAGTTCTGCCAGGATATCCGCGTCCACATGCTGTGCGGTTCCATGGAACCCATAATCAATTACGGCTTTTCCCTCCGCCAGTTTCCGGTATATATCAAACTGATAATGCAGCGGAATTCCGGCCGGTCCAAAAGCCATATGGTCTACAATGGATGTGGTCCCACCGCAGGCCGCTGCCACAGTACCATCGTAAAAATCATCTACCGCCCTTGAAAACCCTACATCCAGATCCATATGGGTATGTACATCCACCGCGCCCGGAAGTACATAGCAGCCCGCCGCGTCAACAACCTCTGCTTCCGGGTCAGATAAATCTTTTCCGACACACTTGATTTTTTCATCTTCGATCAGAATATCAGCCTGATAGCTTTCCGTTTCTGTATATATTCTGCCGTTTTTCACTATTTTTTTCATTTCAAATTACTTCCTTTCCAATAATAACCGCGACAATTCCTAAGCAATTTTTTTCACCTTCAGATAAATATAGTATACCAGTCCGGCTCCGATACTTCCGATCACATATGCATTATCAAATAGGACGTGCATAGCCGGAACGTATTTTCCAAGAAGGATCAGTATCATGGAAGCTACAAATATAATGATAATCGCCGTATTCCAGCCTTGCTTATAAAAATACTTTCCTCCGTCTTCCCTGTAAAGATCTACCATATCCACCTCTGTCTTATGCTCAAATAGATACGCTACCAGATACAGGCCAGAAATCGGACCTAATAATGCTCCCAGGATCCCACATACATTGTAGATCAGGTCGTACGCGCTTGCCAAAGCATTCCATGGCTGTGCGAACAATGCCAGGACCGCCGCGATGATCGCCGCGTGTCTATAAGAAATCTTCTTCGCGAAAAGTGTCGAAATCACATTGGTAGGCGGTACAAGATTTGCCGCGACATTTGTGGTCAGCACTGCCATGATAATAAATACGGAAAAGATCACTACGATCAACGGGTTGCCAAATTTTCCTACCAGCACAGCCGGTTCCCAGATTGCTTCATGGAAAGCGAAGGAAGCGCCTGCCGTACCGCAGATTCCAACAAAAGCGATAAATGCCGTCATGATCGGCGCCCCCGCAACCTGTCCGATAATCTGTGCCTTCTGTGTCTTACAGTTCTTCGTAAAATCTGCCATGGACAATGCGATCCCTCCGTCAAAGGCGATCATTGAAGAAAGCGCGGGGAAGAACAACTTCCAGAAATCTGCCCCTTCCTGTCCCTGGATAGATGGTTCTGACATCAGCTTTGCAATACTCCAGTCCGCTGTAGAAATTCCCCATACGATTACGATAAAACTTAAAATGATCAATACCGGCGCCGCGAATTTTTCCAGCTTCTGCACTGCGGAAGAACCGGAACCCGCAATATAAACATTCATTGCCCAGAAAATCAGAAATGATATAAACTGCCCTGTAAATCCAAATCCGCCCCATGCCGGAATAAAGGTCACCAGAATCGTCTGTATTGCCTGTCCCCCGATCCATGCCTGCACCCCAAACCAGAAGCAGCCCAAAATCCCACGGACCAGAGACGGAACTACCGTTCCCTTGGAACCAAATACCATTTTGCAGAGCATGGGATAGGATACACCATATTTTACTCCAAAATGTCCTAAGATCACAGCGAAGATCATGACCAGAGAATGCCCCAGCACAATGGTCGCCAGTGCCTGTGCCCATGACATGCCTGAGACGATCAGGCCGCTTGCCACCTGGTATACCGCGATCGACACCAGCATCCCAATCCAGAGATTCCCCATATCCCAAGCCGTCCAATGTCTTTCCTCCATACCGTTTGGCTTTGTTACGTCCGTATAATTGTTCTTGTACTTTCCGATTTCCTCAATACCAGCCTGTGTCAATTCCACAATATCGCCGGTTTGTTTTTGAAACAAACTCATTTTTTCTCCTTTACAAATCTCATTACCTATTTTGTGACTTTGTTATCCTTCGGCCTAAGTCTAACTTTTTGATAAGATTATTGTAAATGAGAATCTTTGAGGCTGCAATGTAGTAAATCTACGATAATGTTTCAAATTATACTGACTTAAATTATACCGGCTTATTGCGGTACTCACTGGGTGTCATGCCATACTTTTTCTTAAAAAGATTGCTGAAATATCTGGAATTCCCGATTCCGATCCGTTCCGAAATAGAGGCAACATTACATTCCGGCAGTGTAAGATATTCCTGAGCTTTCTCCAAACGTACATCTGTAATATATACGGAAATATTTTTTCCTGTGTGCCGCTTGAATAATTCACTTAGATAGTTTGGTGTAACGTACAGATTTTCCGCCATTTCCTTTACACTGATTTTTTCACCATAATGCCCTTCTATGTAATCCACTGCTTTCTTTACCAGAAGGTTATGCACTGGCTCTTCTGTTTTTTTCGCTGGTTTACTACTTTTCCTTTCCACACTTTTCAGTACTTGCAGCAGTTCCCTCGGATTGGTAGGCTTTACCATATATCGAAGGACTCCAAGCTCGATTGCCTGCTGCGCAAAACGGAAATCCGGATAACCGCTTATAATGATAACCTCCGCGTCCATATTTCTTTCCCGCAGACGCGCGATCATCTCCAAACCGTTAATTTCTGGCATCTTGATATCTGTAATGATCACATCTGTATTATGACGTGAAAAAAATCCCAATGCGTCTGCCGCGTTTTCAAACACCCCGGATACCGTCCACCCTTCCTGTTTATCCAATAAATGTTTCAGTCCATTCCTGATTTTGGGTTCATCATCAATGATTACAATCTCCACTTCGCTCTTCCCCCTCCCGCAGGACTGCCTTCATATGAAGTGTTATGGTCGTTCCCTCTCCCTGTATACTCTGAATTTCCATCGCCTGTTCCTGTCCGAACGTCAATTCAATTCTTCTTTGTATATTTCTCATACCAATATTTTCACACACTTTCTTTCCGGCAATCTTTTCCTCTAATGCTTCCAGTTCCTGTTGATCCATTCCTTTTCCATTATCCGCAACTCTGACAAGCAGGTTGTCTTCCTCTTTCCAGGCATTTATTAGAATCATCCCACCCTTTTTCAAAGGTTCAATCCCGTGCAAAACCGCGTTTTCTACAATCGGCTGCAAGATCAGCTTCGGTACGAGAAAATCCAATACTTCCTCTTCCAGCTCCCATCGGTAATCCAACCGTTCCTCCAACCGATTCTTTTGGATACACAGGTAACTCTCAATATAATGCATTTCGTCTCTGAGAGGTACAAGATGGTTCTTTCCTCCAATGGCATAACGGAGAATATCACCAAGTGAAATCACTATATCGCTGATATCCAGTTCGTCTCGTTCGATCAGCATCCAGTTGATCGAATCTAACGTATTATAGAGAAAATGTGGATTGATCTGAGCCTGTAAAGCCCGGATCTCTGCGTTTTTTTGTTCGAGCTTTTTTTGGTACACCTCATAGATCAACTGTCGGATCTTTCCTACCATATAATTAAAGGATACGATAAGGCTCCCAATCTCATCTTTTCGTTTACTATGAACCTCAATATCAAAGTGTTCCTGCTCTACCTGCTTCATCGCGTTTGACAGTTCACGGATCGGCGTTGTAATAGAATAAGAAATCACGGTCACAATAACCAAAGCGATCAATACGGCCAATAATACTATCATCGCGATTGTTCCCCGAAGCTGTGCTGCCTGTGGAAAAATTTTTCCTACGGCTACTACGGAATACGTCTTCCATCCTGTTAATCCATTGTATTGGCCAAATACATAGTAACTCTCCTTGTCCCAGTCCAGAACAAAATTACGCTTTCCCTCCTGAAAGACAGATTCAATTTCTTCCAGCCACATCGGCTGTACCTTCCTATTCGTACAGAGAAGCTTTCCCTTTTTATCTACGATAAAAGTATACTGGCTCATCGGCAGACTCTGATTACTCAAAAGAAGACTTCTGAAGATTTTGGGGTTAATCTCAATGACCACGATACCTTTTATTCCATTCTCGTCTCCCGAAGGAATTGCTTTTACCAAAGTAACCACTTCTCCGCTCTGATATAGAGCTTCTCCCATACCAATCCATGTCTCTCCTTTTAAATTGGACTGAGCCAGCTCAAAGCAATCCTGAAGACGCCTGCCATCTCGCAGGCTGTCATAATCTGCAAGATAATGATAACGGATATTTCGATTTGAGTCCAGGATCACAATATCAGATACTGCCTCAATAATATGTGCATAATCTGAAATCCAGTAATTAAGATAGTTGTCCCCTACATCAGGATGTTCCTGAAATACTTCTTCCAAAATATCGCCATCTACAATCCTTTGTGCCAATCTGGTCACTTCCAGTCCCCAGAAGTTGATATTAATATCAATGCGGTTGACCGTATCAGCCATCTCGTTCTTTTTATGATCTGTCACCATTTTCAAAGCATAGTCATAAGAATAGTAGCCCACTGATAAACCCAGTATGATCACAATGCCTGCCAGAATCAGCATTAATTTTTTTCTGACAGAGATGTTATCACCTCCTAAAGCTAAAATAACATATTTGTATTTACTATCAGACGCTAATATATAATGTTATTATATCAGACATTGCGAAAAATTTGTTAAAAAAATACAGAAAACTTACCGCAAACAGGTTTTTCTGCATAATAATATACAACAAAAAAGTTCCGATTACACGGAACTTCTCTACAAAATTATCAAATTATATCCTATGCACCTTCAAAACTACACACGAAGAATTGTTACCTTTCCTATCCTCTTGCCCT
>CAZFXM010000033.1:0-39535 GCA_964523125.1 uncultured Clostridium sp. | reverse complement strand
AGAGTACGACCTTGCCAAGGTCGGGGTCGCGGGTTCGAACCCCGTCTGTCGCTCTTGAAAAAAGCTTCCGGTGTTACGGAAGCTTTTTTTGTGACAGCATTTTTAATCTACTTTTATGTCTACTACGGAAGTAGGCCTCAAATCAACAGCGGCTTTATATGCTGCCTGTGCCCTGGCACGCTTTACCTTTTGGGCCTCCGGTGTCAACTCGGCCTCAGCGCGGGTCATTTCACGTTGGCTGAACACTTCCTTCGCGTTTTTGATGAGATCTTCCTTCAACTTTGACGGTTCTGCTTCCGAATCGTCGCTTTCTTTACCTTTTTCAACAACTTCTTCTACTGTATCCTGGGTAGGATCATCTATATGCTGTTCAGTTTCTTGTGCTTCCTTCAAATCCTTTTCTGCCTTCAGACGCTCTGCTTCCGTAGGAAGCTTCGCATATTTTCCGCTTTCAACAAATTCCTTTGTGGACTGCTGTAGGGCAGCATTTTTATGATGTTCACGCATGACCAATTCAAATTTTTTCTCTTCCGGGATCGCGGGATTGTGCATGATACTATTGACAGCATTTAAGGAGCCGGCAGTATGGAGCATCTTCACACGCTCAACCTCATCCTTGGTCTTACAACGCTTTAACTCTTCTTCATATTGCTTCTGTTCTGCCTGCATGGACTTGACGTGTTGGTAAGACTCTGGATCATTTTTTCTCAGATATTCCATTTCCTCCGCGGTCAGGCTCTGGCCACACTTTAACTTCAGGTCAATCTGCGCCTGTAGTTTGCTGGAACCATCCTTGTTGGCCTGTCTGATTTCATCCGCCTGTTTCTTTACAAAGTCATTGATCGTTGTGCTGCCATCAGCGGAAAAGTCATTTGTTTCCTTTCGTTTTTGCCATTTCATCTGCATTTCCATGTTTTTCGTATATGAGTTCAATGATTGCATCGCAGCAAAATTCATAACGCACCTCCTCGTATTATGAAAAAGCAATCACACGCTTTTCCTACGTTATCTTCTATTATTTATATCGGCCGATCAGGTAAAAAGAATTATAGACGCAGAAGAAAAAATCTATGGTGAAGCAACGGATTGACTTTTCAGGAATAGGGGTGTATCTTTAATTTGTTACACAAACCGCTACGTTTATTGGAAAGCGCTACAAACTGGCAGGTTTGCCAATAGTTTTTTGGAAAATTTATAAAAAAATTAAGAGACGAAGGAAAATTCCCTGGAAATGAGGTGTACTGAAATGTTAGAATTTATAAAGGATTTTGGATTGATATTATTGGTATGTAAAAGCTTGGGGATACTCAGCAAGCGTTTTGGGATTCCCCAGGTCGTGGGAGAGATAATAGGTGGCCTCATTTTAGGACCATGTTTCTTGAATCTGATTGAGAGTGGTGATATCATTTCTCTTTTTGCTGAAATAGGCGTTTTGTTAATGATGTTTTCCACGGGACTAGGAACAAATATTAAACAATTGATGAAAACAGGAAAAATAGCTTTTTTGATGGCATTGGTTGGCGTTATAGTTCCTTTGCTTGGTGGAACATTATTATACTTATGTATGTATGGATTTGTTGATATTGGATCAAGGGATTTTTTTTCCGCAGTCTTTATCGGAACCATAATGACAGCAACCAGTGTTTCAATAACGGTAGCAACACTTCAGGAATTGGGAAAAATAAATACCGAATTGGGGACGACAATAGTCAGCGCCGCAATTATTGATGATGTTATAGGAATGATTGTATTGACATGTGTTATTGGCACAGTCTCTGGCCAGGGAGGTTCATTTGGCTTGATATTACTTAAAACGATTGCATTCTTTGCGTTTGCTTTGATTGTAGGATATATAGCAAACCGGGTGATGGAGTTTTTGGATAAAAGAAATCCACATACACAAAGAATTCCTATTTTTTCATTAGCAGCCTGTTTTTTGATGGCATATATTGCTGAAAAAGTATTCGGAATAGCTGATATTACAGGGGCATATATTATGGGGGTTGCCTTAGCTTCTATTGATGACGCAAAATACATTGAAAGGAAGATCGATATAAGTGGATACATGATGTTTGCGCCAATATTCTTTGCGAACATTGGGCTGCAGACAAATCTTAAGAATATGACCAGAGACATGGTGTTGTTTAGTGTTTTGTTTGTAATTATAGCTTTGATATGTAAAGTGGCCGGATGCGGACTTGTTGCAAAACTTTCAGGGTTACATGCTAAGGATGCACTAATAGCAGGCGTGGGTATGATGACAAGAGGAGAGGTGGCATTAATAGTTACTCAGAAAGGTTTATCAATTGGATTAATTGATGCATCGTATTTCTCAGCTGTGATTTTGCTGATCATAACTTCTTCGATTGCCACGCCGCTTCTATTAAAAATATTATATAAAGATAGATAACTAGTACAGCAAATCCATGTATCCGGAGTTGATGGCCATCATTCTTCCGGAAAAAACAAAGGCTTAAGATGAAAGAGATACTATCGCGTCTGGGAAAAA
Source organism: uncultured Clostridium sp. (assembly GCA_964523125.1). Classification (GTDB taxonomy): domain Bacteria; phylum Bacillota; class Clostridia; order Lachnospirales; family Lachnospiraceae; genus Schaedlerella. The sequence continues at coordinate 37,026 of CAZFXM010000033.1, read as the reverse complement.
GCAATGACTGGCGGATATATACATGACAAAAGGGGAAAGTTATGTTATACTTCATGTTAGGAATTGCCGGCAATGATTGCCGGCGGGCTTTCTGTATCATACACGAAGGAGCATAAAAGATGAAAAGAGTATTGCTGAAATTAAGCGGAGAAGCCCTGGCAGGGGAGAAGAAAACGGGATTTGATGAAGCAACCTGTATGGGAGTCGCGCGCCAGGTGAAAAAACTGGTAGATGAGGGCTGTCAGATCGCGGTCGTTACCGGGGGCGGTAACTTCTGGAGGGGACGTACCAGTGAGACCATTGACCGGACGAAGGCAGACCAGATCGGGATGCTGGCAACCGTGATGAACTGCATTTATGTATCAGACATTTTTCGGTATGTAGGAATGAAGACAGAGGTATTTACCCCGTTTGTATGTGGGGCATTTACATCGCTGTTCTCAAAGGACGCGGCTGTCGCTGCGTTGGAAGCGGGAAAGGTGATCTTTTTCGCAGGCGGCACCGGCCATCCTTATTTTTCTACGGACACTGGTGCGGTACTCAGGGCGGTTGAGATTGAGGCAGATGCCATGCTGCTGGCAAAAGCCATTGACGGGATCTATGACAGCGATCCGAAGGTGAATCCGGACGCGAAAAAATATGACGAGATTTCCATTCAGGAAGTAATCGATCAAAAGCTTGCGGCAGTGGATCTGACTGCATCGATCCTCTGTATGGAGAACCGGATGCCAATGCTGGTATTTGGGCTGAATGAGGAGGAAAGTATCGTCAGGACGATGAGCGGCAAGTTTACAGGAACAAAGGTCACGGTTTAAGCGTGGCAGCTTCCATGTGGAGAAAGAGCGGCGGGAGAGCGGCTTATGATATATAAAAACTCAAGGAGGAAAAGAAGATGGATGAAAAATTGAAGGTATACGAGGAGAAAATGACGAAGACAATGAAAAACCTTGGCGGAGAGCTTGGCGCGATCCGTGCCGGACGCGCGAATCCGCATGTTTTGGACCGGATCGTGGTAGATTATTATGGTACTCCGACACCGATCCAGCAGGTGGCGAATGTTTCCGTACCGGAAGCGCGTATGATCCAGATCCAGCCATGGGAGAAGAATATGCTGAAGGTCATTGAAAAAGCGATCCAGGTATCTGACCTGGGAATCAATCCGACCAATGATGGTTCTACGATCCGCCTGGTCTTTCCGGAATTGACGGAAGAGCGAAGAAAAGATCTGGCAAAGGACGTGAAGAAAAAAGGCGAGGCCGCGAAAGTAGCGATCCGCAATATCCGCCGGGATGGGAATGACGCTTTTAAAAAGCTGAAAGGAACAGAGGTTTCAGAGGATGAGATCAAGGATCTTGGGGAACGTCTCCAGAAGCTGACAGATAAGTATATCAAGGAAGTGGACAAGGAAGTAGAGGCAAAGACGAAAGAAGTTATGACGGTATAGTATCGATATATCCGGTATGAGACATTGCCGTATATGTTTTTGGGGAAAGCATATATCGTCTGAGGGAATGGGGATTTGAGAGGACTCTGCGGTCAGGGTATGATATCTCAGTCCCCTTTTGCTGTCATCAGATGGATGATAAGGAACTTTGAAGGAGGAAAAAAGGATGAACGTACCACAGCATGTCGCGATTATCCTGGATGGGAATGGACGTTGGGCAAAGTCAAAAGGAATGCCGCGGAATTACGGGCATGCGCAGGGAAGTAAAAATGTAGAGCGGATCTGTGAGGATGCATGGCGGATGGGGATCAAGTATCTGACGGTTTATGCGTTTTCTACGGAAAACTGGAGCCGCCCGAAGTCAGAAGTAGACGCATTGATGAAGCTGCTCAGAAATTATATGAAAACTTGCCTGAAGACGGCAGAGAAAAATGATATGAAGATTCGGGTCATCGGGGATATTACGCCGCTGGATGAGGATATTAAAAAGAGGATTCATGAACTGGAAGAAGCAAGCAGAAACAATGGCGGGCTGAATTTTACGATTGCCCTGAACTATGGAAGCAGGGATGAGATCATTCGCGCGGTCAAAAGGCTTGCCCAGGATTGTGTGGATCAGAAGGTGAAGCCGGAAGAGATTGATGAGAAGCTGTACACATCTTACCTGGATACCTGCGAGCTGCCGGACCCGGATTTGCTGATCCGGACCAGCGGGGAACTACGGCTGTCCAATTACCTATTGTGGCAGCTTGCATATGCAGAGTTTTATTTTACCGATGTCCCATGGCCGGATTTTACAAAAGAGGAATTGATCCGTGCTATTGAGCATTATAATAGTAGAGAGCGGAGATTTGGCGGAATAAAGGAGGAGCAGGATGTTTAAGACACGACTGTTGAGCGGGATCCTTCTGGTTCTTATCGCGTTGATTACGATCATAGCGGGAGGACCGGTGCTTTGGATTACAGTTGCTATAATCAGTTGGATCGGAATGCGGGAATTGTATCAGCCGTTCCATATTGAAAATGAACTGCTGGGGATCTGTGGCTACTTGTTTGGAATTCTATATGACGGACTTCTGTTTGCTATGACAGGCGGATATCTTCCGGGGGAATCCAGAGACTGGCTGATAGGGATGTTCATGGCTCTGATCATTACTTTGATGGCAGTCATGGTATTTTCCTATCCAAAGTATCATGCAGACCAGCTTATGGCGGCGTTTTTCGGCGTGTTCTATGTGGCGGTGATGCTGTCCTACATTTTTCAGATCAGGGTGATGCCAGGCGGAGCATTTACCGTGTGGCTTGTCTTCATATGTTCCTGGGGATGCGATACCTGTGCGTACTGTGTGGGGATGCTGACCGGAAAGCATAAGATGGCGCCAAAGCTCAGCCCGAAAAAATCCGTAGAGGGCGGTGTCGGGGGAATTGTCGGAGCAGCTTTGATCGCTGTACTCTATGCATTGGCGATCAACCACTGGGGAAATGCGGATGCAAATGTAGCTTCCTTTGCAGTGATTGGCGCGGTTGGCGGGATGATTTCCCAGGTTGGGGATCTGGGTGCTTCCGCGATCAAAAGGAATTATGGGATCAAAGATTATGGAAAGCTGATACCGGGGCATGGTGGGATCCTGGACCGGTTTGACAGTGTGATCTTTACGGCGCCGATCATCTATTACCTGGCAGTTCTGATGTCATAAGGTGTGACTATTCAGATATCGTGTGAAAGCTTTTGGGGGACAGGAGGATGGGAATGTCATGAAGAAAATAGCAATTCTGGGTTCTACCGGTTCGATCGGGACACAGACACTGGAAGTAGTAAGAGAAAACAAAGATATAGAAGTCCTGTCTGTAGCGGCGGGCAGCAATATTACTTTGCTGGAAGAGCAGATCCGGGAATTTCATCCGAAGCTGGCGGCAGTATGGACAGAGGAAAAAGCCAGGGAATTGAAAAGCCGTATCCGGGACTTAGATGTGAAGGTGGTATCTGGTATGGATGGCCTTCTGGAAGTGGCGGCAATGCCGGGGACAGAGATCCTGGTCACGGCCATTGTAGGGATGATCGGAATCTTGCCTGCCATAGAGGCAATCAAAGCCGGCAAAGATATTGCCCTTGCCAATAAAGAGACGCTGGTCACAGCGGGGCATATTATTATGCCTCTGGCGAAGGCATGTGGAGTGTCTATTCTTCCTGTGGACAGTGAACATAGCGCAATTTTCCAGTCACTGCAGGGAGGACAGCATCAGGCGCTGCATAAGATTCTTCTGACAGCTTCCGGCGGACCCTTCCGCGGGAAAACTCTTGCGGAACTTGCAGACATTCAGGTGGAGGATGCCTTGAAACATCCCAACTGGAAAATGGGAAGGAAGATTACGATCGATTCCTCAACCATGGTCAATAAGGGCCTGGAAGTGATAGAGGCGAAGTGGCTCTTTGGTGTTCGTGTGGATCAGGTGGAAGTGGTAGTGCAGCCTCAAAGCATCATTCATTCCATGGTGGAATATGTAGACGGGGCCGTCATTGCAGAGCTGGGGACACCGGATATGAAGCTGCCGATCCAGTATGCGCTGTATTATCCGAATCGTCGGTATCTGCCCGGAAAACGACTGGATTTCTCGCAGCTTACAGAGATTACATTTGAAAAGCCGGATATGGAGACCTTTTACGGGCTGAAGCTGGCATTTGAGGCAGGAAGGAAAGGAGGCTCCCTTCCTACGGTATTGAATGCGGCAAATGAAGCCGCAGTGGATCTGTTTTTGAATCGGAAGATCAAGTATCTGCAGATTCCGGAAATGATCCAGTGCTGTATGGAACGGCATCAAAACATTGCGGATCCTACGGTAGAGCAGATCTGGCAGACAGAACAGGAGACCCGTGAATATATTGCCGGAAGAAGCTGGCAGGTATAATCCGGAAAAATGCGCCACTAGCGTGTTTCGCTGGATACGTTGTAATAAAAAAGGTGGTATTGGAAAATGGGAATCATCATAGCGATACTTTTATTTAGTGCGATCGTGATCATTCATGAATTGGGACATTTTTTGCTGGCAAAAGCAAATAAAATATATGTAGAAGAATTTTCACTGGGATTAGGACCTACCTTGATTGGAAAAGAATTTTTCGGTACAAAATTTTCTTTGAAGCTCCTTCCCTTTGGCGGGGCATGTATGATGGGCGAGGACGAGGCGGAGGAGCTTCCGGCGCCTTTACCAATGAATGCGCATCAACATGCGTCTGTAAATATGGAACAGGAGCAGCGGCCGGCGGAGGGGCATTTTAACAGCAAGTCTGTCTGGGCAAGGATTTCCGTGATTGCGGCGGGTCCTATATTCAACCTGATCCTTGCATGGATCCTTTGTGTGATCATGGTTGCCTGGATCGGATACCGGGCTCCGGTAGTGGGAGAGGTGCCGGATGGCTATTCCGCGAAAGAGCAGGGGATACAGGCCGGTGATACGATTACAAGAATTGATGGAAAGCGGATTCATCTATGGGATGAAATCTCGTTATCTAATCTGATGAATTTTGAGGCCAGGAATACGGAGATCACCTATCTGCGCGACGGAAAAGAGACAACGGTCACGCTGGAGCCGCGGGCACTGGAAGGGGATACAAATAAAAGGCTTGGGATCACCAGCGCCTCCGGATTGGTAAGGCCTGGATTCCTGGGCTCTATGCAGTATGGGGCTTATATGGTAAAATATTGGATTGATTATACCGTAGACTGTTTGAAAATGCTGGTAAGTGGAAGGGTTGGCCTCCAGGATATGTCCGGCCCGGTGGGGATTGTGGATGTGGTCGATGAGACCTATAAGAGTTCCAGGCCTGCGGGAATGAAGATCGTGGTACTCAATCTGATGAACCTTGCCATACTGCTGACAGCTAACTTAGGGATCATGAATCTGCTGCCAATTCCCGCACTTGACGGCGGCCGTCTCGTATTTTTGTTCGTGGAGGCCGTGCGCAGGAAGAGGATACCGCCGGAGAAGGAAGGAATGGTACACTTCGCGGGGCTTGCGGTGCTGATGGTATTGATGGTCGTGGTGATGTATAATGATATTATGAAAATCCTGTAGAAAAAAGGGGAAAAATTGTCCGCAAAAATGGCTTCAGGGAGATGATAACGTCTCTCTGAAGCCATTTTTTGTACGTAGAAAAAACCTTCGTGTATAGATTGTATTTTCCGTATTCCTTACTGATAGGACCAGTACACCGTGATCACAGACATCATCGGGTCTTCCACATAGGTATACCAGACCGTCTCCAGACCATAATTTACTGCCAGGGTTTGTGCCGCCTGTGGAATTACATTATTAATCATATCGTCATGGGCCTGCAGGTAAAGATCATTATAGGAAAATTTACAGGAAAAGGACGGTCTCATTTCATAGATAGACTGTTCCATATTCAGTTGCATAGCATAACTGTCATATCCATCATAGTACATTCCATTGAGTACATAATAATCCAGATCCATGGAAGGGCATTCCGGATAGGCGATACCCGGTTCAGGGGTATGGCTTCTGTAGATTTCCGAGTCCGCGCAGCACAGATATCCGTAATTAATACTGTCCAGGGGAATATTTCCACCGTTTTCCTCCTGTAAAAACACGGGATCTCCAAATGTAGTATCCATATGATAATATTGTCCGTTGCATTTTACAATATTCCATGCATGTGGTCCCTGCTGAGGGATTGTCCCGATCGCGTATATGCATTCAATCCCGAGCCTCTGAAGCAGGTACTGGGCGGCGCGGGAATAGCCTGCGCATACAGATACGCGGTTTACCAGGGAACTATAGATATTCTGGTTGTCCGGAGCCTCCAGGCTGTAGTCTACGGTATTTACCAGATATTCAAAAATATATTTGATCTTGCCATATTCCGGAGCATCCGCGGGAATGCCTGCCAGACAGACATTCACAGCTTCTTCGATCTGCGCGGTGCGTAGCTGGCGTTCCTCTGCCGTACAGGTATAGGCCGGCTGGACTTCAGCATAATCCGTATAGCTGGTGATCTGGGTTCCGCCGGTACACCAGAAGATCTCCGGGCGGTCATACAGGAGGTATTCATAAACCCTGGAAAATTCTTCCGTATCCCCTGTATGGATATAAAAGCTTTCCGCCTGCTCACGTACTGCCTGCAGGATTTCCTTGTAGATTAGCTGTTGGCCGTCGCTGAGCTGCTGATAATAAAATCCCGGAGAAACCTCGGCATCGTCAATTGTGATCTCAGAAAATGGAATATTTTCCTCTGCATTCTGTGAGACCGTGTCCTTTATCACATGGACACTTTCCGGTAGTTTCTGAAAATATATGGTTGCGGCTTCTTTCGCGCCCCAAAGACAGGCGCCAATGCAGAGCAGCAACAGAAAGACTAATGGAAAAATCCGTTTTTTTTTCTTCCTTTTCATTGTAACTCCTTTGCGATTTTCTTCCTCAATTATACAGTCTCTTTTACAAAATGTAAACCATCTTCTACGAGGGGATTATGATCTGTTGATTGACAGTTACAGTTCGCGGCCGGTTTGGCCGTGAACTGTAACGATTGACAAAAAGATGCTTTCGTTATATTCTATATTCATGCGAAATTTTTCCAACCGTACAGGTGGAAAATTTTTGTGGATAGTTACCAGCAACCTTTGCGTTGTTATATTGTTGCGAGGAGAGATACAAATGATGCACGTTTTTTACTGCATAAAATGCAAAAGATACCATTATACAAATAACCAGGGGAGGGCTGTTTGCTGCGGCCAGCCGATGTATCATGTAGATATAGATTTTACGGATTTTGTAAAAATGGACCGGGAAGAGAGGAAAGAAGCCCTCAGGATTTATTCTTTGGCAGAATAACTAAAGAAAAGCCATCCATGGTTTTCTTGCGTACAAAGGGATAAAAAATCGTCCGCCGGCCGGCGGACGATTTTTTGCGAAGTATCCGGAAAAACGTGCTAATGACGTGTTTTGTCGGATTAGGTCAGTTCGGCAATCCTGGATACGCCGACATAGATTTCTGATATTTTATACCATGTACGATAATCTACCGTGCCGGTCTGTGGAAGCCCAAAAATGGACTGGAATACCCGTACTGCTTCCGCGGTTGCGGGGCCGTACTGACCGTCCGCCTGGACTTTTGGCAGGGCGGGGTAGGCTCCGGATATCACATTTAGTTGTTCCTGTATCTGCCGGACCTTCCCCCCGCTGGAGCCATTATCCAGTATATAACCCGGCCAGGAGGAAGGGACCCCGGAGACTTCAACAGCAGTATTGATATACATATTATCCCCATAATAATACCGCAGGATCTCAATCGCGGAGTAGCCTTGTTCTCCTAAAGACATAGAACCCCATTGCTGCATCCAGTTCGGACAGGATACTCTCTGTCCGTCACAGTACTGTGTCAGAATGGGCTGCCTGACATTAGGACGCGACAGATAATTGGCGAAAAGTTCATCTACGATCAAAGAGATCGTATTAAAATAATTCCGCTCCGGAATCCATTTGTGGTCAAAAGCGGTGGAAGATGTGATCGTAAAATCATAGCCCCTGTTCCGATACCTCGAAACCACCGTTGATTCTATAGTCTTTCAAAGTTTTCCAACTTCAGATCTGTGACCTCTCTTTGGTCCGTTCTATTTCCGAGTATATATGTAAAAATAAAAATAGTTTGCTATCTAATTAAAAATAGTGAATTATATATAAAAAAATAGTGAAAAATAGATGTATATATTGACATATATAGTAATAAATCATAATATAATCATTAGATATCAAACTAAATGCAGGGAGGAGGAAAGAAAAGTGGATATTGACCATAACCATATGAAAACATTAGGAATATTGGCTCAGGTGACGCACTTAAGCGGCTGCCATGCCAGACAGATGTTTGGAAAGTATAATCTGAAGCCAGGGCATGCCGGAATTTTGTTTGTGCTGAATAGAGAAGGAGAATTGTCACAGAAGGAGCTTTCCAAAAAAATGAATCTGACGCCTCCGACCATTACCTCAGCCATCCAGAAGATGGAGAAGCTTGGATATATCCGGCGTAAGCCGGACGAACGTGACCAGCGGGTACTACGTCTTTGTATCACAGAAGAAGGAAGGGCATGTATCGAATCAATCTGTAAAGTCGGAAAACAGATAGAAGAGATGGTATTTCGGGGGATGAGTATGGAGGAGACATTGCTCTTGAAACGTCTGCTCATACAGGTAAGGGATAATCTGATGGAAGGGCAGGACCCATTGATCCTGCGGCCGCCTATATAAAGGCAGGGTTATAAGATATAACTATTCGAAACAACTGTGTTTTGGAAAGGAGAGAAACGATGCGAAAATTATTTCAATATATGGGGATGTACTGGAAAACAGTGATCGTTATTTTCCTGATACTGATCGTGCAGGCGTACTGTGACCTTTCTTTGCCGGCGTATACCTCGGATATTGTGAATGTAGGAATTCAGCAAGGCGGGATCAGCGAAGCTGTCCCAAAGGCGATTTCCGGGAAAGGGATGGAGCGTATCCTGCTGTTCCTTCCTGAAAAAGAAGAGAGGCAGAAGGTGCTGGATGCCTATGAAGAGGATCACGATACCTATGGGCAAAAGGCCTATATTTTGAAGGAAAATATTCTGGCGGATACAGAAGAGGGACGAGGACAGTACGAGGAACTGTCGGACATTATGAGCCTTCCTATGATGCTTGTACAGGGCTTTTCTTCCGGAAGCGATGCTACGAAGAAGATCCAGGAACAGTTGATGGCGGGATTCCCACCGGAAATGCTGCCGGAGGACGGGGATATATTCGATATTCTTGAGATGCTTCCCCCGGAACAGACAGAGCAGATGCTAAAAGAGATCAACAATCAGATGGCAGGTATGCCGGAAATGATCCTGGAGCAGGCGGCAGTTTCCTATGTGAAGACTGCTTATCAGGAGCTGGGGATGGATATGGACGAGATTCAGATCCAGTATCTTCTGAGAACCGGAGCTAAAATGACCGGGCTTGCGTTTTTGGGAATGCTTTCCAGCGTCCTTGTGGGACTTCTGGCCTCCAGAGTGGGAGCTGCTTCCGGACGTGACCTTCGTGGAAAAGTATTCCGCAAGGTTGTGGGCTTTTCCAGTAATGAATTCGACCGGTTTTCCACGGCATCCCTGATCACCAGGAGTACCAATGATATCCAGCAGATCCAGATGCTGATCGTGATGCTGCTCCGTATGGTTTTGTATGCTCCGATCATGGCAGTAGGCGGTGTGTACCAGGTGTTCCGGACCAATGTATCTATGTCCTGGATCATCGGGCTGGCGGTGATTCTTATCGGGCTGGTGATCCTGCTGCTGTTTTTTGTCGCGATGCCGAAGTTCAAGATTATGCAGAAGCTGGTAGACCGGCTGAATCTTGTGACAAGAGAGATTTTGACAGGCCTTTCGGTCATCCGGGCATTTAGTACGGAAAAGCATGAAGAAAAGCGGTTCGATGCTGCCAATCAGGATCTGACAAGGACGAATCTATTTGTAAACCGGGCCATGACCTTTATGATGCCGGTGATGATGGTCATCATGAACGGGGTTTCTGTTCTCATTATCTGGACCGGGGCCCACGGGGTCAATGACGGACAGATGCAGGTAGGGGATATGATGGCATTTATCCAGTATACTATGCAGATCATCATGAGTTTCCTGATGCTGTGTATGATTTCCATTATGCTGCCCAGGGCTGCCGTGGCGGCAGAGCGTGTGGATGAGGTGCTGGCCAGCCAGACTCTGATCCATGATCCAAAACTGCCAAAGCAGCTTCCGGAAAACACAGAAGGAGTTCTGCGCTTTAACCATGTATCCTTCCGTTATCCGGGGGCAGATGAAGATGTGCTTCATGACATTTCGTTTACGGCAAAACCAGGGGAGACGACCGCGATCATCGGAAGTACAGGAAGCGGAAAATCCACTCTGGTCAATCTGATTCCTCGTTTTTATGATGTGACGGGAGGTGCCATTACACTGGATGGAATGGATATCCGGGAAATCCGGCAGCATGACCTTCGTCAGAAGCTGGGTTATGTGCCCCAGAAAGGCGTATTATTCTCCGGAACGATCGCTTCGAATATTCTGTTTGGTAATCCGAAAGGGTCTGACAGAGAGATGCAGGAGGCGGCAGAGATCGCCCAGGCAACCGAGTTTATCGATACAAAGCCAAAGAAGTATGAGGATTCCATTTCACAGGGCGGCGCAAATGTCTCCGGCGGGCAGAAACAGCGGCTGTCCATCGCGAGGGCAGTGGCGAAGCATCCGGAAATCTTTATTTTTGACGACAGTTTTTCCGCTCTGGATTATAAGACAGATGTCACTTTACGGAAAGCCTTAAAAGAAAAAACAGAAAACAGTACAGTACTGATCGTGGCACAGAGAATCAGCACGATCCTTCATGCGGAGCAGATCATTGTACTGGATGACGGAGAAGTGGCAGGGATTGGCACACACAGCGAATTGCTGCGAAGCTGTGAGGTATACCGTCAGATTGCGGAATCCCAGTTGTCGGAAAAAGAATTGGCTGAAACAGGAATCTATTTGGAAAAGGAGGACGCGCTCCATGAGTAGAGAAGGAAGAAGAGGACCTATGGGACATGGACGGGGCATGGGACCGGGCGAAAAAGCGAAGGATTTTAAAGGAACCCTTAAAAAGCTGATCCGCTATATGAGTGTCTATAAAATACAGATGCTTTTTGTCCTGATCTTTGCGATAGGCGGCACGATTTTTAATATCTTAGGCCCTAAGATACTGGGAAAGGCAACCACGGAAATCTTTAACGGCCTTGTAAACAAGGTATCCGGAACCGGAGGCATGGATTTTGAAAGGATCGGTATGATCCTGCTGCTGACACTGGGACTCTATGTGGTCAGTGCGGTATTTTCCTTTGTACAGGGATATATCATGACCGGAATCTCCCAGAAAACAACCTATCATTTCCGGAAAGAGATTTCTGAAAAGATCAACCGGCTGCCTATGAGTTATTTTGACAAAATGACCTATGGAGAAGTGCTTTCCCGGGTAACCAATGATGTGGATACACTGGGGCAGAGCCTGAACCAGAGTGCGACCCAGATGGTCACTTCCGTGACCCAGATGATCGGAGTATTGATCATGATGTTGTCCATCAGTCCGATGATGACACTGGTCGCGCTTTTGATGCTGCCGGTATCCGTTGCCATGATCTCGCTGATCATGGCAAAATCCCAGAAATATTTCCGGGGACAGCAGGAATATTTAGGAAATGTAAATGGCCAGGTGGAAGAGGTCTATTCCGGCCATAACATCATCAAAGCGTTTAACAAAGAAGAGGAGACGATCGCTGCTTTTGAAAAAACAAACAACCAGCTATATGATTCCGCCTGGAAGTCCCAGTTCCTTTCCGGTATGATGATGCCGATCATGCAGTTTGTAGGAAACCTGGGCTATGTGGGCGTGGCGATTTTAGGAGGCTATCTGGCGATTAAGCAGACCATTGAAGTGGGGGATATCCAGTCCTTTACCCAGTATGTACGAAACTTTACCCAGCCCATCCAGCAGGTGGCACAGGTGGCGAATATGCTCCAGTCCACTGCGGCGGCGTCGGAGCGTGTGTTTGAATTTTTGGAGGAAGAGGAAGAAGACCAGACGGTGCCAGAGCCGGTATCCGTAGCCGGACTCCAGGGAAATGTGGAATTTGCCCATGTGCGTTTTGGCTATCATCCGGATAAAACCATTATCCATGATTTTTCCGCAAAGATAAAAGAAGGACAGAAGATCGCTATCGTGGGGCCGACCGGAGCCGGAAAGACCACGATGATCAAACTGCTGATGCGTTTTTATGACGTAAACGAAGGGGCGATCCTGATTGATGGGCATAATGTAAAGGACTTTAACCGCAGTGAGCTGCGTATGATGTTTGGCATGGTATTACAGGATACCTGGCTGTTCCACGGAAGCATCCGGGACAATATCCGCTATGGAAAGCTTGACGCGACGGATGAGGAAGTGACCTCGGCGGCTAAGGCGGCGAGAGTGCATCGGTTCGTACAGACGCTGCCCGGAGGGTATGACATGGAGCTCAATGAGGAAGCCAGCAATGTGTCCCAGGGGCAGAAGCAGCTTTTAACGATTGCCCGGGCTATTCTGGCAGATCCGAAGATATTGATCCTGGATGAAGCCACAAGTTCCGTTGATACCCGGACCGAGATCCAGATACAAAAAGCGATGGATACGCTGATGAAAGGGCGGACCAGTTTTGTGATCGCCCACCGGCTGTCTACGATCCGGGACGCGGACCTGATCCTGGTCATGAAAGACGGCGATATCGTAGAACAGGGAAATCACGAGGAACTGATCGCGAAAGGCGGATTCTACGCGGAGCTGTATAATTCTCAATTTGAGAAAACTGCCTGAACTACAGGGGAGCATTCCAAGCGGCGGACCGCTGAGATGTCCTGCTGCCCTAAAGTGTTCGAATATGACGGGCTTCCTTGAAATATGGATAGAACAAACAAAGAATTCCGGAGCGTGGAATGTCTCAAGAAAAGTATCAGCAGATATGTCTTGATGTGGAAGGTATGCGTGTGATCTTGGAATTTCCGTCAGAAGAGGAAAGCATTCATGAGAACCAAAAGAGATCCAGCCAGGAAGAGGAAGCCCGGCAGATCAAAAAGGAGATCAAGGAAATTTTTCTCAGTGAATTACAGGAAAAAATAAAACAAAGTTATGGTTTCTAAAGTCTCCGGGGATGCGCGGTGCGGCGTATGAGGAAGATGCCGCGCCGTGTCTGCCATAGAAAAGAGTTCCGAAAGCGAAACTCTTTTTTTTTATTCCGTGATATTTTGGGAATAGGACAGGCATAAAAAAAATAGGAATAAGAAAAGCAAGAAAAAGGAAGCGGATGTTCAGTGAAACGTGTCAGAATGCTGCTGCGGGTAAGCTCAAATCAACAATTGGAGGCGGACGGCGATCTTTCCATACAAAGACAGATCGTCATGGAATATATTGATAGCCAGGAAGGCTGGCTCCTGGATGAAAAAGAGTATTTTGAAGGCAGCAACAGTGGATACAAAAATGCGCTGGCAAAGCGGGAGACGTTGCAGGAGGCGTTGGAAGATGCCTGTAATCATGAATACGACATTCTGGCGGTCTATAAGGATGACCGGGTGGGAAGGCGTATGTGGGAGATGGGAGCCTATATTATGGCTCTGAAAAGCTACGGGGTGGATACCTATACGGTGAAGGACGGGCTCATCAGTCCGGAAACAGATGATATTATGGGACAGATGATGCTTGCCCTTCGTTATGGAAATGCCCAGAAAAGTAGTTCCGATACTGGAATGCGGGTCAAAGATACGGCTCAGAAGCTGGTACGGAAGGGGAAATTTATGGGAGGAAGGGCGCCTTATGGATATGAACTGGTATTATCCGGAGAACTGAGCAAGCATGGGAGAGCGCTCCATATGCTGAAAATCATTCCAGAACAGGCAGAGGTAGTAAAGCATATCTATACCTTGTCCGTGAACAAGGAATATGGTTCCGTTAAAATCGCGCGGGAGTTAAACAGGGATGCATATTACAGGTATCTGGCTCCCCGGGATGTATGGAAGGAAGGGACAATTACCAGCATACTAACGAATCCGGTGTATGCGGGCTATGTGGCATACAAACGCAGGGAACGGATCAACGGAAGCTGCCACAGGCTGGACCAGGAGGAATGGATCCGGGCAGAAACGGTCAATGAGGATATCAAAATGATAGAAGAAGAGATGTGGAATCTGGTACAGGAAAAAAGAAAGAAACGATCTACACAATACGGAAAGGAAAGGGAAAACCAGCATGTCCATAGGATTCCAAGAAAGGTTGGAAGTCTGACCTTGATTGATGTGGCATATTGTGGATACTGTGGAGAAAAGCTGATCAATGGAAGCCGGTATAATTACTGGAAGATCAAAAATACAGGGGAAAGACGGTCTAGCAAGACTCTGATGTACCGATGTAAAAATGCCGGACATGTGCCATTGCATCCGATAAAGAGATTTTCGGCAGGCCGGATGGAAAAAGCGGTATTTTCCTGTATTGTTGAATATGCATCCAGGATTCTGGAGGATGTGGATGTATATGGAATCATACAGGGAAAGTGGAAAATGCTTCAAAAAACCAGAGAGGCAGCATTGCGGAAGGAACGGGAAGAACTGGGAAAACTGCAAAAAGGATTAGAAGTCATGGAGAGCCATATTCCGGAAGCGATGGAAGGAGAATATCTATTGTCTATCAAGGAGCTGGTGGAAGCGATTCGAAGACAACAAAAAAAGGAGGAAGAGCAGAAAACGAAAATCCGTGAAAAAGAGGAGCAGATAAAAGAGAAGGAGATGACAAAGGAAAAATGGGAAGAGATGAAAAAACGAATTCCTACGTGGCAGCAGATTTTTTGGGAAATGGATCCGGATACCAGGCGTGTATTGATACAGAAGCTGGTAGAACGGATCCTGGTGACACAGGACCAGATCGTGATACGTTTCAGGTTCAGGCGGATTGATTTCAGGAAGGAACCCGAAAAAGATGGATAAAAGCGGTAATGCCGGATTTGTGGTGGTCTCGCTACCATTCCGTATAGACCCGGTTCAGGGTAAAGGACATGATCGCCAGCACATTTGCGCGGATAGAAGCGGCCGGCCATGTAGCATAGATTTCAGAAGAAGCTACATTTTTGATATAATCACGGTATTTCACATAATAGTTCTGGGCCGTAGTGTCCCGCGGCGAACCGTCATGTACTACAATATACTCCGGCACGACTACCCGGCTTAATACGATCTCACCGGATTCATTGGTGGGTTTGATCTCATCTTCCGCGATTTTCGGAGGATATTCGCCATACAAGGTATGGGCAGGGATCACAAAGATTTCTTCCTCATTATTCTGGGCCAAAGGGCGGAGACGCACATTCTGAATCGCGGTGACATCCGGCAGGACCTCCGCCCCGGAGATGCTGACCGGTTCAAATCCAGGTGCCCGTACGTCCAGAGTGTATTCTGCGTAAGGCTGTCCCGGAATCTCCGGATCCATGCTGTATTCCAGCGGCGGCGCGTTCAGCTCCACCGTTTCTGTCTGCCCGGAGCTGTCCGTATTCAACTGCTCCAGCATACTGTCCGGTACTCCGGTATAGGAGACCGAGACGACCGCATCCGATACCGGAAAAGAATCGACTTCCGAAGTGACATTGATCTGCAGCTTTCCCCGGTCTATATGATTTTGGATGGAATCATAATTTTCCGCGTTATCCTGCATTGCTTTCATGTAAATCATAATGCCCCCTGTTAAAAATATTTTCTATATAAAATATATGCGTTTCGGAATTTATTGTGAATGCAGGGAAAATAAGCTATGGTTTACGATGTTGGACTGTAAAGATGCACGGGATCGTAAACCGTAAGGAAAAAGGGGCTTCTCAAAAACGGTCAATCGGATATAATGTATATTAACCGGAGTGGTCAATAGATATTTTGGTTAGAACGGAGGAATTCCCATGAATGAAAAGTTTTTTGCGCTTCCGGAGGAAAAACAGCAGAGGATCATCGATGCCGGATACCGTGTATTCTCTGAGAATTCTTACAGGAAGAGCCCTATGAGTGAGATCGCGGCCGAGGCAGGGATCAGCAAATCGCTGTTATTCCATTATTTTCATAATAAGCGGGAACTGTATTTGTTTTTATGGAATACCTGTGTAAAGACTACGGTTCAGTCTATGGCTGAGAGTGGATGCTATGAGCAGACCGATCTGTTTGAAATGCTCTACCGGGGAATGATGGTAAAGATAGGTCTTATGCGTATTTATCCCCATATGGGCAATTTTGCGTTAAAAGTATTTTATGAAAAGGATCCGGAGGTCGCTTCGGGGATTCAGACGAGCTACGAGGATTTTAAGAAAATAAATGCGTACAGTACTCTGCTCAAACTGGATCCGAGGCAATTTAAGGAGGGAATTGATATTTCGCAGATCTATAAGGAAATGTATCTGGCCTCAGTTGGATATTTTTGGGAAATGATGCAAAAGGGGGATCTGGACGTAGAGAAGATGGAACAGGATTTTCTGGAAATGATTGAATTCTGGAAAAAGATTTTTATGAGAGGAGAGGGAGAATGAATGCCATTGAATTGAAAGGATTGACGAAGTTTTATGGAAAATCCAGAGGAATCATCGATCTGGATCTGACAGTTCCGGAAGGAGAATTTTTCGGATTTATCGGTCCCAACGGAGCCGGAAAAAGCACGACGGTCCGTACGCTTCTGGGGCTGATCCGAAGCAGCAGGGGCAGCGCGGGGATATTCGGGAAGGATATTGTGGCAGAGAAGAACAGCATTCTGGAAGAGGTAGGCTATATGCCCTCAGAAGCGGTATTCTATCAGGGAATGCGGGTAAGAGAGGTGATCCGGCTTTCCGCCAGACTGCGGAAAAAAGACTGCCAGAAGGAGGCAAAACGGCTTTGTGACCGTCTGGGGCTGGACGTATCGAAAAAGGTGGACGAGCTGTCCTTTGGCAACCGGAAAAAGGTGTCCATCGTGTGCGCGCTCCAGCACGATCCGCGGCTGTGTATCCTGGATGAACCGACCAGCGGGCTGGATCCATTGATGCAGAGAGAATTTTTTTCTATATTGAAAGAGCGCAACGCACACGGGGTCACGGTATTTCTGTCCTCCCATGTGCTTTCGGAGATCCAGAGGAACTGTACAAGGGCGGCTATTATCCGGGAAGGGAGGCTGATCGCCTGTGACAGTGTGGAGGCGCTTTCCCGGACAAGCGCGAAGCGGATCCATGTGCAGGGAGAGGTGGAGATATCCGGGCTAAAAGAGGTGCGGGACCCGCAGCAGACGGAAAGCGGTATCAGCTTTTTGTACGGTGGTGATATGCAGGAACTTTTGCAGGTGCTGGCAAAGCAGAGGGTCATGGATCTGACCATATCCGAGCCGGACCTGGAGGAAATTTTCATGCATTATTACCTGGATGACGCCGGATCCGGAAAAGCTGCTGATGATAGAGAGTTACTAAGGAGGTGAGGGAAAATGACGATGATCAGGCATGAATTAAAGCAGAACAAGATTTCATTGATAGTCTGGACGGCTGGTATCGCGGCTTTGATGGTGATCTGCATCTTTATCTTTCCGGATATGAAGGAAGAAATGGATGGGGTCAGCGACATCTTTTCTTCTATGGGAAGCTTTACACAGGCCTTTGGTATGGATAAGATTAGTTTTGGCACATTGACCGGATTTTATGCCGTGGAATGTGGGAATATCCTGGGACTTGGCGGGGCGTTCTTCGCGGCACTGGCGGCGGTTTCGGTGCTGGCAAAGGAGGAGAAGGAGCATACGGCAGAATTTTTGCTGACACACCCGGTCAGCCGGATCCACATTGTTACGGACAAACTGATCGCGGTGGCCGGACAGGTGCTGATCCTGAACGCAGTTGTATATGCGCTTGCGATTGGCTCTATCGCGATGATCGGGGAAGAGATCCCATGGAAGGAAGTTTCCCTGATGCATTTGGCCTATCTGCTTCTGCAGTTGGAGATCGCCGGAATCTGTTTTGGTATCTCTGCTTTCCTTCGGCATGGAAGTATCGGGATCGGACTGGGCATAGCGGTGGTTCTATATTTTCTGAATCTGATCGCGAATATCACGGAAAGCGCAGAATTCCTGAGATATATCACACCTTTTGGATATGCGGAAGGGTCGGATATTGTAACAAATGTGAGCCTGGATACAGAACTGGTCCTGTTGGGGATGCTCTACGGAGCAGCCGGAATTCTGGCAGCTTATGTGAAATATTGCAGAAAGGATATTCATTAGAGAGGCAGGATAGGAACATTGCCTGCTGCCGGAAAGTGGTTTTCGCTAAAGCGGGAAGGGGTCTGACAGCCCCTTCCGCTAAGAAAACTGCATGGATGAAATCTTGTCAGATGTATTATATTCTTCGTATTCTTTTATGGCAGGAAATGCCGTTTGGGGACAGATTATTCTCCTTCCTTTTTTAAACTCTGCATATATTGGTGCATGGATTCGGCAACAACCTTGCTGTGTGCGACCGCTTCTACGACCGTCCGGGCGCCGTTCACCACATCCCCGGACGCAAAGATCCCTGGCCGGCTGGTATGTCCGGTCTCATCTGCCACAAGAAGTCCTTTTTGGTTTGCTTTCAGTCCATCGGTCGTATTGACGATCCGGTTCTGCGGCCCCTGGCTGATGGAAATGATCACGCTGTCTGCCTCGTAGAGTCTGGCAGAGTCCGGAACATCCGTAAATGTTCCATCTTCATTTTCTATAATGTCTTTAAAGATCACCCCATCATCTGTGATTTCCACAGGAGCCTTGTTGTATTCAAATTCGACCCCTTCCAACTGCGCGTAGCTGAATTCATGCTTACTGGCAGCGACCTTCTTACTTAAAGAGAAGCAAGTCAGATAACGAACCCCCTTACGGATCGCGGTTCGTGCTACATCCATCGCGGCATTTCCCGCGCCGATCACGATGACACGTTCGCCCAGGGAATAGCTGTCGGGGTTATTTAGATAATGGATTCCAAAGTGGACATGCCCCAGCGTTTCCCCTTTGATATGCAGCGCGTTGGGCTTCCATACTCCGGTGCCCACAAAAATGGCTTTATAACCGTCACGGAACAGGTCGTCAATTCCGATGGCGCCGCCGATATGTGTATTCGGGCGGAATTTAATCCCTTTTAGATCCAGATGACGGTATTTGAAATCTTCCAGGACAGATTTTGGAAGCCGGAACTCCGGAATTCCATAGCGTAGTACACCACCGATCTTGTCTTTTCCTTCAAAAATAGTGACATCATAACCATAGCGCGCAAGAATGACAGCGATGGTCAGTCCCGCGGGGCCGGAGCCGATGATGGCTACTCTCATTCCGTTGGATTTAGCCGGGCCTTTCGTCATTTTATTAGCGTAGGTGGTAGAAATGTAATTTTCAATTGTGGAAAAATGGACCGGCGCACCTTTCCGTCCTAGGACACAGTGTCCTTCACATTGATTTTCGTGGTTACAGACCAGGCTGCATACGGTCGTGAGCGGATTGTTCTCAAAGAGCTTCCTTCCCGCGTCATCCAGTTTGTTCTCTTTTAACAGTTTGATGATCTCAGGGATCGGGGTATTGATCGGACAGCCCTGCTGGCACTGCGGCTTTTTACAGCCCAGGCAGCGGCCGGCTTCCTCCATAACATGTAATGCCATATGTCTTTCCTCCTATTACAGCACTTACGTGCGAATTATAGTCTATATAGTATTTTACATTTTTGCAAAGTTTATGAAAGTAGAATATATTGTTACCGTAACACTTTTTGTATGTTTTCTTTTATCTTTTCAGATAGATGCGCATATTGGATCAGTTCTTCTTCGCTGAATCCGGTGAAGCGGGCGTGGTCATAATCATTTTGCGCTGCAGCCAGGTCAGAGATCACGGAATCGGCCTCCGGCAGAAGGATGATATGTATTTCTTTGCGCCGTGTCTTTGGAAGGTATCTGGCGTTTGGTACCGCGGTATTTTCCGCGGAATCAATATCCAGTGATTTTCCCTTTGTCTTAGAAGGGGCATCCGTTTTTCGGATTTCCTCCACCTTGAGAAGCCCCTTCGAGGACAGCTTCTGTAATGTGAGAGAAAGGGTTCTCTGCGATACATTCGCGAAATCGGCAAGCTCCGTCCGGGTGGTGAGCTGATGGGGCTGGCTCAGACATAACAGGATGCTGGCTTCGGTTACCGTCAGTCCGTTTTTCCGGGCCGCGGTCTCCAGATAGTGTTCCATGAGTTTCCGGTCGCGGTAGAACTCCATCAGGATCCCTTCCCCGCTGATCGCTTCGGTACAGACCTTTGTGGCGCGTTCTTCTCCCAGTTTTTTTGTACCCGGCAGGATCGAAGGAAGAACCATGCCGTCCCCAGCGGCATCTACAAGGAAACGGTAGACCTGAAGACGCTTTTTTTCATAATCATTTTCGTCAAAAACATGCTTGTAAAAATTGTTATAGTATTCAAATACCATCATTTTCATTTTGATCGTATTGGAGATACTTGCCCCCTGGCTGGCAAGGGAGCCTTTTGTCTTTACATAATAATAAATGGGCGCCTGCAGCGCATAGAACACCTCCGCGTGACGGATGTATTCCAGATTGAACATGAAATCCTCACACCAACTGATGGCAGTGTCCATGCGCAGGTGATACTTCTCTATGATATCTCTGCGGTACAGCTTGTTCCAGAGTACGCCGTAATAAAAATCCGCGGGATTTTCCATCATGTGTGACGCGAATTCTTCCTTTGTCATGACATCGTCTTCTTCGATATCTCCCTTTTGCGCCAGACGTTCGCCGACAACACGGTAAAAATCAGAAATGACCAGGTCACAGTGGTGCTCCAGGGCAGCGCGGACGAATAGCTTGGTGGCGTCCGGGGTGATCCAGTCATCGCTGTCGAGGAACTGGAGATAGGTTCCCTGCGCCTGGTCAATGGCCAGATTGCGGCTGTCGGATACACCGCTGTTTTCCTTGTGGATCACACGGATCCGGGAATCCTTCGCGGCATAGCTGTCGCAGACCGCACCGGAGGAATCGCTACTTCCGTCATTGACGAGCAGAAGTTCAAAGTCCGTGTATTCCTGGTTCAGAATGCTGTCAATGCAGCGGCTGAGATATTGTTCCGCATTATATATGGGAACAATAATACTGACAGTTGGGGTCATTTTAACACGCTCCTTTATAAGTGGTTGATCGTTTTTTTGATTCGTTGTTATATGGTATCAGAAAATTTGCTATCCCAGATGGATTCTTCAATCGCTTTCAGACATTCATCTGTATGTTTGATAATATCCTGTCCCCAGAAATGAATGACTGTATAACCGAGAAAAAGAAGTTTTTTATCATTTTCCCAGTCACGGGTGCGGTTGCGTTCGATTTTTTTTATCCAGTAATCAGGGTTGTTGCCTTTTTCAAGACGCATTTTTAAAATTTCCCAATCTTTTCCGTGGAAAAATTCACTATCACAAAAAATAGCGATCTTATATTTGGTTAATACAATATCGGGAGAACCGGGGAGGGCTTTATAGTTTTTACGGTATCGGTATCCTTTATGCCATAATGCTTTACGGAGTTGGAGTTCGATGGACGTATCTTTGCTATGGATTTTACTCATATTTTTAGAGACGGTAGCAGAATCCCTTGCCATACATATCATTCCTCTCTTAATTGACAAATGCTTTTTATAGACAAATTTTATCAAAAAGAACGGAGGAAAGCAAGGAAAAATAGATAAATGAGAAGGAGGAAATCTAACGATATAGTGAGAAAGAGATTGCGGATAAAATAGGTATGTGGTAAAATAGGGAACAGATGATTTCTAGGAGGAATTTACATGGCGATTTGTTATGACAGACTGTGGAAACTGCTAATTGATAAAAAAATGAACCGCACAGAATTAAAGGAGGCATCGGGTATTAGTTTTAATGTGCTGGCAAGATTAGGGAAAAATGAACCAGTTTCGTTTGAGTCTATTGAGAAAATATGTTTTACTCTGAATTGTAATATAGAAGATGTTGTAGAAATACGAAGAGATAACGCTGCAGAGAATATTTCTAAAAGTTATACAACCATTGAATTATTTGCCGGCGCAGGAGGGCTTGCGTTAGGTATTGAAAAAGCTGGATTTGACACATTAGGATTAATTGAATTTGATAAGGATGCTGCGGACAGTTTAAAAATAAACCGTCCGAACTGGCAAGTGATCAATGATGATATTGCGAATATTTCTCATTTGGATTTGGAAGATTATTTCGCTATAAAGAAAGGTGAATTGGATTTACTGTCAGGCGGTGCGCCCTGTCAGGCGTTTTCATATGCAGGAAAGCGCTTAGGGCTTGAAGATGCAAGGGGAACATTATTTTATCACTATGCTATGTTTCTAAGAAAATTGCAACCGAAAATGTTCTTGTTTGAGAATGTCCGGGGGTTACTGACGCATGATAGAGGCAGGACCTATGCTACGATAACGAACATTTTCGAACAGGCAGGATATACGATACAGAAGAAAGTGTTAAATGCCTGGAATTATGGAGTGCCGCAGAAAAGAGAGCGTTTGATCACGATAGGGATTCGGAATGATTTGATTCATAAGATTACATATGAATTTCCAAAAGAGCATGATTATAAACCGGTTTTGAGAGATGTGTTATTGGATTGCCCGGATGGGCCGGGGGTTCCTTACGGGGAAAATAAACGAAAAATATTTGAGCTTGTGCCGCCCGGAGGCTACTGGAGAGATATTGATCCTGATATAGCAAAAGAGTATATGAAAAGTTGTTGGGATATGGAAGGAGGCCGAACCGGCATTTTGAGGAGAATGAGCATGGATGAGCCATCGTTAACAGTGCTTACATCTCCTTCTCAAAAACAGACAGAGAGATGCCATCCATTGGAGGCAAGGCCATTTACTGTCCGTGAAAATGCAAGGTGCCAGACATTCCCTGATGATTGGCAATTTTGTGGAAATGTACAATCCCAGTACAAACAGGTGGGAAATGCAGTTCCAGTAAATTTAGCATATGATATTGCGATGGAAATACATAAGTCATTGGAGGGATTAAGGTAATGATATGGAATTTGAGTTTTATATCTGAGGAAGATTTTAAAAATCATGTACGGGCAACTATTATGAAATATGGAGAGAAACTGGAATCCTATGATCTGAAACGGTTTAACAGTAATCTGATCGATCCGATAAAGCTGATATTTGATAAATCAGTGTACCGTACAAGCTGGGAAGAGATTGTAAATAATGAGATATTCCGGCAGAGGGATAAGTCGAATAATAATGATATTGGATATTTCCATCAAAATATTTTCTCGTATTTTAAGGGCTGCGAAGTCCCACAAATGGGGTGGGATGTAATATATAGAAATCCAGAGGGGATACAAATGCCAGATGGAGATACAGTTCATACGTTGTACGTGGAAATGAAAAATAAGCATAATACCATGAATTCGGCTTCTTCCGCAAAAACATACATAAAAATGCAGGGACAGATTCTTGAAGATGATGACTGTGCCTGCCTTCTGGTAGAGGCAATTGCTAAAAAGTCACAGAACATAAAATGGACAACAAAAGTAGATGGAAAGAATGTGCAACATAGATTGATAAGGCGTGTCAGCATGGATCAATTTTATGCGATTCTTACTGGGGAGGAAGATGCGTTTTATAAAATGTGTATGGTGCTTCCCAGAGTCATCAATTCTGTTATAAATGAAGAAGAAAGTGTTCCCGTTCCAAATGACACAGTAATAGATGAATTGCGGAAAGTAGCAGAGGTATATGCTGGACAACCAGAAGATTTAGCGATGGCAATGGCTGTATATATGCTAGGGTTTAATACCTATATGGGTTTTGAAAATAAAATAGGACAACAGTTAGGGGGCGGAAGTGGGTATGACGGAATGCTTAAACGAATTTATGAATATGCCAAAAAGCTGGAATAAAGTAACTGAAAGGTAAACAAATGGTCGCTGAAATCGTAAATGGAAATCTGATCTTAAAGAAGTCACTCTGTGAGGCTCTGGAATTGACGGATGTATCCGCTCCAAGGATCTCGGCAGTGGGAGCTGGAGGGAAGACCACTACGCTGAAAAGGTTAATGTCGGAATACAGGGAAATGGGGTGCAGGCCCATCGTTACAACTACCACGCATATGTCCCGGGAAGCTTCACCGTTATTTCTGGTAGACCCTTCTGTGGAAGCAATCCTGACACTTCTGGAGAAAGAGGGGTGTGTATTTGCCGGAAAAAAAGCGGAGAACGGAAAAATAAAAATACTCTCTGCGCAGATTTTGGAGGCTATTTTAGAGTTAGAGAATCCCGTGTTGATCGAGGCAGACGGGGCAAAGAGGCTTC
Organism: uncultured Clostridium sp.; assembly: GCA_964523125.1. Classification (GTDB taxonomy): domain Bacteria; phylum Bacillota; class Clostridia; order Lachnospirales; family Lachnospiraceae; genus Schaedlerella. The sequence goes on along the minus strand of CAZFXM010000033.1, from coordinate 12,642 downwards.
CCGCGAAATTTCCGGCTGCCCATGAACCGGTCCTGCTGCCCCAGACGACCCATGTCTTGTCCGTATATGGCCTGGACGCGCTTGGAAGAAAAATAGAAGATGTCTGTTTCCGCCCAGAGCTTATGGCAGATTTCTTAAATAAATCTACGGCAGACATCCTGACGGCCAGGGATATCGCAAGGCTTGCGCAAAGCGACTTGGCAGGAAGGAAATGCGTAGAGGATGGTATGAGTTATTCTATGATATTAAATAAAGCCGATACCCCGGACAGACGGAAAGCAGCACAGGAAATATGGGAATCAATGGAAAACAAAAGAATAAAAATCGTAGTAACTGCAAGGTGATAAAATGAAAGTTTGTCTGATCTATCTGGCGGCTGGGAACAGCCGCCGGTTCGGTTCCAACAAATTATTATATGAGCTTGACGGAAAGCCTTTATACCGCCATCTGCTGGACAGGCTGGTCCGTCTCTGTATACGCCATCCGGAATGGGAGGTGGTCGTAGTGACTCAATATTCTGTTATCTATGACGAACTGGCCAAAAGCAATATTCCTGTCGTATTTTCGCCGGACAGCTATAAAGGGGCTTCCTATTCTGTCCGGGCAGGGCTTGAAGCAGCCGCGGAGGCGCGGGCCTGCGTTTTTTTTGTGGCCGACCAGCCTTATTTTACGGAAAAAAGCGCGGAAGCATTTCTGGAAACGATGGAAAGAGATCAAGCCGGACTTGGCTGTGTGGCCTGTGGGGAACGGACAGGAAATCCGGTCTGGTTCTCATGGGAATATTTTCCGGAGCTTCTGGAATTAAAAGAAGACCAGGGGGGACGGAAGGTTCTGAAAAAGCATCCGGAAAAAATCTCGTATTTTCCAATTACAGATGAAAGGGAGCTTCAGGACATGGATACACAATTTGATATTTCCTGATAAATCTTGTCAGATATGTACAAAATATGCTATACTGACAAAAGTGTGCTGGCTTATTGGAAAAATATGGAGTACAGGACACAGAAAAAAGATGGAGAACAGAGATGGAAGAGATACTATTTAAAAGGCCGGAACTGGAGGATCAGGAGATCATCGCTTCTTATTTTGATAAGGCGCCCAGCAGAAGCTGTGAGCGTACCTTCGCAAATGTGTACCTCTGGTCCAGGCATTATCATGTAAAATACGCGGTCATAGAAGACGCGCTTATCTTTCAGGATGATGAAGACGCGCTGGCATTTGCCTATCCGGCGGGAGAGCCGGAGGCTGTAAAGCGCGCGTTGGAATTTCTGATGCGGTACAGCGAGGAACAGGGGCATCCTTTCAAGCTTTATAATGTAACGGAAGAGAATTTTGCCCAGATGGAGTCCTGGTATCCGGGACAGTTCCAGACAGAGTTCCTGCGGGATGAGGCAGATTATGTTTATGAGACAGAAAAGCTTGCGACGCTGGCAGGGAAGAAGCTGCATGGCAAGCGCAACCATATCAATAAATTTAAAACTTTATATCCGGATTGGAGCTATGAGTCGATCACAGAGGAAAATGTAGAAGAATGTTTCCAGATGGCTCTGGAATGGCGCAATGAGAACGGCTGTGAAGAGGATCCGGAAAAGAACGCGGAAATGTGTGTGACCCTGAATTTTCTGCGGCTGTTCAAAGAGCTGGGGATGAAAGGCGGGCTGATCCGTGTGGATGGGAAAGTGGTTGCCTTCTGTGTCGGGGAGCCGGTCTGTCAGGATACCTTTGTGGTCCATGTAGAAAAAGCATTTGCCGAGGTGGAAGGAGCTTACCCGATGATCAATCAGCAGTTCGTTCAGCACGAATGTATGGATTATCAATATGTGAACCGGGAGGAAGATACCGGCGCGGAAGGCTTGCGCAAGGCAAAGCTTTCCTACCATCCGGCATTTCTGGTGGAGAAAGGGATCGTGACAAGGAAAGCATAAATTGATTTTGTGGCAAGAGAAAAAGGAGTGAATACGATGATTTCAAAGAAAATGGAAAATATGGTGGCAAATAGTTCTGCCATCCGCGCGATGTTTGAAGAAGGAAACCGGCTGGCGAAGCTGTATGGGAAGGAAAATGTATTTGATTTCAGTTTGGGGAATCCCAACGTTCCGGCGCCGGAAGCGGTGAAGCAGGCAATCCTGGATATCCTGGCAAAAGAAGATCCGGTGGCGCTTCATGGATATACCAACAGCAATGCCGGATACGAGGATGTCAGGGAGGCTGTGGCGGGGTCTTTGAATGAACGGTTCAATACCGCGTTTACTGCAAAAAATATCACAATGACCGTGGGTGCGGCAGGCGGATTGAATGTGATCCTGAAATCCCTTCTGAACCCGGGGGATGAGGTGGTCGTATTTGCGCCTTATTTTGGGGAATATCGGAGTTATACGGACAACTATGACGGTGTACTGGTGGAGGTTTCTCCGAATACCGTAGATTTCCAGCCAAAGCTGGATGAATTTGAGGCAAAGCTTACTCCAAAGACAAAGGCCGTGATCGTAAATACGCCCAATAATCCGACCGGTGTGGTATATTCCGGGGAGACGATCAAGAAAATGGCCGCGATCCTGGAAACGAAGCAGAAGGAATATGGAACGGATATTTATCTGATCTCCGATGAACCTTACCGGGAGCTGGCATATGATGGTGTGGAGGTTCCTTATCTTACAAAATATTACGCGAATACGATCGTTGGATATTCCTACAGCAAGTCTTTGTCCCTGCCGGGAGAGCGGATCGGGTATCTGGTCATCCCAGACGAAGCCGCGGACAGCGAAGCTTTGATCGCCGCGGCCAATGTAGCGACCAGGATCCTGGGATTTGTCAACGCGCCTACATTGCAGCAGAAGGTAGTAAAATACTGTCTGAATGAAAAGACAGATATCTCTTTCTATGACCGGAACCGGGAAGCTTTGTACAATGGATTGAAGGAACTTGGATTTGAATGTATTAAGCCGGAGGGGGCTTTTTACCTGTTTGTAAAATCGCCGGTAGAGGATGAAAAAGCATTTTGTGCGGCAGCGAAAAAGTATAATCTGCTGATCGTGCCGGGGAGTTCATTCGGATGTCCGGGATATGTCAGGCTTGCCTATTGCGTTGCCTATGAGACGATTGTAAATTCACTGCCTAAATTCGCTGAACTGGCGGCGGAATATAGGAGATAAGGCCGATGGAATTGAATACGAAGATCATAGAAAAGATTAGAAAAGTAGAACCTTATGTACCGGGAGAGCAGCCACAGAATAAGGTGGTCAAGCTGAATACAAACGAAAATCCATATCCGCCGGCACCGGGAGTAGAGCGGGCGCTGCGTGAAATGGACGTGGACAGGCTTCGGTTATATCCGGATCCTTCAGCGGAGAAGCTGGTGTCCGCGCTGGCCCAATATTACCAGGTGGGAACAGACCAGGTATTTGTAGGAGTAGGCTCGGATGATGTGCTATCCATGTGCTTTTTGACCTTTTTCAATTCCGAAAAGCCGGTTCTTTTTCCGGACATTACGTATTCTTTTTATAAAGTCTGGGCAGAATTGTACCGGATTCCTTACGAGTGCCCAAAGCTGGACGAAAAGTTCCGGCTCCGGAAAGAGGATTATTACCGGGAGAATGGCGGGGTGATCTTTCCGAATCCGAACGCGCCTACGGCAATTTATGAGGATCTGGGATTTGTGGAAGACATCATTTCACATAACCAGGATGTCATCGTAATCGTGGATGAAGCATATATAGATTTTGCCGGAAAATCTGCTCTGGAATTGATTGACAAATACGAAAACCTGGTCGTTGTCCAGACATTTTCAAAAGCCCGTTGTATGGCAGGGATGCGGATCGGATATGCGATCAGCAATCCGGCGTTGATCCGGTATCTGAATGATGTAAAATATTCTTTCAATTCTTATACCATGAACCAGACTTCCATTGCCTGTGGTGTGGAAGCAGTGAAGGACCGGGAATATTTTGAAAAGACGGTGGAAAAGATCGTGGAAACAAGAGAATGGGCAAAAGAAGAACTTCGGAAGCTAGGGTTTATATTTCCAGACTCCAAAGCAAACTTTATTTTTGCCCGGCATCCGGAGTATGACGCGGGAGAGCTGTTTGAGGCATTGAAAAAACAGGATATCTATGTGCGCCATTGGGACAGTGACAGGATCAGAGAATACCTGCGGATTACGATAGGCACCAGGGAAGAAATGGGGCAGTTATTTACCGCGCTGAAGGCATACTTTTCGGACATTCCATCACGGCCATGTGACCGTTTCACAAGATATAGGGGAGATCTTAGAAGATGAAGGAAGCACTGATCAATTGGTTCGCTGTGAACTTAGGAGGAAAAGTAGGAAAAGAAGTGATCATATTTATCATTTCCATGATACCGATCCTGGAGTTGCGGGGCGGCCTTGTGGCTGCGGGACCGACTTTTTTTGATGTGCCGATGTGGGAGGCGATCCCGATCTGTATCATCGGCAACCTGATCCCGATACCTTTTATCCTGCTTTTGATCACGAAGATTTTTGACTGGATGAAAGGCACAAAAACACTTCGTCCACTTGTAAAGCGGCTGGAGGAAAAGGCCATGAGCAAGAGCGCCAATATTGAAAAATACGAATTCTGGGGATTGGTCGCGTTTGTAGGAATCCCGCTTCCGGGAACCGGAGCATGGACAGGCTCCCTGATTGCGGCATTGCTTGGAATCCGGTTTCGGAAGGCATTTCCGGCAATCGTGCTGGGGGTACTTCTGGCCGCGTTTTTGATGACTGTATTGTCCTATGCGGTTCTCGGAGGGATCTTTGCATAATAGGTTACAGGGCACACCTTGGCCAGGCGTGCCCTGTAAGTAATCGTTCACCCGTTGACACCTGTTTGGAAAATCCGTATAATAAAGAGGAAAGAACACCAGGAAGGAAGTTATAGCATGATCGCGGAAAATGATGAAAGAAAAAGAAGTAAGCTTTGGAGAATAGCGATGATTGTTTCTTCAATACTGATCATTGCCATTGCCATATTTTTTGGAATCAGGCTTTTTACTTCGAATCCGTTGGAGGGAACCTGGGTCAATGAAGACAGCGGCCTGGTCATGAAGGTGCAGGGAAATGATTCCGCATTATTGGAATGGACGGATGGTTCGGAAGAGGAAGGTACAAAACTGAAGTATTCTGTAGATCTGAAATCAAAGATATTTACCTTGTACCGGGATGAGGAAAACGGGATGGAAGAGTCAGATTATGATACATTATCTGATTCTGGCTTTGCGGCCGGGACCATGGAAGGAACCTATGACTATAGCCTGGAGCAGGGAGAATTGACGCTGACAGAACGGGAGTACGGGGATCAGATGGTATTTGTGAAAGAGTAGAGACGAAAAAAGAGAAAAGAACAGCTTTGTATATCCGGCAGGAAGACGGATATGCAGGGCTGTTTTGTGTCATAAGATGGAGACGGATGGACATCGGGAAAGGAGGCATTGCAGAGTATGCTAAGGCAGAAGACGAGAGAGATACGGATTGGAAATGTGGTGATCGGAGGAGACCGTCCGGTGGCGGTCCAGTCCATGACAAATACAAAGACCGAGGATGTAAATAGCACAGTAGAACAGATCCTGAGGCTGGAGGCGGCAGGCTGTGAGATTATCCGCTGTACGGTTCCAACGCAGGAAGCGGCAGAAGCGCTGCGTGAGATCAAAAAAAAGATCCATATCCCTCTTGTGGCGGATATCCATTTTGATTATCGGATGGCGATCGCGGCCATTGAGAATGGGGCGGACAAGATCCGGATCAACCCAGGCAATATCGGTTCCGAAGAGCGTTTGAGGGCAGTGGTAGAAAAAGCCAGGGAATATGAGGTGCCGATCCGTGTGGGCGTGAACAGCGGCTCTTTGGAAAAAACGCTGTTGGAAAAGTATGGCGGAGTGACTGCGGAGGGCATTGTGGAGAGTGCCCTGGATAAGGTGCGGATGATTGAGGATATGGGGTATGGCAATCTGGTGGTCAGTATCAAATCGTCGGATGTGATGATGTGTGTGAAAGCACACGAGATGATCGCAAAAAAATGCCCTTATCCGCTGCATGTAGGGATCACGGAAGCCGGAACGGTCTATTCCGGCAATATCAAATCTTCGGTGGGACTTGGAATCATTTTGTATGAAGGAATCGGAAACACGATCCGGGTCTCCCTGACCGGAGATCCGGTGGAAGAAATCCGCTCGGCAAAGCTGATCCTAAAAACTTTGGGACTTCGAAAAGGCGGTGTGGAGGTTGTATCCTGCCCCACTTGTGGAAGAACCCAGATCGATTTGATCGGGCTTGCCAATCAGGTGGAGGCCATGGTACAGGAATTCCCTCTGGATATCAAGGTGGCGGTCATGGGCTGTGTCGTAAACGGGCCGGGGGAAGCGAAGGAAGCCGATATCGGGATTGCCGGTGGAAAAGGGGAAGGCCTGCTGATCAAAAAGGGAGAAATCGTAAAAAAGGTGAAAGAAGAGGAACTTCTGGAGACCTTACGACAGGAGCTGATACATTGGAACAAGTAGGAACCGTAAAGTTATTTTTTGATGTTTTTCCCACCTTAAAGGTGGACGATTCGCTCCGTATGCTATTTGCGGACATAGGAGTGAAAAAAATCACCACCAATTCAGCCAGGGATTTTCTGCATATATACATATTCGGCCGCCATTTGCTCCAGAAGAATCAGATATGGCGGATGGAACAGAAGATCAAGGAGCAGCTATTTGGGACGTCTATGGTGAATATCCATATAGAAGAAGAATATGCTTTATCCGAGCAGTATACCCCTGCCGCGCTGATGGCAGAATACCGGGACAGCATCATCCAGGAGTTAAAAGGCTACAGTGTGTTGGCTGCCAATATGTTCGATCAGGCTAAGATCCAGTTTGAAGAGGGAAATATATGCTGCCTGGAGCTGGTGGATACCATCGTATCCGAAGGAAGGCGGGAGCATATCGTAAACCTTTTGAATGATATTTTTAACCGGCGCTGTGGTGTAAAAACAGAGTTTCGTGTGACCTACCGGGACAAGGAAGAAAGTAAGAGCCGGGAGTATGATGAACAGCGGATCCAGCGAGAGATCAATGCCATTTTCCAGCGAAATAAGAGCGCCCATGGGAGAAGTCCTTCGAAGGGGACGGAGCCAGGCGGCGATTCTGGTGGTAAAGAATATGCCGCACCTTGGGAGGAAGAAGCTTCTTTGGGAGGCGGAGGGCAGTCAGCGGGAGCTACAAATGTCTCTGCTGGAAATGTGGCGGGAGAAAACGGCAACGCGGCTCGGAAAGGAAAAAGCGCTGCCGGGAAGGGCAAAAGTACGAGTGCCAAGGAACGGGGATCCGGCAGAAATAATCTCCAGGGAAGAGGCGGCGCAGGCTTTGGAAAAGGGGTACAAGGGAAAAATGGTTTCCGGAAAGATTCCGGGAGAGATTATGTACGCCCGTTGAAGCAAGGAGACGCGCCAAATCTGATCTATGGACGGGATTTTGAGGATGAGCCTATTCGCCTGGACCAGGTGGTTACGGAGATGGGAGAGATCACCCTGCATGGCAAGGTCATCAGCTTCGAAACCCGTGAGATCCGGAATGAACGGACGATCATTATCTTTTCCATTACAGACTTTACGGATACGATCACGGTAAAAATGTTTGTAAAAAACGAGCAGCTTGCCGAATTGCTGGGCGATTTGAAAAAAGGTGCTTTCCTAAAAATCAAGGGAGTCACGACCATAGATAAATTTGACGGTGAACTGACGATCGGTTCCGTCACCGGGATCAAAAAGACAGGGGATTTTACGGTGTCCAGAGAGGATTTAAGCCCTGTGAAGCGTGTGGAGCTGCACTGCCATACGAAGATGAGCGATATGGACGGGGTTTCAGAGGTCAGGGATATTGTAGACCGCGCGCATAAATGGGGGCATCCGGCGATCGCGGTGACAGATCATGGAACCGCCCAGGCATTCCCTGACGCAAATCATTATATGGAACGTCTGGACAAGGAAGATCCGTTCAAAGTCATCTATGGCGTGGAAGGCTATGTGGTAGATGACTTGACGGAGATCGCGGTGGGCGCGGGGGATGAAAGCCTGGATGATACCTATGTGGTATTTGACCTGGAGACAACCGGTTTCAGCGCGATCAAAGATAAGATCATAGAGATTGGAGCCGTGAAAGTCGTTCAGGGGGAAATCGTAGATTCCTTCAGTACTTTTGTGAATCCCCGGCGTCCGATCCCCTTTGAAATCACGAAACTGACCAGCATTACGGACGAGATGGTGATGGAATATCCGGATATCGAGACCATTCTTCCGCAATTCCTGGAATTTGTGGGAGACGCGGTGCTGGTGGCACACAATGCGTCTTTTGATGTGGGGTTTATTGAGCAGAATTGCAGGTATCAGGATATCGAGCCACATTTTATATCCGTAGATACGGTCGCCCTGGCCAGGGTGTTGCTGCCTACCCTGTCCAAATATAAGCTGAATGTGGTGGCGAAGGCTTTGCATATTTCCCTGGAAAATCATCACCGGGCAGTAGATGATGCAGGGGCAACGGCGGAAATTTTCGTGAAATTTGTACAGATGCTCAAAGAACGGAATATCACGACCCTGAAAGGATTGAATCAGTTCGGAAATACGAACGAGGACGCGATCCGCAAGCTGCCGACTTATCATATCATCATTCTGGTGAAAAATGATATTGGACGTTATAACCTGTACCAGTTGATTTCTGCCTCCAACCTGAAATATTTCGCACGTCGTCCCAGGATACCGAAAAGTCTTCTGAACCAACATCGGGAAGGGCTGGTCATAGGAAGTGCCTGTGAGGCGGGAGAGCTGTTTCAGGCTATTTTGAATAAAAAGTCTCAGGAAACGATCGCGAAGCTGGCAGATTTTTATGATTATTATGAGATCCAGCCCCTGGGGAACAACCATTTCATGCTGGAGAGCGAAAAGCTGCCGGACATCAGGACAGAAGAAGATCTGAAAAACCTGAACCGACAGATCGTGGGGCTGGGAGAAAAATTTAAAAAGCCGGTGGTGGCAACCTGTGATGTACATTTTCTGGATCCGGAAGATGAGGTGTACCGCCGGATCATCATGGCCGGAAAAGGCTTCAGCGATGCCGATAACCAGGCGCCTCTTTATTTAAGGACCACGGAAGAAATGCTGGAGGAATTTGAATATCTGGGTTCTTCCAAGGCTTATGAGGTGGTGGTAGAAAATTCCAATAAAATCGCTGCCATGACCGAGAAGATCGCGCCGGTCAATCCCAATAAATGTCCGCCGGTCATCCCCAATTCTGACCAGAAGCTGCGGGAGATCTGCTACAAAAAAGCCCATGAGATCTATGGAGAGGAGCTGCCGGTACAGGTATCCTCCCGGCTGGAGCGGGAACTGAACTCCATCATTTCTAATGGATACGCGGTGATGTATATCATTGCCCAGAAGCTGGTGTGGAAGTCCGTCGCGGATGGTTATCTGGTAGGGTCCCGGGGGTCCGTAGGTTCTTCCTTTGTGGCCACCATGGCTGGAATTACGGAGGTAAATCCTCTAAGCCCTCATTATTATTGTGAAAAATGTCACTACAGCGAGTTTGAATCCGAGGAAGTGAAGGCATATTCCGGCTGCTGCGGCTATGATATGCCGGATAAAATGTGTCCAAAATGTGGGGCAAAGCTGATCAAGGCAGGATATGATATTCCTTTTGAAACCTTTTTGGGATTTAAAGGGGACAAGGAGCCGGATATTGATCTGAATTTTTCCGGCGACTATCAGGCAAAGGCGCATAAGTATACGGAGGTGCTGTTTGGGGAAGGATATACCTTTAAGGCCGGAACGATCGGCACGCTGGCGGACAAGACGGCCTATGGATATGTGCGCCGGTATTATGAAGAGAAAAACCAGCGCAAGCGGAAATGTGAGATCGAGCGGATCAGCCAGGGCTGTACCGGAGTACGCCGAAGCACCGGACAGCATCCGGGAGGGATTGTCGTGCTGCCCCACGGACACAGCATCAATGAGTTTACGCCGGTACAGCACCCGGCAAATGATATGACCACAGATATCGTAACCACGCATTTTGACTATCATTCCATTGACCACAACCTGCTGAAGCTGGATATTCTGGGGCATGATGATCCGACGATGATCAAGATGCTGGAAGAATATATCACTTCGGATTCACTGGAAAATGAATATAATGAGGAACATCCGTTTGTGGCAACTGCGATTCCGCTGGATGACCGGGAGGTTCTTTCTTTGTTTCACAGTACCCAGGCACTGGGTATCAAGCCGGAAGATATTGAAGGGTGTAAGCTGGGGTGCCTCGGCATTCCGGAATTTGGAACTGATTTTGCTATGAGCATGGTCATCGAGGCAAATCCAAAGTCCTTGTCGGACCTGATCCGGCTTGCCGGATTGTCTCACGGAACCGATGTGTGGCTGGGAAACGCGCAGGATCTGATCCGTTCCGGCACGGCCACGATTTCCACGGCAATTTGTACCCGTGACGATATCATGATCTATCTGATCAATCAGGGAGTAGACAGCGCATTGTCCTTTACGATCATGGAAAGTGTCCGGAAGGGAAAAGGGCTGAAGAAGGAATGGATCACGGCCATGAAGGAAAAAAATGTGCCGGACTGGTATATTGATTCTTGTAAAAAGATCAAGTATATGTTCCCGAAGGCACATGCGGCTGCCTATGTTATGATGGCATACAGGATCGCATATTGCAAAATCAATTACCCGCTGGCTTATTATGGGGCATATTTCAGTATCCGTGCGGACGCGTTTTCCTATGAACTGATGTGCCAGGGGAAGGACAAACTAAATTTTTATATCAAGGATTACAAAAAGAGGCCGGATACCCTGACGAACAAAGAGCAGGATACATTGAAGGATATGCGGCTGGTGCAGGAAATGTATGCCAGAGGGCTGGAATTTATTCCCATTGACCTGTATCGGGCAAAAGCGAAGCAGTTTCAGATCATTGATGGGAAATTGATGCCTTCCTTCGCAAGTATTGAAGGAATGGGAGAGAAGGCGGCAGAGGCAGTAGAATTGGCGGCTAAAGACGGAGCATTTTTGTCTTTGGATGATTTCCGGGAAAGGACAAAGGTCAGCACCACCGTGATCGATCTGATGGCCGGCCTGGGGCTTTTTGGAGACCTGCCCCAGAGCAACCAGTTGTCTCTGTTTGATCTGGCGTAGCCGGATCTGTGCGGTTGGAAAACTTTTACTTGTCAACAGGAACGTAAAATGATATGCTTGGAATATTGCAAAATATTTTTTACTGTAATGTACATTTGCATATTCATTTGAATTCAGAAGATGTGGAGGAGAAAATAATGTACGATTTTGAAGAAATCAAGAAAACAGACGCGGAAATCGCGGAAGCGATCCAGGCAGAGATGAGCCGTCAGAATTCTCATATAGAGCTGATTGCTTCTGAGAACTGGGTGAGCCCGGCTGTGATGGCCGCGATGGGAAGCCCCTTGACCAACAAATACGCGGAAGGTTATCCGGGAAAAAGATATTATGGCGGATGCCAGTGCGTGGATGTGGTGGAAGATCTTGCAAGAGAACGGGCGAAGAAGCTCTTCGGATGTGAGTATGCCAATGTGCAGCCGCATTCCGGCGCGCAGGCCAATATGGCGGCCATGTTTGCCATGCTTGAGCCAGGAGACAAGATCATGGGAATGAACCTGGATCACGGCGGACATCTGACCCATGGATCACCGGTCAATCTTTCCGGAAAATATTTTGACGTGACCTTTTATGGTGTAAATGATGAAGGTGTGATTGATTATGGTCAGGTTCTGGAGATCGCGAAAGAGTGCAGGCCAAAGCTGATCGTTGCAGGAGCAAGCGCGTATGCGAGAACCATTGACTTCAAGCGTTTCCGTGAGATCGCGGATGAGGTGGGAGCATATCTGATGGTAGATATCGCGCATATCGCCGGCCTGGTTGCCACAGGGCTGCATCCGAGTCCGATCCCCTATGCGCATGTGACGACGACCACCACCCACAAGACTTTACGCGGACCACGGGGCGGTATGATCTTGAGCAGTGAAGAGATGAATAAAAAGTTTAACTTTAATAAAGCCGTATTCCCGGGAATCCAGGGAGGTCCTCTGATGCATGTGATCGCTGCCAAGGCGGTCTGCTTCCAGGAGGCACTGCAGCCGGAATACAAGGCTTATATGGAGCAGGTTGTGAAGAACGCGAAAGCTCTTTGTAAGGGGCTGCAGGCACGTGGGATCAAGATCGTATCCGGAGATACGGATAATCATCTGATGCTTGTGGATCTTACAGAAAAAGATATCAGCGGAAAAGAGCTGGAGAAGCGTCTTGATGGCGCACATGTAACGGCGAATAAGAACACCATTCCAAATGATCCCCGTTCCCCGTTCGTGACCAGCGGCGTAAGACTGGGAACTCCGGCTGTAACCACCCGCGGCATGGTAGAGGAAGACATGGACAAGATCGCTGAGATTATCGCGATGGTTATTGAAAGTGAAGAAAATGTGGAGAAGGCAAAAGCAATGGTAGCAGAGCTGACTACAAAATATCCATTGTGCTGATTTTTTCCACCTATACGGTTACTATTCACAGTCTGATTAAAGTATAAAATCCAATTATAATAGAGAGCCTC
>CAZFXM010000032.1:0-40139 GCA_964523125.1 uncultured Clostridium sp. | reverse complement strand
GACCTAAAGGTTTCGCCTAAAGGCGAGGGTTTTAACCCCATTATACAGACAATAAGCGGAAGTTAACAATAACCTTTTAAACACTGATAACAAAAAATTCATTATAATATGGAATCAAAGTATCATGTGTCATAAACTTCATTCCTTCTGATTTTGCCTGTGCAAGCAAAATCTTCATCAGTCACCCACCTCAAACAATCTTGCAATTTCGTCATTACATTCATCTATATCGTGACCGTCCGCAATAAATTTCTGCCCTTTCATACTTCCAAGCCTGCGTTTTCTCCCCTGTGTGGCAACGTCATAATTTATACCCATATTCCTTGATTCTGTAATGTTGACATAACAAGCACCGCCTTTCTGCTAATATACGGCAGACATTGATCTGATTAGATTCTTATCCCTGCCACGGTTTTATTATATTAAGGAAACTGCTTTTTTTCAAGTATATCCCCTTCTTGTTTTATGATAATGCTTGCTTACTGTTATAGGGCGCGCCTGGTCAATGTGTGACCTATAATAATATGCCTCGAAAGCACATCTAATCATTTATCTTATTTGTCAACTAATCCATATATCTTCGTATATTTCTTCTTAAAATAACGGATCAGCGGCTCGGCCGATACTTCCTTGCCGCAGACCGTTTCAATTACTTCCTTCGGTTTGCGGGTATTCCCATACCAATGGATCTTTTCATTGAGCCACTTTGTAATCTCGGAAATCCTTCCTGCCGCCAGAAGCTCATCCACAGAGCCAAGCTCCTGCTCGATTGTCTCCAGATACATTCCGTCATAAATACTTCCCAGTAGATAGGATGGGAAATAACCGAAGGACGCGTCTGACCAATGTACATCCTGCAAGATACCTTCCCGGTCATTTTCCGGCGTGATCTGCAGGTACTCTTTCATTTTCTGGTTCCAGAGCGCGGGAAGTTCTTCTACCGGAACATGGCCGCGGAAGATGGCCTGCTCCATTTCGTAACGAAGGATAATGTGGAAGCAATAAGTCAGTTCATCCGCCTCGGTACGGACAAAGCTGTTTCTCACATGGTTGATCTCACGGTAAAAATCATCCAGGGAAATCTTCTGGAACTGGGGCAGTAATTCTCCTAACTTTTCGTAGATTGGTACCCAGAAATTTTTATTCCGTCCGAGAATATTCTCATAGAATCTCGACTGGCTCTCATGGATTCCCATGTAGTTACAGCTTCCCGCCACGGTCTTGTCATAAGCCGGGTTTACATTCTGGTCAAAGATCGCGTGCCCGCCCTCGTGGATTGCGGAAAATATAGATGACAACGGGTCGTGCTCGTAGTAGTGATTGGTCACACGCACATCCTTTGAAGAAAAGCCTATGGTAAATGGATGCTCCGTCTCATCCACCGCCCCTGCGTCCCGGCGAAAACCGATGTAATCCAGCAGCATCCACTGTACTTTTTTCTGGGCGTCCGGATCGAAATATACATGAAACCGTGGATCCTCCGGCTGATTCTTTTCTACAATCTTCTTTACCAGCGGGATCAGTTCCTTTTTCAAATCGTGGAACAGACGGTCAATGGTCGCGGAATCCATTCCTTCCTCATATTCGTCCAGCATGGCCTCATAGACTTCTTTGTCCGGGTCCTTATAGCCGGTGATCTCTGTTTGCATATCGATCATTTTCTTCAGATGGGGCGCGAAGATAGAAAAATCATTCTCGTTCTTCGCTTCCTCCCATGCCCTTCCGGATTCTGCCTGCGCCCGTACAAATGCCTCATATACATCGGCCGGGATCCGCCGGTTGCGGTCAAAGTCGCGCTTCATGCGCCGTACGATAAATTTCCAGGTGTCGTCCAGCGCTTCATATTCCTCCGGTTTGGCAAGCTGATCCAACATGTTCCCCAGCGTCTCTGACGTAGACATGGCAAAATTCTCCGACGAAAAATGGGTCAGCGCCTCGATATGCGCGGCCTGCCCAAGTTTTGGTGCCTTTGTCTTCATGTCCCAGAATAACAATGTGGTGACATGCTCGTATTGCTGCATTTTTGATAAATAGGCTTGAAGTTCTTCTAATAATCTGCTCATTGGTTTTTCCTCCATTTCATTATTTTGACTTACACATTTCGTTTCGTCCCCTTTATGGCAAAAGCTTTAAACCCAGCTCTTTTAAAAATTCATTATGCCTGGATTTTGCTTGCTTAATTTCCTCTTCTATTTTTTCAAGTTCTTGTCTTACTTCTTCTATGTCCACCATTTCCTCTTCCGGTGCCGTACTAACATATCGAGAAATATTTAGATTATATCCGTTTTTCTCTATCTCCTTCATAGATACTCGGCGGGAAAATTTTTTATCCTCTTCTTTTCTATACTGATAGGTATCAATTATCTTATCAATATGCTCAGGTAAAAGTGTATTTTGACGCTTTCCCTTTTCAAAATATTCACTTGCGTTGATAATTAATACATCATCAAATTTTTTACATTTCTTAAGTACCAGTATGCAAACGGGAATACCAGTAGAGAAAAACAAATGGGCAGGAAGACCTATTACCGCGTCAATATTTCCGTCTTTCAAAAGCTTTGTTCTGATTTTTTCCTCAGCGCCACCGCGGAACAGTACCCCGTGCGGCAAGATAATAGCCATTGTTCCATCGTTACTCAGGAAATGGAATCCATGTAATAAAAACGCGAAATCTGCTGCTGATTTTGGCGCAAGTCCATAGCTTTTGAATCTGAAATCCTCTGACGTTTCCTCTTTCGGCTGCCATCTATAACTAAAAGGCGGATTGGCTACGACTGCTTCAAACTGCATTTTTTTCGCTGGATTCATCTCCTTTAAAATGTTCCAGTCATTTAACAGGGAATCACCATGATGAATTTGAAATTCAGAGTCTTTCAATCCATGCAACAGCATATTCATACGAGCAAGATTGTAAGTTGTTATATTTTTTTCCTGTCCATATATTTGTCCAATACCATTTGCCCCAAACTGTTTTCGTACATTTATTAACAAAGAGCCTGAACCACACGCAAAGTCGAGAACATTATTAAGCCTTTTTTTCTTTCCGGTACTTGGATCTTGGCTATCAAGCGCGACAATTCGAGAAATAACCGTAGAAACTTGTTGCGGTGTGTAAAACTCTCCGGCTTTTTTTCCTGAGCCTGCAGCAAATTGCCCGATCAAATATTCGTAGGCATCTCCTAAAAGATCCGTCTCATTGGGAAAATTAGATAAGCCTTTCGCTATCTCTGTTATAATTGAACACAGAAGAGAATTTCGCTCCATATAGTTCTTGCCAAGTTTATCCGAATCAAGATTAACCTCTGAGAATAAGCCTCGAAATCTGCTTTCAAATGACTCATTTTCAATATATTTGAAGCCGCTTTGTAAGTTTTTCAATAATTCTTTGTTTTGAGTTCGTGCCAACTCGTATATATTGCTCCACAAATACGCCGGCTTTATCACGTAGTGAATTTTCCGCCGCATTTGTTTTTCAAGTATTTCTACTTGATCCAGGTTGCGAATATACCAAACAGTAAGAGGAATTATATTTTTGCTATAGAGCATTCTATTGTTGTCCTCTACAAACCTGCTCTTTGCCTTTTCGATTGTATTCTTGTTCGTTTCATCTTCATTTAAACCTAATTTTTTCAAAGGAAGAGAGTTGCTATAATCCACGATAATTTGTTTAAGTTCTTGTATATAAGCATCTATATTATCGTTATATCTTTTTAGTTCGCTTTCGCATTTCTGATAATCACTGCCTAACTCTTTTTTTATCGCTTCTTCATAGTTATCGGACAAATAGCGCAAAAAGAGAAATGATAACATATAGTCTCGAAAATCATCCGCGTTCATCGCGCCACGTAATTTATCGGCTATCGCCCATAAAGTTGAGCCTAATTGTTTTTGTTGAGTATCGTTCATCGGTTTTCCTCCTGCATTTGTTCCGTTTCAAATATACTTTGATTAAACTTGTAATCCTCCAGGAAATTGTTCAATATGGTACTAAAATATCCTTTATTCTCTTCAACCATTTCTTTGGGTTCAAAAATAGAATAATTTCCGTGACTTAAGAGATTAACTATTCTTTTATAAACAGGAGAATTTTCATCACTTTCTTTTCTCAAGCAGGCAGAAAAGTGCGCATATCCATGAAATGACGCTGTTTTTTCTAATACGTTTCTAAGAATATTAAAATGATAAGTATATAGTTCTCCTGAATCAGAAGCCTTCTTCAATTCTTTTAGCAAGGCAACATGGTGAAAAAACGGAGTTTTGCTTGTATCTTTTAATATGTATTCTTCGTTCTTTGTTTTTCTTTGCAAAAACAGTTGTTCTGGCTTGCTAATTTCATTGCATAGTACATTATAGAATAAAGTATGATGTGATGAAACAATCACTTTTATATCATTATCACTCACTAAGCCTGCCAGGTGGCATGCCACGGCAATGGCATTATTATCATCTAATGATGAAATGGGGTCATCAATATAAATATATTTCACCCAATTATAAGCTTCTTCTTTGTCAACAACCAACTGTACAATGGCAAGGAAAAAACACCAAATAAATATATTTTCTTCTCCACGTGATATCTTTATATTATCAATTCTTTGATTTATTCCAGCGATAACTGCGTCTCTATAAAAGCTAATTTTATAATTATCATAATCAATAGTGAAATCAAAATCAGCATATCTATTTAAAAATGGACGAATCCTACTCTCCATTTCCAATTCTTTTAAACCGGCAAAAAATCTTGAATCACTATTCAATTTTAAGAATCGATTTGTATCGTTTTCCAAATCATTATCCCAATAAAAAAGATCCTCTGTAAACGCATTATAGTATAGCGTATCTACTGTTTTTCTGCCCGTTTCTTCAATCAATGTTTGCCCCAATTTTTTAAATTCAGTAGATAATCTTGTTTTACCTGTTCCATTATAGGCAAACAGCATAATATATTTCTTTTCATCTAATAACATTCTAAAATACTTAGCGATCTCTTCTAAACTGTCGAATTGCCTATCCCCTATTCTTTTAAAGATATAATCCAATCTGATAAGCACTTGATCTGATAAGCCTTCTTTTAAAAAGTATTCTGTTCCACCTTTGGGTTTTTTATAGTTTTCCTTGATAATACTAATATACTGACGGAAGTCATCTGTATTCAACTTTTTATTGGTAAGTTTATTATATTCCTCTCTCGAAAATTTATCCGGTACTTTTATACTCATGCGTCTTCCTCCTCAAGAGAAGGGAAAAGCCCTTGCATTAATCCTTTTTTGTGTGTTTCCAGATTCTCAATTTTTTTTGATTGCGCATAAATTAGAGAATCTATCTCAGACAAACAATTCGCAATATTTTGCTGCTCCTTTTCATTTATAGTAATAGGAATACATATTTTTGAAAAATCTGTTTTATTAATTATCGGTAAAGTCGTATTAGCTAAGCGTGATTTTATCAAAGACGATTTTTGCAATAATGAATAATAAATAAATTCATTATTATAATTTTTCTTAGGTATAATAGCATTAATTTGCTGATTTGTAATACAAGGATATACAGACAATGCCATTTTACCAATGGAAGCTATACAGGTAAACATTATTGTATTTTTGGGCAATATCCTGATCTTGGAAGTTTTTACAACCGTTCTTTGAGTGTCATACTGATATTTATTTTCCGTAATATCCGTCGGTGTTATGAATTGAACATCACCATCCCATAAAGACGCATCTGATGTAGAGGGAGTTTTTCCAGTAATTATCTCTCCGATATTATTTATTTCTTCATATTTCCACTCACCACACCCTTGAAATTCAGGAAATCTCCATTCAGGCTGAGTTTTTCCTTCTGCTGGAAAAAGCTTCTGCATTAATCCCTTTTTATATTTTTTTAATGCCTCAAGTTTCCTGTTTTCCGCTTCAATAAGATCATCAATGGAAGATAAACAATCAGCAACTTTTTGTTGTTCACATAAATTAGGATATGGAATTTTTATAGATGAAAACTGACTATATGAAATCATTTTTCCATCTCTTATTCCTTCCAAATTTCTGTTCAACTTTTGAATGTATTTTTCCATTTTAAAGTAATATTTATAATACCGCTCTAAGACATTATCTCTTTTTTTTCGTAAAACTATATATGCCGGGCTGCAAATCCCTCTAAAACGTGAATATTCTATCCCCCCCTGGAATGATCTCAAACTAATTATAAAATCGCCAATTTCAACTACCTTATAAGTTGCCAGGCTTTTCCTTGTAACGGTAACATTATAATCAATTTGATCTCTGGGAACCGCTCCTTGGTCTTGTGTAATTGCAAGAACAGGCAAATTAGAGTTATGATTTTTATTAGAAATAGGTTCGAATAATAAATCTCCCCTTAAAAATTCAATCTTATAGTCAACTTCATATTCAGGAAACCTTAGTTTTGGCACTATTTCTTTCTCTTTATTCATATGCGTTCAACCCCACAATCTCACGACCGTTTGCCAGTTTTTTTAACAAAGGAATCAAGTCTTCCATCAAATCCAGCTCTTTTTTGGTTCTGTCTCTCCAGCTAAGATCAAGCGGCGCCAACAAATCACTTAGTTTTTCTCCATCAAAAATCATCCTCTCGATTATTTCCTGAATAAATGTCCGCAACTCTTCCGTTTCAATACCATGCTTTTCTGCAAGGGCATTGATTTCATTATCATTTTTTTGTTCTCTGAATTTTTGATATCCTTCTTTGATTTCATCTTCATTCAGAGCCACACCAACCGGCAGTGATTCGATATATTCGATAATATCTTCCCTTTCGTCAAGCAGATTAGAAGTCGCGGAAAGCATACTGATAAGCTGGTCTTTGCTCATTTTTTGTTTTTTCGGTTCATACCGCGTGTACTTAGAAATAAGTGCCATAATGTAATCATAATCAATAATCGCGGAAGAAAACAAAACAAACTCAAAATCAAGTTGATCTACCTCTGAATCCTTATCTTCACTTTCTTTTCCCAACTCAGCTTTTAATCTCTGTGCCACGTCAATATATACTCCGCGGAACGCTCGCAAAGTATCCTCCGGTAATAATTCCTCTATTTTTTCCGCTTCTTTTTCTTCTATCTCAATGTACTGTTCTAGCTGAGTTTTCAGGCGTTGAACCTCTTTAAATTTATTAATGAACTCGCATCTTGCTGAATTCCCCCTGAGATTACTCACTTCTTCCGGTTTACATTCAAGGCCTTGTAATTCCATAAACTTTTCCAGTTCGTTGACAGCTTTATCCAATTTCTCAACAACTTTTGGAGCAGGATCGACAAGCCAGATTTCCTTTGCGCGCTTGCTGTTGTTTTCGCCCGAAAACAGCGCGATAGCATTATCCACCTCATCTGCCTGATTCCTGAAATCAAGAATATTTCCATATGGCTTTGTACCATTAAGAACTCTGTTGGTTCTGGAAAAAGCTTGTATTAATCCGTGATATTTCATGTTTTTATCTACATACAAGGTATTGAGATATTTTGAATCAAAACCTGTCAAAAGCATATCGACGACAATGGTAATGTCAATTTTATTTTTGTGTGGATAATCTGCGTTTGTATATTCCTGGTCTTTAATCCTTTGCTGCACATCTTGATAGTATCCGTCAAAATTATTGATATCGAAATTTTCTCCATATCGTCTGTTATACTCATCTATCATGTTTTTTAGTGCCCTTTTCTTTTTAGCAGGTTCTTTTTTGTTATCTTCCTTTTCCTGGGGGAGTTCTTCTTGAATTTGCTGAACATCTTTATTGCCTTCTGCCGGAGGCGAAAATACACAGGCAATATTTAATGGCTTGAAGTCTCTGCCTTCCTCCTTTACAAGTTCCTGCTGCGCTGTTTTAAACAATTCATAATATTCAATAGCATCATTAATAGAAGCTGTAGCCAAAATAGCATTATACCTTCTGTCATTGGTCACTATATCGTGTTTCGATAAAATTGTTTGTACTACAGCTCTTTTATTATTTTCTTCGTTTACGTTTGAAGCATTTCGCTCATTTTCCGGCTTAAAATAATCGATATGAAAGCGCAACACATTTCCATCATCAATCGCATGTGTGATCGTGTACGCGTGCAGTTCTTTCTCAAAAATGTCCTTTGTAGTTGTATAAGAACCTATGGTTCCGTCAATCTGTTTATAGGTTGCGTTTTCTTCAAAAATCGGAGTTCCTGTGAATCCAAAAAGCTGGGCTTTGGGGAAAAACGCTTTAATCGATTTGTGATTTTCTCCAAACTGTGAACGATGGCATTCGTCAAATATAATAACGATCCTTTTATCTTTCAACGGTGCCAAACGCTCTTTATATGTTAGCTCTCCTCGTTTCTTTTTTTCTCTATTTTTTTTACTGTCATCATCAAGAGCCAGGCCAAGCTTTTGGATAGTTGTTACAATCACTTTATCACGATAGTCTTCCGAAGTCAGCCGCTTTACTAATGTTTCAGTATTGGTATTTTCTTCTACGCAGCCTTCCTGAAATTTATTAAATTCTTCTCTTGTCTGCCTATCGAGATCTTTTCTATCCACAACAAAAAGACATTTTGCTATATTTCGATTGTCCTTCAATAATGTCGATGCTTTAAAAGAGGTAAGCGTCTTGCCGCTGCCGGTGGTATGCCAGATATAGCCGTTCCCTCTATTTTGCTCAATACAATCTACAATAGCTTTGACAGCGTAAATTTGATAAGGCCTCATAATCATCAGCTTTTGTTCACTTGCTACTAAAACCATATATTTACTAATCAACTCACCCAATGTACATTTACGCAATAAAACATCAGCAAAATCATGCAAATGGGAAATTTTCTTATTATCCTTATCCGCAAGCTGATAAACAGGCAAAAATCTCTCATCCGCGTGAAAACTAAAATGCTCCTTACTGTTATTCGCGAAATAATAAGTATTGCTTTCATTGCTGACAATAAAAAGCTGCATAAAGCATAACAGAGAATTAGTAAAACCATTCCCTGGATCATTTTTATATTCAACAATCTGTTCCATCGCTCTTTTAGGCGTAATTTGGAGCGACTTTAATTCTATTTGAACAGCAGGAATACCATTGATAAGAATAATCACGTCATAACGATGATGACTGTTTTCTGTATTGATACGAAGCTGATTGATGACTTCGTATTCGTTTTTACACCAGTCAACTGTATTTACAAGAGTATATTGTAATGGAGTATCATCATCACGCTTAAAAGTATTTGTTTCTCTTAAGATTTTTGCTGCCGCAAATACATCGGAAGTAATTATGCTCTCTTTTAATCGTGAAAATTCAGAATCACTTAATTTTACTCTATTAAGATTTTGAAAGTGATTTCGAAAATTTTCTTCAAGAGCTACTTTATCCTTAATATCTTCACGATAAATATATTTTAGCTCTTTCAGCTTTTCAATAAAATTAATTTCTATCTGACTCTCATTTTTCATATCGTGACACCTTTCATTCAATTATTTGAATCTAAACTCGCTTCAAATAATTCAGTTCCAAGCAAATATTTTTTATAACTTCAGAAATCTCCATACTTATTTTTTTAATATCAAACTATGATAACAACTTATTTTGTATTATATCACAAGGTGTAGAACATCGTAAATATGCAAGTTTAAAAGCCATCAATCGCTGTTCCATTGCTTTTGTAATATCAATTTCCCCATTATTCAAACGGAAAGTTCTATGCAAAGAACCCATTTATACGAAATCGATAAATGGGTTCTTTTTGTTTTCGCAAAATTGTAATGTAGATGCCATGATTTTCCTATGAAGCAAAAAACTTCTCGATCACCTCCGCCACCCCGTCATGGTCATTATCATTTTCTGTGATATAGTTCGCCACATCCTTCAGCTTCTCCTGCGCGTTTGCCATAGCCACCCCCAGCCCGGCGTATTGGATCATAGAGACATCGTTAAAGCTGTCCCCGCAGCAGACCATTTCCTCCCGCCGGATCCCCAGGATCTGCAGAAGGTGCTTCAGGCTGTACGCCTTATCCACATTTTTCGGTGTGATCTCGAGAAAGCATGGCTCTGACCGGAACACCTCGGTTTCATGAAAATATTTATAAGAAAAAACCGGCTCCATCGCTTCGATATCCTCCGGGGAGCCGGTAAGAAGGCAGCCGTTCACCGGAAAATCTACCATCGTCCGGAAATCCTCATGGTACTCGATCGGCATACTGCTGATCCGTGATTCTATTTCCATATAAGGATCCGGTTTTGTACCCGCGATCAAAGTATCCTCCGTATAGGTAAGGATCCCGAGCCCGTGCTGCACGGCATCCTTCCAGAGCCTGCCGGGGATATGCTTAGGAAGGCGCCGCTCGTAGATACATTTCCGGTCTTTGAAGTTGATGATCCTGGCTCCGTTAAAGGCAAGGATAAAATTGCCGAATCTGTCCAGCTCAAGCTGCCGGGCGATATGATATACACCCTTGGGCGGACGTCCGGAGGCAATGGCCACCCGGACGCCCTTTTCCTGCAGGCGGATAACTGCTTTTCTTGTTTTTTCCAGGACCTCTTTTTGTGAATTTGTCACAGTCCCGTCAATATCCAGTACTAATAATTGATAACGCATCGATGTTTATAAACCTGTGTTGATATAGATTTTCCGGGTTTCTTCCGGAACCATGCGCCCTCCGGTCGCCCATGCGATGTGGGTCGACTGAGACATTTTTCCCGTCAGTCCATGGTCGGAAATGTATTTTTTCATATCCTCCGGACGGATCAGAGCGGCAAATGCCGCACAGGAGCTTGGTTCGATAAAAATATCTTCTTTGTCCAGCAGCCCTCTCATCAGGTCATACAGCTTTTCATCCTGTATGGTCGCGATTCCAGACAACATCGGCTGAATGACTCTTCCTACAAAGGCGGAAGGACGTCCCACAGCCAGACCATCCGCGTCGGTTTTTCCGTCAATGCCGAAATCCTTCACGCTGACGCCGTCATGCAGGCCCGTCGCCATTCCAAGCATCATACAGCAGGCATGGGTCGGTTCCGTAAAAAAGCAGTGGACATGGTCTCCGAATATCTGCTTGATCCCATAGGTAACCCCGCCCGGCGCGCCGCCGATCCCACAGGGAATGTAGATGAAAAGAGGATGCTCTTCGTCCACCGGGATCTGCTGTTCCTCCAACTGTGCTTTCAGCCGTTCTCCGGCCACACTATAACCCATGAAAAGGTTCTGGGAATTTTCATCGTCTACAAAATAGCTCATGGGATCCTGATCCGAATTTTTCCGCCCCTCTTCTACGGCCGCGCAATAGTCGTCCGCGTACTCTATGACTTCCACTCCCCTGCTCCGGAGCAAATCCTTTTTCCACTGCTTCGCGTCCGCGGACATATGGACGATTACATGAAATCCTAGCTGTGCGCTCATGATCCCGATGCTCATCCCCAGATTTCCAGTACTTCCCACCTGTACGGTATAGCGGCCGAAAAATTCCTGAAATTCCGGTTCTGCCAGAATACTATAATCATCCGTAAGCTGAAGCTTATTTGCTTCTAACGCAAGATCCTCCGCATGCTTTAATACTTCGTAAATCCCGCCTCTGGCTTTCACGGAGCCGGATACCGGAAGATCGCTGTCCATTTTCAGGAAGAGCTTTCCTTCGATATCGCAATGATAGGTTTCCTTTAAAAATTGCTGCATGGACGGAATGGCACGCAGCTCGGATTCGATGATGCCATTGGTTGCTTCCAGTTCCGGAAAGACCCGTTTCAGATAAGGCGCGAAACGCAGCAGCCGGTCGCTGGCGTCCTGGATCTGGGATGGATGCACTTCCGTAATATTTTGCCGCGCCTCCGGCAGCAAAGCATCATTGAACCAAAAGGTCTCTTTTAACTGCGCGGCGTCTGCCACGGCAGGTATGGTATCGATATATGTTTGCAATTCTGTTCTCATCTGGTTACTCCTTTATTGATTTTTCGCGGCAATGCGGTAATAGATTCATATCCCGCACCGCTATCCTTTATTGATATATCCATTTTCTGGACTTGAAAATTCCTTTACTGTTTTTCTCACTTCCGGCCCCATAATCAAAAGGGCGATGATATTGGGAATGATCAGAAGCCCCAGCGCGCAGTCCTGAATGGACCACACCAGGTCAATGGTGCTCAGGCTTCCCACAATGATCATAAACGGAAATAAGATCCGATATAAGTATGCCAGCTTTGGCTTTCCAAGGTAAGTCAGGCTGACATGCCCAAAATACCACTGGCTCATAATCGAAGTTCCGGCAAAAAGGAGCAGGCTGATATAGATCAGCAGGTCCATTCCGGGAAATATGGTGTCAAACGCGGCTGCCGCAAGGGTCGAAGCCTTCTCATGTGTTTCATTGACTCCGGTAAGCAAAACGATAAAGCCTGTCGTGCTGCAGATGATGATGGTATCGATAAATACCTCCACGATCCCGTATAAGCCCTGCCTGGCGGGATGATCCACCTGGGCGGAGGAATGAATGACCGCCGCGGAGCCTTCCCCGGCTTCATTAGAATAAAGTCCTCTTGCCACTCCATACCGCATGGCATGCTTGATCGTAAATCCCGCGGCAGCCCCTGCCCCTGCGCGGAACGTAAATGCCCCCCGGAAAATGGAAGCCAATACGGCAGGTATATGGGTAAAGTTCATGGCCACTACCACCAGGCCGCCCAGGACATATAGCCCGGCCATGACAGGAACGATTTTTTCCGCCGTATGGACCAGACGTTGAAAACCGCCGCTGATCACAGAGGTCATGGCTATGGCAAGGACAATACCGGTGGCCAGGTGTGGAAGGGAAAACGCTTCTTCCACAACGCCGGAAATGGTATTAGACTGGATCAGAGTCGCGCCTGCGTTTTGGATGAACAATAATACGGCCACCAGCACGCCTGCCCATTTTATTTTCAAAGCGTGGGAAATATAGTACATAGGCCCGCCGATCACATTGTGTTCCTGGTCATATCCGTGATAACGCATCCCCAGTGTGATCTCGCCGAATTTGGTCGCCATGCCCAGAAAGGCGGCGACCCACATCCAGAACAGCGCCCCGGGGCCTCCGGCAAGGATTGCCGTAGAGACTCCCACGATATTCCCGCTTCCTACACAGCTTGCCACAGCCGTACAAAGCGCCTGGTAGGAGGAACATTTTCCGGATCCTTCCGATGTATTTTGCTTTTTCCGGATATCTCCTAAAAAACTTTTAAATGTAAAGGGAAAAAAACGTATCTGCACAAAGCCGGTCATAAAGGTATAAAAGATACCGACTCCCAGCAGGGCTGCCAGCATCCAGTCGCCCCACAGCGCGTCCGCGGCTTTTTTGAAAAGCATTTCCAGTGTATTCACGTGTCCCTCCCTATTTTAACAGATCGCGTCCTTCTGCGTCCGGCAGGGAAAATCCCATAAACCCGGCCAGTGTCGGCGCCACGTCGATCAGCCGCGCTTCTGGCAGGTCACCTTTTTCGATGCCCTCTCCTGTCAGCATAAAGGAAGCTCTCATTTCCGGGAAGTTTTCGCTGTAGCCATGCTGTGCCTTTTGGGTGAGGCGTGTACGGCAGTAGTCGCCGGACACGTCGTCCCGCAGCTCGTAGCCTTTTTTCGACACCAGGACATAGGCCGCAAGCGGAAATCCACCCCGCTGTCTGGCTTCGTTGTTGTCAAGGACTTCCAGTATCCCGCTGTCCGGATCCGCCGCGAGCTGGTCCATGACAGTCTTTAAGGCTGCGGCAGCTTCCGTGTCTTTTGGGTCCGCGAGGCGAATCTCTGCCATACCGCCCGCCCTCTGGCTGTAGGCCTTCCAGGAAATGACATGATCCTGTTCGTCGGTCTCGATCAGCCCGGCTTTTTTGAGCAATATATTGGGTGAAATGTTATGCGTATTATCTAATGTACCATGATCCGAAACCACACAGACGATCAGATGGCCATCGGTGATCCGAAGCGCTTCCTCGATCAGTTCTCCCAGCATTTTATCGATCTTTTCCAGGCTTCTGGCAGCTTCCTTGCTGTATACGCCGTTCTGATGCGCGCTTTCGTCAAAGCTTGCGAAATACGCGGACATGAAAAACGGTTTTTCAGAGATCACCGGCGCCAGCTTATTTCTAAGCATCCAGAGTGCCGCTTTTCCTCTCTGGGCGTCACCGTTGTCTGTCAGGTCCAGTCCTCCTGCGTACTGCCCGATCTCCTGCTCCATTTCCCGGATCAGGCCCTGGGGCTTCGCGACAGCATCGATGAACAGGCTGTCCAGTTCTGAACCGTCCCACCAGAATTCCGGCGCGATAAAGTCTCCCTTGGCGCCGACCGAGGTCGGAAATGCCACACTTGCGGACCAGTAGCCGTTTTCACGGGCCGCCTCCCAGAGCGTCTTTACCTCCTGATTGGCAAACCAGTGCCATGCGCCCAGATGCTTTCCGGTAGGGTCAAAGATCCCGTTATTAAATGTTTTGTGGGTCGCCGGGTTGGTACCTGTGATCATGCTCTGATGGCATGGGTAAGTAAAGGTTGGAAACACACTTTTCATTCCATTTTTCGCAGTCAGGCCGTTCTCTACAAAAAACTTTGTGATCGTTGGCAGTTCAACGCCAAGCCTTTTCTGCTCAAATACAAATTCCGGTTTCAGCGCGTCGATGGAAACCAGAAGGACGCTGGGTCTTTTCTCTTTATTTTCTGTTTTTGTACTCATACTTTATCTCTATCCTTTCTCAGGGATCACTATTTTTGTTCCTGTTTCTTCCAAAGCGGCGATCTGGTCCGCAGATGCATGGGAATCCGTAATGATCATGGACACCTGCTCGATCCCGCACATTCGGACGAGAGAGTTTATACCTAATTTAGAACTATCCGCGATAACAATGGTCTCATTAGAAGCTTCCATAAACTTTTCCTGTACGATCAGATCCTCAACCCTTTGATACGTGATCCCACGGTCCGCGGATATGCCGCAGGTAGTTAGAAACAGGATATCAATATTGATCCGCGATAAGATCAGGGTCGCCATATCGGAAAGGCATGCCTTTTCTTCCGGGTTGTATATCCCGCCGGTCAGGATCAGGGTAATACCCTCCGCGTCAGCCAGTTCATTCGCGATGGTAAGGGAATTGGTTATGACGCTCAGCTTGTGGAAACGCTGTTTGACCACTCTTGCCAGTTCCAGCGAAGTCGTCCCGGAATCTAAGGCAATGGCCTGCCCTTCGGAAATATACTTCGCTGCTTGGATAGCAACCTCTTCTTTGTCTAAGGAATGTTCTTCCTTTCTCTGGTCGAAGGTCGTATAAGCGGCCGCCACGCTGTCCTGCGGGGGATCCAGCCTCATAGCCCCTCCGTGGATGCGCCTGAGCATCCGCCTGCCTTCCATAGACTCCAGATCTCTTCGGATCGTCTCCCGCGAAGCGGACAACAGGTCGCACAGAGTACTTGTTTTTACGCTTCTTTCTTTTATAAGTAAATCCATGATCGCTTCCTGACGTTGTTCTGACAGCATAAAACATTCTCTCCTTTTTTTCGTTAAATCCATTTCTTGCAGATTACTATACCACAGCTTTGCACAAAATGCAATAATTTTTTGCAAAAATCGCAAATAAATGCACATAATTACAACTTAATGCACATTTTTAGTGTTTGCTTATAATATGAAACGCAAATATTTGCAACTTTTTGCATTATTTTGCTTGACATTACACAGAAACGCAACTATAATAAGAGCAAGTCAAATCCATTTCTTACAAAATACTTATGAGGTGATGAATGATGTCTGAACAGAAACGAAAAGGAATAGAGAAAAAGTGGATATCCTTCGGCACATTGATGCTCGGTGCCGGAACCATTTACAAGCTTGGTTTTATGAAAGATGCTTTTTATGTACCTATGCAGGAATTTATGGGACTTTCCCATACACAGATCGGCGGTGCGGTAAGTATTGCCGGATGGATCTCCACCTTTGGTTTCCTGGCGGCGATCCTGGTAGTAGACCGGATCTCCAAAAAGATCATGATCCCGGCGTCACTGCTCGGTATCTGCCTGTGCGGCCTGTGGCTGTCAACATTTCCTTCTTATCCGGTATTTCTTTTGATATATTGTCTTCTGGCGATATGCGCGGATATGCTGTACTGGCCGACGATGCTGAAGACTGTACGCCTTTTGGGAAATGAAGATGAACAGGGCCGGATGTTCGGTATCTTAGAGGCAGGCCGTGGATTGATGGATACCATCGTTGCTTTCTGCGCGCTGGGAATCTTTTCCGCGTTCGGAAGCAATGAAGCAGGCTTACGCGCGGCGATCTTGTTCTACGCGATCGTACCGGGAGTCATCGCCATCATCGCTTATTTCCTGCTGGAACCAGATGAGGCGCCGGCGGAAGCCGCTGCCCCGGCCGGGTCAGAAGAGCCAAAGAAAAAATCCAATGATACGATTTCACGGGCATTGAAAAATAAAAAAATCTGGCTGGTTTCGTTTAATGTATTTTTTGTTTACAGCGTGTACTGCGGATTGACCTATTTTATTCCGTTTCTTGAAGAAGCCTATGCGCTTCCCGCTGTCCTGGTAGGTGTATACGGCGTCATTAACCAGTATGGGCTGAAGATGCTTGGCGGGCCGGTAGGTGGATTTATTACGGATAAGATCCTGCATTCCGCTACAAAATATCTGCGGATCTGTTTTGTGATCGTCGCGGCCATACTGGTAATCTTTGCCTGCCTTCCTCATAAGCAGCTCGGGATCGTCATCGGAATGATCATCACCTTGACGATCAGCGCCTTTGTATTCAGTATGCGCGCCGTATTCTTCGCGCCGATGGACGAGGTCAAGGTTCCCCGGGATATTACCGGCTCCGCTATGTCGATCGGTTCCTTCCTGGGATATCTGCCGGGTGCGTTTATGTACGCGATCTACGGAGCGATCCTGGATAATTTTGAAGGAATGTCCGGATATCGGATCGTATTTATTGTCATGGCTGTATTCGCTGTGATCGGTTTCTTCCTCAGCGGGTATATTTTGAGAACGATCAAAAAGCAGGCGGACTGAAAGGCTGTACAAGCTTCGTATATGACTAATATCCTATAGGGTCAGCCAACATATAGGCAAAATTAAAGCTTGAAAGAATCGGCGTCGTGCATATAATAAAAAGTAGGAAATCCTCATTTTCCTACTTTTTTTATTTGGAGGTGGCTATAATGAAAAAAATATTCATGTTTCCCCTGACTTTTATATTCATCGTTTTCATCGGTCTTTCCGGCTGCTCAGATCAGACAAATGTAACTGACTATTCTGACCACTCAAACTGGACATATTTCGAAGCGGATACAACAGACAAGACAGCCGATGTTTTTTTTGTGTGTCCGACGGTATATTCGGGCTCGGATGGCTCATACAATATGGAGCTTACAGATGAAGATACAAAAGCAGATTTCCTCGGCGCGACTAATATGGAAAAAGAAATCTATGACCGTGACAGCCGTTTCTTCGCGCCGTATTATCGGCAGGCCGGATTAAATGTTTACGAAATGGAAGCCAGTAACCGTGAGCAATATCTTGAGCTTGCGTTTGATGATGTCCAGAATGCTTTTGAGTATTATTACGAAACCTGTAACGACGGCAGGCCAATCGTTCTTGCAGGATTTTCACAGGGAGCGGATATGTGTATCCGGCTTATGAAGGAGAGCTTCCAGGACGAGAACATACAGGATCAGTTGATCGCCTGCTACGCGGTCGGCTGGCGTGTCACGGAAGAAGAAACCCAAGAGTATCCTCACTTGAAATTTGCCGAAGGCGAAAGCGATACGGGAGTGGTCATATCCTTCAACAGTGAAGAAGAGAGCATTGACGATTCGCTTATTGTTCCGAAGGGAACAAAAACCCTCGCGATCAATCCTCTTAACTGGAAGACCGATTCCACTACCGCGGACAGCAGCCTGAATCTCGGCGCCTGCTTTACAGACTATGACGGCAATATTATCAATGAAATCGACAATCTTACGGGCGCGTACATAGATGATGTCCGAGGCACATTAAAGGTAACAGATGTAACGCCTGAGGAATATCCTGCCGGATTGGATATCTTTGAAAATGGTATTTATCATCTGTATGATTATCAGTTCTTTTATCGCAATTTACAGAAAAATGTTCAGACACGGATTCATGCCTATCTGTAAAGTCAAAAGCCCCGCGGAAAGCTGGCGGGGCATCAATTTTTTTCGTTACAAGGAGCAGCAATGCGGTATCAATCAAATTTCAAGCTTTTCAGATACTCTTCCACGTTCAGGTACGTCACATCTTCCAGCTCCGCTTTCTGCCCTCTATAGATCACATACTTACCGGTGATCTGACCATATCTGAATTCTGTATCCCTGCGTTTTTGCTCATTTAATAAATGTCTGTACTGCCCCGGGACGATTTCCGTACTATGCTTGATCTCATAAATCTCACAGCTTCCCTCTTCCGGATCAAAGACTACCATGCCAAACTCACCCACCGCAAATTGCAGCTTAAATACTTCACAATTTTTTCTGGACAATTTTGTTTCCAAAAGAACGATATCTTCCATCATTCTTCCTTTGATCTCATCAATGATACGCTCCGTTACCCGCTTTCTTTCCGGCAAAGACAGCTCCCTGAATTTTTCGTCCTGCATCAGAGATTTGATAAGAGCCTCCGCCTGACAATACCGGATTCCAGGCTGTGAAAACACGGTTCTTGTTTCCTTTCGGTTATAATCAGACATCCATCTGGTTTCAATCTCAACCGTAAGGTCCAAAAGATCCAGGTACTCTTTTATCTCAAAACGATGGGCATCCTGTATCTCCACGCCCTGCTCCGTCTTATCCTTGATCTTCAGAAGCTCCTTCAAAGCCTCATTGATCTTTTTCATATCAACCCGATCCAGGATATCTGTCGGCTTCTCCCGGTTCTTTCTCAGATTCTTTGCGGATATTCTTAAATCATCAGACTTAAAATCCCTGGTAAGAACCTCCAGCGTAAACCGATGATTGATATCCTCAACGATCCGGTTAATGGCATTCGTCAGTTCATTTTTTTCATATAATTCCCTCAATGACCGAAAATGGCCTTCATACTGGTAATTTTTCAAAGAATGTTGGATATTACGCGCGATCGCGCTGTCAACATATTCATCCGTACTTTTCTTCGTCGCGAAGGTCACCGCATTGTCGTTATAATGTCTTCCGCCCAGGCTCATTGTACCACCGTAACGGATATAATCATCAATGCCGGCAATGCCCAGCACATTTTCAAACTCACGATATGGAATAAATGTTGTGTGGGACAGGATGCATCTGTCATACAGTTCTTCATCCTCTGTAAACATAAAGCCCAGTGAATCCGTACCAGACAGAACAATCTTCATTCCGCTGGCCGCAAATATATCTGAAAACAGTGCCGCCCCTTCTATAAAGTCCTCCAGAAGTGTAACTTCATCGATAAATACATATTGATAGCCCTTGACTTCCAAATACTTCAGATCCTGATTCACATGCTCCATGGACTTCCTGTCCTGTACCTGGATAAAGGCAGTCTTCCTTCTTATCTCAACGTCCATTTCGAAGATCAGTTGACGGATCAAAGTCGTCTTTCCGGTTCTTCGTAAGCCATATAAAATATATACCCTGTCAAAAATATTTCCATAGACATAGTCATGCAGCTGCCGGTAGCACTCACGCTTTCCCCATCCGGAAACAGGCTTTATGAAACGATCCAGTTCTGTTCCCATCCTTACCGCACAGTGAAATTGATACGAAGGCACGGCCATTTCTTGCTCTTCTATTCTGTTATTATATTCTTCTCCTGACATGCACATCCCTCCTTATTAATTATGTAGCGCCCCCTCACCTCCGTTCGAGGGCATATCGTCGGAAGGCATTTTAAAAATGCCTCGCATTTGCCTTCCTCCTATTAATTATGTAGCGCCCCCTTAGCGTGGCCTTTTCGGGCTTAACTAACTTTCATGCATTATCCCACGACATCATTTTTAAACACGCAGGCCGGAATCTCCCGCGGCAGGCTCAGTGTACGGTAGCGTTCCAGCACGGACCGCAGGATCCCGACTCCTTTCGGATAAATCCGTTCCTCCGCGGAGCCTGTCGCTTTTTCCTTTCCGGCGTCTTCTTTTTTCAAATAGACCAGTTTAAAATACCGGTCCCACTCTCCGGTCTCATACCGGAATACCTTCACCGTACCATGCATGCATTCATGCCGTACCAGTCTCTGGGATATCACGGCCAGGGCTTTATTGTGGATCACCGCGTTCATGATCGTCCGGGGGCAGTTGGCTTCCCAGACAGGCTGTATATGGATATTGTGGGCAGACAGATACTGCTCGAACAGCTTCCGGGTACCGCTTCCTTTTTCCCGTATGGCAAACCTCCTGCCTTCCAGCTCTGAGGCATAGATCACTTCTTTCTGGTAAAATTCATGGTCTTTCCCGCACACAAGGACAAGGGAATCTTCTACGATCGGGATACAGGTCAGCTCCGGAGATTCAATGATCCCTTCTACCACCGCCAGATCCAACTCACGCCGAAGCAGCTTCTGCTCGATCTCCGCGGTATTGCTGACAAAGGAATAAAGCTCCACTTCCGGATGCTCTTCTTCCAGATCAGATATCACGCTTGACATCAGGCAGGTGCCAACCGTCAGGGAAGAACCGATACGCAGGGGCATCCGCTCCTGGAACCGCCGCATGGAAATTTCCAGATTATCAAAATCGCTCACGGCCATTCGGGCAAGGTTCAGCAACTGCTGGCCTTCCTGGGTGATAAATAATTTCTTATGTAAACGGTCAAACAACTGCACCTGATAATGGTCTTCCAGATCGCGTATGGTCTGGCTGACCGTTGGCTGCGTCAGGTACAGACGGTTGGCGGCGGCACTCATGGTTCCTGTCTCTGCCACCGCGATAAATATTTTTAAATGTCGGATTGTCATGGTATGCCTCCGTACTTTCTGTTCTTTTTAAAATCTTATTTCTCCCACATTAGTCTTTGAATGGCGTCACTAATGATGACACCATTCATAGTTTCATTTTATTATATCCCTATCTATACACTTTTCTTTATTTTACTCTATTTTTTCGTTCTTGCATACCTTAATTTACCGCATATATGCCTTGTTCGTTTCTATCGGTCTCATACCCTCAATTACAAATTTATTATTTTTTCGGTATTGGTTTGCTATACTTTAATTAACATAGTATAGAATTATGAAATAATAGAAAGTATATTTTGTGTACAGTTTAAGTATTTATATACCGCTTTTAAGGAGTATATATAATGTATCTATTAGACACCAATGCCCTGTTATACTTTTTATATGATAGTAAAAAACTTTCAAAAAGAGCATCAGACATAATTTACCATAATGATATTGGACAGCTTCCTACGATTCATGGAGACCCATTTGACCGACTGATTATTTCACAGGCCATTTCAGAAAACCTGATAATTATTACAAAGGACGGAACAATACCAATGTATAATGTCAAGGTTTTGTGGTGAATAGAATTTGGAATGTATTTTTGGTATACGCCAAATATCTATAGATTTTTCCAATAATATGAATTTTATTTTACGACTTTTCTTTATGGATAGCAAGTATTATAATGTGTTTTAAGTAAACATTCTAAACAGCGGACAGCTCTGTGGCCTGCTGTTCGGACACTTACCAAAAAATCCTGAAAGGAGAACATTATACTATGAAGTACATAATTCTCGGCGGCGTAGCTGCCGGAACAAAAGCTGCCGCAAAGCTGAAACGCTGTGACCGGAACGCGGAGGTCAAGGTCTATACCAAAGGCGAAGACATTTCTTATGCCGGATGCGGGCTCCCTTACTATATCGGGGGCGACATCCCGAACCGTGAGAGCCTGATCGTCAACACGCCCCAGCGCTATTCCGGATTAACCGGTGCAGAGACCTTCACAGGCTGCGAAGCTGTCGGAATCGACAGTACCAATAAGACCGTTTCCCTGAAAAAAGCTTCCGGCGAAGCATTTACGGAAAACTATGACAAACTGATCATCGCCACAGGCGCGGTTCCTTTTGTTCCGCCGGTAGATGGTGTAAATCTTGCAGGCGTTTTCTGCGTGCGTACTCCGGATGACGCCGTGGCGGCACGTGCCTATGTAGAGGAACAGAAATGCCGCAAAGCCGTTGTCTGCGGCGCTGGATTCATTGGCCTGGAGGTAGCGGAAAACCTGATGGCACAGGGCCTGGAGGTCACGGTCATTGACGCAGCTCCCCAGATCATGCCCAATGCTTATGACGTGGAAATGGCAGATTACGCGAAGAAGCAGCTCAAAGCTGCCGGCATGCGGGTACTGACCTCTACCAGCCTGAAAGGAATCGAAGGAGCCCAAAAAGCAGAAAAGGTTCTTACCGATAATGGTTCTCTGGCAGCGGATATCGTGATCATGGCCATCGGGGTACGCCCTGCCACCGCGTTTCTGAATGATTCCGGCCTTGAAATGTTCAAGGGGACGATCCTGGTGGATGAACAGATGAAGACGAACCTGCCGGATATCTATGCGGTTGGCGACTGTGCCATGGTGAAAAATGCTTTGACCGGAAAGAGCCAGTGGTCTGCGATGGGTTCGACTGCCAACCTGGCCGCGCGCGCCATGGCAAAAGCCCTGAACGGGACCGGGAATGGCTACGGCGGATGTCTGGGAACCGGCGTCGTCCGTCTGCTTCCAGCTTTAAACGGAGGCCGGACCGGACTTACGGAAGAGCAGGCGAAAGCTGCCGGATATCAGGTAACCTCCGTAATCTGTGTAGTAGATGATAAAGCCCACTACTATCCGGGTGCTTCCTCCTTTATCGTAAAGCTGGTCGCGGAAACAGACAGCAGAAAGCTGCTTGGCCTGCAGGTATTTGGAGCGGGGGCTGTGGATAAGATGACGGATATCGCGGTGGTGGGAACGTCCCAGGGCATGAAACTGGATGACTTCGACACTCTGGACTTTGCCTATGCCCCGCCGTTTTCCACCGCGATCCACCCATTTGTCACTGCATGCTATATCCTGGAAAATAAGATCGATGGAATTTTCAGCTCCATGAGCCCCGCAGAGTATGCATCCGGCGCTGCCAAAGGATATACGATACTGGATGTACAGCCTGCTCCTGCGCTCCCGAATGCGCGCTGGATCGACCTTGCGGCTGTCAACGGACCGATCGACGGATTGGAGAAGGACGCAAAGCTTCTGCTCGTATGCGCAAAGGGAAAGAGAGGATATTTCCTGCAAAACCGTCTGAAATCCTTCGGCTATACCAACACGAAGGTGCTGGAAGGCGGCGCGTTCTTCAACGACGTGAAAGTTCCACGCGACGGAGCGAAGCTTTCCGCCGACGAGATCAAGCGTGTCAAAGGGCTGGGCTGTCTGCAGGATAAGCGGTATGATGATGTATTCAATGTCCGCGTGATCACCCGGAACGGAAAACTGACCGCCGAGGAACAGATGAAGGTCGCGGAAGCGGCAGAGAAGTTCGGTTCCGGCGAAGTGACCATGACCACCCGTCTGACGCTGGAGATCCAGGGGGTACATTACGATGATCTGGATGCCATTTTTGCTTTCCTGGAAGAAGCGGGGCTGAAGACCGGCGGAACCGGCTCCAAGGTGCGTCCTGTTGTTTCCTGCAAGGGAACGACCTGCCAGTACGGCCTGATCGACACCTTTGCCCTTTCCGAAAAGCTGCATGACCTGTATTATATCGGTTATCATGATGTATCTTTACCGCATAAATTTAAGATTGCGGTAGGCGGATGTCCGAACAACTGTGTGAAGCCGGATCTGAATGACTTAGGGATCATCGGCCAGCGCCTGCCGGAGATCGACCTGTCAAAATGTAAGGGCTGCAAGAATTGCCAGGTGCAGAATAGCTGCCCGATCAAGGTAGCGAAAATGACGGATGGAAAGATTCAGATTTCCCCGGAAAGCTGCAACCACTGCGGACGCTGTATCGGAAAATGTCCGTTCGGCGCAGTGAATGAATCTCTGACCGGATACAAGGTATACATAGGCGGACGCTGGGGCAAGAAAGTAGCCGAAGGCCGGGCTCTCGGCAGGATCTTCACTACCGAAGATGAGGTCGTTGACGTGGTAGAACGCGCGATCCTGTTCTTCCGTGATGAAGGAAACTCCGGAGAACGCTTCGCGGATACGATTGCGAGACTGGGCTTCGAATATGTGGAAGATAAGCTGTTGAACAGCAAGATCGACAAAAAGCAGATCCTTGAGAAGACTGTAGTCGGAGGCGCTACCTGCTGATTCCATACGGGAAGCCTGCCACTGACATCTTTTCTGTATACGATGGTATGTAAACGTAACGATAAGAATGGCCGGGGATATAAAGCGCCAGGTTATTCCATATTGGCAATTGGGAGTTGTGCCGGAATACGGATTTTGCGAATTAATGAATGGGTTGGATACTCTTTAGTCTTTAGAGTATCCAACCGCATTTTTTTATTCATCAACTTCTCACTGAAATCATTTTATGCCGGGGTTGCAATTCACGGCCGCCAGGATAACTGCCGCCAGGATGATCACTATACAGATTCCCAGCATACTTCTTACACCAAACAAACCGATCACGGCTCCCGAACACAGGAGGCTCAGCATCCCTGTCACACTGTTAAATACCGTATCCGCGATATTATGTCCCAGATTACGAAAAGCAGACGGTACACTTTTTTCCGTCACACTTCGCATGGTAGGAAGCAGGATTCCGATCCCTGTGTTGATAAGGCCGGACCCCACAAAAATCATAACCGGCGTGGACGCGCGATACGCCAGCAGATACGCTATAAACGGAAGCCCTGTAACTAACAGGTAACGGATACGAAGCGGAAGCTTTTCGATTTTATCCGCACACGCAATAAACGGAACCTGGGTTACCGCGGAAATGAACCCATCTATTCCTAAGTCTGAAACATTTCCACCGACATTTTCCAAAATTGCTGCTTTCAAATGATTCATCGGGGCGATTGCCAGTCCGATCAAAAACAACAGGACGATCAGGTATCGGTATGAGCCGCTTTGAAATACTTGTTTTACGGAACGAATCCCAAAATTATTGTCCCCTTTATCCTGTACCACTCCTTCGCCTTCCGGAAGCATCGCCGCGATGGCCATACCGGTTATCAGAAAAAACGTTCCGGAAACCAGCATAAGAGAATAGCCATGGGCAGCGATCAGCCTGCCAAGCACAACGGACGTGACCGCGTACATGAGCGAAGGGGTGGAACGGATCTTGCCATAGATGGAAAGGTCATTTTTACAGACCAGCAAAAGCCACGAATCGATATTGACCGCATGGGGCAGGGCGACAAATCCAAGGATCGGATAGAGGACCGCGAGCATCGCGATATTTCCTTCCGAGAAAAAAATCGCGTACATGACGAATCCTGCGGTCAGAAAACAGGCGATCGAGACTTTACGGTTTGTCTGAAAACGGTCGCACACCATTCCCCAGATGAAGGAGCCCAACAGTGCTGTCAGCAGATAAGACGCGAGAAATATACTCATCATCGTATTCGTGATACCCTTTGTTAATAAATACGACATCAGAAAACCAATAAATGAGGCATGAAAACACCAATAGGATATTTCAAGCAATGAAAAACCGACCCAATATTTCTTTTTCATTTTTTCGCCTCCTATTTTATTTACAAGTGAATGAAACCTTGTTATGATCATAACCATAAACGGAGTGACCTCCCGGATAGCGCGGTAAATGCGCTATCCTGACTGAACAGTTACCAAGATTCTACCATATCTGTTTCCTTCTGACAACTTATATCACGCCCATATAGAATTGATCCGCAGTGCTTTGCTCATGTGAAATAAAATTTCACCTGTACGGTTGCGGTCTGATGAACCTCCAACCATACAGGTGAAATTATTTTACTCTAATTCTTTAAATCCATAACCTGTTCGGGAATCTCGACTTGATGCGCTGTATATGCCGCATGAGCCTTAGCCCGCTTTACCTTCAAAGCTTCCGGTGTTGTCTCCGCTTCCGCGACGGAGATCCTGCGCTCTAAGATTGCCCTGTTCCTTTTCACGGATTCGTGAAGAGAAACATTCTTTCTTGTATCATCTGGAATATCTTCCGGCGTACGTTCCGCATCCGCTTCCTTCCCGTCGCTGTCCGCTTTTTCCGTGCTTTCCACGGAATCTTCGATTCCAAGTTCCGCCTCTTTCGCTTCCTTGAGCGTCTTTTCCGCTTCCGCCTTCTCTGCTTCGGTCGGAAGCTGAGCATATCTGCCGCTCTCTACAAACTTACTCATCGTCTCTTCCAAAGCCCTGGTTTTCATAAGCTCCTGCCACATGATACCAAGCTTCGCGCCTTCCGGTATGGCAGGGTTATTCTTCACATTATTGACTGTACTTAAAGAGGCTGCCGTATGATTCATTTTCACGCGTTGGACATCTTCCTTCGTCCGGCATCTCTTGAGCTCTTCCTCATAGCTTTTCTGCTCTTCCTCTATCGCTTTCGCTTTCTGATATGTCTGCGGGTCATTCTTTTGCAGGTAATCCATTTCCTCCCGCGTTAACTTCTTGCCGGTTGCCAGCTTCGTCCTGATCTGCGCCGAAAGTTTGGATGAACCGTCTGCCTGGGACTTCCGGATTTCTTCCGCCTGCCGCGCAGCCGAATCATTCAATTTTAATTTTGTACTCCCATCAGCAGTAAAGTCATTGTTTGCTTTCTTCTGCTTCCACTTCATCTGCATTTCCATATTTTTTGTATACTTACCGATTGACTGCATCACAGAAAAATCCAAAATACCCACCTACCTTCTATCCTTTTTATCGGCAGGACACGCTAAAAAATTAATGCCTCCAGCTCCCTTCTTTCATAATAACAATTTCTTCCCCGTTCCGGCATACCCCCGTAATCTCCGCGTCCTCTGTGCCCCACATGATATCGCAGTGGATTCCGGAGTTATTCACGCCACAATTCAATCTTTCCTCATCACTCATATTCTGGAAATCCTTCATGACAAACGGAAATCCTCTTCCAATGGCGATATGGCTGGCGCTGTTTTCGTCATATAAGGTATGATAGAACAAATGCCCTGCCTTCCGGATCGGAGAATTTTTATCTACAATTGCCACTTCTCCCAACCGGCCTGCGCCTTCATCTGTTTCCACCAGATTCTTAAAAAATTCCTCTCCCTGTTTTGCCGATACCCTTGTCACCCTTCCGCCGGAAAAAGTCAGCTTCAAGCCATCTACATATTGATTCGCGTAAACCAACGGGCAGGACGCCACAAGAACGCCCTCTGCGCTTCCCGCTTTGGGAGATGTATACAACTCTTCGCTGGGAAGGTTTGCCGCATATCCCATTTCCTTAAATGCCCCGCAATGCCACATTGCACCGGGAAGCATCCCGATCGTCAAATCCGTTCCCAGGCCGCTCTTTAAGTGGATTGTTTTCAGTTCCAGATCATTCAATGCATCCAGATGCCGCCATGCATTTTCCCATTTTTTCTCCCATGTCCCGATGCTGCTCCCATCTCCGTTGATATATAATGTTTGCAGTACATCCTCCCATAGATGCGGCAGATTATTTTCTTCTCCCGGAAATACCTTCTCTGCCCAGGAAGCGGTGGGAACACCGCCTACTGTCCATTTATATTTGTCCTGCATCGCCTGGTTGTATTTCAACAGGACTGGCAGTCTTGCTTTCATCATCTCAGCCTGCCTCTCCACCATTTCCGGAGAATATTCCAATGCTTCCGAAGTGAGCAGGTGGATCACGCAGGGCAGCTCCTTCGTCTGCTGATCCAGCCTTGCCTCCTCCCAGGGGGCCACCGTTTTCAAAATATCCAGCTCCGCCTTTTTGATATCCCACGCGTCGGCCTTAGCGCTGTTCCACCGGATATCCACCTTGGAGGCGCCAAATTCATAACATTTCTCCATAACAAGATGAGCCATCTCCTGGGTAAGTACATCCGAATTGATGATTACTTTTTCTCCCTGTTTCAGATGAATACCGCCCAAAACCAAAAGCGCGGCATATTCTTCCTTGCATTTTTGTAAATCCATGATTTCCTTCCATCTCCTGTTCTCCAGTCTGACATTTTTCCGCCAAAATATTTCCGTTCCTTATCGCTCCATCACTTCGACAGCATCCGTCCACTTCCCACATTCTCAAATTTTTTATTTGCCACCGCAGCTTTTCCGTTTACAAGGACATAATAAAATCCTTCCGGGTATTGAAGCGGATTTTCGTCGCGATCGTAACTCTTAATATGCTCCAGGTCAAGTACTACCAGATCCGCATATGCATTTTCCCGGATGATCCCTCTGTCCCGAATCCCAAATCGTTCTGCCACAAATCCGGTCATCTGGCGGACCGTATCCTCCGGGCGCTCTTTCCCATGCACTGTCAGGAAACGTGGAATAAAGCTGATCGACATCGGATTGGGATACAATGGGATCTCCTGGTCTTCTGTAAAATTGACGTCAATCCCGCAGCCAAGCCCATCGGAACATGGCATCGCCATCCTATGCCTGCATAAGAAATCATTTGCCTCCACAAATCCGGCCATCGGAAGGTTCGCCTCCATATCCGGATCCTCCGCAAACAGGTCCATCACCAGATCCAGCGGATCCATATCCAGCTCCTGTGCATAGGAAGCCAGTACCTTCCCTACATGCGCGGGATTTTTATGCTTCAGTACCGCAAGAAGAGGATAATAGTTGACCGGCTGTTTCGGGTCAAAGGTGGGGAACATCCCGCCGTCTATCACCATATGTACCATTTTCCGGAAATCCGGCACCTGAAAATTTTTTCCAAGCTGCGCCCTGGAGCCGCTCATCAGTACGAAGGGCCGCAGGAAAAACGCAAAATAGGGAATTGTAAAGTCTGCGGAATATGGACTCGGAATCACGTCATAAGAAATGTCCAGTCCGGCTGCTTCCATTTCTTCAAAATATTTTACAGAATCCTGCGCCGCTTTCAGTCCGTCCTCCGGCGTTGACGCCATACCAAGCACATGGACATGGGACACATTGGCCCGCACGCCTGCTGCCTTCGCCTGCTCCAGCATCGTATGATAGCCGTCCACCCGATTGCCAGTGCCATCCATCCGGCTGTTGAAGGTATGGGACGTGAAAATACCATCGTATCTGGCCACCACCTTGAGCATACGGATGGTTTCCTCGTCCGTCGCAAATAATCCGGGGACGTATTGCGGATCCAGTCCTGTAGATAATCCGAACGCGCCTTCTTTCATGCACTGCTCCACCATAGCTTCCAGATGGTCCAGCTCTTCTTCTGTTGCCTCCCGGTTGGCGTCCGCCCCCATGACCGCCTGCCGGATCGCGGAATATCCGGCGAGAGGCGCGATGTTGCAGCCAATATGGGATTCGTTGACTTTCCTCCGATATTCTTCCAGAGTGGTTCAGTCCAGGTCAATATTGTAAAGCTCTTTCAGGGCCTCCTTCGCCTTTTCCTTGGGAAGCATCAAGGTGACCAGGTCAAAATATTTGGGGTCTGCCTTGGACTGCACCGCAAAATCTACGATACCACAGCGGTAGATTTCCTCCCCTAATGGAGCCATTGCATGGCCACAGTTTCCGCCTACCACCGTTGTCACGCCTTGTCTCAGATAGCCCTCCATCTCCGGATGGATCAGGCAGGTCAGATCCGCATGGGAATGGGGCTCGATAAATCCCGGCGTGACCGCTTTTCCTTCCGCATAGATCACTGTTTTCGCCGTTTCCTTCGCCAAATCTCCTATTTTTACGATCCGGTCTCCTTTTATGGCAATATCCGCCACATATGCGTCATTTCCTGTTCCGTCATACAGCTTTCCACCCTTAATCAATACATCATACATTCTGTCGTCTCCTTTTCTTTTAAATATGACTTAAGTCATATTAGTATAGTCACAAGTATACTTGACAAATTTTTTTGCGTCAAGTAGTATAACTAATGAAATACGACCAATCTGTCAATCCACGGAGGCCCCATGATTCACCAGACCTTTTTTAATTTACCGGAAGAAAAAAGAAACCGGATCTATCAATGCGCCCTGAAAGAATTCGCCGCGCGCCCATATGATAAATCCAGCATTAACCGCGTCATTGCGGACGCGTCCATTCCCAAAGGAAGCTTTTATCAATATTTTGATAATAAAGAAGATTTATATTCCTATTGCATCGTCAGGCTTTACGAAATCGTCCTGGAACATAAATCCCTGAAAAACGACATGATTTTAAAATCCGGCTTAAGCAGCATTGCTAAAATCGGGCTGGATCCGGTAATCATGGAAAAACAAAAACAACTGGAAGAAATCCTTACTACAGACGGTATTCATTTTTTACAAATGCTGCCGAAGGCTCCGCGGGATGTGCGCCTGTATGCCATGATATCGGTCGCTACCAGGCTGATCATGCCGGTTATCCGGCGGGAACTGGAGCAAGACCCTTCCATCGACCATAACAAAAATCTGGATTTTTTTGCGTATCTTATCAGTGCCGGCGAAATGCTGGCGGCTGATTATGGTTCCTTTATCGACGCGAATGTGGAATCCATGGACGCGCTTTCATTCGAGTATCTGCAGGCACTCTATACATATCTTTCGAAGGAAAATTCCTTATGCAAAGAACGGATAGGAGATTCATATGGCAAAAAAGATCTTACTGGTAGAAGATGATTTGAGTTTGATCGGCGGGCTTGTCTTCGCGGTCAAAAAGGAAGGATATGAGGTAGATGTCGCGCGCACAAGACTGGAAGCAGATATGCTTTTGCCTGATGGGAAATATGACCTGGTAATTCTCGATGTCACTCTCCCGGATGGTTCCGGATTTGACCTTTGCAAAAAAATACGCCTGACTTCTAAGGTCCCGATTATGTTTTTAACTGCCATGGATGAAGAGACGGACATGATCATGGGG
This sequence comes from uncultured Clostridium sp., assembly GCA_964523125.1. Lineage (GTDB taxonomy): Bacteria > Bacillota > Clostridia > Lachnospirales > Lachnospiraceae > Schaedlerella. Next base: position 9,237 of record CAZFXM010000032.1, on the reverse strand, counting down.
CTTGATATCGGCGGGGACGACTATATCACAAAGCCCTTCAAGCTGGCAGTATTCCTGTCAAGGGTACATGCCCTGCTCCGCAGAAGCAGCAATTTCAGCCAGGAGGCCCCGGAGCTGCATTCAAATGATATCCGGGTGGAACTGATAAAAGGGGAAGTTTATAAAAGAGGCGAGCCGGTCGAACTGACGGCCAGTGAATATAAGCTCCTGTGCTTTTTTATGGAGAATCCTGATATCATACTTTCGCCGGAACAGATTTTGAACAGGCTGTGGGATTGTAATGAAAACTTTGTAGATAATAATACTTTGACCGTCTATATACGGAGACTCCGTACAAAGATCGAGGATGATCCGGGAAAGCCGGAAAAAATCGTAACCGTCCGCCGGATGGGTTATAAATGGAGTACGGCGGATAAAAGTAAGAATGGGAAGGAATTGCAGGGAACCTAACCGTTTCCGGGGAGGGCATATGTTAAACCGTGTGATGAAGATACTGGCAAATCGAAAAATCAAGGCGCTGTTCTATAAAATCCTGTTGTATATCACAGGATTTTTATTACTTTTTACAGTCTTTATGTGGCTTGAACCAAAATGGGCGGCCCCTGCTGCCGGAATCGCTGCCGTGTGTATGGGAATCCTGATCCTGTCGGCCTGCTATGGTTACTTTAAAGAGCAGAATGAGATTATGGAAAATGCGGTAGAGCAGATCAGGGAATATATATCCGGCAGCAAAGACACGCGGATCGAATGTTATGACGAGGGCGAGCTGTACAGACTGTTTCATGAGGTGAATTCACTGGTTTCTATCCTGAATGCCCATATTGAGAAAGAGGGAAATGAGAAAGAGTTCCTGAAAAATACAATCGCGGATATTTCCCATCAGTTAAAGACTCCGCTGGCCGCTTTAAATATTTATAACGGAATCCTGCAGGGGGAGGCGGAAAATCTGCCCACGGTCAAGGAGTTTGCCGACCTTTCTGAGCAGGAATTGGAACGGATTGAAACGTTGGTACAGAACCTGTTAAAAATCTCAAAATTTGACGCCGGTACGATCGTGATGATCAAAGCGCGGGAAAATATATGTGAGATGATGGAGCACATAAAAAAACAATTTTCTTTCCGCGCCGGGCAGGAGGGAAAAGAAATCATCCTCTCCGGAGATGAAACTATCGATTTTATCTGTGACCGTAACTGGCTGATGGAGGCTGTAGCCAATCTTGTAAAAAACGCGTTAGACCATACGGAAAAAGGAGATTTTGTCCGGATCGAATGGAAGCTGCCGGCATCCACGCTTCAGATCGCCGTAAAAGATAATGGGAGCGGAATCCATCCGGAGGATCTGTATTATATTTTTAAAAGGTTTTACCGCAGCCGGTATTCCAAAGACACGGAAGGGATAGGGCTTGGCCTGCCTCTCGCGAAATCCATCATCGAGGCACATGGGGGCAGCATCGCGGCCGACAGTGACTTAGGAGGCAAAACGGTATTTTATATCAGCATTCCCACTCCCTGAATAATCCTACAAAATTGTAGGATTATTGTAATATTGCAGTAGGATTTACATGATATGCTTTTTGTACATTGAAGGTGAAACTTCTGATTCATTTTTAATGTACGATTTTTTTACCTGAATTTAGAGAAAGAGGTGTATTTATTTATGAATTTGCTGGAAGTAAAATCCATTTCTAAAATCTACGGGGAAGGAGATATCGCCGTACAAGCCCTGAAAAAAGTCAGCTTTTCGGTCCCAAAAGGAGAATTTGTAGCGATCGTCGGGGAATCGGGTTCCGGAAAGAGTACGCTCCTGAATATGATCGGCGCGCTGGATACGCCGTCCTTCGGAAAAGTATATATTGACAGCAAGGATATCTTTGCGATGAAGGAGAGAAATCTTACAGTTTTCCGCCGCAGAAATATCGGGTTCATTTTTCAGAACTTTAATCTGATTCCCGAACTGACGGTCGAGCAGAATATCATCTTTCCGGTACTGCTTGATTACCAGAAGCCCAATAAGAAATATCTGGAAGATCTGCTGGATGTGTTAAACCTGAGGGAACGCCGGAACCATCTTCCAAGCCAGCTCTCAGGCGGACAGCAGCAAAGGGTAGCCATCGGGCGGGCGCTGATCACCCGTCCTGCCCTCATCCTGGCCGATGAGCCGACCGGAAACCTGGATACGCAGAACAGCAGAGAGGTGATCGCTCTTTTAAAAGAAGCTTCCAAAAAATATGAACAGACGATCATCATGATCACACACAGCCAGGGCATCGCACAGAAGGCAGACCGTATCCTGCAGGTATCGGACGGAGAGCTGACGGATTTTGGGAGGTGTGGAGAATGAAAAATTATCTTAGCCTGATTCCCATTTCCGCGCGTGTCCACAGACGGCAGAACCGTATGACGCTTTTATGTATTATTATTTCCGTATTTCTCGTAACAGCGATTTTCAGTATGGCGGATCTTTTCCTCCGGTCAGAAACCGATTACATGCTGTTGAAGCATGGATACTGGCATATACGGCTGGACGGCATTTCGCAGGATATCGCGGAAGCAATCGGCGGGCGCCCCGACGTCGCGGCCGCCGGATGGTCGGATTCTTTCAATACGAACGCTGACCAGCCGTACTATATCGGTGAAAAAGAGGCTGCACTGTATGGTGTGGACGAAACCTATATGACACAGCTTGTAGACAGCCTGGAAGAGGGGAGTTTTCCGCAAAATGACCATGAGGTAATACTGAGCAGCAACGCAAAGCTCGCTTTGGAGGTGCAGGCCGGCGACCATGTGACCGTGCGTACACCTGCCGGGGACACGGATTTTACCATATCCGGTTTTGGCTCGGATGACAAAGAGTACTATCAGGGGCAGACCTTTATGGTTGCCGTGTACATGACAAGAGACGCCTTTCACGCGCTCATGGGCGCGAATGCGGCCACGGAGCATCCGTCCTGCTATGTGCAGTTTCAAGACGTGTCCGGCGCGTCCAAAGCGGTTTCGGAGATTCGGCAGCAATACGGCCTGGCAGATGAGAATATTTCTGAAAATACTGCCGCGATGGGGCTTGCCGGCCAAAGCAGCAACCAGTCTCTGTACCCATTTTATGCGTTAGCGGGTTTTCTGTTCGTCCTGGTGCTCCTGGCCGGGGTATTGATGATCTCCGGCAGCATGAACAGCAATGTGGCCCAGCGGACAAAATTCTTTGGCATGATGCGCTGTATCGGAGCGAGCCGCCAGCAGATCGTCCGGTTTGTGCGGCTGGAAGCATTGAACTGGTGTAAAACCGCGGTTCCTGCCGGATTGGTCCTGGGCACGCTGGTGAGCTGGGGGATATGCGCCTATCTGCGCTATGGGATCGGAGGAGAGTTTGATACCATGCAGGTCATTTCCTTAAGTCCTATAGGATGGGCCAGCGGCACACTGGTTGGGATCGTGACCGTCCTGCTGGCGGCACAGTCTCCCGCGAAACAGGCCGCCAAAGTGTCGCCGATGTCCGCGGTTTCCGGCAATTCAGAAGCAACGTCATCGAAACGCCGTGCGATCCGGCGGAAGGTCAGGAAAGTGGAACGGACGCTGGGCATTCATCATGCCACCGGTTCCAGAAAGAACTGCTTCCTGATGGCAGCTTCCTTTGCGCTTACGATCATCCTGATGCTCTGCTTTTCCATCGGGCTGGAATTTGCAAGAGGGCTGATGCCTACTTTGAAATCCTGGCAGCCGGATATTACCCTCAACGGCTATGCCAACGCGCTGGTGATCGAGCAGGGTACAAAAGATGAGATCGGCGGGATTCCCGGTGTAAAACGCGCCTTCGGAACCTCCTATCTGGATCACGTTCCGGCATCTTCTTCCAGACAGGGGATCGACTTTGTCAATCTGGAATCCTATGATGATTTATTGATGGAGCACGCAGAGGAAAATATGGTTGAAGGAAATCTTTCGGATATCCGTGGAGACAGCGGCAAGGTCATGACCGTCCACAATAAAGATAATCCCCTGAAGGTCGGGGATACGGTTCAGATCGCGGGAAATGAGGTGGAGATTACCTGTTCCATATCCAGCAGCCTGTTCCCCGGTGAGCAGCTTGTGATCTGCTCCCAGGAAACCTTTGAGAGATTAACAGGACAACAGGGGCTTACGATGGTCGGCGTACAGCTTGATAAAGACGCGGATGACGCAACGATACAACAGATCAGTAAATTTGCCGGAAGCGATGTGATTTTCTCGGATGAGAGGGCACTCGCCAGTGAAAGTAATTCCACGTATATGACGATCAAGATTGGTGTGTATGGATTTTTGGCGATCATTGGAATGGTTACGATGTTTTATATCATTAACAGCATTTCCATCAGTGTGGCCGCCCGGACAAAGCAATACGGCGCTATGCGGGCTGTCGGCATGGATAGCGGGCAGCTCACCCGGATGATCACCGCGGAGGCATTTACCTATGCCCTGTCCGGCCTTGCGGCCGGCTGCGGGATCGGGCTTCCCCTCAGCTACTTCCTGTATACCCTGCTGATCACACGGTATTTTGGTACGGTATGGCATCCGCCGGTAGCAATGCTATGTATCATTATCGTGTTTGTATTGACCTGTGCTGCCGTGGCTGTATACGCTCCCGCGAAACGGCTCCGGAATATGTCCATTACAGACACGATCAATGAGCTTTGAGGAGGAAGGCAAATGCGAAGCATTTCTTTTCATGCCTTCCGACGAATTGCCCTCGACCAGAGGGAGGGGGCGCTTCCTTGAAGAGGAAGGCAAATGCGAAGCATTTCTTTTTATGCCTTCCGATGAATTGCCCTCGACCAGAGGGAGGGGCACTACATTGATTTGAGGAGGTGATGTTATGACGCGCAAATGGATTTCCTTATTGCCGCTGTTGGGAGCGCTGACGATCTGCCTTACAGGGTGCGGGGTGGACCTGGCCCGTGGGATCATCAGGGAGTATGAAGATAATAAAGAAAGTATTCAAGGTGAGATTCATGAACTGATCGATAGCGCAAAGGATGAGATCAGTGAATGGATGGGTTCTGCCAGCTCATACGCTCTTACCGGGGAAAAAAGCTTAAAGGGAGCGCGGAAAACCGGTATAGATGATTATGTGGGAAGCTATGAAGCGGAATATGAGCAATTTAACGGGGAAGAGTATATTTTCGGCGGTACTTCGATGGAACGTGAAAACGGCAGCTCGTTGAAAGTGACTTATTCGCTCCATGTTCAATCCGGTACGGCCGTTCTGTATTGGCTGGGGAGCAAAGAGGAGCATATTCTTTTCGGAGAAAAAGAGAAGCATGTGATCGCGGAAGGGAGCGACGAGGATATCTACGAATTTACCTTCAGCGCGGGAGATAATTTTATTGTGCTTGAGGGAGAAGATTTTACCGGAGAACTTTCACTGGAAGTGGAATAAGGAAGGTACGATCGTGTCTGCCAATAGCACGGTTTTCGCGAATTAAACCATGGGTTGGATGCTCTTTTGAGCATCCAACATCTTACCCACTTCTGCTATTCCTATTTTTTGCCGAATGGATTTTCCTTGGAATAAGCTACTGCCGCTTCGTTGAATTCATCAGAACCCATATTGTCAAACCTCTGTCTCTGCCATTTCGTATAATCAAATTTTTCTCTGTTAATCACAGCAATAAACCGCTCTGTTTCTACTACACCTAATTTTTCCAAAAGGCAATGAATCCCTCTGTTCATAATTTCAATATCACCGGGCATTTCAATCATCCTCCAATCTTCTGATAAAGTCTACGGGATTTAACATTTAAATCTTACTTGTATCATAGAGGATTTCCCTTTCGTACAATTTTGCGAACTGAAAATACTGTTTTATAAATTATGTCTCATCCAAATATTTTTTTAATTCTTCTACAAGCCTATAAACGGTTGTCCCCGGATCATATTCAGATGCTTTATCTATCCCCTTTTTATAACCTGCCATTCTTCTTTTCGCATTTTTTATAGCTGTATTCACTCCATCATAAGTATCTACCATATGATAAATGTCCTCATAGTTCTTTTGATACTTCCCTTCACCAAAATCATATTCTTTGAAAATCCTATCCAATTTTTTATTCCATTCTTCTCTACGAAGCGCGGCATCACTATAATAAAAATGCAGGTAAAGCCAATATTCAAATGATTGATTGCTCCATGCAATTTTATATCCTTTAGTAATTCCTTCGGCTATCGCCTGATCGAAGTCTTCAAAATCGTCTTTGTCAAATACTACCCACACATTCTGATAAATGATTCTGGCTTCTTTTACGATCCGGTCCGTTATCTCTATTAATTTTCCTGTAGAACATCCTTCTCCCTGAATATCAATAACAGGATTTTCCACAATTTCAATATTGCCGCCTATTTTTTCTTTGATCAACTTCTGCATTCCCCTAAAGTACAATGGTTCTGTTCTTTCTCCTTCTGTCACTATCAAGAAAGAATTGGCTTTGGGATTTCTGTAATCATGCTTTCTTTGCTTTCTGGCTTCTCTCCGCTTTTTAAAAATATCATCCGATCCCACATTCTTCCCCCTCTTTCATTTCAAATTCTTTAAGAAACGGAATTCCGCCATATACACCGGCTAAATAATCTTTTTCAAACGAAGCATCTGATCTGACTTTAAAATCAGATAATGCCTGTAAAGCTGAATATCCATATTCATCTTTCTGGACAAACCAGATCTGATCTCTTCTAAAAAACTTTTTATCCATCAGCGTCGTATCATGCGTCGTATAAATAAGCTGAGCCCTCGATCTTTGTTTATAAAATAGGTCAATAATAAATTTCAGCAATAGTGGATGCAACTTTACATTTAACTCATCTACAAAAATAGAACAGTTATTCAAAATCGCTATTCTCGCATATATAAAAAGCATAATACTTTTTATTGTTCCCTCTGATTCAGCATAAAGATTCAAATAGTAATCCTTGCCATTCTTTCCCTTATGAATGGTAAAAAAAAGAATTTCTTTTTCATTTTCAGAATAAACAATGTCTTGAATTCCTGTGTCAATTGCCGTTAAAAACTCTAATAGGTCAGCTTTTCCACTTGCAATTACTTTCGGAAGAAATGTTTCAAGCATTTCTGTGTCTTCGCAAAACTCGGCAGGAACTACCAATGTTTCCATAATTCCTGAATATACCTTTCGGAAAATATTCGTCTTTAATTTTAATTTATTAAAAAATGAAATAACCAATGCGTCCGCCGGAATTTGTTCCCTATAAACATCACACTCTTTCCTGACTGCGGCACCAAATTCAGCGTTTTCTGTTGTACGCTCAAAAATCGTAGTCTTTCTATTGGTTTTTAAATTCTTTCTATATAACCATTCTGATACAATGCATTCAGCATTATATTCAAATCCATAGCTGTATTCAAAATCGTCTAAAATTTCAACAATTTGAAATTCTGAGTTTTCCTTGTTATCTTCAAATGAAAATGGAATATAGTATTTTTCGATTGCTGTCTCCGAGTCGTCACTTACATTATTTAGAGATTCAAGAATGATTTTTTGAAAATATGACATTGCCAGATATAAATTTGATTTACCGCTTGCATTAGCTCCATAAATTGCCGCTACTCTAAGAAATTTTTCTTTGATTCCAATATCGATCAAATTACATTCGTGTTCTTTATATGCATTAATTGCCGTCATATCTAAAATAGTCTCATCCTTAAAAGATAACACATTTTTTACCATAAACTGTACAACCATAATTTTACCTCCTAATATTAAGGTAGCGCCCCCTCACTTTCGTTCGAGGGCATATCGTCGGAAGGCGTTTTAAAAACACTTCGTATTTGCCTTCCTCCTATCTTTATAATATACCCATTTTTATTTTTATGTCAACATTTTTGTGATTTTTTCACATTTTTTTGTGTTTTATATCTTTAGTTTATTTTTGACCTCAAAAAAAGTGGCACAAGCTTGTTTAAAGCCATACCACTTTTTGAAAAAACCCCATAATATTCCGTAGGGATACTTTTATTATTTCAAGACCCGCGCGACACCGCTCTTCCTCGCGGCATCGGCAACCGCGGAAGCAACCTCAGATTTCACCCTCCGGTCAAATGCTGGCGGAAGGATATAATCCGCGCGCAATTCCTTCTCGCTGACCAGTCCCGCGATCGCGAATGCTGCCGCGATCTTCATCTCGTCATTGATGTCTGCCGCCCGCACGTCCAGCGCTCCGCGGAACAGCCCAGGGAAGCATAATACGTTGTTCACCTGGTTCGGATAATCGGACCGGCCGGTAGAGACTACGGCTGCCCCTGCCGCCTTTGCTTCTTCCGGAAATATTTCCGGAGTCGGGTTGGCACAGGCAAATACAATCGCGTCCCGTGCCATACCGCAGACCATATCCGCGGTCAACGTCCCCGGTGCCGACACTCCGATAAATACATCCGCGCCGCGTATCACATCTTTCAGACTCCCTTTTTCATGATTGTAATTCGTAATTGCGGCCATCTCTTTTTTGATCGGATTCAGGTTTTCCCTTCCTGCATATATCGCGCCTTTTCGATCTGTCATAATCACATTTTTCAGCCCCATTGACATCAGCAGCCTTATAATCGCGATTCCGGCCGCGCCAGCACCGGACGTGACAATCTTCACCTCGTCCAGTTTTTTTCCAACCAACTTCAGCGCGTTCAGCAAGCCGGCCAACGTGATCACGGCCGTCCCGTGCTGGTCATCATGAAAAATCGGAATATCACAGCACTCTTTTAATTTCTTTTCGATTTCAAAGCATCGGGGTGCCGATATATCTTCCAGATTAATCCCACCGAAATTTCCGGCCAGCAGGCTGACCGTATTTACGATCTCGTCCACATCCTTGCTTCTGATACAAAGCGGAAACGCGTCTACGTCGCCAAATTCTTTGAACAGCACACACTTTCCTTCCATTACCGGCATTCCGGCCTCCGGCCCGATATCCCCAAGACCCAGGACAGCCGTTCCGTCCGTAACTACCGCCACAGTATTCCACCTTCTGGTCAGTACAAAGCTTTTCTCCGGATCTTTTTGTATTTCCAGGCATGGCCGCGCGACTCCCGGCGTATAGGCCAGGCTCAATGCCTCTTTTGAATCTACCGCTGCCCTCGAAATAATCTCGATCTTTCCTTTCAATTCATAATGCATTTTTAATGATTCTACCGCATAGTCCATGCCTGTCCTTCCTCCTAGTATAATAATGGTGTAGCCAAGAACGACTACTAAGTTAAAAGTT
>CAZFXM010000031.1:0-43219 GCA_964523125.1 uncultured Clostridium sp. | reverse complement strand
TCTGTGGGCACAAACTCCAGATTCTCCAGGATATCCAGGTATGCCTGCTTGATCGTACCAAGCCCTTCATAATCCGATATATCGGCAAGAATATCAGAATCTACGAAATAAGAATAATTGATATCTCCCCCGATCCCGATGATGTCCGGATAATCCTCACGGATGAACCGGGTCTTCAAAATTGTGGTCGCGTCATTCGGTGATTCGATCTTCAGCAAGATATTGTCATGGGCCGCGTTAAACTCTTCTTCCAACTGTTCGAATACATCGACAGCTTCCTGCTTATACTGCACCAGTTCGACAACGGTCTTGCCGTTCGCTTCATCGCTCCCGCATGCGCTAAGACACATCGCGGCCAGCATGGCGGCCACCAGAAGTACGCTTATTGCTGCTTTTCTTTTTCTCATTGCTACACTTTCTCCTTTCCCTTAGAAACATCTTTGGTTTCTTTGATGAAAATATTATAACATCCCATAATGCGCCTATTAAATAGCTGTATTTGACCGTTTTTATACCTTTATGCTATTTTATTAATTTTTTATAAAGGTTATCTAGCATTTTGATATATTTGCAAAAAAGAGTAAAAAATTAGACTTTTCCAAATACTTTTTACTTGCATAAATCAAAATATGCATGTATGATAGTTAAAATTTATTTTCGCGGCAACCAATTTTTCTGGATTAAGGAGGATATGATGCAAGAAGTACAAGAACTGATTTTTTCTGTATTTCCAAATGAAAATTTTGTCGATCTTGGGTTATACCAATATGGCTGGGAGCAATGCAGGCCTTCCCATACCTTCGGTCCTGCCGCCCGGACTCATTATTTGTTTCACTATGTCATTTCCGGGACCGGTACGCTGATGGCGGACGATGCCGGCGGCCATACAAATACTTACCAGATTAAAAGCGGGCAGGGATTTATGTTATTTCCGGGACAGATCAATACCTATACGGCTGACCATGACCTTCCATGGGAATATGTATGGCTCGAATTTGACGGCCTGCGCGCAAAGGAAACGATAGAGCTTATCGGACTTTCCGTAAACCATCCGGTCTATCACGCGCGTTCCAAGGATCTGCGGGAAGATATGATGAAGGAAATGATGTATATTATAGAACATAAAGATATGCCTCCCCTGCATCTGATCGGGCACTTATATCTGTTCCTGGATTATATGACACGCTCTGCGGTTAACATGACGTCGCCTAAGAATGGGAGGCTCCGTGACTTTTATATCAAAGAGGCGCTTTCCTTCATAGAACAGAATTTCCAGAATGATATCTCGGTGGAGGATATCGCTGCCACCTGCGGCCTGAACCGCAGCTATTTTGGAAAGATTTTTAAAGAAGCGCTTGGAAAAACGCCCCAGGAATTCCTGCTGAGCTATCGTATGATCAAAGCCGCCGAGCTGCTGAAACTGACCAGCCTGTCCATCGGAGATATTTCAAACGCGGTAGGGTACGCAAACCAGCTTCATTTTTCACGGGCATTTAAAAATCTGTATGGATTGCCCCCAAGAGAGTGGCGAAACCAAAACAGGGTCATGATTTAACATGACCCTGTTTTTATCTCTTTCACAATCCTCTTTTTATACGAAAAACCTGCCGCCGGCAGCTTTTTTGCATACAATGTCAAATTTCCGATTTTTTGTTTTTCATGACCACCAATACGGCAATCATCAACAATATTCCGACCGGAAGCGCGATCACAGACGTCCGCACAAATCCGGCAATAATATATGTCACAAAGGAAACCGCCGCGACCGTAACCGCATAGGGAAGCTGGGTGGACACATGGTTCACATGGTTGCACTGGGCTCCGGCAGATGCCATGATCGTCGTATCGGAGATTGGTGAGCAATGGTCCCCGCATACCGCTCCTGCCATACATGCGGAGATGGATATGATCATCATTGTCTCGTTGGTTCCTTCAAAAGCATTGACAACAATGGGGATCAGGATTCCAAACGTTCCCCAGGAAGTCCCGGTCGCAAATGCCAGGAAGCATCCCACCAGGAAGATGATCGCCGGAAGCAGGCTCATCAGTCCCGACGCGCTGGATTTTACGATCCCTGCCACGAACACATCCGCCCCAAGGCTGTCTGTCATGGCTTTCAGCGTCCAGGCCAGTGTCAGGATCAGGATCGGAGATACCATTGCCTTAAAGCCCTCCGGAATACAAGCCATAGATTCATTGAAATTCAATACCTTTCTCACAGCGTAGAATACGATCGTGATCAGAAACGCGAAGAAGCTTCCCAGCATCAGTCCTACGGACGCGTCACTGTCGGAAAATGCCTGTACAAAACCGGCCCCGCTGAAAAATCCGCCCGTATAGATCATACCGATCACACAGCAGATGATCAGAACAACGACAGGAAATACCAGATCGATCACTCCGCCTTTCAGGTTCTCTTCCTCCTTTTCCGCATTTGCGTAAGGCCTGTCCGGCGTTGTATAGAGATCGCCTTTCTTCGCGTTTTCCTCATGTATCCTCATCAGGCCATAGTCCGCGTCCATGACCGTTAAGGCAACCATCATGACGATCGTAAGCAAAGCATAAAAATTGTAAGGAATCGCACGGATAAAAATAGACAGTCCGTCTTCTCCCTCCACGAATCCCGTTACTGCCGCCGCCCAGGAAGAAATGGGAGCGATGATACAGACCGGAGCCGCCGTAGCGTCGATCAGATATGCCAGCTTCGCCCGTGATACATTGTGCTTATCCGTCACCGGGCGCATCACGCTTCCTACTGTCAGACAGTTAAAATAATCATCAATAAAGATCAGGACTCCCAAAAGTACCGTGGCAAGCTGGGCGCCTGCACGGCTTTTGATATGCTCACTTGCCCAGCGTCCGAACGCCGCGGAACCACCGGCCTGGTTCATCATACATACCATGATCCCCAGCAGCACCAGGAAAACCAGGATACCTACATTGTAGGAATCTGACAAAGAACCTATGATCCCGTCCTGAAATACATGGGTGATCGTCCGTTCAAAGGTAAATCCGGAATAAAATACGCCGCCGATCAAAATCCCAATAAACAGGGAGCTGTACACCTCTTTCGTGATCAGTGCCAGAACGATCGCTACAACCGGAGGGATCAGCGACCAGAAAGACGCGTACATAGCCGGTACATACTCTTCCGCTTCTTCCGCCGCGAATGCCAGCATCGGACAGCACATCACCACCAGCATTGCCAGAGAAAGTACCCATAACATTTTGTGCTTTACTTTTTTCATCTTATTTCCTCTCTCTTCCTTAAAAGTATTTTGTGAGTATACCCTTCGGGCACCCCATTATGGCCATCCGGCCGTTTTACAAGGTATCCCCTCCGGGCATAAAGAAAAGCCATGAACAACGTCCCGTAAAAGCAAACGCATTCATGGCATGATCTTATATTACTCTAAATCCTTCATATCCCGTGATAGCGCTCCACTCATGTGACAGTCCGCAGCATATTCTGCTGCGTCCCAGAAACCATATCACAGGGACAGACACAGTTCCTTCGGCGGCCTCCCCTTTCCTTATACAGTGCCGGAACGTGCGGCCAAAGCCAAACCTTCCGTCCGTATCCCTGATACTCACTGAACAGATCACTCACAGCAATACTTCACTCCTACGCATTGCCGGTAACCCTTTTCGTACTGATGAATCCCGCGCCTCTATCAAGTCCATTATTCATATAACAAAGTTTTATCATTTATCACGGTATATGTCAAGAAAGAATATATTTCCGGCAGTACTTTCCGTACAAAACCGCTTTTTATTTATCCTCCCGGAACATCCTGAATACATGCATCAATTCTTTTTGATTCTCCAGCCCCAGCTTCTTTACGATTCTTCCCTTTTGGTTCGCTATCGTCTTGGGGGAAGACAACAGGGTGTTTTCTCTTCCCATCATAATGTAGAACACCGCTTTTTCCGCTTCCGAAAGACAGGACAGGGCCGCCGAGGCGATCAGGTACTCCTGCGCCGTATACCCCTCTGCGGTGGCACGGATATTTTCCACCAGAAATGACATCTGGCTCTTAAAGATATAACCGGAAGCAAACGCTTCTTCTGCCGCTTTAAAAATCATATCCGGTGTCTCCAGAGCCGTGAGGATCAATACCTTCGCGTCTGTCCGGATACGTATCGCTCTTGAAAGCTCGATCCCGTCCAGATTAGACACGCCGAGGTTCAGATCCATGAGCACGATATCCGGCTTCTTTTCGTAGACCATAGCAAGAACAGCTTCCTTATCCGGGCAGCATCCAATGACCTCAATATCCTTCTGCTTATTCAACAATTTCCGGACCAGGAACACAAAGTCCTCGTCATCTTCTACCATCATTACTCTTATCATTTCCCTTTTGTTTTACCCCCCCCCTGAAATCCCGGGGTAAACACAACGTAAACTCTGTTCCATGCCGTTCCGGATCCGTAGAGCTCTTTACTTTCATACAGCCATTATGGAGTTTAAGCACATCCCTGCAATAAGCAAGTCCAAGTCCAAAATGTGAATAGTCCGAATAACTGCTATAATAAAAGTCAAAAATACGTCCAAGCTCCTTTTCCGGTATCCCATGGCCAGTATCAGATACACGGATCAGGACAATATCCTTTTTCGTCATCTGAGCGGTAAGCGTGAGAATTCCTGTCTCTCCCATAGAGTCTATTGCGTTTGCAGCCAGGTTGCATAATACTTCTTTCATGTGATAAGGATCACAATACAAGTCTGAGACACTCGATTCCACCTCAGCTTTTATAGTTCCCTTCCATTCCGCATAGTCTGCCGCGGTTTCTTCAAAAAGTGTCTCTATATCAACACTTTCCGGCTCTATATGCAGATCTCCGGAACACATATTGCTGCGCCGGATAAATTCCTCGATATGGGTAATGGAGCGATCCAGGATATCCAGCTCTTCTTCTGCCTCTGCGATTCCCATTTCACGGATGATCCGCGTACCCAAACGAAGCTTCGCAGTCTCATTTTTCAACATATGAATAATATACCTGATATCCTCCGGAAGTCTTGCCTGATCCTCCACCCAGTCAAAATGCTGCCTGGTCAGACGCAGTCCCCAGATTCCCTTATGAAAAAGAAGGTATAAATAATAAACCACCAAACCAAAAATGATCAGGATATTGCCCTGCCAAAGCTTATAGAGCTTTTCCAGATGCAGTAAATGCACCGGGAAGATAGTGATCAGCCAGTACCAGAGCGGCAGAAGAACAAATACCGATATAAACCTCCGTTGATAATACTGGCCGCTTTTTCTCTCCCTGATCAGAGTATGTATGATCAACGCAGTCATGATCAATCCATATGTAAGATTATATGCAGCCACAACTGCAAATGCTTCCGGATGTGAATTGACAAGGTGCCTCGTCTGATCCCATGGATATATAACGGCAGATACCAGGGCAGGCAGAAAAACAGCTACTCTCAGGACACGGAACAGCTCAGGCTTACGCTTATCCATACCGCTGAAATAGAAGCTGCAGGTAACCCCGCATGGCAAAGCCAGGTAATAGGTTACCGCAGTCATTAAAGAATAGACCAGTTCATCTACCTGATACTCCACCCCAAGCAGGCTTGTCTGTATGCCCGAAAAAAAGCCGCCGTAATATATGTACTCCTTCCACACCCCGAGACTCAGCAGGAAACCAGCGAAACAACACCACTGATTCACCTTATTCCCGGGGCTGGAAAGTAAGATCATAAAATGGAGCGCCCATATGAGTACTGTGAACAGAAGTAAAAATGTGACCGGAAGCCCCTGCTCTAGCATAATAATCCCTCCCAGAACCAAGACCGGACAAAATATCCGTCTTGGAAATTTCACACAAGATATTATGTAAAGCAATTTATTTATAACATTTTACTTATACTTAATTTATCTCATATATATGTTAAAATAACATTTGTGAAGTGTCAACAAAATATTCCATAAACCCCCCCAAATTTTATAGGATTTTTCTTACTTTTTATCGTATCCTCAGTTCCGGATCAATGCCTCCACTTCTTCCTTTTCCGGCATGGCACGGATCGCACCTTTTCTTGTCGTGACGATCGCTGCTGCCGCATTCGCGAAGGTAAGCATCTCGCCAAGCTGCTCTTCCGTAAGGTTCTCAAAATCATGTTCCAGTATATAATTCAGAGAGCTTCCGCAAAATGTATCCCCGGCACCGGTAGTCTCTATGGTCTTGCACTGAAAGCCTCCGCGCTCCACACGCATTCCCTTATAATACGCTCTGCTTCCGTCCTTCCCCATTGTCAGAAGGATTAACGGGATCTGATATTTTTCCTGCAGATAGCGGATTCCCTCATCATAGTCCTCTTTGCCGGAAACAAACTGAATCTCATTGTCAGAAATCTTCAATATATCGCAGAACTGAAAACCATACTCCATCTGCTCCTTCGCCAGCTCCAGCGAGCTCCACAGCGGCGGACGCAGATTCGGGTCAAAAGAGATCAGAAGCCCCTTCTCCTTCGCGATCTGAAGAGCCTTTTTGGTTGCCGCGCGAACGCCCTCATGAGTCATGGAAAGAGTGCCGAAATGAAACAGCCTGGTCTTTGCCAGAAATTCCGCGTCCACCTCATCCGCTGCCAGCATCATATCCGCTCCCGGATTCCGATAGAACGAGAATTCTCTGTCCCCATCCGGAAATGTGTGGACAAACGCCAATGTCGTGTTAACCTGTTCATCCGTCAGCAGATTAGACGTATTGATCCCCACATCCTCCAGGGTTGCCCTGAGCAATGTTCCAAACTGATCCTTTCCTACTTTTCCAAGAAATGCCGTCTTTTTTCCCATCTTATTTAAAAGAGCAAGGACATTACATGGCGCCCCGCCCGGACACGCTTCAAACAAGTCGTTGCCCTGCCCGCTTTGGCCGCTCATTGTAAAGTCAATTAAAAGCTCCCCCATTGCAATCACATCAAATTCTTTTCCCATCGTACTCTCCTTTCATAATACCTATCGGACGGATACCGGATTCTGATAATCTTTCGTACCTTCCGACAATATTTTACAGTTCTAGTATAACGGATTTTTACTCAGAATACAATCTCCTTTTCCCCTAATTGTCAGTTCACGGGAACCCGCAGCACCTGGCCGATATGCAGCAGATCACTGGACAGTCCGTTCATTTCCCGGATCGCGTCTACCGTAGTCCCATACCTTCTGGAAATCTGCCACAGGGTATCCCCCAGACGTACCGTATATTCAATATATGGGCCGGTATCAGACGATGGCACCTTCAATACCTGCCCGATACTCAGCAGGTTTCCTGTCAGCCCGTTCAGGCTTTTGATCGCCTCCACTGTTGTGTGATACCGCCGGGAGATCCTCCACAATGTATCCCCTGGCTGGACAACGTACTCGATATATCCGGTATCCGGTCCCGGCATGGGAACATTTTCCTCGATTCCCAGATATACGTTATAAAGTGCCCTCCACGTATTTTCTCCTACGATCCCATCCGGGCTCAGCCCCATTACATTCTGGAACGCGGCCACCGCCTGTCTTGTACCGCTTCCAAATATACCGTCCTGCGATATACGCGGAACCGTGGGATAAAATTCTGCCGCCATATTCAGCAGATATTGCAGCGTAACCACATCCTGCCCCCTGGAACCCTGCCTCAGGACCGAACCTGGCGGTACTGTCCCGATACCAAGCGACTCTCCTTCACTGTCCAGCTCCGCCAGCCTGGCTACGGCCGTATACAGACTGGAAATTTTATACCAGGTAGATTTTCCCACCACGCCGTCCGCTGCCAGATTAAAAATACTCTGAAATTTGGCCACTGCCGCGCTGGTACTGTTTCCAAATACTCCGGCTTCATCCGTGATCGCGGGAATTGCCGGATAATTCCTGCGTATCCTGTTCAGATATGTCTGTATGACCTGCACGTCAAGCCCTCTGCTGCCTGCCCGGAGCGCCGTACCGGGATAAGAGGATGTAATGCCGGTGACCGCGTTTGTTTCCGCGATTTCAATATCATTGGGATAATAAGTCCGCAGGATCTGCAAAGGCGTCATCCCGCGCTCCGCCAGGCTGACCGACCCCCACTGTGACAATCCGGAACAGGTGGCAGTTGTTCCATTACAAAAAGAAGTAAAATAGGGGGCGTTCTGTCCCTGCCTCCGGACATACTGGTTAAAAATCTCATCCACGATCCTGCTGATGGATTCGTAAATGTTCCTTCCCCTTATATAAGCCTGGTCATAGGTGGTGCTGTTGGTAATATCAAAGCTATAGCCGCGGCTTCTATACCATTCGGAAAAGACCCGGTTCAGCGCGAATGTAATCATGGCATAAATGTTTGCCCTCAGCGCCGCGTCCGGCCAGGTAGGATAGATCTCACTACTGGCCACATTTTTTATATAATCTGTAAATGGCACCTGCACATCCGCCGCGGAGGAAGACGGGCTTCCCAAATGTACCGTGACCGGATTCGGGATCACTACCTGCCGCAATACCCGCGGCTCCGTATAATCCCCTTCCTGAAACCGCTCTTCCTCCATAGCCACCGCCGGCTTCCCTACCGTAACCTCTGTCACTGTCGGGCTTCGCTGCATTTCCTGCATCGGCACAAGAGATGCAGGCTGAATCGCTGTCTCACCTTCATAAATAGGTATCTCGGAAACGTACAAAGAATCAAATCCGGCCGCCCTTACCAGTACATCATAGGTAACAAACGGCAATCCGGTATATTCCGAATCCAATGATAAGCTTTTATCTACCGTTTCCAGAGAAACCACCTCTGTCTCCCCGCTTTCATCGGTTGTCAGTTCACGGACCGTTTGCCCCTCGTCATCCAAAATCCGGATTTCCGCCCCGCTCAATGGAACCGCCCCGTCAGCAGTACGCGCCTGTATGATCAAATAACCAATCGCCATAAGTCTGAAACACTCCTCTATTTGCTATTCGTAACTATTCAGAACGGCAGCAGTATGAAAAAACAGACTATGCAAGTTTACTTGCTATAGGCTGGTTTTTCATGCTGCTATTGGGCGGAACGCCCGACAACCTCAGACAGAAGCTGCGTAAGCAGCAAATAATCTGCGCAGCAGATGGGTCTGTGGTCTGCCGTTCTGAACAGTTATGTCTATTCTATATATATGACGATCGGCGAAAAAAGTGCTTTTCTATTTAAAAAGCGGACATGCCCATTTGCAATATCCGCTCATCTGTTGCTCATTTTTTATTCTATATTTTCAATACTTTTGCGCTATCATTTTTCTAGTTAAAATATACCAGTTCTTCAATCGGTTCTGCAAGCTCCACATTTTCCGCCTCCAGCACCGGCCCTGTCCCACGGTATAAAGCCAGCTTCGCGAACCCGATCTTCGCGCGCACCTTCACCCACTGACCGGGCTTCAGCTTCGAAGCATATGGGCTTTTACATACATATCCAAGAAATGTTGTATCGTCCGCACAGCAGGTCATCGCCATGCGCCCCGGCAGGAACATTTTCGTGGAAAAGGAACGAGGCTTTAGTACTTTTGCCGTATACTCCACTACTTTTCCTTTATACTTATCCGGATGCTCCATCACATCCACATACCAGATTCCGTAATCTTCGGGACGGATCTCAATGACCGGCGCATCCATATCATAGGGCACATCATTCTCAAAAATATTTTCCACTTCACCTGTTTCATCTTCGAAAATGACTTCCGCCTGGGGGCTGACTACTTTCACACTTCTGCGATACCCCGCCAGCGGCTTGATATCATTGCAGCGGTTGAACAGCACCAGTTCCGCCCCACGGACCATCTCCACAAACAATGGTTTCAGATTAGTCAGGTACATCTGGAACGTGCTGGCATCCACGGTAGTCAGCTTCTGCTCGATCCCCCAGCCATCCGGGAGTTTCAGATTTTCAAAATCGCTGACCTTCCACATGCCGTTGTACTCTACGACTACCCGCTCCGGGTGGTGCTTTTCATCCAGTGACTTCAGGTATTCTTCCGTCAACTGTCCCTGCTCTTCCACCCGCTCTACGACTATGTTGTACCTTTTTAATCCTTCCTCGCCGTACTCTTCTTCCCCTTCCTCACAGAGGATCAGAAGCGTGGTTCCCGGGATCTGAAAATAATCCTGCTCCAATGTAAACTTCAAAAACTGCGTCTTTCCGCTGTCCAGAAAGCCCGTCATCAGATATACCAGTACATCTGGTTCATTCATTCTTTTTCTTTCCTTTCCGATCTTCTATACCCCAAACAACTCCGCAAGTTTATCTTCTTTCAGTTTTGATCCGATCACACAGATGCGTCCCGTATATTCCGCGGCACCGGTCCTGACCTCATGCTCCTCCGGCACCATGTCAAAATAGATCCATTCGCCGTCCGCGCCGTTAACCATTCCTTTGGCACGGAGGATCGTACCATAGTTTTCCTCCGTCTCCAGTTCCTTCAAAATGCTGCTGATCTCATCCTTTGTATATGTTTTCACTGTTTCACGCCCCCAGCTTGTAAACACTTCATCCGCATGATGGTGGCCGGGATGATGGTGATGGTGGTGGTCATGGCCTTCATGGTCCTCGTCATGATGATGGCCGGGGCCGGCATGGTCTTCATCATGGTGATGGTGGTCAGGACCCTCATGCTTTTCATCATGGTGATGATGGCCGGGGCCTTCATGCTCTTCATCGTGGTGATGATGGCCGGGGCCTTCTCCATGATGATGACCATGTTCCCCATGATGATGGTGCCCATGCTCTTCTTCATGGTGGTGGTCATGACCGCATCCGCAGCTCTCACCATGTTCATGAACTTCCCCGCATTCCGGGCAGCGAAGCTCGGACAGCAGTTCTTCTTCCAGAGATTTACTGCCTTCCATGATCTCCAACAGCTTCTCACCGGAAAGCTGTGCGATCGGTGTCGTGATGATCGGAGACTTTTCATTGATCCCACGCAGGATCTTTACGCTTTCTTCAATTTTCTCCTGCTTCGCCTTATCTGTCCTGCTCAGGATCACCGCACCTGCATATTCAATCTGGTTGCTGAAAAATTCCCCAAAATTCTTACTGTAGATCCGGCATTTTGTCACATCTACCATTGTAGTAAAGCTGTTCAGCTTCGCGTCAATCTGCTCCGCTACGTCCTGTACTGCCTTGATCACATCCGAAAGTTTGCCCACTCCGGATGGCTCGATCAAAATCCGCTCGGGATGGTACGTATCCACTACTTCTTTTAATGATTTTCCAAAATCCCCTACCAGAGAGCAGCAGATACATCCGGAATTCATCTCCCGGATCTCAATGCCCGAATCCTTTAAAAATCCACCGTCAATGCCGATCTCGCCAAATTCATTTTCAATCAGGACGACCTGCTCTCCTGAAAATGCTTCCTGAAGCATCTTTTTAATAAATGTTGTTTTTCCGGCTCCCAAAAATCCGGAAATAATATCAATCTTTGTCACGATATCCGCCTCCTGCTTTTCACCGTAAGTCAGGATAATGGAGGGCTGTATAGTCAAAAATCAGCCATCTATGATCCTTTTTCTATTATTTCACTTCTCTATTTTACTCTTTTATCCGATTTGTGCAAGTACTGATTTTCCTTTTTTAAACCGCTCGAAGAACGCGCGTATGATTCTGAATATCATTTCAGATCCAGCTCGATCGGACAGTGATCCGACCCATACACGTCTGTCAATATCTTCGCGTCCTCCAGCCTGTCCTTCATGGCTTCTGATACGCAGAAATAATCAATACGCCATCCCGCGTTCTTCTCCCTTGCCTTGAACCGGTAGGACCACCAGGAATAAATCCCCTCCTGATCCGGATAAAAATACCGGAAAGTATCGATAAATCCGGCCTCCAGCAATTCCGTAAATTTCTGCCGTTCTTCATCGGTAAATCCAGCATTCTTCCGGTTTGTTTTTGGATTTTTCAGGTCGATCTCCTTATGGGCCACATTCATATCCCCGGTCACCACCACAGGTTTCTTTTCTTCCAGCTTCTTCAGATACGCCCGGAAGTCATCTTCCCATTTCATCCGGTAATCCAGGCGCTTTAGTCCATCCTGGGAATTAGGCGTATAGACAGTCACAAAATAAAAATCTTCAAACTCACAGGTGATCACACGCCCCTCCCGGTCATGCTCCTCGATCCCGATCCCATAAGACACACGCAAGGGTTCCTGTTTTGTAAATACCGCTGTTCCGGAATATCCTTTTTTCACAGCATAATTCCAATATTGATGATACCCTTCCAGCTCCAGTTCGATCTGTCCCGACTGCAGCTTCGTTTCCTGCAGGCAGAAGATATCCGCGTCTGCTTCTTTAAAAAAATCCTGGAAGCCTTTCTGGATACAGGCACGGATTCCGTTCACATTCCACGATATCAGTTTCATATCATTTTCTACCATCCTTCCAAAAGTCGTCTGCTGTCCTGTCCTCGTTTGTTACCAAAAGCACATCCAGCATTACTGCTTACACCCATGGTATAAACAGCCGCCATCAATAGTATACCTCTCTCAGCATCAATCCGCAAGCCGGCGCCAGAAAGCCTGCCTGATACCGCTCTCCTCCCTCCAAAAGGTCCGTGATTTCCTGCAGGGTACGTTTTCCGGTTCCCACTTCCAGAAGGGTTCCCGTCAGGATACGCACCATATGATACATAAATCCATTTCCTTCATAAATCAGCTTCACTTTACTGCCCTGTTCCTCTATGCGGATATCATAGATATTCCGGATCGTAGACTGATCCTCATTCCGGTCTGTAAACGCGGCAAAATCATGCTTTCCGACCAGGCGTCCCGCAGCTTTTTTCATTCCTTCCAGATCCAGGGCTTCCGGATAATGAAAGCAATATTTCCTGGTAAATACATCTGCCTTTTCTCTCGTGTCGACCGTATACCCGTACTGTTTCCCCTTCGCGCTGTAACGGGCATGGAATCCGTTCTTCACAAGCTCCATGCCGGTCACCCGGATATCCTCCGGCAGCATCCGGTTCAGTTCCCGGCGAAAATTTTCTTCTTCCACCCTTCCGGATAAACAAATACTGGCTGTCTGGGCTTTCGCGTGTACGCCCCCATCTGTCCGGCCGGAACCATTTACCTCTGCCGGATACCCTCTCAAGTCACAGATCGCGCGCTCCAGCATCCCCTGGATCGTCAACTTTGTATCCGGCTGTCTCTGCCAGCCCTGATAACGCGTTCCGTCATAAGCAATGGTCAGTTTATAAGTTCTCATAAGCAGACACTTTCCCCTTCTTGATTATGATAGTCTTATCTCCCAGCAGACAAATATTTTTATATTCCATTCCAATCCTCCAGATCAGTATTTTACTTATACCACATACGCCTGTTTTTTTACTTGCTTTTCTGCTTAGAATGATTCGGCAGATCCGGCTCTGCGGACAGGCGCGCCGCTATATGACACGCCTCACAGTCCCCTTGTTTTTCTCTGGCTCCATAAATTTAATCATTGCATTATGCACAAATTTATTCTATAATACAAAAGAAGGATAACCGCCCACAAAGTGGTTAACCTCCCAAGTGTAGTTCTATAAACCTACCCAGGCGGCCAAGCACAAGGTAGGTTTATTTATTTTCGCTTGTTGTTCCTATTATCAATATAGGCAAGCAGTGCTATCAGAAACGTACCACCCAAAAATAGCAGGGTTAAAGCTTCGTATGTATCCATCCGCACCACCTCCCCTCTTTTTCAAGTGTAGGGAGGCTTTTCACCTTGTAACACGGTTATCTCACTATCTATCGTATCATTTTGGCCTTATGTTGGCAATCTTTATTTTTAACCTTCGCTTTTAGATTTTATTATGTTTTTTCAATCGTAACCTCACCAAACGCTTTCAAAAACTGTTTCCTTCCATATCCGTCAAACTCTACTTCCACCATCATCTCATCTTCCGAGATCAGGATACCTTCTCCATACTTCGGATGCCTTGCGCGTCTCACCGCCGCTTTTTCCTGCACTTGCTCTTGCTTTTCCCTTTTTTCTTCTCCTGTTTTCTCTTCTTCTGCTTTCTCTTCTCCTGCTTTTTCCCGTATCTTCTCCTGCACTTCCCTTCGAAGCTGCCGCAGGTTGCTCCGCTTCTCTTCGTCACTTCGTATCTCTTCCCATTCCAGGAGATGGGGCGGGAGCATCCGCAGATACCGGCTATATTCCCCGGACACTCCCGGCTCCCCCGGATTGGTATAATAGGACAATTCCAGCTCGTCCTTCGCCCGGGTGATCCCTACAAAAAACAGCCTCCGCTCCTCTTCCTCCTGTTCGAAGCTCTGACTGCGCAGCGGAATCAGCCCCTGGTTCATCCCGGTCAGGAATACGGTTTCAAATTCCAGTCCCTTAGAAGCATGCAGCGTCATCAGCTTTACGGTATCCGCCGGATGACAGCCTTTTTCCGTCCCATTCCCATCCGGCTCCCCGTCACCGCTCAACAGATTTACACCATACAACGCCGAGCGGTTCACAAATTCCCGCGTCCCATCAACCAGGCCAACCCCCTTTTCTCTGCAATACCGGCATAGTCTTTCCAAGAAACGCAGCGCCAGCCTTTCATCTTCCTGATAAGAAGAAGCCGTAGGATGCAGCGCTTCTTCCAATCCGAAATATGAGAAAATCTCTGCCGCCTCCGGAAGCTCCGTCCCGCGGGATCTCTTCCTCTGTTTCCATTCCTCCTGTTCCGTAAACTCCAGCATTCTTTGATAAAGCGAAAAACTTTCCCGCTTTTGTTCCGAGACAACTTTTTTCGCTTTCGCCCTGGTACATTTTTCTCCATACAGCGGTTCAGCCAGTACCGCGATTCCTGTCTGTTCATCCGCCGGATTCACAGAAAACCGCAGCATTTTGATCAGCCAGTCCAATACCGGAATATCCCTGATCGTTTTCTTTACGGACACTTCATAAGGAATTTCATATCTGTCAAACACATTTTCCAGAATCTCTGACTGCCTTTGAAGCCTGTAAAATACCGCGATCCCGCCGTATTCTCTGCCTTGGGCATGTAAATTTCTAATCTGCTCTGCCAGGTATTGTGCTTCCTGAAAGGGATCATAGTGATTCTTCACGCGAATCTTGTTCCCGGCTTCCCTGCTGCTTTGGATTCCTGTACCAGACTGTAAAAATCTGTTTGCCGCCTCCAGGATGGACGCGCTGGAACGATAATTGACCGGAAGGGACAGTTCCTTTGCCTCAAACCGGTGCTTCAGGAGATAGAACATATTCTCTCCCGTTCCCCTCCAGCTATAGATTACCTGGTTGGGATCCCCTACCGCGAACAGCTTTGTATCTTTTCCCTTCAATGCCTCCAAAAATTCTATCTGCAGGGCATCGCTATCCTGTACCTCATCTACAATGATCCATTCCGGATGCCATATATCCGGCATATTCTTTTTATAGTTCTCACCCGCTTCTTCCGGCTTCGCCTCCTGCCGCCCCGGCAGTTTCCCTTCTTCTAACTCTTTTTCAGATAAACGTCCAATCAAAAGCAGCTTCGTACTCACCCGGAGCAGATCCGAAAATGACATCTTATTCTGCTGTTTCTTCTCCGATTCCAGCAAAGGATACAAACGGAACAAATCATCCTTATATCTACTGCATTCTTTTCCCTGCAGGTAACCCTGATACTCCTGCTCCAGCCGCTTTTTGAGACGGTTTTTATACTTCACTTTTAATTGATGTGCCGTGATTACTTCCGCTGCCAGATCCGCCTCTTCATCGGGACTGATCACCGTAAATTCTCTGTTCCATCCCATCTGTCCGATATCCAACCGGTTTTTCAACAAATACAGGGCAACACTGTGAAAGGTACCAAATCCCCTCACCTGTTCTCCCGACAGGTCAGGCTCCTTTTTTCTCAGCCTGCCGATGATCTCATCTGCTGCCTTATTAGTAAAGGTAAGAACTACCATATCCTCCAACGGAATTCCCTTTTCATAATGCAGATATAAGATTTTCGCGATCAGTACCGTAGTCTTCCCGCTGCCTACATTGGCATTCACGACACAGGCCGAAGATTCGTCCAGCACAGCCTCCATCTGATAATCGTTTAAATATTTCCACTCTTCCTTAAAATCTGTTTTCATACGCTCCTGATTTCGTTCTATCTTCTATTTTTCAGATACTTGTTTTCCTGATTCGCTTTATCTTCTGTCCTTCAAATACCGTCTCTGTAGCTTTCCTTTGACTTTCTTCGCTTTTTCCGGCTCCTCCTCTACAAGCATTTCCACCTTCATCCCTGCCGGACATTCCACATAACGGCGCAGTATACTTTCCAACATTCTCTTGTTTTCCGGCTCCTGAATCCAATTTTGGTAGAACACATTCCCCATGGTCAGTACCAGACTGTGCCCTTTTATTTCCACATGCTTCACAGTTTGTAAGAACGCCGCGCCGCTTTCTCCATTTTGGTCCACGCTTTCGCATAACAACGGCCACTGTTCCTGCAGCTTCGAAAATGTATATTCCCTCCGGATAACTGGCTGCACCTTTTCCTCATATTTCCCACAATACTGCGGCGGCTCTGACTCCTCCTGCAGATTTTTCAGCCCCCAGAGTACCATTTTCTTATCCAGGCTGTAATCCCCCACACAGGCAGGGCAGCCGTTTTCACAGGTACACCCGCTGACCATGCGGATCGCGTTCTCTATGATCTGCGGCACCAGGTCATAAATCTTCTCCGAATATCCCAGGCCGCCCTCATACCTGTCATAAATATAAAGTGATACCTGCTGCCGGAACGCATTCCCCGAAACCTGTTCATGATCAGCCCTTTCCTCATCCATATGTACTACACCGCCAGAGATCACCGCGTCAATATCATCCCGTTCCGTCATGGTGACCATCATCGCCGCATTTTTGATGGCATGGGAAATGCCTTCGAAATGGTTGTTCAGTACCAGTTCGCCATTCGCCGCCGGCAGCAGCAGGCTGTGATAGACTTCGATCACATTTTCCGGAATATCGATCCATGTACTCTCGGTATCATAATCCTTCTGAAGCGGCTGTGGCAGCTCCACATATCCCAGATTTTGATGGTTATGGAACTGCAGCTTCTTGAACATATAGATCACTTCGTTGATATTGATATCACCGAAATGTACCCCTGTCCGTCCATAACGCGTTTCCGCAAACACCTGCAGGATCTTCGTATCCATACTTCCCGCTGGAACGGTATAATAATTACCGGAAAACGGCACGCCATAGGCTGTCCTGCTGTTCAGGTCGAGCCTGAGCACTTCATAAAGCATGCCCTCATGCATATAGACCGCGCCCGGATGCAGTTCATGATACGCCTGGGACTCATCCATTTCCGTGATCACCTGTCCCCCAAAGGTTCTGTTTTTGTTTTCCTCAGAGGCCCCTTTATTTTCATCCAGAATGAGCTGGAAGCGGGTCTTATCCATATTCCGCAGACTGTAATCCCCTGCCGGGAAAGCCGGCCCCGCCCAGGCAAAACGTCCGGAAATGCTTTTTACTTCTTCCGCGTTTAGCAAGACCGGTATGATCTCCCCCAGATCCGGAAACAATCCGATATCATCCATGGTCAACGGCATTTCCGCTGAGGCTGCCCGGACATGGGCCAGCTCGATCAACAGATTATTGGGATCTACAATGGCATTTTCGCTTTTTGTAGAAAACAGCCACTCTGGGTCTATCGCCATGTACTGGTCAAAAGGCTGATTTGCCAGGATCAGATAATTGACACATTTCTCACCACTCCGCCCGGCCCGGCCGGTCTGCTGCCAGAAGGAAGCCCTGGTTCCCGGATAGCCCGCAAGCACCGTAGAATCCAGCTTGCCAATGTCAATCCCCAGTTCCAGGGCATTCGTCGAGATCAGTCCGAACAGCTCCCCACTAAGCATCTTCTGTTCGATTTCTTTTCGCTCCTGCGGCGTATATCCTCCCCGGTATCCGGCAATTTTTCCACTATTCCCACTGCCTAAAAAGGCAGCCGCGTCCAGTTTGTCCCTGGATTCCTTTAAGATTACTTCCACATTTCTCCTGGATTTCGCAAATGTGATAAAATGCCGTTCCTCTTCCACAAGCTGGCAGATCAGATCTGAAGCAACAGAAGAAGCTGATTTTCTTCCATAGACCTTGTCATTAGAGCCTTTGATCTGTGGCGGCTGTATGATACGATACTCCTTTTCCTGCGCCGGAGAACCATCTTTACTGACCAGCACAAAGGAATCCCCGCAGATCTGCTCCGCCAGCTCCGCCGGATTCGCGATGGTGGCGGAACTACATAAAAACCGCGGCGCACAATGATAATATTTACAGATTCTTTTCATCCTGCGGAATATATTGGTCAGATGCGCGCCAAAGGCTCCCCGGTAGCTGTGCAGTTCATCGATCACTATGTATTTCAGATTGGAAAATATAAAGTCAAATCCATATTTGCTATGATTCGGAAGAAACGCGGAATTCAACATTTCCGGATTTGTCAAAATGATATTGGCGCTTTTCCGGATGCGGCCGCGTTCTGCCGGCATGGTATCTCCGTCGTATACTCCCGCCGATATGTGGCCCAGCCCAAAATATTCCAGGACCGGCGCCAGTGCCCGGTACTGGTCGCTGGCAAGCGCCTTGGTCGGATAGAGAAAGATCGCCCTGGTCAGCGGTTCTTCTAATATCTGTTGCAGGACCGGGAGAAGAAAGCTCAAGGTCTTACCGCTGGCGGTGGAGGTGGTAATGACCACGTTGGAGCCGCCCGCTGCCGCCTCATACATCTCCGCCTGATGCGTGTAGAGCCGGGGAATATCGCGGGAGTTCAGATAATCTCTGATCTCCTGACTCAAAGAAACCGGAAAATCCGCATAGACCGCGGATCTTTCCGGAATGATCTTTTTATAAATTGTCAGATTTTCCATGGTATTTTCTCCCCTTTTTTGTATTGGGTATCCTTTCATTGGTAAAGCAACCATTGTCTCCTGAACGGCAGACTACAGATCCGCCTGCTGCCTATTCACTGCTTTAGTTAAAAAAATTATAGCACACACCCTTCATCTTGTGTAAAAATCTTTTAAATCATCTACTTCTCACGTTTTGTCTCTTTTGTGGATGCTCCTCTTCCAGTGTTGTCTGCGCCGGCCCGTCTATGAGCCTCCCCCGGTAATCGAACCGTGAACCGTGACAGGGGCAATCCCAGCTCTTCTCATCCGGATTCCAGACCAGCTGGCATCCCATATGAGGGCATTTCACAGAAACGGCAAACACCTGTCCGTCTTCTGCCTTATAGACTCCCGCTTTCTCCCCGTTATATTCCACCACTTTGCCATCCCCCGGCTGAAGCTGTTCCAGTTTTTCCTTTGGAGGAACCAGTTTTTGTTTCAGCAGATTCACCGAAGCGTATGCGCCCTCCGTCAGGAAGGATTTCGCGGAAGCCAATCCAGGAATCCGACACGGAGAATATACCTCCGCGCAAGAGTTTTCCCGCCCACAGATCAGATCTGTCAACAGGATCGCCGCAGCCATTGAAGAGGTCATGCCCCATTTTCCAAATCCTGTTGCCACGAACCAGTCTTCCGTTTTTCTACCAAACTGCCCGATATAAGGAATCCCATCCAGCGTCATGCAATCCTGGGCTGACCAGGGAATCGCGTTTTCGTTCTTTCTCCAGCACTTTTGAGGCCAGCAAACTTCCGCCTGACGCAGAAGATACTCGTACTGTCCTCCCATGGGATTTTCTCCTGTCCTGTGGTTTCCGCCTCCCAGAAGCAGCATCTCTCCGGCAGGGCGGAAGGACAATCCCTCCTTATCAATGCCAAGGTACATCCCATGCAATGTCTGTGCTTCCTTTAATGCCAGCACATAGCTCCGTTCCTGATGCATCCGGAGGAAATAATATCCCGGTCTGTTCACAAACGGGTAATGGCAGGCAAAGACGATTTTTTCTGCCTCCACGGTTCCCCGGCTGGTTGTCAGAAGATGTGGCTTTACCCACAATACTTTTGTTTTTTCATAAATCCGAAGCCCTTCCGCAATGGCCTGCAGGAATTTTAGCGGATGAAAGCAAGCCTGCCCATAGCAATATAAGGCTTCCTCTACCTCGAAGGGCAGCTCTGTCTCTTTTTTCAGTTCTACCGGCAGCCCCGATTCCTTCGCCGCATAATACTCATCCCGCAGAGCCCTTCCATTTTCCTTCGTGTACAGGCAGGCCGGACAGTCCACCCAGTCACAGTCGATATGATATTTTTCAATCAGGATCTTATATCTTTCGATTGCCTCTTGATTTATTTTCGCATATTGTTCCGCCTGCTTTTTTCCTGCGCGTCTTGCCAGCTTCTGATAGATCAGGCCGTGCTGTGACGTGACCTTTGCCGTCGTATGGCCGGTCTGGCCGCTCCCGATCCGGTCTGCTTCCAGCACGATACACTGTCTCCCGCTCTGCTCCAGAAAGTGCGCCGTCAGAACTCCTGCCAGCCCGCCGCCTATGATCGCGATATCCGTGCTCAGATTTCCTGGCAGCTCCGGTCTCGCCGGGATAACTGCCGTCTGCTGCCAAATGGACTCTCTTTTCATGCTTCTCCACCTCTTACATGATCGGCTTCTGCCGTTTTTTATAAATCATTATTGTCTTATCATGCACGGATTTGGAGTAAAATATGTCTGGTTATCAAATTCCCGATTGAAATCATACAGAGGGTTGTACTATAATCTAATGGATGATTCATCGTAACTGTTCTGAACAGCAGGGCACAGGATCGTCTGCCCTGAATTCTGAATAGCTATAAAATCGTTTAAGGAGCTGACTATCATGAATTATACGCTTGCCAGAGAAATTTTTGAATCTTATTTAAATGACTATGACCGTACCGATGACAAGATCCGTCTGAAAATCGTCCATACTTATGGTGTTGTAGGGCAGGCCGCGGACATTACCCGCCGGATGTGCCTTTCTGAGGAAGATAGGTCGCTTGCGAAACTGATCGCCCTCCTGCACGACCTGGGACGCTTCGAACAGCTCAAGCGTTTTAACAGCTTCGAACCAGATACCATGGATCACGCAGCCTATGGGGTTCAGGTACTTTTCGGGGAAGGCATGATCCGAAAATTTGTAGAAGATCCCACCTGGGATCCCATCATCCATACCGCGATCGCGAAGCACAGCGATTACAGTCTGACCGGTGTTTCCGATGGCAGGACATTGCTCCATGCCAAAATCATCCGTGACGCGGATAAGTTGGATAACTGCCGGGTAAAGCTGGCAGATGCTACGGAAACATTCCTCGGTGCTTCCGAGGAAGAAATCGGCTCACAGGAAATTTCCCCTGGCATCTATGACGCCATATTCCGGAACCAATGCATCCTTTCCGCTGACCGTGTCACCGCAATGGATTACTGGGTGTCCTATATTGCCTATTTTTTTGATATAAATTTCCGGGAAAGTATGGATATTATTATAGAAAATGATTATATCTCCAGAATCATCCACAGGATTCCCTACTCGAATCCCAAAACCGCGGAACAGATGAAGGAGATTGAAATGTATGTAAAACAATACGCAGAGGAAATGGTTTAGGCGCTTTTTATAATCCGACAAAACGCGTCACTGGCGCGTTTTGCTGGATACTTCGTAATACAAATAACAAAATCATATATTTATTATAAATTTCAGTAAGTTGCTCCGCTTTGACCATCATACCAATTCGCAGATCTTGTGGATTATATTTGCTTTCTGATGTGAACATATATTACCAACTCCTTTTAAATATCACGATATTTTAGTCTACGTTAAGTATACGAAATATCTTCATCTTTTACAATATAATATCTCCAAAGTGTCTATAATTAAAATAAATAATCAAAATAATAACATCACCTGCTCTCCCCACAGAACCGCAATCCCCATCCCCATACACAAAAACGGGCCAAACGCGATCTGTGTTTTCCTCTCTGCTTTCCCTGTTGCCAGCATCCATCCTCCATACGCCGCTCCAAGAAATACCGCAATCACCAACGCCAGCAGACTATATCTCCATCCAAGAAATACACCGCAGGCCGCCATCAGCTTAATATCCCCTCCTCCAAAAGCTCCCGGTACACACAATGTGACCGCCAAAAGCAGCAGACTCGCGGAACACATGCCAAGCATCCGTTCTTTCCATCCGATCTCCGGGAAAAAAGCGGCA
The DNA here is from genome assembly GCA_964523125.1 of uncultured Clostridium sp. GTDB lineage: Bacteria > Bacillota > Clostridia > Lachnospirales > Lachnospiraceae > Schaedlerella. The sequence continues at coordinate 21,114 of CAZFXM010000031.1, read as the reverse complement.
GAAAGCAGGCTGACACCCAATACAGCCAGCACAAGCTTATCTGGAATTGTCATTGTCTTTCTATCTATCCACGCCACAATAGCCAGTATCCCCAGGAACAGGCCGGTCACGGCAATTCTTCCCGCGGATTCCATTAAGTGTATAGGTATCATCATAGCTGAAATCATATAAAATAGATTCAAAATCTGACTCTCCTTCATTTCATATATGTAAACTAATTATTTACAAGTGATCAAAACAATGTTATAATCATATACATAAAAGGAGCGGCCGCCCACAAAGTGGTTAACCTCCCGATGGTTTATTTAAACCTACCTCGACCGGCCAAGTACAAGGTAGGTTTATTTATTTTCGCTTGTTGTTCCTATTATCTATATAGGCAAGCAGACATCACTTCTTCACCGCAAGCCACAACTCCCAATAATACTCCGGGTCCTGTGTCTTTGCGGACGGGTATGCTTCTATCTCTATCCCGCTTGGCTGATACTCACTGTTTGGAAAGAATTCCTCGAAAATATATTTGTACACCTTCCGAAAAGCCTCCGGCATCGCCCCTTTACAGGGAAACACAACGTAAGTTGCCGCCGGCAGTGTAACGACTTCAAGATCCGGATCTGTTACCTTCTCTCCATTATAATGACATCCGATTCCATATGGAAATCCCTCTTCTCCATGTACATAATCCAGCCCTACTCCAATAATAGAATCTTTGAAAATATTGTCCTTATGAATATATTTTATGATCCTGTCAATCGTACCGTCTGTCGTACACTGCCCCCAGAACGCGGAGATCTCCTGCCCGTCGATCTCCTTGTCCTTTGGAAAACACCTTTTCTTTACAATGATATCAAACGCGTCCTTCTTTTCAATCCTGTAATCCATTTTCGTACCTCCGCTAATCGTTAATTTTATGGAAAGCCGTGAAAAGGATTTGATCGTTGCTCCATTCTTTGCCTGTGACGGAGTAACGCCATGGAATTTTGTAAAGGCCCTGGAAAAGCTTTCCGGTGTGTCATATCCATACTTCATGGCAATGTCGATCACCTTTTTGTTTTCTACCGCAAGCTCTCTGCCGGCAACCGCAAGCCTGCGTTTTCTCACATACTCACCAAGCGTAAAACCACAGACCGCGGAAAAGACTCTCTGAAAATGAAAGCTGGAAGCATACGCGCATTTTGCCACCTCTTCATAATCAATCGGTTCCATAATGTGATCTTCCACATAATCCAGCGCCCGGCTGATTCCGGTAATCCAATCCATTCCATCATCTCCTTCCATACAAACAAAGTATAGCGAAGTTTTCGGTACGGTTCATGATTCTCCGTGCGAAGAAATGTCAGGGATATCATAAATGTATTCCCAATGTGCGGTGCCTACTCTGCCAATGTCCGGAACAGCCCCTTTACGGTCGGATAAATCTGACGGAATTTCTGATACCGTTCCTCGTACTTTGCCACCAGCTCTTCCTCCGGCTCTACGGTATCTACCACCTTCACCAGCTTCCGCGTTGCCTCTTCCACACTGGAGTATTCCCCGCAGCCTACGGCCGCCAGGATCGCGCCGCCATATCCAGGCCCCTCCTCACTTTCTATCACATCTACCTTTAGATTCATCACATTTGCAATGATCTTTTTCCAAAGTGGGCTTTTCGCGCCGCCGCCGCAGATCTTGGTACGCTCGATCCTGATGCCTAAGCTTCTTGCCACCTCCAGGGAATCCCGCAGGCCAAATGCCACGCCTTCCAGTACCGCCTGTGTCATTTCCTCTCTTGTAGTATCCATGGTCATCCCGATAAATGTGGCTCTTGCCTGTGGGTCATTATGCGGAGAACGTTCTCCCATCAGGTAAGGCAGGTAAAATACCTGGTTCTCACCCAGCTTCTGAATGGCTTCCTGCTCCTTCGCGTACTCTGTTGTTTTCAGGATCTCATCCATCCACCACTTATTGCAGGATGCCGCGCTCAGCATACAGCCCATGAGATGATAATATCCATCCGCATGGTCAAAGGAATGCAGGGCATTATGCTCATCTACGCCAAAGGATTTGCTGGAAATAAAGATCGTCCCGGAGGTTCCCAGGGAAATATTACACATTCCTTCCCCTACGGTTCCCGTTCCAACAGCCGCCGCCGCGTTATCTCCCGCCCCGGCGATCACCTTTACCTGCCCCGGAAGTCCGATCTCCACGGCCAGATCTTCTTTCACCGTTCCCACAGCTTCATAGCTTTCATAGAGCTTCGGAAGCTGCGATTCCGTAATCCCGCAGATATCCATCATTTCTTTGGACCAGCAGCGGTTCTTTACATCCAGGAGCAGCATACCGGAAGCATCCGAATAATCCGTACAATGTACACCGCTCAGACGGTACGCAAGATAATCCTTGGGCAGCATGATTTTCTCGATCTTCGCGAAATTCTCCGGCTCCTGTTCCTTCATCCAGAGGATCTTCGGTGCCGTAAAACCTGCAAACGCGATGTTTGCCGTATATTCCGACAGCTTCTCTTTTCCGATCACTTCATTCAGATAGTCTGTCTGCTTCCCGGTCCGTCCGTCATTCCAGAGGATTGCCGGGCGGATGACCTGATCCTGGGCGTCCAGGACAACCAGCCCATGCATCTGGCCGCCAAAGCTGATACCTGCGATCTGGCCTTTATCACAATCCTTGATCAGCTCCTTGATTCCATTTACTGACTGTGTATACCAGTCCTCCGGATTCTGCTCCGACCAGCCCGGATGCGGAAAATACAACGGGTATTCCTTTGATACGATATTATGGATCTTCCCCTTTTCATCCATCAAAAGAAGCTTCACTGCCGAGGTCCCAAGATCTACTCCAATATATAACATCTGTTTTTCCTCTCTTTCTTCCGGAATGTGCCTGGAAATACAATGCTTTCCAGGCACATTCCAAAACAACATTCATTTTTTAATTCATCTTTTATTTCCAGGGATTTTCCGTAGGATAGCGTACTCCTGCCGGCTGGTTGTAGCCGATCTCCTCTACAGGAACTCCGATATACTTAAATACTTCAAACAATGCTTTTCCATAATTGCCGAATGCTACCGCGCCATGATGCGGATAATTGCCTTCGATCAGGACATGACGGTAGAACCTTCCCATCTCCGGAATCGCAAATACACCGATGGCTCCGAAGGAACGGCTGGCTACCGGAAGTACCTCGCCCTGTGCGATATACGCCCGCAGCTTATTGTCTGATGTACTCTGCAGACGGTAGAATGTGATATCGCCAGGCTTGATATCACCTTCCAGTGTTCCCTGTGTCACCTCTTCCGGAAGTGACCTTGCCATGATCAGCTGATATCTCATTTCACAGAAGGACAGCTTGCTGGATGCCGTATTTCCACAGTGGAATCCCATAAATGTATCCTTGTGGGTATAAGAGTATTTTCCTTCAATATCCTCTTTGTACATGTCTGCTGGAACGTTATTGTTGATATCCAGCAATGTCACGGCATCTTCACTGACTACGGTTCCGATAAATTCACTCAGTGCGCCGTAAATATCTACCTCACAGGATACCGGAATGCCCTGTGCTGTCAGACGGCTGTTTACATAACATGGCACAAATCCAAACTGTGTCTGGAATGCCGGCCAGCATTTTCCCGCGATCGCCACATATTTGCGGTATCCCCTGTGATCCTCGATCCAATCCTTCAGGGTGATCTCATACTGCGCAAGCTTTGCCAGGATCTCCGGTTTCTTATTGCCGGCGCCGAGCTCTTCTTCCATTTCTTTTACTACTGCCGGGATTCTCTCATCTCCCGCATGCTTGTTGAATGCTTCGAACAGATCCAGTTCTGAATTTTCCTCAATTTCTACACCCAGGTTGTAAAGCTGCTGGATCGGTGCGTTACATGCCAGGAAATTCAGCGGACGCGGTCCAAAGCTGATGATCTTTAAGCTATTCAGGCCGATGACCGCTCTTGCGATGGGACGGAATTCCGCGATCATATCCGCGCACTCTTCCGCTGTTCCGATAGGATATTCCGGAATATATGCTTTTACATTACGAAGCTTTAAATTGTAGCTTGCATTCAGCATTCCACAGTAAGCATCCCCTCTTCCCTGGATCAGATTGCTTCCTGTCTCTTCCGCTGCTGCCACGAACATCTTCGGGCCGTCAAAATGCTTTGCAAGCAATGTCTCGGAAATCTCCGGACCAAAGTTTCCAAGATATACAACCAATGCGTTGCATCCTGCTTTCTTGATATCCTCCAGAGCCTGTACCATATGGATCTCACTCTCTACGATGCAGATCGGGCATTCATAAATATCTGCTTCCCCATATTTTTCCTTGTAAGCTTTCATCAAAGCCTGACGTCTGGAAACAGACAAGCTCTCCGGAAAACAATCTCTGCTCACTGCTACAACTCCGATTTTTAATTCTGGCATATTTTTCATAATATGTACCCACCTTTCATTTTTATATGGTTTACTAGGCCATCGAATACTTTTTTGAATCTCTTGTCATTTACGCAATACTGATATTTTCGCCCTTCAGCCCGCAGAACGCGCCCTCGATCCCTGCCTCCCGGTGGGCGATGAGCCATTTGTTTTTCGCCGTGATCAGCCGGTCTTCTCCTGCTTCTCCAATCGGGAAGGCCAGTTCCGTATTCGTCCCTGCCGGAAGGATCACCACGCAGCGGAAACCGCCTTCTGCCGCGGTACATGGCGCGTAATGCAGGGTCGTGGCATACATTTCCACCGCTGTTCCTGCAGGCACAAAAAATGCCTCCACCAAAGAAGTATCATACGTGTAGTCCGCCTGGATATCCTGCTGTGCGCCTACCAACAGGATCATATCCGTTACTGCGATGTCTACCTCACTGGAACGGTGATATTCCAAAGCATTGAGCTTGTAATTGTCACCATTGCAGTATCCCATCTGGATCGGCAGCCCGCCGAAAGCCCGGTTCTTAAAATTCTCTGCCTCCGGCAAAGCCTCCAGCCCCTCCACGGACGGAACGTAGATCACTTCTTTTGGCAAAGGCGTGTGTTCCATCTCTTTCAGGATCCTGGCCAGGTCATACCCTTCCAGGACCTTTCCATACCTGCCAAAGGCATGGTCTGTTACTTTCTGAATGTTCATTATGCTTCCCTCCTGCTACATTATTTCTATAGGAATCATAATAACAATTTTTTTTATACTTTTCCACCAATAAATTGTCTAATCCATGTCACTTTTTTGTCTTTTTTTACTTATAGGCAGGTACTTTTTTATCTGTCTGCCTTACCACTTTGCCTCTTCCGGTATTCACTCGGCAGAATTCCATATTTTTTCTGAAATGCTTTTGCCAGCGCCTTGCTGTTCGGGAATCCATTGTTCATTGCCGCCTCACTGACCGTATGCTCCGTATTCGCCAGTTCCCGGAAGGCACGTTCCACACGGATATTCTGGAGATAGGATTTGTAATTGATCCCGGCATATTTCTGGAACATCCTTGACAGATAGGCAGGCGAATAACCAAAAATCTCCGCCAACTCCTCCAGCGACAGATCCGACGCGTAATTTTCCTTGATATAATCCGTGATCAAAGAAAGCCTGTTCAGCTTCTTATTCCATTTCACCATGTCCGGCGTCACATCCGTCTCCCGGTATCCGGTCACCAGAAGATATAACAACATATAGTACAATCCCTTCGCTTTCATCTCATACCCACATGTCTGTTCCTCATAGGCTGTGTAGATATCAAGGATCAGCTTCATGACCTGTGTGTCCTGAGGCAAAGGATCATGGGTAAACCGGATAAACTGCTCCCCGGTATAGTAATCCTCAAAGGTCTTCAATGGAATCTGAAGCACGATCGTCCGGTTCGGTTCCGGGGAATCTATAGAATGAATCTCATTCGAATTGACCAGCATAAACTCTCCTGTCCCCAGAGGATACGCCTCATCGTTTAAATAAAATTTTAGCGCGCCTTTATAAACGGCAAACAGCTCCACCGACCTGTGCCAGTGCTTATCCCGAAAATAATTTCCCTCTCCGCCTTCAAACAGGAATACCTTAAAGGGCAGTCCCTGGCTCGGCATAATTAATTCATGACTAAATTCCATACGATCATTAATTTCCTTCCTGTATTTTAATACACGTTGCCATTTTTTGTCCATATACTCAATGTTTTCGCGCCTTGATAGAATAACAGCCTGTGCAAAAGCACGTCAGATATACCAGACCGGTATCTGCAATATATTTTCTCTGAGCGCCCCGATGTCCGGACAGTTACATAGCACAGCCCCCGTCCCCCTCTTTTTCCCAGGAATGCTGTCCAATACGGGGAACGCAGATGTCATGACTGCCTTTGCCTGGGTACTTTTCTTAATCTCAACCGGATACAGGATTCCGTTTTCTTCAATGATCAGATCAATCTCCGCCTCTAATTGCAATCTTGCTCCGTCCTCTTTCACTTTTTTCTTATCACGCCCCCGGTAGTAAGATACAAAATGGCGGTAATCCAGACCCTCATTGGCAAATGATTTTAAAATTTCGGATACGACAAATGTTTCGAAGATTGACCCGCTCATTGCCCCATAAGCCAAAGTTTCCGGTGTTAGCCATCTCGTCAGGTAGCAGACCAGGCCTGTGTCCCTGAAATATAGCTTTGGAGATCTGATTGCCCTTTTTAAAATCCCCGATGTGTATGGCTCTAACAAATAGACAATTCCGGATGCTCCTAAAATAGAAATCCAATTTTTCACCGTTTTCACATCTTTGCCGATTTCAGACGCAATGGCAGAATAATTGAGAACCTCCCCCGTCCTGGCAGCCGCCGCGATCAGAAACTGCCTGAAAGCATTCAGGTCCTGCACGACTGCCAAATCTCTGACATCCCTTTCCATATAAGTCTTTACATAGTCCGCATAAAATGCGCTCCATTCCTTATCCTGATCCTGTAGTTCCGGATATCCCCCCTTATGGATTGCCTCCCAGATATTGACCGGCCTCTGCACGGTTTTCCTTCGTTCCGTCACATATTCCATCGTCGGTAGGAAATGCCTGTTAAATGCGTCGTCCATACATTCACGCATAGACAGTCCGGCAAGTTCAAGAATCCCGACCCGCCCGGACAGAGATTCCGAGACGTTCTGCATCAGATGAAACGGCTGTGAACCGGACAGGCAGAACAACCCCTTTCCTTCGCTTTCATCACATTTCATTTTGATATAACGAAACAATTCCTTAGCCCTCTGCACTTCATCAATCGTCACAGGCGGAGCATTCAATGCCAGAAACATATCCCCTGCTTCCTTTGCCTGCTGCTCTAGAAAAGGATCGTCCAAAGACACATATCTCCTGTTCGGAAATACTTTCTTCAGCAACGTAGATTTTCCGACCTGACGCGCGCCGGTAATCAGAATTGCCTTATATGTTTTCTCATATTTAAGCAGTCTGTCTTCCAATGCTCTTGGAATATAATGCATATGGGTTCACTTCCTTTCGCAAAACAATGATGGCATATTTGGAATAGAATTCTAAATATGCCATCATTGTATCATAGGATATACGGTTTTTCAATGTTTACCCCTCAAAAAAGCGGCAGTAAAATAAAATATAGTTACATTTTACAGCAGGATCTCTTCCAAGTCCTCCGGTACGATCAGATTTCCGTGAAAATATTTCCTGCCTTCTGCCGTATACAATTCCCTGCGCCTGCGTATATTCTGATCCTCCGTGTGATACAGTACCAGGTTTTCCACCCCCAGTGCAGCTGCAAGCTCACAGGCATCTTTCACTGTAGAATGTTCCGTATCCGATTTCAGGCAATGCGCTTCCATTTGCCAGTGTGAATGTTTTCATATCTTTATCTGTCCTTCTCTCTATCCACATAAACCTCTATAGGAATGTGTCAACTACTACTTAAATAAGGCTGTGAACCATTTTCAGATTCACAGCCTTATTCTACAAGCTTCATTCGGTATATGTACTGTCTTTGTACGCTCATGATATGCCAGATATCCCAGATGGATTAAAAGAGTTGTCTGACTACTTTTGAACAACGTGCATAAGAATTCCAAGTATTCCTGTTCAACAGATGAGTTTTCCCGAATAGGTGCATCCCCTTTGTTTTTTAGAGATAGCGAGAGCGGCCTACCGGGGTTTTTACACGCTTTTTAATCTCAGCCGCACACTTCACATTTACGCCATTTTCAAGAAACATGGAGTGGCAGCTATTTTCCTTCAGTTCCTAAGCCGGCAAATTTGCCGCGCAGCAGAGGAATCAGTACGCCGCCTACAGAATTACCGCAGGTCATGACAAGTACATAGCCAAGAGTTTTCATACTCCACGCACCCGCGATCGAAAAATAGTACATATTGGCAACACAGTGCTCAAAGCCGCAAAGGATGAATACAATAACACCGAAAAACAGCGAGAGATACTTACCCAGCTCATGGGGATTTTTGTTGTAGCCGTCCACTGCGATGAAGATGAGAATGTTGCAAAATATTGCCAGAATGAAGATGCTTAAGAGGCTGTCGCCCAGCTTCACCTGGCACAGCGTCTGGGCTTTCTCAGACAGCGCTGAACCCGCCCTTGTCTGTCTCTCCAGAAATGCGGTCAGCCATGTACCGCAAAGGTTGCCCAGCCAGATAACAGGCAGATCAACGGCATAGTCTTTGTCCCGCTCAAAAACGTAGCAGACCTTGCCCGTAAACAGGTTGAAGCCGAAAGTACAAACCGCAAACAGCCCAACGGTGAACAAGAGCGCTCCCAGCGCCCTGTTTTCCACCGAGAGGAATACCGTCCCGCCGATCGCGATGCTGACCCCGGCCAGGATGCCATAGACAAAGGTTTTGAGTCGTTTCAATGTAAAGCCCTCCTTTTTATTACGAAGTATCCAGCAAAACGCGCCAGTGACGCGTTTTGTCGGATTTTTCATTCAGATTTTCTATTACTTGCATGGATTTCATCTGTCTGTCATGCCATGGCTGCACAGACCGCTCCGATCAAAAGCTCCGCCGCTGCCACGCTTTCGTCAGCCAAGAAGCCGGCCGCAAAATTATCGGAAAACAGGATCTGGGCATTCGGCGCAAACTCCTCGGCCGCCTCCCAGACGATGATCCTAATCCGGTAGTCCTGCACTACAGTGAACTCAAATCCCTTATCGCCCTGGCCGATCTCCACCCCGCCCAGCTTACGGCTTGCAGCGGCAAACTTATCAAGAGACCTGCCAAAGGTGAATGCACTCCGCCGAATACATCTGCCGTTAAAAGGCTGTATGTACACCTCGCCCCAGGGAAGCTGCCGGAAGGTTTTCCATGCGCCCGCAGCCGGCAGGTGCTTTCCCGTCAGCAGATAACGCAGAAGAAAGGTCTGGGCCTGAAGTCTGTCAAGTGCAAATGCATGGGGATCTTCACATGAGATTGTGTAGTCCGGCCAGGTGATCGTATAGGTTTGATCAAGGAAACGAATCGCAAACGTATTCCCGTCAAAGGGGATTTCCAGTCGTCTGACTGAATCCTCCGGATCCATCTGTTGAAATTCCCGCAGATAGTGCTGGAAGGGAACCTCTTCTTTATTATTCTTTATCTCCATAGCGTTACTCCTGAAAACTGGAGGGGAAACGTCCGGCGTCCGTATGCGGCAGGAAGCAGGCCGCCACAAACCGATCCATGTACCCCTGGTGGGTTGAAAGTTCCATATAGGTCATGTTGCCTGCAATCTCGGCGACCTTCTGCCGCGCCTCGTCAGACAGCGCCATGGCATAGGCGCCGGACAGGGAGGAATTGCCGATATAGGAGAATTTCTCCAATTCCACATCAGGGAACATACCGATACGCACGGCGTTTTTAATATTGATCCCACTGCCGATCCCGCCGGCAACATAGACGTGATCGATCATATCCGTCTCAAACTCCAGTGCGGCCAGCATCGTGTCAACAGCAGAGAAGATCGCACCTTTGGCCCGGATGAACGAGTCAATGTCTACTTCAGTGATGGCAATCTCCCGCCCTGTCCCGGACTCAGGCGCAAAGGCCAGAATATACCGCCCCATACCATGTTTGTCCCAGGCAATCCGCCTGCCTTCGCGGATAAACTTACCGTTTGCGCCCAGGATGGATGTCCGATACAGTTCAGCGATCACATCAATGATGCCGCTGCCGCACAGTCCCACCGGCTTTTGCTTTCCAATAACGGTAAGCACAGGATCCATGGTTTCTTTGTCAATCGTAACGGCCTCGATGGCTCCGTCAGTAGCACGCATACCGCAGGAAATGTCGCCGCCCTCAAAGGCGGGGCCGGCGCTGCAGGCACAGCACATCAAAAATTCGCTGTTGCCGAATACAATCTCGCCGTTCGTTCCCAGGTCGATGAACAGCGAAAACTCTTCCTTGTTCCAAATCAGGCTGGCAAAAGCGCCGGCCGTTATATCACCGCCCACATAGGAACCCACATTTGGCGCAAGGAATACCCTGGTCCATGGGTGGACAGGCAGGGACAAGTGGGCTGCATACAGATCATTGTAATGGAAGAAGCTGGGGATATACGGCTCCATACGCACCGGACCGGCATCCACTCCCAGCAGGAGGTGGTTCATCGTGGTGTTTGACGCAATACACACCCGCATCACATGGTCGGGCGCGACCTTAGCCGTTTTACACAGAAGCCGGATCATTGGGCATAATGTCTCGTCCAGAATGACCTTTTGCAGACGCTCACGTCCGCCGGGCTTTGTCTGCTCCACGATGCGGTTGATGACGTCTGCACCGTAGCGAATTTGGCCGTTCCCGGCTGAAGCTTTGGAAAGTAACCTGCCTGTTTTCAAATCGGCCAGGACAGCAGAAACGGTAGTCGTGCCAATATCAATGGCGATGGCACATAGCGGTGTCTGATCCGCGGCCGGTGAGATCGCATAGACCAGGAAGCTGTCCTTCTTCTGCTCGCCCATAACACGAACATGGAATGAACTGTCCCGCAGCGCCACAGCCAGATTTTGCATAGCCGGGAGACTGATCTCACACCGGCTGGCGCCGGTCTTTTTTAGCAGCTCCCGTTCCAGCCTTTCATTATCCGGTATGGTGTCGTCCAATGTAGGCTCGCTTAGCTGAATGTCCACAGCGGCAAATTCGTTATAAAAGGATATACCGGTGTTCCTGATCTCAGCCTGGAGTTCTTCAAAAATCGCCACCTCTTCACCGGTGGACAGATCCGCCGTTTTCATTCTCTGCTGATAGGCAAAAGCAATGTCCGGCACGAATATCGTCGCGTCGCCCGTTACCTTGCTGCAACAGCTCAGCCGCCAGCCGGCATCATAGTCCTCCTGGGAAATATGGGCCGTCTGAAGCGAATCCAGATCGCCCTCCAGCAGCTTCACCCGACATTTTCCGCAGGAAGCGTTTCCCGAACAGGGCGCGTCAATTGCCACATTTGAGCTTCTGGCGACTTCCAGCAGATTATCGCCCGGATTAGCGGAAGCAGAGATTGGTTCACCATTTTCTATTTGAAATGTAATCTCGAACATTTGTTTCTCCTCGCTTTCAGCCTGTATTCAACTGCGTTGGACATTCTCGGGGGAGGGAATGACTCCCTCCCCCGAAACGCCTGTTTTATCTGCTTATTTTTATGTTACATCAGCGGCTCCATAGCCAGAACCGGATGATTCTTCTCGGTCAGAAATTCCATCAGCTGGTCGCATTCGGTGCAGATGGTTTCATCGGCAATGTAGTCGGTAAAATTGTCAATGTCATACAGCTCCTTCGCAGTCTTGTTGAGCCTTTCCGCTACGTCATCCTTCAATTCTTTCGGCATCCAGACAATACGCTCAATGCCGCCCTCAGCATAAATGAACTTCTTCGATGAAATGAAATGACGGCCATGGCCCATATAGCCTGGGGTCTGAACGCCGCCGCCAGTGCAGGAGGCCAGCTCGCCGAAGGTCATACCGGCGGGCGTCATGCCGGCGAACTCGCGGTTCACAACGATAAAGCCGTTGGATACGGGCTCAATGCCACAAATACATTCAAAGCAGCCGCAGGAGGTCATAGGATCCTCCAGAATGGAATACAGTGTAACCGACTCCACCGCACCATGGGTCGCTTCATTCACCATCTTATCGACCGTCTCGTAGCGGCCGGTCCGCTCGTCAATGCAGCCTTCCTTCATGATTGGCTGGCATGGACCGTTCTGATTCAGCTCATATGTAGCCTTGGCATCCAGCCAGGACACAGCGCCGCACAGACCCAGACGCTCAGGTGTTACCACGCAGCAGTGAGCCGGGGCGAAGGACTGGCAGAGGATACAGGTATAGAAACGGTCCACCGCCTCGTCTGTCATGGAACTCAGACGGTCGTCACGCTGTTCATAACGCGGCATTGCTTCATTTTCCAGGATTTCCTGCACCTTTGCTTTGTCAGTAACCAGAGTAACCTGGCACTTATCCACAACGGCGTCAAACTCATCAATGATCATATTGTAAAGGACTTCGGCAAAATGGTTCAGGCGCAGACCCTTGTCATAAGCATCGTTGGAAATGCGGATACGAATCTGGTTTCTCTGGCCGGTGTGCATAACGCCTTCCATATAGTTGAACCATGCATGGATCTTACGCTCAATGACGGATTCAAAGTCGGGCTGCATCTTCTTCCCAGCCACTTCTACATAGGTAGCCAGGGCGAACTGCTGCTCTCCGGAATCGACGTCGTCGCCGATGATGGTGATTTTATGATCCTCCACCTCAGACATATCCCGCATGGTAACCAGTTCACAGGTCGGATTCTTGGCGGACCAAAACTCGCACTTCATGTCGTTCTTGCGAATGATCTCACCCTCAAACGCGGAGGCAAACGCTACAGGGATCGGCAGTTCCTTGACCTTGATCTTGATATTTCGCAGCTCCAGAGATTTCTTGACCGTCGCAGCATGGTCGCACACAGACTCCAGCGCGCCGGGAACCTGGTTTTCGCCCAGATCAATATCTGTGATCACAGGGAAGCCAAGCGCAATGGCGCCGGCACCGGCAGATACGACCACCTGGTCGATCGGGCCAAAGGTGTTGACAAATGCGGGAACACGGTTCTTGGTGTAGTCGAGCAGGCCGGGCAGGTCGCCGCCTTTCAGGCTGCCGAAGATCAGCGCCGCACGGACAGCGATGGTGACAACGTGAATCACGCTCGTCACGTCATGGCCCAAAGGTACTACACGAAAGTCCAGCCCCATCTTTACGCCGCCTTCCGCGCACTGCTCGATCACATCGCCCACCAGGCACGTCAAAATGCCCTTGGACTGGTAATCCTTGACGATGCCTGCAACGGCGCCGGCATCATCTGCCTTGCCCAGCACGACAGCTACGCCGGGAATATCACCGGTGACCAGTGGGACGCCCAGAGAGCGGATGATCGGATCGGGAACAAAGCCGATACCAGATTCATCGGCATAGGGATCAGCCCCATCCACATATTTCAGGCCCTCAATGATCTCTGCGCCGACCGCTGTGGCAAGGCCCGCGTTAAGCGCCTGTCCCAGATCATCCTGGTTCGTGATCAGACTTTTCAGGACATCAACGCAGGCAGGCAGATCACCCAGAGTCCTGACTTTTACGCCGGTAGCAGCGTAAATAGTCGGGAAAAAATATGCCGTATCAGGGAAAGTGATCTCTTTGTCAGCACCGTACTTGGCAATGGCATCATTGACCGCGCCCTCAGCCAGGCCGGCAACTGCATTGGATCCACCGTAGATAAGATCAGTTAAAGCACTCATTACAAATCCTCCTATATTAATTTTTTGAAATCATTTTTTTGCCAGGAACTGTATGAAACTATCCTGTGCAATCTGTTTAAGTTCCTTAAAACTCCAGGTAGGAGTCGGAGTACAGCTCGTTGTTCTTGAAAATATCGCAGGACTTGATCGTCTCCATCAGGCGGCGGTCATTCGGGTTGACAATGGCAGAGGTCAGGCCCTGCATCATTGCCATGGCCACCAGGGCAGAGTCCATAACAGGACGGACGGCCTTCGGCGCGCCATTGGAATTGTTGGAAAGGCCGCCGGTCGTGTTCAAGCCCTCATTGGCAAACATACGGATGGCTTCCAGAACGTCCATCTGCTTATCCTGCATACCCTTGACCACCAAAAACAGCGGGTCAAACCACATGTCCTTCGGATCCATACCCAAACTCATGCCATGCTCAAGCATATTGTGGCAGTGCATCATGCGCTCCTCATTGTCTTTGGCGATACCGTCGGCAGAACACAGCGCCACAACGATGGCATCATTTGCCGCAGCCAGATCAATGTAGCTCATTCGAGAGCCGGCATCGGCAGAGTTCACGATCGGCTTGCCGTTGGTGCGGTTGTAAACGCGGATACCTGCCTCAATGGCCCGCTTGTTGGCTGTGTCCAGCGCCAATGGCACATTGTTGAAGTTCTCCTGCAAAAGTTTGACTGCCCAGGTCATAAGCTCAGGCCCGTTGGATTCCGCAGGGCCGATGTTCACGTCCAGATAGGTCGCGCCGGCGCGGATCTGCTCGGCCGCCCGCTTCAGAATGGGCTCCGGATCCATCTTTTCCATGGCCGCGCGGATTACCGGAGAGATGCAATGGATACGCTCGCCGATGACCACGAACTTCTTCGATTCCGGATCGCGCTGGCGGTATGTTACGCCCATATCTACGACCTTGATGTCAGGAATGACAATCTTGTCAAAATCAAAAGGTGCGTCAGGGGAGACCTCAGCCTTTTTCGCCGCGGCGGGCTGCTTGGACGCCGCTACGGCCGCTGCTGCTTTCTCGTGCTCACCGTCTTTCAGGTAGTGGACAATCTCTACCGCCTCCCGGGTGCCCACAACCACGTTCCAGTCGGGCAGTTTTTCCTGTATCTCGCCCTTCAGTACGGCGGCCTTGCCAGGGATCACCAGGGTACGGGATTTAATCTTCTCCGAGATCTGGCACTCGTCAAAGAACTTCTTGACCGAGCTGGCGGAGAATTTTCCTGCGGCCCAGGCCGTCAGGACAGACATACCGGAGGCATCGGTGATCAGCAGGTTGATCGGAACCTTGGAGCGCTCAATCTCCCCGGATACCAGGAAGTATGTCAGCGCGAAGTCTACCGTAAGCATACAGGGGTCGTCCGGCGTTGCACCATTGAGCGGGTAAATGCCCGGCTCCATCTTCATCGGCTTCTGAGGATCGGTGTAGATGTTCTGGCGCAGGCTGTGCAGCGGCAGGGACTCCGCGTAGCTCATCTTCTCCATCACCAGTATAGAACCGTATTTGAGCGTAAACAAAGCAGCCAGCGCTGTCTGCAGGTGAACGTCTCCCGCGGCAAGCTTTGCCATGTTCACAAGGGATGGATAGCCCAGTGTCCGCACGCTGTCCTTGATGGCCCCGCGCCGAATCTGCACTGCGTTGGCAAAGGTCTCCTTGATCGAGCCTGCCGTTACGTCAATGATCAGAGTCTTGTTGCCGGCTTTTTCCAGTTTCTGGACGGTGTCGTATATCTCTTGTATGCTGCTGCCGCCCACGCCTAAAACAGCCTTCCCCTGAACGGCCGCATTCATCTGCTCCCAGTTGGATGCGTCCGCGCCGTTGATGATCAAATCCGTTGCGGAGTCCAGAACAGCCCCCGCGGCCTCAGGGTCTTTGGTCTCAACGATGACACCGCGTCCTGTGGCAGCGGCCTTCTGTACCGCGCCCGCCAGCTTGTCGGCGCCTTTGCCCTCGTCCAGTACAAACACGAACTCCACATATTCCCGCTCGCCGATACGGTCATAGTCCACTTTCTGAATATCGGTAAGCCTGGCGGAAAGCGTCTCGTCATCCATACCAGAGCCAACGCTGACAGCGTACAGGTTGCGGGAAACAAACGTCTTGTCATGACGGAACAGGACCGTTTCGCCGCCCAGCTTATGGCCGGCGACTTCGATGGACTTCATCGGAGGTGCCGTAGCTTCAGACAACAGTGCGATCGCCTCCTCGGACATATAAGGGCACTTCGTGATCGGAAGTGCGCCCTGCGCGACCTTCATACAGAATGCCATGCAGGTGGGGACACCGCACTCTTTGCAGTTTTTCTTCGGGGACAGTTTAAAAATATCCAGACCTTTTACAGCCATTGTGTGTTCCTCCTTCCTTAAACCAACTCATCAATCATCCGGGCGATCGCTTTAATGGCGTCC
Organism: uncultured Clostridium sp.; assembly: GCA_964523125.1. Classification (GTDB taxonomy): domain Bacteria; phylum Bacillota; class Clostridia; order Lachnospirales; family Lachnospiraceae; genus Schaedlerella. The sequence goes on along the minus strand of CAZFXM010000031.1, from coordinate 4,986 downwards.
GGATGACGCATAATGATAGCATCGGAGCCGCCGGCCAGGCACGCCGAAGCCGTTGCGATCTCCATCTCGATGCCACGCTCTTCTGCGTCTCCCCACTCGGGCATTTCCGCTTCCGGCATGATTGCTTCCTTCACGCCCCAAGTCTCCGGAGAGACCGGCGTCATGATCGGCATCTGGAGCTGCGCGTCCCCCTGTCCCAGAGCCGCCAGCTTGATGCGCTCGAGCGTAGAAGCCAGGTACTCAAAGCCGTAACCGGCCGCGGCAGAACCCGCCTGCATCACGATAGAAGCAGGATTCACGCCCATCTGGGTCATCACAGTATTGAGCTGCTTAGCCAGGTTAATATCTACCGCGGATTCGGCGCCAACCTTCTGGCCATAGGCCAAAGCCGCAGAAGCGCCCACAGTCTTGTAGTTTTCCTCTCTGGCCGACAGTACGAGGATGTTCTTCCCGCTCAGCTTTTCGGAAATCTTCGCAAACAGTTCCGCGTCCTTCTCGATATCCTTGCAGCCCATAATAACGAGCGGCAGATCCACCGCACCTGCTATCGATTCGGCCAGCTCCACACACTCTTCCACCGACCTGTTCCTGCCGTTTGGATCTGCGCCCTTTAAGTGCAGCGCCAGGAACGACACGCCCTGGATATCCTGTGCCCGCGCGGCCATCTCCGCCAGGGTGCCGCAGCCGTCATAAAAAGCCTTCAGCTTCGGCTGCACATACTCCTCCAACGCCTCATCGGTGATCTCCACGCCGATTCTCGGTGCGTTTTCAATGGGTGCATCGAAGCTGTAAAACGGCAGCACGTTGTTTCCGCCGATCTGGATCGCTTTGTCCCCGGTTCCCAGGACGATGGTGTTGATTTTGGAGTTAAACACCTGTGTTTTTGGTTCAAATGGCATTTGCATTCCCTCCCTAAAACATTTGATATGATTTTATAATTCCAGTTCTTTAATAATTTTGGCCAGCGCCTGCTTGACAGGCGAGCTGTCCGGAATATAGGCACTTGGCTTCCCGTCACAGTCAGCCTCATATACCGTCTGATCCTGAGGCAGTACCCCGGCAAGCTCCAGGCCCCGTTTCTCAATCTCCTCCGCAACGCCGGCGCCAAGCATTCCATCCGGCGCCCGGTTGACGATCAGCTTCATCCGTCCGGGGGCAAGGCCCAAATCTTTGACCATTTCCGCAATCCGCCCCACCGCCTGAACGCCGCGGCGGGAACTGTCAGATACCAGCAGCAGCGTGTCTATATGCGGAAGGGTGCCCCGGGCGATATACTCCATACCAGCCTCGTTGTCGATCACCATATAGCGGTAGTTCCCCGCATACTTTTCCAGCTGGGTCTGGAGGATACCGTTGACAAAGCAGTAGCAGCCCTTTCCCTGCGTGCGCCCCATCACCAGCATGTCGAAGTCTTCCTCTTCAATCAGCGCTGAGCCGAAGCGGAACTCGGCATAATCTGCCTTTGTCATGCCGCCTGGGACCGTGTCGCCTCTCTTTTCTGCCTGCGCCATCTCCTCACGGATGTCGCCCAAAGTTGTATCCACCTCCACGCCCAGGACCTCGTTCAGATTTGAATTCGCATCGGCATCGACCACAAGGATCGGTGCTTTTCCGCTGCGGCACAGATAGTCCACGATCATGCCGCAGATAGTAGTTTTTCCAACGCCGCCTTTTCCGGCGATGGCAATGGTATGAGTCATTTTGATTCCTCCCGCGCCAGTTCTTCATATTGTCTGGCTGAAAGCTGAAATATCAGTCGTCTATCAGGGTGAACAGAAACTTTTGGTATAGATCGCCGGCTCTGACGAAAATTGTCGTGTCCCCGTTTTCCGTACGCTGTGTATCGAACTCGCACCGCTGGCCGGAGAACATATCGCGGACATATTGCTCGGGATCGCCGCAGGACACCTCTTCAATAAACACGTCGCGCATCTGGTTGTTCTTGCAGGAATTGGGGATCTCCCGCACCACTTCATACGTTTTCATCTTTTGATCCGCGTTTCCTGTACGGAAGTTATTTTCGCGGATCACAGCCACGCCGTCCACCAGGTCCGCCATGACCATCTCGCCCTCAATGGACATCTGCCGCTCCATTAAATCCGTCAGCACGATATTGCCGCTTTGGTACTCGATCATTCTGACATTCTTCATAACCACGTTGTCCTGCTTCACGCTGTCGCGATAAACTGTAGAAAGACACATTGGCCGACCCTCCTTTACTCCAGATTTTCCAGGACGTCCTGCAAGCGTCCATTCGCCTGCTGGTATTCCTTCACTGCCTGCATCACCTGCTCATATTGCCCGTGCCTGCCAGCCGTATCCAGCTGCCCGGCAAGCTCTGCCAATTCCCTGGTGTGAGCGGCATTGTGTCCGACCATATAGCGCAGCATAGCCGTCAGCTCCTCCATGGGCGTGGCGCCATGTGCGTGATCATGGTGTTGTTCCTGTTCATGCATCAAATCTCACCTCACTTTTACAGTTTTGCTCCGCCGTTTTGCAGGGAAGCAAAAGTATGGATTCTTTTGTTGTGTGGCAACAGTATCACACGTATTCCGGCTTGACGGACAGGCCGTAAAAATTTCCAACCGCACAGCTGGAAATTTTTCACAAATGATGGATTCTGCACTTGTCTCTATCTGCCGGACATGCTATAATAAATATAGCTTTGATAATAATATAACATATTTAAGGAGGAAACGCAAATGGAAGTTAAAACTGACATTGAAATAGCCCAGGAATGCACTCCAAAGCACATCCGCGAGATTGCGGCCGCGGCCGGTGTAGATGAAAAGTATCTGGAGCAATACGGCAGTTACAAGGCCAAGGTGGATTACCGTATGTTAAAAGACCTGGCAGACAAGCCGGACGGCAAGCTGATCCTGGTCACCGCCATCACTCCCACCCCTGCCGGGGAGGGCAAGACTACCACCTCCGTCGGCCTGGCGGACGGCATGAAGAAAATCGGCAAAAACGTCATAGTCGCTCTGCGTGAGCCTTCCCTGGGCCCAGTGTTCGGTATCAAGGGCGGCGCCGCCGGCGGCGGATATGCCCAGGTAGTTCCCATGGAGGACATAAACCTGCACTTTACCGGCGACTTCCATGCGATCGGCGCTGCCAACAATCTGCTGGCTGCGATGCTGGATAACCACATCCAACAGGGCAATGCGCTGGGCATTGACGTCAAACGGATTACCTGGAAGCGTTGTGTTGACATGAACGACCGGCAGCTTCGCAATGTCATTGACGGTTTGGGCGGACGGATGCAGGGTGTACCGAGAGAGGACGGTTTTGATATTACGGTTGCCTCCGAGGTTATGGCGGTACTCTGTCTGGCCTCCGACATTCCTGACCTGAAGGCCCGCCTGGGACGTATCATCGTCGGATACACCTATGACGGCAAGCCTGTCACCGCCCACGACCTGAAGGCCGAGGGCGCTATGACGGCGCTGCTGAAGGACGCGCTCAAGCCTAATTTGGTTCAGACGCTGGAGGGTACGCCTGCTTTCATCCATGGCGGTCCTTTCGCCAACATCGCCCATGGCTGCAACTCCGTCACTGCCACACGCATGGCCATGAAGCTGGGCGATTACGCTGTCACTGAGGCGGGCTTCGCTGCCGATCTTGGTGCGGAAAAATTCCTGGACATTAAGTGCCGTATGGCGGGCCTGACACCGTCGGCGGTAGTGGTTGTGGCCACAGTGCGGGCGCTGAAGTATCACGGCGGCGTGGCAAAGGCCGATTTAAACCAGGAAAACCTAGGGGCTTTGGAAAAAGGTATGCCTAATCTGCTGCAGCACGTAAAAAATATAAAAGATGTGTTCGGCCTGCCCTGCGTGGTGGCCATCAATGCCTTCCCTACCGATACAAAAGCGGAGCTGGACCTGGTGGAAGCCAAGTGCAGAGATCTGGGCGTGAACGTGGCTCTGAGCGAAGTTTGGGCCAAGGGCGGCGAAGGCGGCGTTGCGCTTGCCGAGGAAGTGGTCCGTCTGTGTGAGCAGCCAAACAATTTCCGTCAGTCCTATGATCTGGAAAGCTCCATTGAAGAGAAACTGGAGGCCATCTGTAAGCGTATTTACCACGCTGACGGCGTACAGCTGACCGATGGCGCGAAAAAACAGGCGAAGACGCTTGCGGAGCTTGGCTTTGCCAATATGCCGATCTGCATGGCAAAAACCCAGTACTCCTTCTCCGATGACCCCGCCCTTCTGGGTGCGCCTGAAGGATTCACCGTTACGGTGCGTAACTTGAAGGTCTCTGCCGGCGCGGGCTTCATTGTGGCGCTGACCGGCGATATTATGACCATGCCCGGCCTGCCCAAGGTTCCCGCCGCAGAGAAGATCGACGTAGACGAAAACGGCAAGATCTCCGGGCTGTTCTGATGAGGTAGGCTTATGTTGAACAAAAACGTGACTGAATTTACCGAGGCCCTGGCTTCCAAGTCCGCCGTTCCCGGAGGCGGCGGGGCCAGCGCCCTGGTGGGAGCGATCGGCATCGCTCTGGGCAACATGGTGGGCGAGCTTACCGTAGGAAAAAAGAAGTATGCGGATGTGGAAGAAGACGTCAGAACCCTGATGGTACGGGCACAGGAGCTTCGTGTGAAGCTGCTCTCGTGCGTGAACAAGGACGCTCAATGCTTTGAGCCGCTCAGCCGTGCCTATGGTATCCCAAAGGACGATCCCACCCGGGACGAGGTGATGGAAAAGTGCCTCAGGGACGCCGCGGGCGCACCGTTGGAGATTCTCGATCTCTGCTGCGAGGCCATTGAGCTGCAAAGGGAATTCGCGGCCAAGGGCAGTGTGCTGGCCATCTCAGACGCTGCTACCGGCGTCGTGTTTTGCCTGAGCGCCATGTGCGGTGCGGCAGTGAATGTAAAGGTGAACACCAAGTCCATGAAGGACAGGGATTACGCCGAAAAGATCAACGCCCATGTAGACGCGCAGATGGCGAAATACCGGCCCATCGCGGAAAAAGTTTATCAGGACGTAT
>CAZFXM010000030.1:0-48794 GCA_964523125.1 uncultured Clostridium sp. | reverse complement strand
AAGGATCTGTACTGAACCTGCCTATGACAGCTTTATCCCGGAGGGAATTTCCTGCGGACAAAAGGTCATCCTGACGGTGGACGAGTATGAGGTGATCCGCCTGATCGACCTGGAGAAGCTGACCCATGAGCAGTGTGCCAGACAGATGGATATCTCCAGGACGACAGTGACGGAGACTTACGAAGCAGCGAGGGAGAAGATCGCGGACAGCATTGTCCATGGAAAAATGCTTCTGATCGCAGGAGGGCATTACCGCCTCTGTGAAGGTTCCGCCGCCTGTTTTTGTCATAAAACCTGTAAAAAAGGGAAACAATGTAGAACAACAGGTACGGCTCAAAATCAGGCCGTACACATGAAAGGGGAAAACGAAATGAGGATTGCGGTTACATTTGAAAACGGAGAGATATTCCAGCACTTTGGACACACAGAACAATTCAAGATCTATGATGTGGCAGACGGCCGGATTACCGGGGAACAGGTTGTTGATACCAACGGAAGCGGACACGGCGCGCTTTCCGGTTTTTTGAACGGTATGGAAGTAGATGCCCTGATCTGCGGCGGGATTGGCCAGGGGGCAAAGGTGGCTCTGGCGGAGGCCGGGATCAAGCTTTACGGCGGGGTATCAGGATCAGCCGATGACGCGGTCCGGGCATTTCTGGCAGGCAATCTGGACTACAATCCGGATACACAATGCAGCCATCATGAGCATGGGCATCAGGAAGGAAATTGCCAGGGACATTGCCAGGAGGACAAGCATGGCTGCGCCGGCAATTAAGAGTATCTGAAGGAATATAGGCAACAGAAACCGACTGTATCGATGAAAGTACAGTCGGTTTTTTCTCATTACAATTTGCTCGTTGACTGCTATTGTGAATTGAGGAAAATGAGTCTATACTATATAATGCGTCCATAAGAGGGGCGCCCCATTTCAATATGGAATGACGCAAAACGAATGGATAGAGTCACAATCACAGGGAGATGATGTAATGAGTCAAATAGAAAATAAGACGATTTTTGAGGACATGCCGATTCCAAAAGCGGCGCAGAAGCTGATGGTTCCAACGGTATTGAGTTCTTTGGTCATGGTCATTTACAACCTGGCTGACACGTATTTCGTCGGGATGCTCAATGACCCGCTGCAAAATGCGGCCGTGACCCTGGCAGCGCCGGTCATGCTGGCCTTCAATGCGGTCAACAATTTATTTGGGGTAGGCAGCTCCAGTATGATGAGCCGGGCTCTGGGGCGGAAGGATTTTGATATGGTGAAAAAAAGCGCGGCCTTCGGATTCTATTGTTCTCTTGCCGGAGGTCTGCTGATCTCCCTGATCTGCCGGCTGTTTCAGACCTCGCTTCTGACGGTTCTGGGAGCGGACGCGGTAACCATGGATGTTACGGCGGCTTACCTGAAATGGACGGTTCTGTTCGGCGCGGCGCCGTCGATTGTCAATGTGGTGATGGCATATTTTGTACGGTCGGAGGGAGCCGCCTTTCATGCCAGCATTGGCACCATGAGCGGATGTATTTTAAATATCATCCTGGATCCCATCTTTATCATGCCCTGGGGACTTGGGATGGGAGCGGCAGGAGCGGGGCTGGCGACCTTTATCTCCAACTGCGTGGCGTGTGCCTATTTCCTTGTGCTGCTGTTTGTAAAACGGAGCCGTACATTTATCAGCCTGAATCCAAAGGATTTTACACTCAAAAAAGAAATCGTGCTGGGTGTCTGCGGAGTAGGGATCCCGGCCTCTATCCAGAACCTGCTGAACGTGACCGGAATGACCATCCTGAACAATCTTATGTCAGGTTACGGTACGGAAGCAGTGGCCGCGATCGGGATCGCACAGAAGATCTACATGATCCCGATGCAGGTCGCGCTGGGCGGGACACAAGGGATCATGCCTCTGGTGGGTTATTCCTATTCCAGCAAAAACTACCGGAGGATGGATGACACGATCCGCTTCATGCGGAGATTACTGACGCCCTGTCTGGCAGCAGTGGCGGTATTGGGATGGATCTTTGCTCCTGGCCTGATTCGTTTCTTTATAAAAAATCCAGAGATCGTCCGGTATGGAGCGACCTTCCTGCGGGCCTTTTGCCCTGCTATTGTATTTTTGTCTATTGATTTTCTTGGAGTCGGCGTATTTCAGAGTATGGGAAAAGGAAAGATATCGCTGGTGTTTGCGATTCTGCGTAAGATCGTATTTGAGATCCCGGCGACATTGATCCTGAATACGCTTTTTGGGGTAAATGGAATCGCCTACGGCGCGTTTGTGGCGGAATTGATGCTGGCCGTTATCAGTACCGTGATCCTGGCACGGATCCTGAAAGGGCTTCTGGAGAACGCGTCAAAAGTGGCAGGCCAGTGATCTGGATATTAGACAGAGGATTTAACCATGGAGACTACAATGACAAAATCATCGACTTTTAACCGGGATATGTTCCGTCTTACGCTTCCCATTGTGTTCCAGAACCTGATCACCACGGCGGTGGGTTCCGCAGATGTGGTCATGCTGGGATGGGTCAGCCAGACCGCGCTTTCCGCCGGTTCCCTGGCAAGCCAGATCATGTTTATCTTAAATCTGGTCTATTCCGGCATTTCCTCCGGGATCGGGATGCTGGCCGCCCAGTACTGGGGCAAGAAGGATACACGGACCATTGAAAAGATCATGGGGATCGGCATGAAGCTGTCGATCCTGGTTTCCTTTTTATTTTTTATGCTGGCATGCTTTTTCCCGAAGCTTTTGATGCTGGTCTTTACTTCCGATCCGGAGCTCATCGACACAGGGATGTCCTACCTGCGGATCGTAGGTGTTTCCTACCTTTTTATGAGCATTTCCCAGGTCTATCTGTGTACCATGCGTTCCATTGAGCGGGTGATATTCGCGACCATCACCAATGGCTCCGCCCTGGGGTTGAATATTGTTCTTAACGCCGTATTTATTTTTGGTCTGTTTGGCCTGCCCCAAATGGGGATTCTCGGTGTCGCTCTCGCGACGACGGTCGCGCGGGGGATCGAATTGCTCATCTGCATGGTGGATGCCAGCCGTTTCGAGACCATCCGTTTCCGCCCGGCGCTCCTGTTGGAGCATCATAAAGTATTGTTCCAGGATTTTATGAAATATTCTCTTCCGGCCTTTGGAAACGAAGTATGCTGGGGTGTTGGGTTTTCTATGTATTCGGTGATCATGGGGCATCTGGGAAGTGATATGGTGGCGGCGAACGCGGTGGCTGTCGTGGCAAAGAACCTGGGAACCGTCGTCTGCTTTGGAATTGCCAACGCAGGCGCGATCCTGCTAGGTAAGGAAATCGGCGCCGGGCAGATGGAGACAGTAAAAGAAGACGCGTCCCGTTTTTGTATCATTACCTTTATCAGCGGGATCGCGGGTGGGGCGCTGATCTTCATTCTGCGTCCGGTGTTTATGAATATGGCAGATTTAAGTACCGTGGCACAAGGATATCTCAGCATCATGTTGTTCATCAATATGTATTCCGTTCTCGGCCAGGCCATGAACAGTACGGTTATCTGCGGGATCTTCCGTGCCGGCGGGGATTCCCGGTGGGGCTTTATCTGCGATGTGATCGATATGTGGCTCTTCGCCGTACCGCTTGGATTTTTCAGCGCGTTTGTCCTGAAGCTCCCGCCGATGTGGGTATATTTTCTGATCTATCTCGATGAATTCGTGAAGATCCCCTTCGTTTACCGGCATTACAAGAGCTATAAATGGCTGAAAAATATTACAAGAGACTTTTAGGTTTGTCACTTGACGGATCTGGCTGGAAGTGAAAAGTTGAATTCTGCCGAGAGGGCAAACCGGAAATTTATTGTATTCTGGAGACGTGTAGCATTTTGATACTGCGCGTCTCCTTTCTTGTTTCAAATCCTGGTATAGGTGGTTGCTCATGATTTCGGGATTTTCTCCTGTAAATGCTTCCGCTTTTTATGGCTATATGGGTGTTATATGAGTTGTCAGAAGCAAATGGATATGCTAGAATTCTATTATGGGATGATCGTGTTACAAGGTGTTCAATGGTTCATGCTGTTACAGTGGATTGAATGGTACATCTGTAAAAAAGTACACGGACTGATTCCAGATTTTGTGCTTGACGTATCTGCAGACCATATGATACTGTTGACATACGTTCAGTATGTAAGGAGTTGACAACGCTATGGCTAGAAATAAACACCCGGAAGAAACCGTAAATCTGATATTAGATGTAGCGATGCGCTTGTTTTTGGAAAAGGGCTATGAACATACCTCCATTCAGGAAATCATCAATAACCTGGGAGGGCTGAGCAAGGGCGCGATCTATCATCATTTTAAATCAAAGGAAGATATTCTGGTCGCGGTTACAGACAGGATGACAGAGGAATCGAACAAGATGCTTGCCGAGATCCGCAACCGTACGGATATGACCGGAAGTGAAAAGCTAAAAACGATTTTTAAGGAATCCATCGGCCGTTCGGCAATGGATGATATTTTCGAGGCGGCTCCTGGCCTTGGCAATAACCCGAGGCTGCTTTACAGCATGTTCCTGGATACGGTGGATGAAGTGGCGCCGAACTATATCCTGCCGATCATTGAACAGGGGATCCAGGATGGTACGATCCGGACAGATTATCCGGAAGAGATGGCGGAATTGATCACTCTCGCGGCGAACATCTGGATGAACCCGATGGTATTTCAGGATTCCGCCGAACGGTCTAACCGGAAGTTCATTGTTTTCTGCCAGATGATGAAGAGCTTTGGGCTGGACATCGTGGATGAGGAAATGCTGAATAGATTGAAGCAGCTGGCATTGATCTATCAGAAGAATAAATAGTGCAAGGCCGCGGTGACAGAAGGAGGAATTTATGGATAATTTGTGGGCGGATTTTGACAATTTGGACGCCGGCATCCAGGAGCAGCAGGGGAACATGGAGCAGGGTGTCCGGCATCTGGAAGCTACCCTTAACGAGGGGCTCCGCGCCGCCTTGTTGGAGGAAACTCCGGACCAGTCCCTGGAGGTGCTGCTGGAGTATCTGGGCAAGGCATTGAACGGGGAGCGGACCTATATATTTGAGAAAAATGAATCCGGCGGTGATGATAATACCTATGAGTGGGTGGCTCAGGGGGTACGCCCGGAAAAAGAGAATCTTCAGGATCTTCCGCCGGAGGTGTGCGCAAGCTGGTATCAGAAGTTCAGGGACGGAAGCCATATTATTATTAATGACCTGGAAGATATCAGGCAAAGCGATTCGGTCCTATATGAAAAACTGGAGAGCCAGGATATCACTTCCCTTGTGGTAGTCCCGCTTCATGATGACGGCAGGATCATCGGTTTTTACGGCGTGGATAACCCGCCTGTGCAATCCATGGAATATACATCGACTATGCTCCAGATCACGGCGCACTTTATTGTTTCGTCCCTGAGAAGGCGGAATCTGGTCCGGGAGCTTCAGAAGCGCAGCTATAACGTTCTTTACGCGCTCAATGTGGACTATCTGTGCATCTATCAGGTGGATTTCGATACGGATGAATGTGAGACGTATCGGGAAAATAAAAGTATGTGGGGCGATGAGGCCGTCAATTTTGGTGAAGGCTATCAGAAGGCTATGGAGAAGTATATTTCCTTGTTCGTGGCGCCTGGGGATCAGGAACGGCTCCGCGTGATGACAAAAAAGGAATATGTTCTCGGCCAGTTGAGAACAAAAAAGAAGTTTTATGCCCGATATCAGGTGAGAGGCAACAGCCAGGGGCTGAAAAACCTGGAGATACATTTTTCCGCCGCGGGGAAGGAGGAGGAAAACAGCGCGATTTTTGCCTTTCGGGATGTAAATGCTGTGGTAGAGCAGGAAGAGCAGTATAAGCTGGAGACAAGAAAGAGCATGGAGGATGTCCTGGAGGGCGCCAGGACCGGCATCTGGACCATAGAAATGGAGGACGGCCAGGCTCCCAGGATGTATGCGGACAGGGTCATGCGGATGCTTCTGGGAGTGCCGGAAGATATCGGACCGGAAGAGTGCTATCAGCGTTGGTTTGAAAATATTGAACCGGACTATGTCAAGATGGTGCAGGAATGCGTACAGGAGATGATAGAAAGCGGACGTTCCGAAGTGGTGTATCCGTGGAACCATCCGGCTATGGGAAAAATATATGTCCGCTGCGGCGGCTTGCTGGATAAAAAATTTGACAAACCGGGTGTCTGCATGAATGGATATCATCAGGACATTACCGAGACGATCGAAACGCGGAAAAAGCAGGAACTGGCGATCATGGAGCTGTTGGAAAAAGTCAGGCGGGCGAATTCTGCGAAGAGCGAATTTCTTTCCAGGATGTCCCATGATCTCCGTACTCCGCTCAGCGGAATCTTAGGTTTGCTTTCCATCATGGAGAAAAGCCCGGAGAATCCTAAAAAGCAAAGTGAATGCAGGGAAAAGATCCGGGTATCCGCAGGGCACCTGCTGTCTCTTGTCAATGATGTCCTTGAGGTCAGCAAGCTGGAGAGCGGAAGGCCTGCAGTTGTAGAAGAGCCCTTTAACCTTCATGATATATTGGATGACTGCGTTACAATTATCAGCCCACAGGCGGATGAGGCCGGTATCCGTCTGGAGCTGGAGAAAGCTGGCCTGCGTCATAGCGGATTGATCGGAAATCCGCTGCACTTAAAGCAGATCTTGATGAATATTATCGAGAACGCGGTCCAATATAACCGGCCGCAGGGTTCGGTCTTTATCCGGGTGAAGGAAACCGGATGCGGAGGTGGGACCGCAGAATATCGGTTTGTGATCGAAGACACCGGGATTGGGATAGGAAAAGATTTCAGGAAGCATATTTTTGAGCCCTTTACCCAGGAAAATCATGGTGCGCGGACACACTATAACGGTGTCGGGCTTGGTATGTCTATCGTGAAGAAGCTGGTAGAGCAGTTGAATGGCACGATTGAGGTGGAGAGCCAGATCGGAAAGGGAAGCACGGTTCAGGTCAGCCTGCCTTTCAAGATTGATGAGAGGTGGGACGCACAGTCTGTGGACGAGGACAGAAACAGGAATGCCGAGATTGCCGGAATGCATGTTCTCCTGGTGGAAGATAACGAATTAAATTGCGAGATCGAAGAATTTATCCTGGAGCAGTGGGGAGTGGAAGTAGTGACCGCGAATAATGGGCAGATTGCTGTGGATACATTCGCAAAATCAGATACGGGAACCTTTGACTGTGTTCTCATGGATCTGATGATGCCTGTTATGAGCGGGTTTGAAGCGGCGCGCGTGATCCGCGGAATGGACAGGCCGGATGCCAGAGCCATTCCGATCATAGCCCTTTCCGCCAATGCGTTTGAGGAAGATGTCGTAATGGCAAAGGATGCCGGAATGAACGAACATCTGGCGAAACCTGTAGATATGAACAAATTGTTCTATATCATGAGTAAGCTGACTTCCGGCTCCTACAGTAGATCAGAATCTGAAAGTATCCAAAGTCCATCAAAAACCTTGACAAATCCATAAAAAAGGATTATATTCAAATTACTTCGAGAGAAGAAGTAATTTTGCGGATGGAAAATGTATGGCAGGAATACAGGATTTTGAAAAGATTATTTTTGAGTATTTCGACAGGGTGAAGGCATTGATCTCGCCCCGGACATGGGAGAACATATTGCTGGATTGCTCTAAAAACGAGGTCTTTGTGATGCTCCTGCTTTACCGGAGGGGCGAGGTGAACATGACGCAGGCGGCCGATTATCTTCAGGTGCCTTTGAATACGGTCACGGGGATCGTGGACCGGATGGAAAAGCGGAAACTGTTGGAACGGCGGAGGAGCGCGGAAGATAAACGGGTGGTCACGATCCGGATGACAGACCAGGGGATGGCCTGTATCAAAGATATCATAGATCAGCTGCTTCATTATGGACAGTCTATACTGAGCAAGCTGACACCCCAGGAGCTGCAGACAGGGATACAGTTGATCGATAAAGTGCTGGAAGGGTTGAATGAGGAATATGAGAAGGCCCAGGCAGGACCGGAAAAGAAAGTGCGGAAGATTGTAATTGAATAAAATAAATAGGGGTTCGATTTTCGAACTCCTCTGTTAGGATAAATATTTCGATATTCGAATAATTCGGAAAAAGAATGAAATGAGAAAGTGCTTTGCAACGACATACCCTCGACCGGAGGGAGGGGGCGCTGCTTTAAATAATATAGAAGTTACACCGCCACTAAGCTCGTAAGGACCTCGCTAAGTGGACCGGGTAACTATAACTCGCACGTAAGCACCTAAAGGACAGTTCCTAAGTGCTCATAATAGGAGGAAACAGAATGGAGAGAATTTTAATATTTACAGGCAAGGGAGGAGTAGGAAAGACCAGCATCGCTGCGGCGCATGCCAGAAAATCAGCACAGGAAGGGAAGAGGACACTGCTGTTTTCGGCAGACATGGCGCACAACTTAAGTGACTTGTTCGGGGTAAAGGTCGGCCGGAAAGAGACGCGGATCACCTCGGATCTGTATGCGCTGGAGGCAGACCCGGAATATATGATGGAACACGAATATCAGGATATGGTGCGTGCGATCGAAAATCTGCTGGGCTCCACCGGAGTGGAGATAAGCGGGGCAGATGAGATATTTTCCATCATGGGACTACCGGGAATGGGAGAGCTTTTTTCACTTTTGAAAATTCTGGATCTATATGAAAACAGCGCATATGACCGGCTCATCATTGACTGTGCACCTACCGGGGAGACGCTGGCATTGCTGAAATTTCCGGAACTGATGTGCTGGTATATGGAAAAATTTTTCCCTGTAGAAAAGCTTGCGATGCGCATATTATCTCCCTTATCCAGAGCATTTTTGAAAATAGAACTTCCGGACAAACATGCGATGACGGATATAGAACGTCTCTATGTGAGGCTGGCCGGGCTGCAGAACCTGTTGAAGGATGACGAGATTACAACGGTCCGTATCGTGACACTGCCGGAAAAAATGGTTGTGGAGGAAACAAGAAGAAACTATATGTACCTCAATTTGTATGGGTATTACGTGGATGGCGTTTATATCAACCGCGTGCTGCCGGAAACTGTGGACAATCGTTTTTTTGAAGGCTGGAAAGTGCTGCAGAAAAAATACCTGGCAGAATTGGAGGAAGTGTTTGGAAAGGTTCCCTTGGTTCGGGTCCCGTGGTATGAAAAAGAGCTGTGTACCCTGGAAGCACTGGACCGGATCTGTGGGGATGTACTGGAAGGCTGCCCGGTATTTGAGGTGCAGAAGCATCAAGGCGGTGAGAACTATGAGAAAACAGAGGAAGGATATGTGCTGAAATTATTCCTGCCCTGTGCGCAGAAAGAAGATTTAGACCTGTATCAGTCCGGGGGAAATATCATTTTGAAAGCGGGAAATTTTAAGCGAAATATTGCGTTGCCGGATACACTGCGGCAATGCGGGATTTCCGGCGCGAAGCAGAAGGGGGATATCCTGGAAATATGGTTTTCATAACGGGGAGAGAGGACATGAAAAAAGAATTTCTAGAAAATATACTGCAGGCAAAATGGTATGAATTAAAAGCGATATACTGCCTGCTTCCGGAGCCTGTCAGACAGGAGATGAGGATAAAAGGGAAGGAGTTGCTCCAAATGACTCTGAAGTATGGAATGGAACTGATGAGGGAAGAAGACACAACAAAAGAAGAGGGAGAAAAAAGGGCAAGGAAAGTTACGATCAATTAATGTATTGATACGTTTATTCACGCGAAGCAACGAGCCAAGTGGACATGCTTGCATGTATATTTGACTTCTATGAGAACCATGTAAATATTATTTTACCGTGAAGGGCACAGGGCTGTACTAGGAGGCGGAATATGAGAATTATTTTTTATACAGGAAAAGGCGGAGTAGGAAAGACCAGCGTGGCTGCGGCGACTGCCTGCAGATTGGCCGGACAGGGAAAAAAGGTGCTGGTGATGAGTACGGACCAGGCCCACAGCCTGGGAGATGCATTCGGAGTGAAACTGGCAGGTGAGCCTTTACAAATCAGCGAAAATCTCTATGCGCTGGAGATCAATGTGGTCAGTGAAAGCGAAAAAGTATGGGGAAAGCTGCAGGGATATCTGAAAGAATTACTTACCAGTCATGCGCAGAATGGAATAGAGGCCGAGGAGCTTCTGGTATTTCCCGGCCTGGAGGAGCTATTTTCTCTATTTAAAATATTAGATTTAGAAAAGATGTCACCAAACCGAAGGTTTGATGACCTGCGCGAGCCTCAGCGAGCTTCCGCTGAAAAGATGTCACCAAACCGAGGGTTTGATGTTATGATCATAGATTGCGCGCCCACCGGCGAGACGCTTTCGCTGTTAAAATTTCCGGAGCAATTCGGCAATCTGCTGCGTACATTGCTTCCTGTGAAGAGAAAGCTCGTAAAAGCAGCAGGACCCGCTGTGGAAAAAATTGCGAAGATTCCTATGCCAAAAGACGATGTGTTTGATGAATTGACGCATCTGGTGGATAAATTGGAACAACTACAGTGCCTCATGAATGACCAGTCTGTGGTCAGCCTGCGGATCGTTACGACTCCGGAGAAAATCGTGATCCGGGAAGCAAAACATAATTTTACCTGTCTGCATTTATATGGCTATAATGTGGACGCCGTGATCGTCAACCGGATCTATCCGAGAGATGCACTGGAAGGCTATTTCCATGCGTGGCTCTCTATGCAGGAGAAAAGCCTGCGGGAACTGGAAGAAAGCTTTGGAGAGCTTCCGCTGTTCACGCTGGAACTGCAGGATCATGAGCTACAGGGAACAGAGGCTTTGAGTGAGGCTGCAAAGCTGCTCTATGGAGAAAGAGATCCGATGGAAATATTTTTTACGGACCGGATCATGGAGACGGAGAAAAAGGATGGGGAGACGATATTAAAATTATCTCTGCCATTTGCAGAGAAGGAAGAGATCGATCTGGAGGCTGTCAGTGGGGAACTGATCATTACGGTCCGTAATGAAAAGCGTCGGTTCCTGCTTCCGGATCCGCTGAAAGGAAAAGAAGTAGCCGGCGCCAGGTTTTACGATGGATGGTTATATGTAAGATTTATAGCGAAATAGAAACCAAAAAAGGAGAGAGCATTTCTTATGAAAATCATAAATTTGATGGAAGATACGATCGGAGAAGCAAAAGTATATGCGGAACATGGTTTTTGTATTTATCTGGAAACACAAAAGCACAGGATACTGGCAGATACGGGAGCATCCGAAAAAACATGGGAAAACGCAAAAAAACTGGGTGTGGACCTGGACACGATCGATATAGTATTTTTAAGCCACGGCCACTACGACCATTCCGGTGGGATACTGTCCTTTGCAGAGCAGAATCCCCATGCGAAAATCTATATCCATGCCCGCGCGGGATACGATTATTATTCCTTTCCGGAGGAAATCAGCCTGTCCCAAAAGGAGCCGGACTGCGGGATGTCCTGTGGGATTTCCCCGTCGGAGAAAGCCGGCCTGGCCCAAAAGGCTGTGTATGGAAGAGAAAAATATATCGGCATCAATAAAAAAATCCTGGAGCTGCCGCAGCTTGTGATTGTGGAGAAAGGATGCAGGATCGATCAGGAAATCTCGGTCTTTTCAGAAGTTACGGGTCGAAGAAAATGGCCGAAAAGTAATCTCAGGCTGAAACGAAAAGAGGGGGATACCTACATGCAGGATTCCTTTGACCATGAACAGTATATGGTTGTGGAGGCGGAAAATAAAAAGCTCTTGATCTCTGGCTGCGCACACAACGGGATACTGAATATTCTGGATCGTTTCCGAGAATTGTACCAATGTAATCCGGATGTGGTGATCAGCGGCTTTCATATGATAAAAAGGACAGATCATGCTTCGGATGAGATCATGTTGATCCAGGATGTGGCAAAGGAATTACGAAGGATGGATACGCAGTTTTACACAGGACACTGTACCGGGATCCCGGCCTTTCAGATGATGAAAGAGATCATGGGAGAAAGGCTGGGATATATGCATTCCGGTGACAGGATACAGTTATAACAGGCATTCCCATTCTTTTTCTTTAAAACCTACCAATACAGTCTCGTCTGTTACCAGGATCGGACGTTTGACGAGCATCCCGTTGGTGGCAAGCAGGTCAAACTGCTCGGTCTCACTCATGCCGGGCAGTTTTTCTTTCAGATTCATCTCCTTATAGAGCATACCACTGGTATTAAAGAACCGTTTCAGTGGCAGCCCGCTTTTCTCGTGCCACGCCTTCAATTCGTCAGCCGTGGGATTCTTCTCTTTAATATCGCGGTCATCAAACTTCAGGCTATGTTCTGTCAGCCACTTTCTCGCCTTCTGGCAGGTTGAACATTTGGGATAAGCTACAAACAACATTTCCTTTCTTCCTCCTATTATGAGCACTTAGCGCCTGTCCTTTAGGCGCATACGTGCGAATTATAGTTACCCGGCACTTAGCGCCTGTTCTCTATGCCTATAATGTATCATATCAGATAATGTGACGCAAGAAAATTATTGACAAACAATAATTTTATGATATGATTTATATAACAAATTATCGTAAAACAATAATAAAGGAGAGCATATGAAGAAAAAAGGAATGACCCGTATCCTGGCAGCCGAAGCAATTGCCTGTGTCGTTTTCTGCCTGCTGCAGACAAATTTTTCTGGAACCTTTTCCAACTTTGCTGCATTTCCCTTTGAACAGGCAGGTTATCTACTCCGATATCTGTCCTTATCCGGAGCCCTTGGAAATGTAGCTGCGATCATTTTGTATATCGTATGGAGTCTTATCCCCTGCTTTCTCTGGCTGCTCCTGAAGAAAAGAGATATGCTGCTTGGAATCGACCACATATTGCCGGGGCTCAGTATCCTGTTGTTTATCGTGAATTATTATATGGTCAATCCAGGGCTGTTCGTTTCCAACATTCCGGGAATGGGAAAATACATGCTCGGCTGTACCTTTTATTCGGTGTTGTCAGGTTATCTGGTGATCCGGATCTTGTGCCTCTGCCGGAGGGCGGAACCGGAAAAACTACAGGAAATGCTGCAGGGGCTTCTGTGGTTCCTGAATATGGTTTTTGTGTACCTCATATTCGGACAAAGCCTGGGCAGCCTGCTGCAATCTGTCCAAAATGTTCAAAATGCCTCTGTACGAAAGCGTTGTATATCACGGCTACCGTGGACGTGGCATTCAATGTACTACAAGTTCTGTTCCATGCCAGCCTTTACCAGATGGACATCGTAATACATGTGCCGGTATTCTCGATCGTCTTTGTACTGGCGGTATTATTATTCGCCCGGTATATGCATGAGGACCAGAAACTGAAGCAGGAACATGACCTGATCATATAGCCTGTGAAGCAGACGGAGCTGAGACATGCCGTCCTGAACAGTTATAATTTATCTATGAAAAAGGCGGAAAGTATGGGAATCAAAGTTTGTCTGGAAGATGTTTTAAAAGACCGGGGAATGACCTCAAAGGAATTGTGTAAGCTGGTAAATATTACCGAAGCCAACCTGTCAGTCCTGCGCAGCGGAAAAGCAAAGGGAGTCCGTTTTCACACGATCAACCGGATCTGTTATTTTCTTCAATGTGATGTGGGGGATATTTTGAAATTTGATGGAAATCTGGAGGAGGATGGAGATGAAACATAAAAAATCGTTAAAATATATCACATATCTGATTTTGCTACCTTCCCTCTGCGGATGTTCCCTGGCTGTACCGGACGCGGGTGTGGAAGGTGGAAGTGACCGGATGATCGGGGTATTTATTACAGATGAGTTTCTCGATTTATTTGATATAGAACGATATCTGAATGATCATGCGTCCGGGTTTGTAGATGGGCAGGAAGTCGAATTACCCTATGATTCCGGATATGAGGGAAAGCTGTACGCAAAGATCGATAAAAGCAAAGGAAGTGATCCCGCTGACTGGGAAATTTCTTTCGAAAATCTGGAGGGCATCAGCATGTTTACCCCATACTGGACAATGGAAAACGAAGAATCCTATTGGGGAAGTGTATATACAGAAGGCATCTACGCGGATATCCGGTACTATGAGTCAGAGGACAGTGTGGAGCATAACATCAGTGGTACGGTTTATATCCTATCGGAAAAAGAAAACGAAAATAAGGTCTATTATGCGAACCCGGTATACCAGACACAGGACGGGAAGATCTATGTGACCCGCGGGCAGGGCGTTTCGACAAGCGGGGAATCAGCGGAGGGCGTGAAGATGTCGT
Source organism: uncultured Clostridium sp. (assembly GCA_964523125.1). Classification (GTDB taxonomy): domain Bacteria; phylum Bacillota; class Clostridia; order Lachnospirales; family Lachnospiraceae; genus Schaedlerella. The sequence continues at coordinate 34,582 of CAZFXM010000030.1, read as the reverse complement.
CCACATTCAGCGGCGAAACCACGGCCACGGAAAATGGAAAGACCAAAACGGAGAAAAGCAATGTGACCGTAGAGTACGAGGTCATGTACAGGCCGGTGCGTGTTACGGTCTGCCAGATGGATCTGGAACATCGGGTCATACAAAAAGAGGAATATCTGCCGGAGGAAATGCCGAAAGAACTGACTGCAAAAAAGGGGACGGAATATATTCTGGTTGAAATGGAAAAGGAAGGGGCAAACGGAGAGAAAACCGTGTCCAGAGAAGTATATAGTCACGACCCGGACGGAGATGTCTGGCTGGTAACATACTGTGCCCGGGATGATGGGATCGTAGTCAGACAGGAGACGCGGGTTCTTTGGAGCGCTGTAGATGTTAATGGCTCAGGGATTTTTGCCGGAACATGATGGGCAGTTTCAAAAAAATAAAAAAATTACATTTAAAGCTCTGAGGCAAGTATGTTTCAGGGCTGACTTTTATGACACGCAATATAGTGTGAGAGGCCGGTAGGTGAACGAATCACCTGCCGCCTACTCAATTCATTGTTTCTCAAACACTTCATACTGCCTTTGCGGACCTCCGCATACCGGGCAGCGTTCCGGAATATTCTCCCCGGCCATGACATACCCGCAGATCGGGCAGACATAGATGGCCTCCCCTGCGAAATGTTCCACATCCGATGCTTTTTTCAAAAGCTCTGCGTGTACCTTTTCCGCCGCCGCGGCACCTTCGTAGGCTCGTTCCGTGAGGGGGCTTTGATGCGCTCTGGCGTATTCGACAAGCATTTTATAGAGATGCTCATATTCAAAGGTCTCCCCAGGTATATAGGTTCCTACAGATTCCATAAAAGATGTGGGACGTTCCAGTATGGAATAAAAATTCCGGGCATGGTGATATTCGGAAGAGGCCAGGGCACGGAAGAGATTGGCGATCTGCCCCATCCCTCTGCGTTCTGCGCGGTCAGCGAACATCAAATATTTAAAATGTGCCAGCAGCTCTCCCTGTACGGTCTCAGTGAGCTTTTGCTTCAGAACCGGATCTTCGCTTTCACGTCCATAGCAGCCATCGGGGAGATCAGTGATCCGGTAGTCCAGTACGCCGTCCTTTTCATAGAAATGGATGATGTGGTGTTCCACATCGCAGGCTTTGATATCCTTTGACACATCCTCGATCATGGCACCGCCGCCGCCGGTACAGATCAGAGGGATTTGGTCCACTACGTCGATGAACCGGGAATGCACATGTCCGCAGAGCAGATATTTTACTTTGGCCTTCCATGGCTCATAGGCCTCTTTCAGCCGGGAAAATTCTTCCTCGGAAACACAGTTCAATATAAAATGATTGGGAACCGGGATATGGAACGCGATGATCACCTGCTTTACTTCATCCATCGCAAGGACTTTGGATAAGAGTGTCAGCCCCTCTTCCTCAAAAGTACGGAAGGCATTGTCCAGTATGACCACTGCGAAATGCTCTGTCAGCAGGGCATAATTTTTCTCGCCGAAATAGTCCGTATAGGCGCCTGTATCATGATTCCCACGAAGAGAGTAGACGTCATTTCCGGCAAGAGTCTCTGTCAGCTCCCGGATCATTTTGTAATAATGTTCTGACCCGACCGGCACCAGGTCACCTGCGATCAGCGTGATATCATCCTTGCTGCTTTCCTCCAACGCGCCGGCGTACACTTTCATATTATAAGTACCAAGTCCTTCACATCCCGGATCCCCGATCACACCGATGGAATGTACATCCGTAAGCCGGATGATCTGTTCCGGTACTTTTTTCATTTTCATTTCATCCATTTTCATTTACCTCACGTTATATCTTAATAAACAACTTATGCTTATTTTATCGGCTCCCGTATGATTTCGCAACCTTTTTTTGCGAATGGCGCGGAGTGAACTGTCACTTTTTTAAAGAATCCGCAGGATTCTATATGTCTGTCATTGTTTTTTTCTTATGTATCAGTTATAATTTGAAAAGAATCTGATATTTCACGAAGATCAAGGAAGCGCCGGGAAGTAAAGGAGACCTTTTATGGGAATTTACCTAAATCCGTCTAATGAAAAATTTACAATTTCAGTAAATTCTGAGATTTATATAGATAAATCGGAATTGATCGCTTATACGAACAAGGTGGTCGCTACGGAACAACGGTTTGTCTGCGTCAGCCGTCCCAGGCGTTTTGGAAAATCTATGGCCGCGAACATGCTGGCGGCATATTATAGCCGGGGCTGTGATTCGAAGCAGTTGTTCCGGAAGTTTAAAATAGCCTCGGAGAAGGATTTTGAAAAGTATCTCAATCAATATGATGTGATCATGCTGAACGTTCAGGAGTTCTTAAGCAGAACCCATGATATGGAAAAAATGCTGGAGCGGATGAAGCTTCTGATAATCCGTGATTTGAAAAAAGAATATCCATCGGTAGAATATTTTGATGAGAGTGACCTGATCCGGTGTATGCAAGAGGCTTATGAGGAATCCGGATGCCCGTTTATTTTGATCATTGATGAGTGGGACTGTATTCTGCGTGAGTATAAGCAGGATTTCCAGGCCCAGAAAATGTATCTGGATTTTCTGAGGGATTTGATGAAGGATAAAGGGTATATCCATCTTGTGTACATGACCGGCATCCTGCCTGTAAAAAAATATGGAACACACTCGGCATTGAATATGTTTGACGAATTTTCGATGATAAATCCGGGGCCGCTGGCCGAATTTGCCGGCTTTACCCCGGGCGAGACCGAGGACCTGTGCAAGCGGTATGACATGGATTATGAGGAGACAAAACGTTGGTATGATGGATATCATCTGGGAAAAGGGTTGGATATCTACAGTCCCAGATCTGTTGTGAGCGCGATGCTGAACAGGCGGTTCGACAACTACTGGAACCAGACAGAGACCTTCGAAGCATTAAAGCTTTATATAGAAATGAATTTTGATGGGCTGAAGGATACGGTGATCGCAATGATCGCCGGTGCGAGACAGAAGATTGATATCCGCAATTTTACAAATGATATGACAACCTTTCATAGCTATGAGGATGTGCTGACCTTATTAATACATCTTGGGTATCTGGGATATGACTTTGATGAAAAAGAGGTGTTCATTCCAAATTCTGAGGTGGCGGACGAATATGTGTCTGTGGTAAAGGCAGCAGGATGGGAGGAGGTCATCCGTTCGGTACAGGTTTCAGAGGCCTTGTTAAAAGCGACCTGGCTTATGGATGAAAAGGCTGTGGCAGCAGGAATCCAGGAGGCTCATTTTGAGACCTCCCACCTGCAATACAATGATGAAAACGCATTAAGCTATACGATTGATCTGGCCTATTATAGTGCAAGGCAGTACTATACGGTCATCCGTGAGATGCCGTCCGGAAAAGGGTTTGCGGACCTGGTATTTCTGCCGCGGAAAAATCATGGGGATAAGCCGGCGATGGTCGTAGAATTGAAATGGAATAAATCAGCCAAAGGCGCGGTCGGCCAGGTTCATGAGAAGGAATATGGAAAAGCATTAGAAGCATATCGTGGAAATATTTTACTTGTGGGAATTGATTATTCTAAGAAAAGTAAAAAGCACACATGCAAAATAGAAAAGTATATAAAATGACAAGAACAGGGCAGCCTACGTCAGGCTGCTCTGTTCTTGTAAGGTATATATAGAAAAGTCATCCATAACAGATTTCCTGTATCCTATTTATTTTAACCGTTCCGCCATGGTATAGAATTGATAATAGGTGCCCTTTTGCGCCATCAGGCTTTCATGGTTCCCTTCCTCCGTGATCCCCTGGTCGGTCAGCACCAGGATCCGGTCGGAATTCTTAATACTGGAAAGCCTGTGGGCAATGGTGATCGTGGTCCGCCCTTCAGACAGGCTGTTGAGAGACTGAGCCACAGCGAATTCGCTTTCATTATCCAGTGCCGAGGTCGCTTCATCCAGAATCATGATCGGAGGATTCTTCAGAAAGACCCGCGCGATACTGATCCGCTGCTTTTGTCCGCCGGACAATTTGACACCCCGCTCGCCCACATAAGTATCATACCCGTCCTTCAGTTCACGGATAAATTCATCCGCACCGGCTTTCTTCGCGGCCTCCACGGCATCTTCCCTTGTGGCATCCGGATTTCCATATAAAATATTTTCAATCACGGTGCCGGAAAACAGATACACATCCTGCTGGACGATCCCGATATTCCTGCGGAGACTTTTCAGAGTAAAGGTTTTAATATCGTCTCCGTCGATCCTGATCACGCCGCCGCTGATATCATAAAATCTGGGGATCAGGTTGCATAACGTGGTCTTTCCGCCCCCGGAAGGGCCTACGATGGCCAGCTTTTCTCCCGCGTGTACGGTCAGGTTCAGGTGACGGAATACGGTATTGTGGTCATCCGGATATTCAAAGGAAACATCCTCAAAGGAAATATCACCTTTCGGCACACCCATTTCTTTTGCACCTGGTTCGTCAAATATCTCCACATCCGCGTCCATGATCTGAAGAAATCGTTCAATACCTGTCAGCCCTCTCTGGAACTGCTCGGCGAATTCGATGATCCTGCGGATGGTGGCGATCAGCGTTGTCACATACATCACGTAGGCCACCAGGTCTCCGGCGGTAATGTACCCTTTTACAAGGAAAATGCCGCCCATCAGGATCACAGTCAGGTTCATCAGCCCGTCAAAGGCACGGGTAGAGGTCTGAAATGCTGCCATGTATCTGTAAGTTTCCTTTTTGATATCGTAAAACTTCACATTTCCCTTTTCAAATTTGTCGATCTCCATGGGCTCATTAGTAAATGCCTTGACCACCTTCTGGCCCAGCAGGCTGTCCTCGATGGAAGCATTCAGCTCCCCGATCTGGACACGCTGCTTCGCGAAAGCCCTCCGGCTTCTCCGGTTTAATTTGATACACACATAGGCCATGACCGGAACGATGATGAAGATCGCAAGAGTCAGCGGCACATTGACAGACGCCAGTATGATAAATGAGATCAACGCTTTTACTGCCGCGATGAAAAATTCCTCCGGGCAGTGGTGGGAGAATTCAGTGACGTCAAACAGGTCGTTTGTGATCCGTCCCATGATCTGTCCCACCTTTGTATTGTTGTAATATGTATTGGACAGCTTTTGGAGATGTGCGTAAGCATCTCTTCTCATATCCGTCTCAATGGCAGCGCCCATGACATGTCCCATATCTGCCATATAGTAATTTGCCATACAGTCAATGATTCGCAGTGCCAGGTACAGCAGTGCCATTTTTCCGACCATTTCCACGGTAAGGGCCGCCAGGTCCTGCATGCCGGTATTGGTAAGGAACCGGATGATCATAGGAAGCACCAGTTCACAGAGCGTAGTGAGAGAGGCGCAGAACAGGTCCATGACAAGCACGCCCGTGTGATTTTTATAGTAGGGATAAAATCGTTTCATCAATTCTTTTGTTGTGTATTCCTTATTGTCCACTTTACCAATTCCTCCATTTTACACTGAAAATACAACTGCCCGTTTCCAATACATAGAGAGCAGACCAAGACGTTGTATGCATTAGTTTATACGAAATTTTGGCGGAAAGCAATACTTCCTCAAACGAAGTTTTACAAGTTTATATTGATAATAGTTATATAAAGTTATATAATATATTCAAAGTTATATAAATTTATAAAGAGTTATATAAAAAATAGAAACTTATAAAAAGTTATAGAAACATATAAAAAATATATGAGGTGGAGACGATGAATAATCCATTTACATTGTCATTTGGGAAAAAGCCATTACAGTATATTTCACGCATAGCACAGACGAATAAGATCATAGAGAATTTTGAGGCAGAGACACCTTCCAGCCAGATCTTCATGATCACGGGTGTAAGGGGTTCCGGGAAGACGGTTATGATGACAAATATAGCAGGTCAGATGCGTGCGGATGAGAAGTGGATCGTGGTGGAATTAAATCCCGCGCGGGATCTGTTGCAGAGTCTGGCCGCAAAGCTATACGGTATTCCGGAAATCCACGCCAGATTCCTAAAAGCCAGATTCGATTTTTCAGCATTGGGACTGGGGGTCTCCGTAGAAGACGCGGCACCCATTACAGATATAGAAAATGCCATCGAACTCATGCTGGAGCAGATCAGGCAGGAGGGCAAAAGATTATTGATCACCATTGATGAGGTTGTTTATTCGGAGTATATCAGAGCTTTTGTAAGTGCTTTTCAGATTTTTTTGAGACAGGATCAGCCTGTTTTTCTGCTCATGACCGGTCTGTATGAGAATATTTATGATCTGCAGAACGACAGGTCGCTTACATTTTTATACAGAGCGCCAAAGCTTATGTTAGAGCCGCTGAATTACACGGCCGTGCGAAAACATTATATGGACATATTTGATCTGGATATGAGTATGGCAGAGAAAATGACGGTTCTGACAAAAGGGTACCCATTTGCGTTTCAGGTATTGGGGTATCTTTATTGGGAAAACCGTGAGACAAAAACCCTTGATGACATTTTGCCCGAATACGACCAATATCTGGAAGAATATGTCTATGGCAAAATCTGGGCCGAAGTCTCGGAGCTGGATAAAAAGGTGCTGACAGAGATTTCGATAAGCGGAGAAAACAGAGTAAAAAATCTTAGAGAACGGCTGGAAATGAAATCACAGCTCTTCTCGGTATATCGCGAGAGGCTGAAAAGAAAGGGGGTCATAGATACCCGGGAATATGGAAAGATTACATTGGCATTGCCCAGGTTTGATGAATTTGTAAAGCTTCAGAACCTGGATTGAATTTGGGCTAACCCTCCGGACGAGAGAGAGGAGGTCCCCGGACAGGGGACTGCTGATGGAAAGGGTGGTGCAGAGGCATTAGCTGTTGCAGAAAGATTTTCTGACTTAGGATTTGATGTTGCCGTGCTGGTTGATAATGATCGTCCCGAGGATAAAAAAAAGAAGGAATTATTATTATCAAAAGGCATTCCTATCTTTTCTTGGGATGAAGGAAAGTGTATTGAGACAGCTTTGCTACCATTACTTTCAAAAGAACCGCTTGGAAAACTGCTTTTATGGGATTCTGAAAAGAAAGATGCTACATGGGACGAACTGATTAAGCAGGGGTATGCAACAGCAAGGTATTCATTCAAAGATAATCTGAAAGATACAGATTTATTGGAAGTAGCAAAGATTTGCAGCAAGAAGGAATTTTTTAAACGTGTTTCCGGGGGCGAAGTATTAGGGAAAACAATATTTGAAAATTGGGGAAATATATCATCAAAAAAAGAAGAGGCAAAAACAATAAATGCAATTGTTAAATGGATAAATTATGGAGACGATAAGGGAATATCTAAATGAATCTATGGTAGGCATAATTGCGCCAGCGGGTTATGGAAAAACTGAAGAGATAGCCAATGCTGTGAAGTCTTGCTCTGAAAGGCAACTAATTCTAACACATACGAGGGCTGGAGTTGCCGCATTACAAGACAGAATGAAAAAGAAGCAGATTAGGAATGAGAAATTTGAGATAGATACGATTGCTTCATTTTGTATGAAATGGTGTAAAGCGTACCCGGCAACGCTTTTCCTAACAAACAAAAATCATTTTCTCAGCACAATGGAGGCTTTTTTCAGTGTGATGAAGTGAAGGATTTGGCTGAAACCGAAACTATCATTGCCGGCATTGAAGCAGAACAAAATGAAAAAAAAGCTCTTGCGTTATTAGAGTCATTAAAATCCATGATTAATGGTATACAGATAGAATTAGGATCCTACATTAAAAATTTAGGAAAAGGAAAATCGGATTTTAGCAGAATAAGCAAACATAAAGATTTAGGGCAGCTTATAGAAACTGTATGTAAGGATGATACCCCTAAGTCGGTTCTTGGCATATTACGTTGGTTCGAACAGAGTACTGAATTCAAAATTTATCGTGCAGAACTGTTTTATCGAATTGTAAAAATATATGCATATATGACAGAGGAGAATGTCACTCTTCATGAAACAATAGAAGTATTGAGCTGTCAGCAATACTTTACAGAAAAAAGATTTTCGTTTCCACGTTTGTCATCAAGGACGGTTCTTACTAAGGGATTAGAATTTGATTGTGTTATTATTGATGCGAGGGACAAAATGGATGTGAGAGATTTTTATGTGGCTATGACTCGTGCTAAGAAGCATATTTATATTATTTCAGATGCCAGCCAATTGACTTTTAAAGGAATTAAGTATTAGTGCCATAAGGAAGAGCAATTTTGGAAGAGATTATATTGAAGTTATGAAAAATTATGACTCATTTGGGAAAGTGATATTAATATGTCTATGCAAGAAATAGCAAGTAAAATAGAGAGAAAACAGCTTCTTGAGGAAGTGGACATTTTGAAAAAACTTAACGGAGAGGGACAGAAAGTAATAAGTAAAGAGGAGATGCTTCGGGTTATAGAGGCAAAAGAAAAAGAGCTTTTAGAAGAAATTAACTATTTAGAAAAGAAAGAAGCATCATTACTGGGAGGAGTATACGATTTATCTTTATTTGATAAAAATATTCTTTGTGAAAATTCCGATATAATCTTGAGAAAAGCCATTGAGGGTGATAAGGAGCCATATTATCAACTGAAAAAAGAATATGCATATATGAAATCTGCTTTTGCAAAGCCGGAATATAAAGATGAATTATGGCAGGAATATTTATCTGAGGAAAGCTTGTACTATACAATAGCAAAGAAGAAAGATAACATTTTTATTGGATATTGCGGAGTAAAGAATTTAAACAGGAAAGTTTGGGAGATTGCCATAGAAATTAAAAGTGATTATTGTCATCAAGGATATGGATATAATGCTTTGAAGATGTATTTAGAAACAGTTGCAAAAATTTCTGATCGCCATGAGTTTGCAAGCAGGGTAGATACAGATAATATTGCTTCTCAAAATTTGATGGAAAAACTAGGATTTCAACCACATGGATTATCAGAATTTTTGTTATATAAGGAAGAAGAGAAACTGACCGCAGAAGAAGAATATAAGGATAAACTGGATGCCAGATATATGGCTCTTGCAGAAAAATTCAAGGTAGAACCAAGAAGGCTCCTGAGCCATGTTTTGGAATATCGAATTGTTGTTTGATTTGCGAATAGGAGCGCGACAGGTGTGACAGGACGTAAGATTTTTGTTTCGGATGAGGATTTTATTATATGCAATATATCTGACGCAGATAGAAGTTATTATGTAGAACTGCATAGACAATTGAACGGGGAAGCCTCCCTGTATTTGAATCCAATATCAAAAGATATGATGTGGGAACAGATATTAAATAATGCGGATAGCGCTTTTTCGTTATTTACAAGAAAAGGGGATTATTGTGGGAGTATAGAATTACAGCAGCCGAATAGTAAAACACCAGAAATAGGAATTGATCTGTTGGAAAATAAAAGAAATCAGGGAATAGCGCCAAAAGCAGTTCGGTTATTTGCCAGAAGAGTATATGAGATACGGAAGGTTGATTATTTCCTGATTCGTATTTCATCAAATAATCAGCATAGTAAATATGTGTTTGAAAAGATGGGAGCTGTTAAAATTGGAGAAAAAGAAACAGATTTTTCGAGATTTGTAGAGGTGTTTAGAAAAGCGGCGGAAGAGGACGGACTGGATTTAGAAAAATTCAGGCATTTGTTCGGAGAAAGTGATGACGAGGTAGTATATTGTTACAGCCTGAAGCCCAATACTTTTTTGTAAGAGGTCTGAGAAAAAGGCTATAGAGTACAGTAAAGAAAGCGAAGAAAAAAATATTTAGTCGATTTTCCTGACTTTAGGAAAATCGTAAAGGCAGGTGTTTTGATGGAAAACATTGGAATAGAGACAGAGCAAATAGAATATAAGAAAACGACCGGAGAATTGAAAGAAGCTATCACGTCTATCGTTGCTATTTTAAATAAGCATGGTTCTGGTGAATTGTATTTTGGTGTTAGAAACAATGGCGATGTATTGGGACAAGTGATAAACGATGAAACCTTGCGTAAAGTAAGTCAGGCGATTAAGAATCATATTACGCCGTCTATCTTCCCAGAAATCACGATTAAGACATTTGAAGGTGGAAAGCAGACGGTATACGTAAAGTTTTCTGGAGATCAGCAGCCTTACCTTGCTCATAATGTTGCACGCATCAGACAGGCAGATGAAGATCTTGTTATGTCACAGGAAATGTATTCGGAAATGCTGTTAGCCAGGGGCGGAGAGAAATACAGTTGGGAAAAACAGGTATCCGAGTATACGATAGAAGATATTGATATGGCAGCATTTAAGACGTATTTGACGAAAGCAAAGGCTGTTGGCAGAATTGAATTTGATTCAGATGATCCAGTTGTTGTTTTGGAAAAGTTGGATCTTTTCGCTAAAGATGGCATACATCTTTTAAATGCAGGAGCCACTTTATTTTGCTCGTGTACGACAAATGATGTTCAGATGGCAAAGTTTGCTACAAATGTGAAAGCAACTTTTACAGATATACGTCGAGAGGATAAAGGTTCTATTATAGGATTAAGCAAAGCATGTGAGCAATATATCATTGATGCAATGGACTGGAAAGCGGATATAATAGGTCTTGAACGAGTAGAAACACCGGAGATACCGATAGAAGCTATCCGGGAAGCGGTTATTAATTCTTATGGGCACAGATTATATAATAACAATCAGTGTAATGAGATTGATGTTTTTAAAGACAGGATTGAAATTCACACAACAGGCGGATTTCCGAAAGGTCATATGCCAGAGGAATTTTTAGATGGCAATAAAAAAGCAATTCGCAGAAATAAGTTAATTACAGGTGTCCTATATTATTCAAAGGATATGGAAACATTTGCTACCGGACTTAAGCGCATTAAGGATTTGTGTGATGCAACTGGATGTAAGGTAGAATTTAGAACAGAAAAAGATGATTTTGTTGTTGTATTTTACAGAAATCTTCGGGAGATATGGAAAAAAGAAAGCGAAAAGAAAGGTACAGAAATTCCAAAACATCAAAATGATGTTTTAGGTGATGTTTTAGAGGATGTTTTGGAAAATCAAATAATACATCTCCTGACTGAAAATAATAAACTTAATCAAAAGCAAATAGCGGCCAGGACAGGAAAATCTATCGCATCGGTACAGCGTACAATGAAGAAGCTTTCTGAACAGGGAAGGATTATTCGAGAAGGCGGAAAGCGTTTTGGGCATTGGAAAGTGAAATAGAATCATATCGACACGGATTTACCAGTATCGCTATGAAAAGAATGCAATGTTGTTTTCAATAATCGTTCTTTTATAGAGTGCATCCATAGTTTACTTGTAAGCCACCAGAAAGAACTCACAATGAGTTATAAAAATCTGGTGGCAGTGAATAGCTTTCTATGAGGTGAACAAAAAATGGCGGCTACATTTTGGCTACAAAAACATTATGAACGAAGCGGATTATGCGTATAAATCATTATAGAACGGATGAAAAACACACTCATAATACATTTTAATCGTAATTGTACGATTGTAAAAGACGAGTTCGAATAAAACAAAATTCAGGAACCGTATGGGAATCATCCGTTGAGACGGTTCCCATATCGTTCCCCGATCAGGAGGTTTACTATGAAAATAACGGAACTGCGTACAAATCACATCATAACCCCTTTGGGCTATTCCTATGACCCGCTTTCCTTTTCCTGGAAGGTGGAGGCAGAAGGAACGGAAAAGGAGCAGGAATCTGTCAGGATTTTCATTGAGAAAAACGGAAATATGATTTATGACAGCGGGGAGACCGTAGGCGGGGACAGTCTGGATTTCCCTGTGGAACTGGAGCCTAGAAGCCGTTATGACTGGATAGTCATTGTTACGGCGGATAATGGGGAAACAGCAAAGGGGAGCAGTTTCTTCGAGACAGGGAAGTGCCAGGAACCCTGGAGGGCAAAATGGATCACGCCCGGCAGCGGCATTGTAAAGGAAGACGCGCAGGCAGGATATATTTTGGAGAAATCTTTCTGTCTGGAAGAGGTCAAAGAGGCCCGGCTGTATTTCTGCGGCCTTGGTGTCTATGAGTGCTACATCAACGGAAAAAAGGTGGGAGACGAGTATCTGGCGCCCGGCTATCATTCCTATGATTTTCATCTGCAGGCATATACCTATGATGTGACGGAATATCTGGCAGAAGGGGAGAACAAACTGGAAGTCTGGCTGGGCGAAGGGTGGTTTAAGAGCCGCCTTGGATTTGACGGAGGCATCCCCAATTTGTACGGGGACAGACTGTACGCCATCGGAGAATTGTATGTGGGCAATGACCTTGCCGCGGCCACGGATGAAACCTGGAACAGCCGGATTTCGCCCATTGTATTCAGCGGGATCTATGACGGGGAAATCTACGATGCCAGATTGGAGGACGCCGGGCTTTTTGGGAACGCGTCACAAGAAAAACGTCCCGAAAAGTGCGGGGGGCTTACGGAACGTTACAGCCTTCCGATCGTAAAAAAAGAAGTCTTTGAACCGATTGAGGTCATCACATCCCCAAAGGGTGAGACCATTCTGGATTTCGGACAGAACCTGACCGGATGGGTGGAATTTGACTGCGCGCTGCCAAAAGGGGAAGAGATTCGGCTGACTGCCTGTGAAATTCTGCAGGACGGCTGCTTTTACCATGAAAACCTGCGTCTTGCAAAAACAGAATTTATTTTTATTTCCGACGGAAAGCGTACCCATGTGCGGCCTCATTTTACCTTTTACGGATTTCGGTACATGCTGGCAGAGCGGAAAAAGCCGGATGGCGCATGGGAGGCGCTGACACCGGATTGCCGGGAATATCATTTTACTGCATATCATCTGCGGAGCGATTTTGATCAGATTGGGAAGATCGTAACCGGAAATAAGAAGGTAAACCAGTTATTTTCCAATGCACTCTGGGGACAGAAAGATAATTTCTTGGATGGCTGCTTTTGGGAGAAAACTGAAATTCATTGACAATGACGGCCGCGCTTAGATTTCCCAGATCAATCACGAGTATGTAACGGGGATCTTCATCATATATTTTTGCAAAATAATAATTGGGACATTCCCGTTCAAAAGGATAGTGGAAATCATTCCGGAATGCCGCCTTCATTCTATTGAAAAATGCTGCCGCTGTCAGTCCATACTGCTGATATCCCTTATAATTTTTCATTTCGATCTCTTTTGTGATCACAGTCCGTTTGGAAAAAATAACAAGAAAAATGCGAAAAATGATCCGCGGAATTGTACCCCACACATTCGGCGATCTCACTGATTTTCATCTTTGTATTGACCAGATAGGATACGGCGTCGGCCATACGGAGCTGTTTGATCAGAGCCGTAAAACCACATCCCGTATTCTGTTTGATCAGTGTGCTGAGATGAGGCTCGCTGTAGTGAAAAAATTCTGCCAGTGAGGCAAGTGTCAGCGTTTGGTAATTGTGCTGGATGTATTGAAGTATCAGCGAAAAGTCCGTTCCCATCTGATAATTATAGAATTGTACCGTTTTACTGTAATTCCGCAGTAAATGCGAAAAGAACAGATGGATCCAGTTGATCGCGTTATTATTGCTGAAGGAATCCTGCTTGTAGCATTCGGCCATGGCATTCCGGATGATATTTTTCTGCCAATGGATATCATCCGAATAAAACAACAGATAGTTAGAATGAACATCGCCCTGTAAAATCGTACGGAAAAAATAGGAGAGAAGATTTTTTTGCGACATTAGAGAGAAAAAAGTCGTATTAAATGTACTTTTCCGTATCATGACCGTAAATACAAAAGAGTCATCGTCATTGATGATTAAATCATGTCTGGAGGCAGGTGCAATGATGCACAGTTCTCCGGCTCTCAAGGATCTCTGTTCATTTTCAAAAGCCAGTTCGCACTCCCCGGCAGCGACAAAATTTATCTCAAAATAATTATGGGTATGTTTATATGGCCGCGTATAGCGGGGATGCCGGATAATGAACACATCTCTTGCAAACGGAATGATATCACGTTCCTGAACAGCGGAAGAGATGGAGTGGTATGGGGTCAGAGCCAGTACAAAAGAATTAACAGCCTCATCAAATTCTTTATCTGTCATATCTCCAAACATCTTATTTGGGGGAAGCTCCTGAGGCGGAGTTTCGGACATCAGCCCCTTGCGGAAGAGGTAATCCGTCATTTCCGGAAACTGCATCCGGCTTCCCGTCCGTTTATAATAATCCTGCAGGTGAAATTGAAATTCCCCATAGGTGATATAGTGTGGCATAATAGCGTCCTTTCTTTTGGAAAATGGATGGCAGCATACAGTTCCTGTAGATGCAGATTACTGCATTTTTAAATTATAGCAGACTGTTACTGTTTTTCAAGAATAAAATCAACACCGTCACCGTAAATGAGTCCTCCGTATAGAGCCCCCAGCATATCCATCACAAAAAGGTTCTGGCTGACAGCCAGCGGATAGAGAACCGCAACGGCAGCCAGTTTCTGCCAGATACTGCCATGAAAGGCAAGCAGCATCAGGACAAGGAGCCAAATCAGATCCAATGTTATATTGAAAAAATCGTTGGGGAAAATGACCATGCTGGTGATCACCGCACAGGGAATAATGATGACGGCGCTCCAGATCTTTCCCTCTCGTTTCTGCGCAAATTGACAGAGAATCCGGTAAAACAGGAATCCCTGTATGAAAGAAAGGCTGCTGGCGAGATAAGTAAAAACAGAAATTTAGAAAACAATTACCTAGAGTGGAAGAGAGAAGGAGAACAGGTAAAATATACATTTACGATTCCGGCAAATACAAAAGCCAGAATACAGTTGCCGGGGCAGGAAGAACTGGTGACAGGAAGCGGAACGTATTCATTTACTATTTAAAATACATGGTAACTAATTTTAGCGGAGCTGCTTTGTCAGCTCCACTTTTCCGGTGTTTTTGTTAAATCATATAATAAAACATGGTACAATAATGGAACGGGAAACCAGAGAGCCGGGCGGCTTACCCTCTATTTACACGGAGGGGCTAACCCTCCAGACGAAAGAAAGGAGGGCTTGCCAATGATTACATATTCTGAAATGATTCAGTTTTGTATATTCATTGTTGCCCTTGTAAGTCTGTGTTATCAGATATTCAAGGACAAAAGAAAATAGCCGCCACTACCACTGCAATAGTGACGACTAATGTAAAAATTAGCAATTAACTAAAAGGGTAGGCCGCTTCTCTGGTTTCCCTTTCTCATATCATAACACGTCACATAAGCAAATTCAAGAATATTTTGTCACCAATAAGGGGAATTTCGTTGCTGTGAACACCGTAGGTGTGAACAGTAATGGATGTTTACCCGACTTGGAGGTTCCCTGTGAGATCTGGATGAAGACCAGAGATCCAAAATATTCGGATGAAGAATTTGCCGAAAATGTCAGAACGCGTATCGCAGCATTAAAAGAAATGTAAAAACTCCCGGCTATCCGGATCGGATCATCAGATTCAGAATAGCTTGCGTTTTTTTGAACAGCCTCTATAATAAATATTAAGAAGAATATGTTGTGTACAGATACATTTTAGGATAGGGGGATGTCAATGGGAAAAAGATTTAATATTACGGGCACATGTTTTCCGGATGAACATTATATGGTTGATATAACGGGGAAGATCCGTCAGATCATGCGGATGGTAGAGGAAGGAAAATATTTCTGCATAAACCGGGCACGGCAGTATGGAAAGTCAACTACGCTCCGTGAACTTGCAAATGTATTGAAAAATCAGTATATTGTTTTTTCATTGAACTTTCAGCGAATGAGCAGCGCGAAATTTAAAGATGAGGATACATTTTGCAGGGCGTTTATCGATCGGATCAGGCGGTCGGTGAACGGGGGCGGGAACGAAAGTATCCATACATCCATGCAGGAACTGACAGCCCGGGCATCAGATTACAGCAGGAGCTTTGACCTGACAGATATGTTTGACACGATCAGCGATATGTGCGCATGCTCTTTGCGGCCGGTTGTTTTGATCATAGATGAAGTGGACAGTGCATGCAATAATCAGATATTCCTGGATTTTTTAGGGCAGCTGAGAGGACTGTATCTGAACAGGATGAATGAAGCAGCTTTTCAGTCAGTTATCCTGGCAGGCGTATATGATATAAAAAATCTGAAACAAAAGATCCGTTCAGACGGCGAACATCGATATAATAGCCCTTGGAATATTGCAGCGGATTTTGACATCCAAATGCATTTCGAATCAGAAGAGATCGCAGGTATGCTGCGCACGTATGAAGCAGACCATCAGACAGGGATGGATATCTCTTCGGTCAGCCGGATATTGTTTGACTATACGGCCGGGTATCCCTATATGGTATCCGGCTTATGTAAATTGATAGATGAACGGCAAAATCTGGTATGGACAGTGGAAGGAGTTCTTGATGCGGTAAGGGTATTCCTCCGGGAACCAAACACACTTTTTGACGATATGATGAAGAAACTGGAGGATGTTCCGGAACTAAAAGAAGAAATCAGCCAGATATTATTTCGGGGAACGGAATATTCCTTTGAAATTAATAATCCGAGGATCAGCCTTGGAGTAATGTTTGGATTCTTAACAGAGTTCCATCACAGGGTTGCTGTGTCTAACCGCATTTTCGAGATGAAACTATACAATTTCTTCTTGTCGGAGGAGGAAAATCAGAAAATAGATGTGGAGTTACCTGTACCGAAAAGTCAGTTTATTTGTCGTGGAATGCTGCAGATGGATACTGTGATGCGGAAATTTTATGAATATTTTGAAGAAATATGCCAGAATAGCCCGGAAAAATTTATTGAAAATGAAGGGCGGAGAATTTTCTTGATGTATCTGCGGCCGATCATCAACGGCACTGGGAATTATTATGTGGAAGCGCAGACAAGAGACCGGACAAGGACGGATGTGATCGTGGATTATCGTGGACAGAGGTTCATCATAGAAATGAAACTTTGGTATGGAAAAGCTTATCATGAGCGAGGCGAAAAACAACTGTTTGAATATTTGGATTATTACGGGCAAGATCGAGGATATCTGCTCAGCTTCCATTTCAATAAGCATAAAAAAACGGGGATTCAGGATATAAAATATAAGGATAAATGGATCATGGAAGTTACCGTATAGAGCTGAAAATACGGCTATACACGGGAGATTGAACAGGAAAGCTACACAGCAGCTTCTGACTGCTGTTGCTGTTTGAAATTCTGGTTCATTTCGGATAATTAGAAAGAGTGGTTATTTGACATAAAGTAAGGATTGTACTTCAAAAATGGATAATGTATAATCATAAGATAGAGAAGGCATAGAAGATGGGAAGATAAAAAAATAATGAATAAAACTGATAAAGTGAATGCCCAAATGCAGCAGTCAGGCCTTTATGTTCTGAAGCATAAAGATCTGGATGTAGCAATGGTTCAGATGGATATGACCAACGGCAGGCTGGAATATGTATTAGCTGTCTATCTGCCGGATGAACTTCCGGCAGGGGTTGGTGAAAGTGTAAAAAGTATTGCGGGCTGGTGGGAATCCCGTGCGATTCCGGATTCCCGGAGAGGGATTCAACAGGCTCTGGGATATCTTCAGGAAAAGACTCCGCTTTCCCTGATGTTGTCAGGTTATGGCCTGAGCCTCACGGATCATTATTGGATGCAGCCTGTCAGGGAAGAATTATACTGGAAGGACTTGAACTTTTATGAAAATGACTTTTCCGATAAGCTGGGGAATCTTCTGACAGATTCCGGAAGAATTGATATGGACCATAACATCTCCAGATTCTCTCCGGCTTCTTCAGTGAATGGTGAGATGAAGAAAAAATGGGTGGTCAAGGATGGCATCCGCTATCTGCTGAAAGTCAGTGTGAATGATTACGGCCAACAGTCGGTAAACGAAGTGATCGCAGGCAGAATGCATGAAAAATTGGGATGGACTCATTATGTCCCTTATAGGTTGGATAAAATTTTGATAGATGGTAAGGAATATCCATGTTCTCTGAATCCACTATTTACCTCACAGGAATATGAATTTGTTTCAGCATACCAGCTCGTGAAGGATTATAAAGGACCAAATACCAGTTCCGGATTTGAAGCGGTGATCCGTCAGGCCGTCCGGTATGGGATGAAAGAAGAGGTGGTGCGGGAGCATTTGGAATACACGATCTTGACGGATTTTATCTTGAGTAATACGGACAGGCATTTTAACAATTTTGGATTTTTATATGATCCGTTCAAGAAGCAGCTTGTCTCTATGGCTCCCATCTTTGATACGGGTAACGCCCTTTTTTACAATAGGGAGATCATTCCGGCGAAAGAAAATTTACTGGAAATCGTAGTAAGCTCGTTTTGTAAACGGGAAGCAGATATGCTCCGTTATATAAGCTGTCCGGAGCTGGTCAATCTGGATCTGCTGGATGGATTCCCGGAAGAGGCAGAAGCCTTATTGAAAGAGAATACAGAGATGCCGGATAGCCGGGCAGCGGCGATCGCACGGACGATACGGCAGAAGATGGAATATCTCAGGTTATTTCAGCAGGGAAAAAAGATATGGAAAAAGTATTGGTAAAGATAGAGATAAGACGAGAAGGATGCCTTCTGTTCATAGGCGATTCCCCACAGTTGATCGTAAATCTTGAAAACCAGGAAAATTATATAAAGCTCCGGGACAGGATGCTTCCCTATTACAGAGAAGTGGCTTTTAGCAATGACCTGCTTGCGGGAAAACGAGAAAATGTCTTCGAGACCGCGCTGGATTATTACTATCAACAGGCATGTGATGTGGCGGAAGGGATCATGGCGGCCGAGGCGTACAGGAGCAAAGCAAATCTGACGGTGAGGGAATGGAAATAGACATCCCCCTCACTCCTCATGTTCTTCCAGCCACCGCATCGCCATGTAAGCATAGACCGCACAGCCACTGGCCAGGGCATCCTCATCAAACCGGACCATGGGATGATGCTGGGGATAAATATATCCTTTCTCCGGCTGTCCGGCTGCCAATGCCAGCATCACAGACGGTACTTCCTGGCTGACATACGCGAAATCTTCCGACCCTGCCGTTTTCGGGGACTTTTTCTCTGTGTTCATCGCATTCAGCCCTGCAACAGAAAATGCTTTTCCCTCACCCAGCAGCTCCTTGGCATACTTTTCAGCGCATAAGGCCAATGCCGGGTCATTTACCAAAGTCGGGCAGCCGCTTCCAAAAACAACCTCCGCCTCCGCGCGGAAAGCTTTTGCGATCCCTTCTGCAAGCTGTACCATCCGCTCTTTTATGAACGAGCGTACCTCCTCATCAAAAGTCCGGATGCTCCCGCCCATGACAGCCAGATCCGGTATGGCGTTGGCGGCGGTTCCGGCATGCATCGTTCCTACCGTCAGAACGGCCTGGTCACCCAGGGCTAATTCCCTGGAATTGATTTCCTGAAGCCCGATCAGAATATGAGCAGCCGCGTTCAGAGGATCTACTCCCACGTTTGGCATGGAGCCATGACAGCCCCGTCCCTGCACCCGGATCTCAAAGTAATCCGCGGCCGGGGCACTGACGCCGGGCGCAGACACGATCACTGTACCGGCCTCAAAGGGCATCCCTGCCATTACGTGGATCATCAGGGCGGCGTCCACATCCGGGTTCTTTAAGAGCCCGTCCTCGATCATATCCCGGGAACCTTCAAAGATTTCCTCAGCCGGCTGAAACATGAGTTTTACGGTTCCTTCGATTTCATTTTCATGGAGCTTTAACAGCTTGGCGGCACCTAACAGCATGGCCGTATGCAGATCATGCCCGCAAGCATGCATACAGCCGTTGGCAGAAGAGAAGTCTTCCTCCGATTCCTCCCTGATGGGCAATGCATCCATGTCCGCGCGTAGCAGGAAGACTTTCCCGTCCCGTTTTCCGCCTGCCAGGGCGACAAGGCCTGCTTTCCCGCACTCTGCCGGTTCATATCCCATCTCAGTCAATGATTTTTTCACAAAGTCATGTGTCTCCTTCAGATCAAAACCTGCCCCGGGATGGGAATGCAGGTATCTTCGGTTAAAAACAAGGGTATCCTTAAGCTGTGTGGATTCTTCCAATAATTGTTCTGATGTCATTTTGAACCCTCCTTACAGACATCAGTATAACGCAAAGAAATAAATTTTCAAGCGGCTATGAGCGGGATATTTGAAATTTTATATCCAGCGTGCCGTTATTTTTTTCCACTCGCTGCGAAAAACAGGAAACGCGGGCTTCCTGTTAAAATTTCATAATTCCGAGCCAGTCCTTCATGCGCTGTTCCCGCTGTGACTGGCTGCTTTCTTTGTATTTGCCAGGTCTGAAATCATCTTTTATCTTCCCATCCTCCAGATAAATAACACGATCCGCTCTGGCGGCAACCTTCGCGTCATGGGTCACAAGCAGCACAGTAGTCCCGTCACGGTTGATCTGTCCGGGAATATCCATGACCTCTTTTGTGGCGGAAGAATTGAGCGCTCCGGTCGGCTCATCGCCAAAGAGAATATCCGGGTGATTGATCATCGCCCGACAGATCACGGCACGCTGAAGCTGTCCGCAATCGACAGGTTTTTCAGAAAATTGGCTTTCTGAAAGATAAATCCCATGTGCCGAAGGCGCAGCTTCTCCGTTTCCTTATCGGACAGTGTAAGCATTTCCTGTCCGTCAAAGCGGATTTCGCCCAATGTAGGTCTGTCCATACCGCTAATGCAGTAAAGGAGTGTCGATTTTCCACATCCGGATCGTCCCATGACCGCCACGAACTCTCCGGCGGCGATTTGAAAATGAATATTCTTTAAGACCTCGTTGCCATCGAAACTCTTGCAAAGGTTTTTTACTTCAAGTTTACAGGTTCCCATATCGTCACTCCATTCTCATTTAACCATTACAGCTATGGGGCAGTATGTGATTTCCTGTTTTCAGGAATAGCGGGCATTAAGCCGCAAAAGGAGACTCCGGGATATAAACATTTCCTTATCAAACCAATTCCGGGAGGAACGCTTACCTATGCGGAGGCGTGTTATGACAGCGTATACGGAAGCATGAGGGGATGAAGCCGTCGAATATGTTGTCGATGTTATTTTCTATCTTGTTATTTGGCTATCCTGTTGTCTGGCCGGTGATCGGGAACTTACAGAAAAATTTTGTCGTGCTGGGAGCCGGAATCCTTGGAAGGAAGGCCACGCCCCTGCTTGCTGCCCGGAACGATCGGGGAATTGAGCTGCTGAGCCGCAATCCCAATGCGGTACTGCTCATGTCAGGGGGAAGGGACCGGGTGAGGATATTCCGGAAAGCGAGGCTATGGCCGCCTATGCACAAGACCACGGGGTGAACGCGGACAGGGTCCTTATAGAAGATCAATCCATATCGACCGAAGAAAATCTGCGGTTTTCAAAGGAACTGATGGAGAAAGAAAAACCGAGAATCGTCATTGTTACAACGGCTTACCATGTATTTCGGGCGTTGATTCTGGCGAAGCAGCAGGGAATAAAATGTGTAGGCTTTGGGGCAAAAACGAAGTGGTATTTTACGTTAAATGCTTTGATACGTGAATTTATCGGATATCTGCATTTGACATGGAAGAAGCATGCTGCAGTAGTTGGTATCATGGCAGGTCTTATGGCGGCAATGAATATCATACAGTGATGGGCCTGTGGGAGGGCAAGACTATGCATTCCCGATCAACACCGTCACCGTAAATGTATCCTCCGTATAGGAGATATCCAGCGCACCGTTATATTTTTCCACCATTTCCTGTACATTTGACAGCCCCAGTCCATGATGTTCTGATTCGTTCTTATCGGATTTCAGACGTCCGTTCTGTTCCACGATCACATTTCGTTTTGCATTGGTGATCTCATAGGAAAAATACCCGCTTTCAGTTACCCTTGCCTTTACAGACAGACGGCGCTCCTTCGGATCTGGGATTTTTATGGAGGATTCAATAGCGTTGTCCAGTGTATTGGAAAAAAGGCAGCAGAGACTGATCGCGTCGATACCGGTCAGCCTTTCCAGGTCAATGTGGAAAAAACAGTCGATGTGGTGTTCCTGTGCCAGATTATATTTGGCATTGAGTACCGCGTTGACAATGCTATTTTTACAGAAGACCCGGGTACGCGCCGCCATCTGGCTTTCCATTTCTTTCATATATCTCTCCGCTTCCTCGTGATTTCCGGAGTGGAACAGGGACTGTATCACGCTGAGGTGATTGTTCATATCATGGCGGAATCGGCGGATCTCGTTCTGGTTCTGCTCCAAATCTTCATAGTAGCTTTTCTGCAGCATCAGATTTTTCCGCTCCATATTCTGCCGGATACTATCGATAAAATATTCCGCCAGGGCGATACATCCCAGATTGGTGGCAAAGCAGGCAAAGGCGGCAGGCCACATGGTATAGCTTTTCCTGGGCGTGAAATAGATACAGGTGGTAATGCTTACCAGGGATGCCAGACAGATGATATCCAGAAAGCCCCATATCTTATCATCAAATAATTTCCGGGCCTGGGGAAGATGGATCTCAAAAAACCTGTAAATGATGTACCAGATCAACAGGTGAAGGACCGGGTCTGCGATGGTGAAAGCGAGGTCTATGGCCATCGGCCAGCCAAAAGCCGTACCCAGAGCCCCCAGCATATCCATCACAAAAAAGTTCTGGCTGACAGCCAGCGGATAGAGAACCGCAACGGCAGCCAGCTTCTGCCAGATACTGCCATGAAAGGCAAGCAGCATCAGGACAAGGAACCAAATCAGATCCAATGTGATATTAAAAAAATCGTTGGGGAAAATGACCATGCTGGTGATCACTGCACAGGAAATAATGATGACGGTGCTCCAGATCTTCCCCTCTCGTTTCTGCGCAAAATGACAGAGGATTCGATAAAACAGGAATCCCTGTATGAAGGAAAGGCTGCTGCCGAGATAAGTAAAAACAGAAATCAGGTCCATGGGTATTCTCCTTAGAAACAGTAAAGCAAGTATATGGTCTGGCAGGGGCTGTTTTTGAATTGCTTACTGTAGCAGAAAGCGGGCAAACGCGATTTCCAGGGGCTGACGGTAAGTACGGCTTACCGGAAACCGCAACGTTTTGCAAAAACAGCAGTCCTTTTCCAGTGCGGTTACATGATTCAGGTTCACCAGATGGCGGTTGTGGCAGCGGATAAAATAGTCCGGCAGACTAGCCTCCACATCATCCAGTTTTCCGTAAAAATCCGGCCGGCTTCCATCTTCCATGGAGATGATGATCTTTCTCCGGTCACTGGAAAAAGCCAGGATTTTTTTCATGGGAATCTTAGAAATACCGGATTTTTGTTCCAGGGTAAAATATTGCTCCTGACTCTTCCCAAGCTCTTTCAACGCCTGCTCCAGTACATTTTGTATCTTGTGTTCGTCATAGGGTTTTAAAATATAATGAAAGGCATGCACCTCATATCCCTGAAATACGAAATCCGGGTATGCCGTCACAAAGATTAGAAGGGTATGGGAATCCCTTTTCCGCAAACTTCTGGCAGTGTCCATGCCACTCAGAGTTTTCATCTCGATATCCAAAAACAGGATATCTGGCCATTCCATCTCCGGACGTGCCATCAGCGCTTCGCCAGAATCGTATTCAACGATCCGATACTCCACGCCCATCAACTGCAGCTTCTGCTCCAGAGGGGGTCTCAGAGACTTGCGCATGGGTGCTTCATCATCGCAGATTCCAATATTGACCATATGATACGCCACCTTTCTTTTCGCAAAACGCATCTTCGATGCTTTTCCATTGCATGAACAGTAACTATTTTACAGAAGGATTTTCATTTTGTAAATATATTTCTTCTATAAAGGGAGGGGCAGATGCCGTTACAATTCGTGGACGGTCAGGCCGTGAATTGTAAGTGCGCCATGCAGCGAGTATACGAGATTGTGTGATTGGCAGCCAAACTTTACAAAATCCATGTTAGATGTGACATTTACAGGGATGCTGCTGATAGAAATTTCCTTTAAGATATATTTATCATATATCAATGGAAGGAGATTTCATTTTATGCTGCAGGTAAAGCATTTATCGAAAAGTTATATCACAGGAAATCAGGTCTATCCGGTATTAAGGGATGTATCTCTGGAGGTAGAAAAGGGGGAATTCGTAGCGGTCATGGGGCCATCCGGCTCCGGGAAAACGACACTTCTCAACTGTATTTCCTGTTTTATCCCTCACGAGCAGGGCGAGATCCGTCTTGCCGGCCAGGATATTTCTGAATTAAAAGGACCAGAGCTTGCCAAAGTCCGCAACCGGCAGATGGGATTTGTCTTTCAGGACTTTATGCTCATAGACGGACTGACGGTTTTTGAAAATATCTGCCTGCCCCAGATCATTGCCCATCTCCCGGTGGTAACGATGGAAGAAAAGGCAAAACAGCTCTGCCGGCTTTTCGGCATAGAAAAAATCATGGAAAAATATCCTGCCGAGATTTCCGGGGGAGAGAAGCAGCGTACCGCAGTGGCGAGGGCGCTTATGAACCGGCCCTACGTCATTCTTGCCGACGAGCCCTCTGGAAATCTGGACAGCAAATCCTGTAAAGCGGTGATCGATGCGTTTCTCCAGGCAAAAAAGGAAATGGGAGCGACCATCTTTATGGTAACTCACGATAGCTTTGCGGCTTCCTTCTGTGACAGAGTGATCGTCCTGAAGGATGGAGAAGTTTACGGGGAACTGACCCGGAGCGGAACCAGGCGGGAATTCATGGACGAACTTCTGGATACGATCCGGACACTGTCGGACGAAGAGCAACTGTCCCCAGGAGGCATGGAACGAGGGGGATTCTGTGGGTACAAGCGGGGAGGTGACAGCGATGACAATGAATAAGATCACGGCAAAGCTTCGCAGGAAAAACCGGAATCAGTACCGGCTTTTGGGAATCTGTATTTTCCTGTCCATGCTGTTGGTATCCTCTTTTGCCATGCTGTTTTTCTCTCCTTCGATCCAGAAGCTGCTGCCACCGGGCGGAGATACGAGGAAGCTGATGTGGCTGCTGCTCGTTGCTGTTGCAATTGGATGCCTGATCTTTACCTTGTATGGCAGCAGTCTTTTTTTCCGAAGGAAAAGCAGGGAGTTTGGAGTGATGCTGGCATTGGGGGCGGAGAAACGAGAGCTTGCCCGCCAGCTGTCCCGGGAACTCTCTGCAGTAGTGGGAAAATATATTCTTTTCGGAATCCTGCTGGCGGTGCCGGTGTCATTTCTGATTTGGAAAGTATTCCGGATGATCGTGATCAACACGGCACAGATGCAATATCGATCTGGAATCGGGGGAATCGTTGCAGGGCTTCTTTTTGCGGCCATGCTGTCGCTTTGTATCCTGATCCTGGGATTCCGTTTTATCTGCAGGGCCAACATGATGGATATCCTGAATGCCAGCCGGAAAACGGAAATGGTTCGGGAGGTCAGGCCATGGACCGGCAAACTGGGGATCGTTCTTATGATAACAGGACTTTTTCTGGCAATGGCTGTTCCCCAGCTAAGCGTCCGCCTGTTCCGCCAGGGAATGCCCACCATCTGGAACGTGACCTATCTAATCTGTGTGGTGGGCCTGTACCTGGTCATCCTGAGCGTGGTAGGACATTCGAAAAAAGGAAAGCATCCACAGAAATATTACAACCATATTATTTCCACCAGCCTGATGCGCTTTACGGCCAGGCAGACTACCAGAAATATGTGCGTCATTTCCCTGCTCGTATTCGTGATGGTGCTGGCGGCCTTCTGGGGCGTGATGTATTATTACAGCGCAACAGATGGGGGACTCGAAGCTCCTTACGATTATTCCCTGCATTTTCCGGCTGAAGAATCCCAGATCGGGCAGGAGGAAATAGAGCAGCTTGCAAAAGAATACGGAGTACGGCTTACATCTTGCGAAAATCTGGACTCTCTGCAGATGGTCATCCGTTATACCGGACGGGATATGAATGACCAGAGAAGGTATTTTGACGTAGAGTATGAGAAGCTGGCTTCCTTCGTGTCAGCGTCCGATTTCACAAGAATTTCCGGAATTCCGGTTTCACTGAAGACAGGAGAGTATCAGACAGTCACGGCCGCCGGATTTCAGGAAAATGTGTGGGTAAGCGTGGATTGCCTGAATGAGATTGAACATCCAGTCACGGGAGAACGTATGGTGCCAAGTTTCCGGGGGACGGTGGAATGCGATAATCTGTCTCTTGTAAGCGACCCTTTTACGTTCCTGCTGTCCGATGAAGATTACCACAGATTTTCCGAAGACCTGACAGACACTCAGAAGGAAAAACATATTTTGTTCAATGCGGAGCATGCGGGCACAATAAATTCAAACAATATATCAGTACGCCCAAAAAACTGTACCTGTGGAACAGGAAAGCTTTGTAAAGCCATGTTTGATTTCGCGGATGCGTTGAAGCGGGAATATATTGCCCGGGCAACGGTTCTTTCCGATCATTACAGCTTATACGATGCCCATGAGGAAGAGCTGGCTTTAGCGGAAGGCAGAGAATATGGATATACCGGGGAGATCGATCTGTCACCGGACAATCCTCAACTGCTCAATGACTGGAAATACGCCCCCTTTTCCAAAATTCTGATGCAGGCAGAGGCTATGGAGATGGTGGCGGTATTCGTACTGCTCAGCCTCTATGTTTCCGTTATCTCTCTGACTGCGGCGGGGATCATGAGTTATATCCGAAGCATCACGATCGCTATGGATAACCGGCTTCTTTTTGAGGACCTGAAAAAGCTTGGGGCGGACGATTCCTATGAGGAAAGAGTGATCCGGGTACAGCTCCGGAAGATCTTTGCGTATCCGGTGGCAGCAGGATGCGCGGTGGTGGGATTTTTTTCCTTGTTCATGACTTATTTTAACGATATGCGCCTGCAGGTCTTTGAGGTGAAAATGCTGTTGATGGAGGGAATGCTGATGCTGTGCATTGCCGGGGTGATGTATGGGATATACCGGGCGGCTTATGGAAAAACGAGGAGGATTGTGGGAATCGGATCGGTAAAAGGTGATTGACAGCCTTCCCAAAGAGGATATCAGCAGTGTGATGAATGTATTGGAGGCGGCAAGACTATGCATTCCCGATTAAAGGGGTATGTCTACTCGACCGGCCAGATGCCTGCAATCGCTATTTTACTGGCCGGATGCCTTGCGGATATCCTTGTGAGTGTGGGGCATACTAATGGTATCAAAAGAAAGGAGCATATGAGCGTAAGATTTATGCTGAAAAAAATGTCAGAAGATATCATTGTAAAGCATTGTTCTCCGACTCTTGCGGGAATGAAGACCGGAAATATGTTTTCCTGCCTTTTTGCAAATGAGTATGAAATGACAGACAGCATGCGGCACTGGAACCGGATGTTGGGAAAGAAGGGACTGAGAGTGTTACCGCTGCGGTTTCAGGATAACCGGGCATTGGTATATGTATACCGCGTTTCAAGGCTTTCCCGTGACCTGAAAGACGGAGCTGCCTGCCGGATGCTGAGGGAAAGAGGATATGAGACAGATGTTCCGGAGCTTTGTATTACCCGGCTGATCCGAAAGCTGAAAAATTGCGGTGAGTTTCCTCATGAGATCGGATTGTTCCTGGGCTATCCGCCGGAGGATGTATGCGGTTTTATCGAGAATGGGGCGAAAGGGTGCAAGCTGACCGGATGCTGGAAGGTTTACGGCAATGAGGATAAGGCACGGAGAACTTTCGCGAAGTATAAAAAATGTACGGATGTTTATACTGCGCAGTTTGCCGGGGGAAGATCCGTTGACCGGCTTACGGTCGCCGGTTGATGACGGAATTGAGTCTTGTTTATAGAACTCTTGGCAGCCGCTTTCCATATTAGTATGCAAGGCTCCCGGAACAATGGATGTGACCGGGAGCGCTTGCCATTTAATACTCTTTTCTCTTAAAAATTCCAACGGTTAACGGATAGGATAAAGTTAACATGATCTACAACAACATCCTTATATTTCCGCTGTGCTTCTTTTCCATTTTTCACTAATACATCAATCTGAAAATCTCTTTTCCGATAAGCGATCATATCCTTAGGATCCAGCGCGAGAAACTGATTCTCCCTGCAGCGCATAACAGCATAATGATAGGCCAGGTCATTTTTAGAGGCGGTCATAATGAGCCTCCCGTTATGAATAAACGTGATGTAATCCGCTATTTTTTCCAGATCGCTTGTAATGTGAGAGGAGAGAAGGATCGCGTGATCCTCTTCCTGCACAAACTCAAGAAATACATCCAACATTTCATCCCGCATGATCGGGTCTAACCCGCTTGTGGCTTCATCTAAAACCAATAATTGTGGATGGTGTGCCAATGCGGCGGCAATCGCCAATTTCATTGTCATCCCTCTGGAATAATGCTTGATTTTTTGCTTTTCCGGTAAATGAAAAGCATCTAAATACTTTTTGAATAATGGGTGGTCCCATTTTGTATAAAGCCCTTGCATGACGTTTGACAGTTGTCCCGCGGTCCAATAAACCGGAAAATTATCTCCGTCATAGACGACACCGATTTTTTCTCTCATATCTGTATCGGCGTCCTTCATGTTCTTACCAAACAATTTTACAGTGCCACTGTCTGCCGCGATTGTATTCAGTATACATCCGATCGTCGTAGTTTTGCCTGCCCCATTTTCTCCGACAAAACCTAAAATAGCTCCATATGGCAATGAAAAGGACACATCATCCAACCTAAAATCTGATTTTGGAAATGCCTTGGAAATATGTTGCAATTCTAAAATATTCTCCATATTATTCGTCCTCCAGATAAAATAAAGCTAACAGCTCTGTCAACTTCTCAAGAGAAATATGATTCACGCGTCCGATCTCCGCGGCTGCCTGTAAATGCTCTTCCGCGATACGCTGCTGTTCCTCTTGATAAAATTCCTTGTTCTGTGCCGATACAAAGCTCCCTCTGCCGACAGTTGTTTCAATAAAACCGTCCCGCTGCAGATCCTCATATGCTTTTTGAACGGTGATCACACTTACATGAATGGATCTTGCCAGTGAACGCATGGAGGGGATAGCGTCTCCGGCTTGTAATTCTCCGCTCATTATCATAGCTTTTATCTGCGATGTGATCTGCTCATATATCGGTTTGTTCGCGTTATTGCTGATAATGATTTCCATAATTTACCGCCGTATACTTCGTAATTGTACTTAATGTACAAGTACATTATAACACTTCTTTTCCTGTTGTCAACCTTATTGTTATTCTTTTCAACGTTTGAAATGGGTGAGGAGATAGAACACTTCCGTGCGAATCTGATTTTCGCACCTAAAAAGAGTATAAAAATAACAGCCTGTCTCTTGCAGGCCGTCACCAAAGATGATACAATGTTTTCGGGCTAAACTATTATTGTACATTTTTGGATGTGCTCCGAAAAACCGTTCCTGTTGGTGCAGGGACGGTTTTTCACTTTTATCTGCGCAGCAGTCTGTTAATATTAAGGATAAAATTTTCATATATACAAACAGGGATATCATCATCCCAGCTATATTGATTGGAGAGTTTTTCCTGCTCAAAGTCAAAAACTGTGACAGTGCTTTTCTGTGGGTTTACAATCCAGTACTCACGGACGCCAGCAGTACGGTATTTGAAGAGCTTAACTCCATAATCCCTCTGCGGATCGGAAGGAGAAGTTATCTCGATTACCCAGTCTGGAGCGCCATTGCACCCGCGGTCATCCAATTTATTTTTATCACAAATAACCGAAATATCAGGTTCAACATAGTTACGGTCATCCTTATTTAGGAATACCGCAAACGGAGCGGTAAACACTTCATAATCACTGTTTTTATTACGGATATAATTTTCTATTTCCCATTCTAAAAAATGCGAGATTCGTTGGTGGTTTGTGTTCGGCGGTGCCATCATATAAATTTGTCCGTCAATCAGCTCCGCCCTCTGTCCTTCCGGCAGAGCGTAGATATCTTCAATTGTATAAATCTTTTCCTGTGGTAGTGCCATAATATCACTCCTTTTCATGAATTACTAACCAACTAATTTAAAATAATCCTCCATCCCGGTTCCACAGATGGTGGGGAATTTCTGATCTCCGTCGATGTAAAACTTCACTTCCCCTTCGCCCCACCAGTACCGTTCCAGGGTGGACAGCGCGATATAAGTTCCCACGTACCTGCCGCGTCCCCGGATTCCGTCCGCAATCACATAATCCTTTCCCTTTTCCGTGATCGCCTGCCTTCTCCAACTGGCGTGGAAATATTCGATTTCCGAGGGCATTTCGTCATAAAGGATATAATCGATCTGGTAAAAAAATACGGGAAGGGTCTCCGGATGGTCATTGACCAGCACGATTTTGGCACCGTGGCCAAAGGGCATCTGGAAATAACTATTCAGGCCCCGCAAAACAAAGCATTCCGCCCTTTCCTTTCTCCCCGTCAGATTCTCTGCGTTTATCGCACGGCTTTTTCCACGCTTGATAAGTAATGGATTCATCATACACTGCACTCCTTTTCTGGTAGTTGTTGAAAATGACCGTAGCTTCTAATCGGGCATAAGTGTCATTTTCCGATTAGAAAAATGGCCGTCAGATATAGGATTACTCTATGATGCTTTCTTTTACTCTTTCGTACGGTTTTGTGCATTGCCTGCCCTCCCTGCATTTGTTGTAAAAATATAGTATCATATACCTTTAGGCACTGTCAATAAATGTAACTTGCCAGGTTGTGTCCGTCATTTGGTCGAGTAGACATACCATT
The DNA here is from genome assembly GCA_964523125.1 of uncultured Clostridium sp. Lineage (GTDB taxonomy): Bacteria > Bacillota > Clostridia > Lachnospirales > Lachnospiraceae > Schaedlerella. The sequence goes on along the minus strand of CAZFXM010000030.1, from coordinate 3,907 downwards.
TAAACAGGAAAACACTGCATTCATACAAGATACATTGTATTCATGAAAAAGACGGTTTAAGATAGGATTAACAAACACAGAATAGATGAAAAGAGTTAACCTGTGAATGAAATGATCGTGTAAAAAAGGAGGATATGAGTATGACTACGAAAAAAGACGCATCCGTAAAATTATACCGGCTGGTCCTTTCTATGATCCTGATTCTTGTGCTTGCTATTGCGTCAATTGCAGCAATCAGATATAAAAGGGGCGGCGATTCGAAACAGCAATCGGAGAAGACTTTAAACCAGCTTCTTTCCTGTACATTGCGGCAGGCAGAGGATTTTGAAGCGGCAGCAGTGTCATCCCGGGCTTCCATAGAAGCGGCGGAAGGTGAAATCGGGCTGGTTCAGGGGGCTGGCCAGCTAAAGGATTATCTTGAAAAACAATTTGGAGATTTCATGACAAATGAATGTATCGAAGACCTTGCCATGAGCCGTACTTTTTATAGAAGTATTGCATTGACGAAAGATTTTAATTCCGACATCAAGGCCGGTGAAATTATGCTCACAAAGCGCTCCGGTGAAGAAGAATGCTATACGTTTTCCGCGGAGATAAAGACCGCCGCAGGCGCTCCTGCCGCAGATGCAAGAGGGACGATCTCAATGAAAAAGGACGGGGACAACTGGAAGGCTTCCCGGATCACGCTGAACATGAATGAGGCAAGTAATTGAGGTGGTTTTCCCAGGTGGCGGCACAGGTTTGGTTTTAAAGAAAAGTCGGAAGATCAGGCAAAAAGAAGTATGCTGGTTTATTCGATTGTATTTCACTAGAAGAAGTAATTTTATAGTGTTAAAATAGAGTATAGTGCATTGGAGTTTTACAATGAGAACAGAACAATGTAGGAGGAGAAAAGAATGTTAAAGGAAATTTCACTTACAGGAAAAACAGCATTGATCACAGGAGGGGCGACCGGGATCGGATTTGCCATTGCGGAGGAAATGTATGACGCGGGGGCTCATGTTATTCTCGCGGGGCGGCGGGAAACGCTGCTACGGGAGGCGGCGGAAAAGTTGGGAGAGCGCTGTAGCTGGTATGTGTTCGACGTGACAAAGACAGAAGAGCATGCCCCGTTTATTCAGAAGCTGGAGGACAAGGCACCCATCGACATTTTAGTGAATAACGCGGGAATCAACAATAAGAAGGATTATTTTGATTTTACGGCAGAGGAATTCGATACCATCGTGGCAACGCAGGCAAAAGCACCGTTCATGCTTTCCCAGGCAGTGGCAAAGCATATGAAAGAGCGGAAGAAGGGCTGTATCATCTTTATTTCTTCTCTTGCGTCGATCCTGGGGATGCATGAGATCCAGGCGTATACGGTCTGCAAGAGCGGCATGAAAGGTCTGGCGAGAAGCCTGGCCCGCGATTTAGGCCCGTATGGCATCCGGGTAAACAGCCTGAATCCCGGATTTGTCTATACGGATATGCTGGCAAAAACAAATGTAAAGACACCGGAACGGTTAAAAGAGATCGAGGACCGTACCCCCATGCGGGGATTCACCCAGACGAAGGACCTGGGGATGGCGGCGGCTTTTTTGGCATCAGACGCGGCACGCTTCATCACAGGGATCGATCTGGTCGTGGACGGTGGGATCAGCAGTTCGTTTTTGATCTAGAATTGCTTTACCGACGGACAGAAATGTAAAGCTTTTGGACGCGAGAGTTTTGAAGAATCTAAAGAAACGCTTGTTAAAAAGTAAGATATTTATAGCGGCCATATCGGTCGCGATGGCTGCCGCGGTGCTATTTGGTACGTATTGTTATCTCGCTCTGACGGAATTGTTCATTCCTTATGACAGTGAAAAAATCAGCATAGAGGAAATCAATGGAAAGCTCTATGCAAGCTATGAAGGAGATGCTCCGGAACTGACGGTTGGAGCCGGACCGCAGGACGCGGTGATCGACGGGGAAGAAAAAACGGTATCCGTTTTATGTTATTATGAGACACTCTGGTCCAAATATGTCAGACCCGTATTTTCCGGTCGGGAAAAAACATATAAAGAGAAAAATACGTTCTATCTGGGAGACGCGGCAGAAATTGACCGGATTTATTACGGACCAGGTGATTTTCGCTCCAGACGGGATAATGAAACAAAAAAATGGGGATCAAAAGATTATGATCCGTTGCTCTCATATGGGGAGATCATACAGGATGGAAAGATGATCTGGGAGAAATGAAACAGACGTCTTTGTCATGCTTCCAAATTAGTTACAGTAGGGCTGGCGCTTAAGGTTATTCCATAGTGCCAGCCTCTGTTGTCATGACATTGCAATCGCACAGTTGAAAAAAACTCAATAATATAACATGTTTTATCTGAAAATGTATCAATTTCTTTTAAAAATCCCAAAATAAGAAAAGAAAATATCAATGAATATGACTGATCTAAACAATCGAAAAAAATAAAAAACGAATTATAATAAAAGCATCAAAAGTAATGAATGGAGGGTGAGAAATGCTGGACGCAAGAAAAAACTGGATCCGGCCGAAAAATGATGTTGTAAAAGATAAGCCAATGAGAATGCTCTTTCGCAGAACTTTTTCCTTTGACGAGACACCGGAAACGGCACGGCTCATGGTTTCGGCGGATTCCAGATATAAGCTGTACGCAAACGGCCGGCTTGTGGAAGCCGGTCCGTGTAAAGGAGACAATGAAGTCTGGTTTTATGACACTTTAGAACTGGTTTCTTATCTGCGGACAGGAAAGAACGTGATCGCGGTGGAAGTGCTTGCATTTCCAAATGAGCATGGAAATGGTAGTTTTAGTATTTTCCGTACAGGGCATCCCGGGCTGTTCGTATCAGGAAAAGCGGAGAGCCGGCATATCGCGATCGACCTGTCCGCGGATGAACAGTGGAAGGGATGTGTAGATACTGGTTTTTCTATTATCAAGGAGTCAGATCTCTTTGCGCCTCTGCAGATGCTGGAGGAGAGAAAAGCGCATCCGGAACTGACTCAATGGAATCTGGTAGATTATGATGATTCATCATGGGAAAATGTGGTTTATGATACACAGCTCAGTGCGGAATTCAGCCCCGGAAATTTAAGTGAACGTAAGATCCCGTTCCTTTACCGGGAAAATAAGCATTTTATCGATGTCAGAGCGGTTCAGGCGGAAAACGGAAAGGATGAGCTGGACGCATTTCTGGAAGGCGGCCATCCGGTCACCATTGGGAAAAACCAGAAAATGATCCTGGAACTCAATGCCGGTGAGGAAGAGACCGGGTATCTGCGTCTGAATATCGCAGGCGGAAAAGGAAGTGTTGTGAAGATACTTACTTCCGAGGGATATGTGCAGGAGGGATTTCAGGGAGACCTGAAGGTACCATTTAAAAAAGACCGTCTCGATACGGAGAGCGGATATCTTTATGGATTTACGGATACTTATTATCCCGCCGGAAGTGGAACCCATGACAGGCCGGAAGAATACACCCCATTCTGGTTTCGGACTTTCCGCTTTGTACGCCTGGAGGTAGAGACAAAGGAGGAACCGATGACCCTGTTATCTTTTGACTATGAGGAAACAGGATATCCGTTGGAGGTAAAGACGAAGGCGGCGGCAGACGATCCGGATTTTGAGGCGATATGGGATATCTCCGAAAGGTCACTTCGCAGGTGTATGCATGAGACTTATGAGGACTGCCCGTTTTATGAACAGCTTCAGTATGTGATGGATTCCAGGACACAGATCCTTTATACATACGCTGTTTCGGGGGATGACAGGCTTGCCAGAAAATGTATGGATGATTTCCGCCGTTCCCAGCGCAGTGACGGCCTGACGAATTCCAGCCATCCGAATTATGAATCAAATGTGGTAACTATTCAGAACCCCTAATAGAAACAAATTCATTTTGTTCAAAACAGAGA
>CAZFXM010000029.1:0-49734 GCA_964523125.1 uncultured Clostridium sp. | reverse complement strand
TCTTACCAAAAAGGAGCCATTTTTTTCCAAAGACACAAACTTTTTTACACTACCTGATCAGACGGACTATTCATCATAGATTCCTCACACACTGAACTAATTATTTACAAGTAATCAAAACAATGCTATAATCATAAGTGTAAAAGGAGTGACCACCCACAAAGTGGTTGACCTCCCAAGTATGTTTATATAATAAGCCTACCTGTTCCGGCAAGATACAAGGCAGGCTTATTTATTTTCGCTTGTTGTTCCTATCAATATAGGCAAGCAACGCAAGCAGAAATGAACCACCTAAGAACAATAGGCTTAAAACTTCATATGTATCCATTTACGCCACCTCCCCTCTTTTTCAAGTTTAGGGAGGCTTACCACCTTGTAACACGATCACTCCGTAATAGAATTCTATCATACCTTTTTGCTTATAGCAACTCATATATCATCTGTCCCATCAACCAGGCGCACATAGTAATGGCATCAGATGTATATATGAATCGTTGAATATTTTCATAACAGTATTAAAAAAGAAAATGCCTGACAACAAAACATTCCCCTTTTTAGAAAACGAATTATTAAATTTTTTTCATAGTTGAATTTGTACCGATCACTCAAAGTGTATAGCCAATCTTAAAAGCATCATGAATAACCGTCATCAGGTTAGACGTCCGCCGAGCACTTCTCCCATACATCCCACGTGACATCCAATGCAGGGACGTATATCATCTGCCTGCTCCTCCCTTTGCCCGTTCCAGATAGGACCTGGCCCATTTCCGGTTAAATGTACCGTCAGCGTTCATAATCTTAGAACCGCCCATAGCGCACATCACAAACCGGTTTTTTGAATGCATGTTTTTAATCTTCAATGGGGTGAACGAAAAGAGGCTGACAGACATGAACGTAAAGCAAAAACAATCCCAGGATTCCCAAAGAAAATTTATTCAGTGACATACCATCTTCTTATAATGTAGAAGAGCTTTGTCATTGGTTTATACGGACAGTCCGAGAAACGATTTTTGACTGGGTACTCAGAAAGGGAGAACCATCGTTATTAGAAATGGGGAAAAAGGATTATAGCGCAATATTATATATGTTAAATCCTGACCGAAAAAATCAGGACATGACACGATGAAGTAATGTCACGTCCTGATTTCAAAATTCTCATTTACTTATCATCTCCGGATCAAAAGCACTGCCACGTCATTGACATTGGTTCCGGTAGCGCCGGTCATGATCAGACCTCCGCTTTTTTCCAGCGCATGGTATGCGTCATTCTGACGCAGTACCTGATAAATATCGATACCTTGCTTCTTCAGCGCCGCCTTTGTCTCCCCGTCGCTATACCCTCCGGCGGCATCGGTGGGGCCGTCCGTTCCGTCGCTTCCGATGCTGAACACCGCCGTATCCCGAAGCCCCGCGATCCCTTCAGCGGCGGAAAGCGCCAGTTCCTGGTTCCTGCCGCCCATGCCCTTTCCCGTTAGATGCACGACCGTCTCTCCGCCTGCCAGAAACGCCAGACTCTTCTCACTGTCCTGGTGGCTTTTCGCGATCGCCGCAAGAAAGGCTCCTGCCTCTCTTGCCTCACAGGATAATTGATCCGTCAGCACCACCGGCTCATATCCCAGCGTCCGGCACGCGTCGGCTGCCGCGGTGCAAAGGTTGCGCACGCTGCCTGTGATCACTGTCTCTACATTGCGCAGTTCCTTCGGTGTTTCCTGCCCCAGCAGCTCCATAGCGCGGTCACTTAATTGTAACTGATACTTTTCCACGATGGCAAATGCCTGTTGACAAGTCGTAGAATCGGGATAGGCTGGTCCGGACGCGATCATGTCCAGTGGATCTCCTAAAATATCACTTAAGACAATACTAAATACCTGAGCCGGTTCACATAATTTCGCGAATTTTCCACCCTTCACTTCGGAAATTCGTTTCCGGATCGTATTGATCTCCACAATATCCGCTCCACAGGCAAGAAGCTGTTTCGTAATATCCGCCAGCTCCGCCTCTGGGATCAACGGCTTTTCAAACAATGCGCTGCCGCCGCCGGAGAGAAGAAAGAGTACCGTATCTTCTTCCCGCAGGTCTTCTACCAAACGCAGCGCAGCCTGTGTTCCGGCAAATGAATTTGCGTCCGGAACCGGATGGCCGGCTTCAAAGCAGCGTGTCTTCGCGATCTCGCCCTTTATATGGTCATATTTCGTCACAGCCACACCGGCTTCCATGCGGTCTCCCAGAATCTCTGCCGCTGTTTTGGCCATCTGCCATGCCGCTTTTCCGGCTGCCACCACATAAACCCTTCCATTTTTGAACCGCCTGCCGCTCAAAGCTTGTGAAACCGCCTCATCCGGCAGTACCTTTTGAATTGATTCCCGGATGATCTGATCCGCGTCCTCTCTCAAATTCATAAGCCGTTTCCTCCTATTACGAGCACTTAGCGCCTGTTTTTTAGGTGCTTACGTGCGAGTTATAGTTACGTGTAACTTCATTAATGCAGGAACAAGGAAAGGATAAATATAAACACGATGGAGCAAACTCCTTCCACAAGTGTCACTGCTGTCTGCGTCTTATATCCCTGTTCCGGTGTCATTTCACCAAAATTCGTTACTACCCAGAAATAAGAATCATTTGCATGGGATACCGTCATGGCACCTGCGCCGATGGCCATAACGCAAAGTACGGACATCACCGTAGAATCCATTCCCAACGCTCCCATCAAAGGCGCCATGATTCCTGCAGTGGTAGTGATCGCGACCGTAGAGGAACCCTGTGCCGACTTCAGGATCGCTGCCAGCAGGAACGGGAAGAAAATCCCGATGGACTGCAGCGCGTTTGCATGATCCGTAATAAAGGTTACAAGACTGGTGGAGGAAATGATCTTGCCCAGTACGCCGCCTGCAGCGGTAACAAACAGGATCGGCCCCACTGTCTTCAAGGTCTCATTGGTCAGATCATACAGCTTCTCTCCCATTTCCGACTGTACCAGTACAATAATGCCAAATACCACACCTACCGCCAACGCGATGATCGGGGTTCCAAGGAACGTACAGGCTGTAGCCAGGCCGCCGCTCCATCCCAAAATGGATGATACATTTGACATTGCCATCAGAATGATCGGTATGATGATCGGTGCCAGTGACATAAATCCGGACGGAAGCTTTCCATAGGAAGCAACCAGGTCTTCATAGCTCTGTACCACCCCGTCATGATCCGCTTCATCATTAGAACGTACCTTGCCGCCGATATATTTCGCGTAAAGCCAGGCACCTGCCAGTGCAGGAATAGAAACCAGCGCGCCAAGCCCCATCACCAGGAGCAGGCTGTTGCCTACGCCAAGTGTATTCGCCGCCGCGATCGGTCCCGGTGTGGGCGGGATAAATACATGGGACGCGTACAAGCCTGCGGAAAGGCAGACCGTCATTGCCACGGAAGAGGTTCCTGTCCTCTTCACCATTGCTTTACGGATCGGGTTCAGTACAACGAAACCGGAATCACAGAATACCGGAATGGACACGACCCAGCCCATCAGCTCGATCGCCAGCTCCGGATGCTTCGGCCCCACCAGCTTTACCACCATATCAGCCAGCTTCAGCGCAGCGCCGGTAGCCTCCAGAAATGTTCCGATCATGGCACCGAATATGATTACGATACCAATGCTGGTAAATGTGGATGAAAATCCACTTCCGATCACGGTCGCGATGCCGTCAATAGTATTGCCGTCCGCATCCACGGTGGCCGCGAATGGAATCCCCCCGATCAGCCCTAACACCAGTGAAACCAGTAAGATGGAAAGAAATGGATGAATCTTAAACTTACTGATCATCACGATCATCACCACAATGGCCACTACAAACACGATTAAAAATGGTACTCCTGTCATCTCTCTTCCTCCTTTTATCTATTGCATTTTTTGTTGAAATTGCATAATTTAAATCTATTTTATGCAATTTCTTTGTGCCTTATGATAATAGAGGATAGCATATTTTACCTTTGCCGTAAATGTTATAAAGAACAAACAAATTTATATTTTTTGTTACGCATAACATCTCCGTTTATTCTACCACATCATGGAAATGAATCCGTCCCATATGTAATCTTTGATAAAATGCAAGAGCCATATAGTAGACCGGCGCGTTGGAGGGCTGCCGGATATCCTTTCCCGTAACCTCCGCAAGCTTTTTCAGCTTATACTGAAGCGTATTTTTATGCATATACAACGCGTCCGCCATCTTTCCCACAGAACCTTCGTATGTAAAATAATGTTCAATCAGGTTCATATGCTCACCCAGCTTCTCCGCGGGAATCGGGCCGAATAATTTATCCAGATATTCCATCATGACTGATTCCGGGATTTCATTGATAAATAATTCAATGTTCAGATCGTCATAGCTGTAGAAAGGTTCCTTCCAGGTCAGCGCGTGAGATGCAGCCTTGACTGCTTCCGCATAGCTTTTGGCAATATCCTGCCCGCTGCCCTGGCCACTGTCAAACCCGGCTGTCATTTCCCTGTTATATTTATCCCGGATCATGCGAAGCAATTTTTCCGCCGTCTTTTTCATCTGTGAGTCACTGCATTTCGGAAGAAGGCAGATCTGTCTGGGCGGCTCCCGCAGATAAGGAATTTTCCCCCGTTCCATCTCGTGCCGGACAGAGGCTTCCATTTCCTCCAAAAGCTTCTGCCCCTCCAGCGTATCTGACAGCTTCTGATAATCCGAAAAGCACAATACCATGACACGATAGGGCTTTTGGATATCGATTCCCAGATGATTTCCTCTGTCTATAAAGCTCCGGCTGTAGGAACCTGCGGCGGATTTTTCGATCCACTCCTGGATAAATCGATAGCGCACCCTCTGGTCGTAGCGCTTCTTATCCTTCTGGATGCTGTCTGTCACCATGATCTCCGTCATGCGCCGAACGATCTTTCCATAGCCCATGACCCTCTCTTTCTCTCCGGTAATGCCTACGACTCCCACGATCTCTCCCCACACGATCAGGGGCAGGTTGATCCCCATCCGGGTGGTCTTTGTTTCCATTTCGCTGGTGATATAGAGCTCCGGCAGTCCCTCGGTGATGATCCGGCGTGCGCCCTCATGCGTCTGTCCGATCCTGGCAGAATTCGTGCTGGCAATGATGACTCCGTCGGCATCCATCATATTGACGTGCTCATGGATTTCTTCCCCGATCTCCTCCACGATAGCCTGCGCGGCGATTTTTGAAATATACATATGATCCTCCAGACTTTTCCAACTATGCGGCTGCGATCTTTATCTAATGAGCAGGTTCAAAGCAGCAGCCAGTCGATCAGATTCAGAGCCTTGATCCCTTCATAGGAATTGATATAATCTCTGTCCATAGATAATACGATTTTTTCATAATTATCCGGTATCAGGCGAAGCGGACGCAGCTCACGTTCACGGGTTTCCGGCGTTCGCATACTTTCTGTCACCTGAATATACAGCTTATCATCCGGTCTCTCTGCCACAAAATCTACTTCCATTTCACCGACTTTACCGATATAAACACGGTATTCCCGGCGCAGCAGTTCTAAAAACACAATATTCTCTAAAATATGCCCGCGGTCAGCATCGCGGTAACCGAGAAGTATATTTCGAAATCCCATGTCAATAATATAATTCTTTCCCAATGTTTTCAGCAGCTGCTTTCCTTTTACATCATAGCGGCCTGCGGAATAAAAAATAAAGGCACTGCGCAGCATGGCAATATATTTATCCACGGTTTTCCCGGCAATGTTTTTCCCTTTTCCGCCACGGATATCACCTTCATTGGACAATACATTCCCAATACTGTTGGGTGAAGTAACACTTCCGATATTAGAACACAGGAACATTACTATTTTCTGCAGTGTATTTTGATCCGCCTGGTGGTTACGCTGTAAAATATCCCGCAGCACGACCGTCGAATAGATTCCTTCCAATGCCTGATTACTTCTTACTTCATTGAAATGGTACTCCCGGAGAATCGGCATACCGCCAAACTGCAGGTATTTCTGGAATTTTTCTTCCATTGTAACCGTAGCTTCAAATTCATAGAAAGTCAGAAATTCTTTAAACGACAGTGGCAGCATACGGATTTCCACATACCTCCCGGACAACAGTGTGGAAAATTCTGTTGACAGCAAATACGCGTTCGAGCCGGTAATATAAATATCTACATCAAAATCGAGCCGAAAGGATTCGATCGCCTTTTCCCAGTGTTCCACTGCCTGCAGCTCATCAAAGATCAGATATGTTCTGTCTTCCCCGGGGATGAGTCGGCTGACATGATCATAAAAAGTCAGATAATCTGTCAGATCACGATATCGAAGAGATTCCAGATTCATGTGGATGATATTTTTTTCCGGGATATCGTTTTCTGTCAGATATTGATGAAACAAATCCAGAAGCGATGATTTTCCACACCTGCGGATACCGGTAACGATCTTAACCAGGTCAACATCTTTGTTCTCGGTCAGTTGTTCTAAATATTCCGGACGGTCAATGAGTTCCGACATAATATCCCTCCTGAAAATGAATTATGACAGCCCACTGTCTTTCCGGTGAGCTGTCACAGATGGTTATTTCTTATTATACCTAAAAGCGCATAAAAATCCATACTTTTTTACTTGTAAGCCGAAAACTTTTCTCATTTAATCCCCCAGGTACTTCACTAGCAATGACCGGGTAACTTACACCTGTACTTTTTAAACGCGATATGTTAGAATAAAGAAAAGCAAATTTTCTAAAATTCATAATACCTGAGTACCCGATTCCGGTATATCTAAGACATATCCTTGCAGGGCATTTCATTTTCCAAAGGAAATTCATCCCTGCCATTATAAAAGGTAAAAAATTCCGGGGCAGGGATCTTTACCAGTTTAGCTTTATATCGGGCATCTTTATCCACTCGAAAAAGATTCTATAAAAAGGGCGATCAATGAATGTATCGCCTGCGGGATTCTTGCAGATTATTTGAAACGGAAAGGCAGTGAGGTGACAAATATGTTAATTATAATGGCCGTGAAAAGGGACAATATATAATATAACTCCAAAGGATAAATTATTATGAATACAATCATCATGTGGATCATGGCAATCGGCGCCGTGGCAGGCGGCCTGGACAAGATCTGTGGAAATCGTCTGGGTCTTGGAAAAAGATTTGAAGAGGGCTTTTTGCTTCTGGGAGCCACGGCCCTTTCCATGGCCGGGATCATCTGTCTGACGCCTCTTCTTTCCGGCTTTCTAAAAACTACAGTCGTGCCTCTGTGCGATTTATCCGGCCTGGATCCGGGAATCCTGGGCGGGATACTGGCAATCGATATGGGCGGTTACCAGCTTTCTATGGAATTAGCTGATCTGCCTGCGGTGGGAAGATTCGCCGGGATCATCGTAGGCGCCACCTTCGGATGCACGATCACTTTCACGATTCCCGTAGGTATGGGAATGATCTCTCGTGAGGAACGTCCATTGTTCGCCAGGGGGATACTCATCGGGCTGGGCATGATGCCTGTGTCATTGCTTATCGGCGGGATGTTCTGTGGACTGCGTTTTATGGAAGTGCTATGCGTAAGCCTTCCTGTTTTTATACTGTCCATTCTGCTCATGGCCGGAATCCGATGCTTTCCGGAGAAAATGATCAAGGGCTTTGGATATTTTGCCGCGTTCATCGGATTTCTTACGACGATCGGATTGATCGCGGGCGCCGTGAAATATATGACAGGTTTTCAGATCCTAAAGGGACTTGCCCCCATTGAGGACGCGATGGCCGTGGTATCTTCCATCGGTGTCGTGATGCTGGGAAGTCTCCCTGTGGCAGAAATGCTGCGACGGCTTCTGGGAAAACCGCTGGGCTGGATCGGAAGTAAGACCGGCATGAACAAAAACAGCGTGGCCGGCCTCCTGATCGGGATCGTAAGCCCTGTCCCCGCCATTGCCATGATGAAAGAAATGGATTCCCACGGAAAAGTGGTGAACGCCGCATTTCTGGTGTGCGGAGCCTCTACCCTGGCGGCGCATATGGGATTCACTTTTGGAGTGGAAGCAGAACTGGTGGTTCCCCTTCTGGTGTCCAAGCTGACGGGGGGACTTTGCGGGGCAGTGGCAGCGCTTTTGCTCACCCGTACCGCCCACATGAAGTAGACGAAATTCTTCATAGTTCCTTAGTCATTTCTTTTCTACAAACCGTTCGATCAGCTTGGCGGCAACGACCAATGCCCCGTAAAGTACTCCGGCGACCGCCCATATGATCCCGCTATATTTAGGCTGGCCATTTCCCTGAGATCCATAGGTATACCAGAGAAATCAACCAGTGGTTGCGGGTTACAGTTCACGTCCTAACCGGCCGTGAACTGTAACGGTTGCGGCCCAGTATTTACAAGGCGTCACGGTGTCCCTCGCTTTTTCCGCCGTTCCGCAAGCTGGGCAGCAAAGATATTCTGCGTGATTTTGTCCTGATCCTCTTCGTTCAGTTCGAGAAAGCGGCATCCGTATTCATATTTCGAGTCTTCCCTCTCTATGATACGCAGCACCTCACAGAACATCACAGATATCGGCCTGTCCTCAAGCAGCCTTACGTTCAGAAGAAATTTGTCCCCTTTATGGTACTTATGCCCTGAAAGAATGCAGACGCCCCCCACGCTTATATTCAGCATTCTGCAGCTCTGTTCCCCTGCCGAAAATCCGCCAAACGTGGTAAGCGTCGCGTCAAGATCCGTTTCCAGACGAAAAAAGGCGCGGTCATTTCCAATCCGTTCCACCATGAATGACTCCACCTTCCAGATATGCCTTTCTCCGGGCGTAATGTCGCCCTCCATATGAACCGCCTTTTTTTCATGGTCATTGTATCCGCGGATTCTGACATGGAGCGGTTTCGCTTTCCTGGCTGCCTCCGGTTCCGGAGATTGCTGCCCCCGCTTCCGGGAAGATTCCTTTTTCAGGTTTTTCCTGGCCAGCATACGGGAAAACTCAATTTCCAAATTTGTCAGCCCCGCTTCCGAAGATTGCTTCCCCTTTTGCGGAAACTCTTCCTCCGTATACCGGCGCAACACCTCCTGGGATAGTTCCGTCTCCGAATATTGATGCAGTTCGGCCTGGTTCTTACGAATATTCATCAACTTTGCGACAAAAAGTAAGCTGCCGTCAAAAGTCGTCACTTCTACCCGCATACCGGAGTAGGCCCTTGCTTCTGCCCGATCTTCTTTCTCTTTATTTTTTTCACTTTCCGGCCGCTGTACCTTGCCGCCCTTTCCAAATAGATCAAATAGCCCCATAGCCCTGCCTCCTGCTCCTAATTTCTTGTGAAATTATACACTGTTCACCTGTTATTGACAATACCTATTTCAGAAGGTTTTTGCATATTTGCCGGCTGTTGTTGCAAACATGTCAGACGCGTACGGTAACTCCCGTCCTGCCTCCGTCCTTCCTGCCCCTGCGGTACTCCGTAGGCGTACATCCGAATTCCCTGAGAAATATTTTCGAAAAATAGCTCAGATGATTGAAGCCGCAGGAAACGGCGATCTGTGTAATATTAAAATCCGTATTTTCCAGAAAGCGCCGGCTCATCTCCAGCCGGTAGCTGTTCAGGAAATCAATGGGCGACTGCTGGAGATACTGCTTGAAAATGATACAGCATTTACTTCTGCTGATACTGGCGGAAGCCGCGATCTCCTCCAGAGTCACAGTATCCCGGTAATGCTCGTAAATGTAGGAAACCATTTTCTTCTGCAGGCCTAAATCGCTTTGGTCCGGTACCGTATCCTGGCTGATCATGGATCTGCATTGGCAGAACAGGCTCTGCCATAACTGATAAAGTATGCCTATGATCCCCAGCTCATAAGCATCCTCCTGCTGTGATCTCAAAAGCAGGATACGGCTGATCAGCTCCCTGACCGGCCTATAGCTATCGCTCTTATCATAGTAAAGATATTCAATTCCTTTATTTTCAATAAGAGGCCCGACATAATTTTTATAAATAAACGGATTCGCGCCCAGCAGCTTTGGGTGGAAACGGATACAGGCAAATTTACAACCCTGGTGAAGATGAGAATAACCATAATGTAATTGCCTGGAATTAATAACGATACAATCCTGGTCCTGCAGCAGAATACTTCTGCCGTTGATCTGGTAATCCATTTTCCCCTCTGTAACGTAGATCAGCTCAATGTCCTCGTGCCAGTGGCATATGGCTTTCATGTCCGGATACTCGGACAGGTCGTCCTCCTTGATGTAGACCGGAATATCCGGATGGTCATAAAAAACGATTTCCGACAAATCCTGCATCAGATCCGATTCTGTCATTTTTTCCCCTCCAAAATACGATTGTTATAATAATTAAAGATAAATGTGATAGATTTCCAATTTTTAATGTACTATTATTATAGCATCAACAAAATAAATTCGCAAGGTTGGGATGATTTTGAAAGTTCGGGAAGCATTACAGGCAGACAAAATTTTTTATAAAAAATTATTTGCGTTGGTCATTCCCATCGCGGCGCAGAATTTTATGACCGCCATCGTCAGCGCCTCTGATGCCCTGATGCTGGGGCTGCAGGGACAGACCGCGCTTTCGGCGGTATCTCTTGCCACACAGGTACAGTTTGTGCTGAATTTATTTTATATTGCGCTGACCATCGGCGCTACGGTGCTGGCGGCGCAATATTGGGGGAAACAAGATACGGAATCGGTGGAGCATGTACTGGCGGTCACGCTCCGGTTTACGGTCGCGGTCTCGTTTTTGTTCTTCCTGGCAGCCGCTTTTGCCCCGGAATTACTGATGAAAGTCTTTACGAATGAGCCTGTATTGATCGCGCCCGGCGCTTCTTATCTGCGGATCGTAAGCGGCTCCTATCTCTGCATGGGAGTGTCCCAGGCTTATCTCTGCATTATGAAGAACAGCGGAAGGACTTTGAGAAGTACGGTTTACGGCTCCACGGCTGTGGTGCTGAATCTGATCTTAAACGCGCTTTTGATCTTCGGCCTTTTTGGTTTCCCGGAAATGGGCATCCGGGGCGCTGCCCTGGCTACCCTGATTTCCCGGATCGTAGAGTTCGTGCTTGTACTGCTGGAAAACCGGAAGAAAGACGTGGTATGCGTCCGCTGGAAATACCTCCGTTCACCGGATCCGCGCCTTCAAAAGGATTACTGCTATTACACTGCCCCGGTGCTGGCAAATGAACTTGCCTGGGGATGTGGGTTTACCATGTTTTCCGTGATCATGGGGCATCTGGGGAGCGACGCGGTAGCCGCCAATTCCATCGCGAATATCGTGAAGAATATCATTACCTGTTTTTGTCTTGGAATCGGCGCAGGCAGCGGGATCATCGTAGGAAACGCGCTCGGGGAGGGCAATCTGGAGCAAGCCAAAGTATATGGAAAAAAGCTGTGCCAGGCCGCGGTAGCATCCGGTATTTTATCCGGGATCGTCCTTCTGGCATGCAGGCCCCTTGTTTTTCTGTTCGCGTCAAATCTAAGCGGGCAGGCACAGGGGTATCTGAAGGTGATGCTCCTGGTATGCAGCTATTACCTGATCGGGAAGTCCGTGAACTGTACGGTCATCGCAGGCATTTTTTGTGCCGGGGGAGATACACGGTTCGGTCTGTTCTGCGATACGATTACCATGTGGGTCATCATTATCCCTGTGGGGCTTGCGGCGGCTTTCTGGCTGAAACTTCCGGTGTTGTGGGTCTACTTCTGCCTCAACCTGGATGAAATCATCAAGCTGCCCGCAGTATACAGGCATTATAAGAAATATCAGTGGGTTAAAAACATAACATAACCATTCGGAACAACAGTAATATGGAAAAACAGCCCGTGTAAGTTTACTTGCAAAGGTTAACCATTCGGAACAGCCGCATCATGAAAATGACAATAGAAAGGAAAGGAAGCAATCATGAAAAACACAGAACGCAGGGATCTGCAGATCCCGTATATTTCAGACGATGAGATTTTTGAGGAACAGAAACGCGCCAGGAAACTGACGCAGGAACTGAATACCGCGGACCGATCTGATTTTGAGACCCTTAAGAGGATCGTGAAGGAACTGCTCGGCAAGTCCGAAGGGGCATTTATCAATCCGCCGTTTTACTGCGATTATGGTACAAATATTGAGGTTGGGAAAAATTTCTTCGCCAATTACAACTGCACCATCCTGGATGTGGCGAAGGTCATCATCGGGGATAACTGTCA
Source organism: uncultured Clostridium sp. (assembly GCA_964523125.1). Lineage (GTDB taxonomy): Bacteria > Bacillota > Clostridia > Lachnospirales > Lachnospiraceae > Schaedlerella. The sequence goes on along the minus strand of CAZFXM010000029.1, from coordinate 37,564 downwards.
GATGGCTCCTAATGTGGCAATCTACACAGCCGGACACCCGGTACATCCGGATACCCGTAATACGGCATACGAATATGGGATCGAAGTGACCATCGGGGATAATGTGTGGATCGGCGGCAACACGGTTATCTGCCCGGGCGTGCATATCGGAAGCAACACGGTCATCGGGGCAGGAAGCGTGGTAACAAAAGATATTCCGGACTGGGTCATCGCTGCCGGGAATCCGTGCCGTGTCATCCGGGAGATCACGGACGCGGACCGGAAGTTTTATTTCCGGAACCGGGAGTTTGATGATGAGGCATGGGAGGATGTACAGAGGATCCTGGCAAAGCAGGAAGGGTAAGGAACTGTCAAAAAATGCTGCCACATTATCCGGTTCCTATAGAACAATCTGTTATTTATCAATTTTCTCTTCATATATTATATATTAAGGAAGCGTATGGAACGCGGCTGATCGTCAGGCTGTGTTTCATACGCTTCCGTCTGTTTGTTTACACCCAGATTTTCTGCGGCTCACGCCCTTTGATGGCAGTAGCAATAGATTGTCAGTCCAATGAACACCGGTATTTCTAAGGCCGCCGCAAACAGGATCACATAGGGATTCCAGAAGGAAAGAGAGCCCAGACGCAAAAACTCTTTTCCTGTCACCGCATATAACAGACTATTTTGAAGCCCGATCCCACTGCCCGGAAGAATACAGTGTATCCACTTTCCCGGCATTCCGGGCACGGCAAAATATACGAGCAATGGCAGTACGCAGAACAACAGCGCGGTTCCCATAGACGATACCGTACTTTTCATCCGTGAAGAAAGAAACAGTGTAAAGCTAAGGATCGACAGAAGGCACAGGAATCCCCCGAACATCATGCCCCACTCTAATTGTCCGATATTCAGGTTCAAAAAATTGGATACGGAAAAGATCATCTGCATCGAAGACTTTGTTCCCTCCCATCCAAACAGGCCGTTGGTGGTCCATATCCATATGGAGCCGCACAGCAGGAAGGAAAGCCCGCAGATCGTCAACGCGGAAAAAGCCCTGATCGCTCCCAGATGTATCCTGCCGTATTTCGTACAGCGTAGGATATCATCTGCTCCGGTCTGATATTCTGATGAGAAGACAGGCGCGGCGATCATCACACAGAAAATGGTGATCAAAAACATCAGCAGGGTTTGATAATCCATAGACTCTCCGCCGGCCCCGTCATAATAATAAAATGGAAAGCTCACTTTTTCGTACATCTCCACTCCCTTCTCATATGCCAAAGAGTGGCTGCCTTGTTCTCTCTCCATAAGGTTCTTCACATAGTCCGTACATTTTTCATAGAAAGCTTCCACTTCCGCCGGATCCAGCGCGGAAATATCCGCCCGGCTCCCGGTATCCGGATCTGAAAACACGGCCTGAACTCCCTTGAAAAAAGGCTCATATGTGATAAGCTCACCGTAATAAATTTCCGCCGGAAGTTCATATATCGTCTCTGCTTCATATTGATTCAGATAATATTGGCAGACTTCTACCGCCTTTCTGATCTTTTGCGGGGTCACTTCTCCGTAAATGCCGCTTCGCTGTTCTTTGATACGGCGAAATGCATCTAATCCCTTCAGATCTATACTCTGACCATTTTCATCCTGATACGTATAACGCGGAAATGTAGCAGGAATATATGCCATCAAAAAAGAAAGCAGGAAGGCAATTCCAAGCAAGATCCATGTCATCCTCGTTTTCAGAACCCTTTTTATTTCCAGTTGAAATAATCTCATCTTTTTCCCTCCCCTTCCTGTGGAAATAACCACAGATACAAATCTTCAAGCCTCGGCTTCACGGGGCGTGAACTTTGGATCATTGCCTGGTCGGAAAGATACCGGATGGAGATCCCCCCGTCTTCCTCATTTCTCAGGTTGACAACACGAAGCTTTCGTTCATATACCGGAAGCTCCCGGGCAGGTATCTCGCTTTCCCATACTTTTCCTTCCACCAGCCGGACCAGTTCCTCCGTAGTGCCCTCCGCAATGATCTGCCCGTCCTTCATCACCGCGTTTTTTGTGGCAATGTATTCGATGTCCGGTACAATATGTGTAGAGATCAGAACGATCCGGTCATAGGCAAACTCTGTTAAAAGATTGCGGAAGCGCACACGTTCTCCCGGGTCCAGCCCACTGGTAGGCTCATCCAATATCAGCACATAGGGGTCATTTAAAAGTGCCTGCGCGATCCCTACCCGCCTTTTCATACCGCCGGACAATTTCGCGATTTTTTTATTTTTTACATCCCCCAAGGCCAGCCGCTCCAGTAATTCTGCCAATTTTTTTCTCGTATCCTGCTTTGTCAGTCCTTTCAGCGCCGCCACATATTCCAAATAATCCTTAACCGAAAATTCCGGATAAAATCCAAATTCCTGCGGAAGATACCCGAAAATATCCCGATATTTTTCATTGAGTACTTCTATCGGGAGCCCGTCATAAATCACCTGGCCGCTGTCGGGCTTCATAATACCCGCGATGATCCGCATCAACGTCGTTTTTCCGGCGCCGTTTGCCCCAAGAAGCCCCCAGACTCCCGGTGTGATACAAAGGCTGACATCCGCCACCGCCCTTTTATCTTTAAATTGTTTTGACACATGGTCGATCCTTAATTCCATGTAACTACTCCTTTCAAATTTTATCTATACTCACGGCTGATGAAATCTGCCGTGAGTATTGCGCCAGCCGCAACCGCACAGCCGCATGATTCCTTATGCGGCTGTGCGCGTCATGTTATACTGAGCGGCAGATCGACGCTCAGTATAATCTCTTTCCACTGGTAAATGCAAAAGAATAGCAATCCTATGCATATTCCTGCCCACCTGGCAGAAAATCTCCCCTCATAGCATGCCGGATAAAACACATCCAGCAGCAGGAGTGTCAGAAGTACAAAAAAACACATGACACTGCAGCAGAGTGGAATCTTTTCTATTTTCACATGCCGCAAAAGCCGGAATACAACACACCACATCGCCAAAAAGGGAACGAGCAGGTATAAAAGCGAATTGGAAATGCCGTACGACACCTTCCAAGCGATGATTCCTGTTACCGTGCCGATCATCACGGCATCTCCGGTCACGATCGTAATCATTTCCGCCAGAAATATATGTGTAAAAGACATTCTCGTCACGGCTTCGATTTCCTGCATTTTGTAACGTGAGGAACGATAGAACACCGGCATCGCTGTCATAAAAATGAATACTGCCAGGCCGCAAAGCAGCATCGATATATGTCTTTGCGTAAATAAATAAAAGTGAAAGGTCCTCACTAACAGGAGCCCCATACATGCCAGAATAGCTGCCTGCGCGAACCAGATCCGGATTCCCGAATGCTTCATATACCAGATAAAAAAATTCCCGAATCCAGTTCTTCTCCTTTCCGCTTTTCTCCTCGCTTCTCTTTTTGCCATAAACAGCGTCTGCCGGTAAGATGCCATATCTACTGCCGGATCCGGCTTCGCGAAACATTGTTTCAGTCTGTTTTCCAACCTTTTATCCATGGACATTTGTCCTCCTCCCTTCCTTTCCTGATGGTCGCTCTACGATATCCTCGTAATTCTTGTTCGATCTATTTTATATCCTCACAAGTCCTGTTTACTTTACTTCAACGACTCATAATTCCTGTTCGATTTGCCTCAGCGCCTTTCGCAGACGTGACTGTACCGTCCGCAATGGGGTTCCTGTGATTTCCGCGATTTCCCGCATCGTAAGCTCCTGTCCGAAACGGAGGATCACAATTTCCTGCAATTCTGCTTTCAGATTCCTGACCAGCCGTCTCAACTGTAAATCTTCCTCCACCTCTTCAAAACCATTTTCCATATATTGCGGCTCCGTGTCCAGAGCTTCCAGGGCTTCCTCTGTGGTCCATTTTTTACGCCTCATGTCAATACACGTATTTGCTGCTATTTTATAGAGAAACGACTTGAATTTTCCATGAAACGTATAACGCTCCGTATACCGGATCGCCTTTAAAAAGGTTTCCTGTACCGCGTCCTCTGCCAATATCTGGTTTGGAGCGTGCCAGAGACAATATCTGAAAATTTCAGGATAATAGATACGGATCAGTTCTTCTACGGCCTCCATATCACTATGTTCAATTCTTCCGGCTGGTTTCTCTTCGCGCGCCAAGATATGATTCCTCCTGCTGGTAAGGTGCCGCCGTGAAATAACTTTTCAATTAGACAAGTCAAAATGAAAGATTATTTCATGACAGGTTCTAAGGGCGTCCCCTTATATATTACAACGAATCAGAGGTATGGAAATGATCAGATTTATCATTATTTTTTCTTTTGTCCGCTTGGTTGGAAAATTTCATTCAGATCGCAACTGCATAGTTAGAAAAAATTTGTTGATATATGTCCCAAATAATGATACTCTATTTGTGCACAGTTTAATCGTGCAGGAAAGCATCTATGACAGGGTGGTCAGCCTCCCGAACTTACATAGCCGGTCAGCCGGTGAGAAGAAGGGAGGTGCGTAACATGACAGCTTATGAAATTATTTCGATTTTCATAGGGAATTAGCATTGCTGATGTCCTTTGGCAGTTTAGTTGTTGCGTTTCTTGCCTTTCTCGACAAGAGAAACAAGAAGAAATAAAAAAATGCCTATCCCTGTCGGCAAACGGGATAGGCAATGTCCGTAAGGACATTTAGTCTTAACCTCGGAGGCATCCACTTTGGAGTAGGTGCTTTCCTTTTTTAATATATCATTTGAACCTCTAAAAATCAACAATAATTTCTAAAAAAATTTTAATCATATTTCAAAATATTTACTCTTCCAATTCCCCCAATATCTGTAGTATCTCTTTTTTCAGATTCTGTCTCATAAACCCGGAGGCGATCAGCACCGCCGCCAGAAGCATCCCGCCGCCGGCCGCTGCCGCCGTACCCGCTCCGGTCTTTCGCGTGATCGCTGACAGATCTATTTCCTCTACCTCCGCATGTTCGATCACGGTATTGCTGAATGTGGTATCAAATTCCGTGGTACTCTCCGCAGCCTTCAAAGCCCTGCCTGTGGCCATCCACCCCGCCGCGCTCCCTGCCGCCGTACCCAGTATTGCAAGCACGAAAAAACCGGTAAGGATGGAAGCGGCGCACTGCTTTTTCGACCGCCCCAGAAGCCGTTCTACCGTGATCCGCTGCTGCTGTCCCGTGATGAACAGATCAGAAAAGAAGCAGAGGATCATCACGGCCAGCACACAGCCGCTGACGAGAAAGATGACAGCCATCATCCTTCTGCTCTCGATCCCGGATTTTAACTGTGTATATCCGTTATCATAGAATTTGATCTCCAGCCCCTCTACACCTTCCTTTTCCCATGCCGCCATAAAGTCCTCAATGGTCCCGTTGGGGATCTGGAAGGATGTGTTGCTGCCCTGCATCGCGTAAAATCCTGCTATATTATCTGCCCAGGAATTTTCCGGTACGGCATTCCATGGAATGATCACCTCATGACGGCTCAGATCATATCCATTTCTGGAGGCCGGCGTCGTCGTATAGATGCCTACGATCTCATAGTCCTGCTCGTCAAAGACCGGATAGACTTCCCCCTGCGCGTTTAAAATAGAATTCAGATAATTTCCTTCCTTCGGTATGGTGTAATATACCGCGTAATAGAGCGGAAGCGGCAGAGTATCGCCTACCCCCTTCCGAAGAAGCAGGGCCAGCTCCGAGGAGATCAGACAGACATTCTTTCCTTCCGCGTATTCTTCCTCCGTAATGTCTCTTCCTTCCGATATCTTCGCATCTTTCCAGTAAAAGGGCATCAAAAGCAAGGTTCCGTCCGTCGGTGTCACGGGAACCGTGTAAAACTGGTAATCCTGGGATTTCGCCATTTCCAGCCAGCGTTTCCCCCGTTCCGTTTCATAAAATCCTTCCGTGACCACATCAAATGCCCTTTCATCCTCTGCCTCGGCCACCGCGTCGTAGACCCGTTTTCCGTCCAGCGTATACTGATGTGACGCCACACTGTTGACCGCAAAATATTCCGGTACATATTCCTCCGGCGCAATATCCTCTACCCTGGAACCATGTACAAAACCTGCGTAGCTCAGCATCATGATATAGGTCGTTCCTGCCTCAAAGCTCCGCGGCTTTTCCATATATTCGTCACAGATATAAAAAATATCTCCCTCCTTCAGAGCGCCCGCCACAACCTTTTCCACACGCATAGGAAAAGACTCATCTGCCACGCCGGACTCTACAGGGGATGCCTCTACGACCTGGAAATCATGTGGATTGCCCCGGACCTTCTGGTCTACCAACGCGCCGAAGCTGGGTCGCTGCCTTGCTTTCAATATATAGCCTGCCCCTTCAAAATCCATGACCGAGTTGGGAATCTTTTCCCCCATCACTCCCGACACAACATCTTCGTAGCTTTTTCCGCCTCGCCGGTAAGTCATGATACTGGTGTGATCCGCCCTTTGTTCCACCGTTCCGACCGTGGTAAATATATCCTCAAACTCCTCCAGCATGGTACGGTTGATCTCCCAGAGATTTCCTCCCAGCGCGATCAGAAATGCCGAGACTCCGGCCAGCAGAAGAAACAGGATACTTTTCAAGGGACTTCGCAGGATCTGTTTCATACTATAATAAAATGTCATATTTACCCCCTTTTCGCGAAACCGCCGCCCACAGTTCCGGTCTGTGAAACGACTGCTTCGCGAACACTTCTTTTATCAGCCAAGCCTTCCGTCCTTCATCGTCATGCGTACATCCGCCTGCCGTGCCACCTCCGGATTGTGGGTGACCACGATCACCAGGTAATCCATTTCATGAGCCAGCCTTTTGAGCAGTTCTACAATATGCGCTTCATTTTCCGAATCCAGATTGCCGGTTGGTTCGTCCGCCAGCAGGATCTTTCCACTGGACGCCATAGCCCGCGCGATGGCAACCCTCTGCTGCTCCCCGCCGCTCATCATTCTTGGATACTGGCGCAGGATCTTTTCCTCCAGCCCTACCTCCTCCAGACATTCGGCCGCTCTTTTCCTGGCTTCCCGGCGGGGCATTCCCTGCAGCTCCATAGGATACATGACATTTTCCAGAGCGTTCAAAAGCGGGAACAGATGAAATGCCTGATACACCATGGAAATCTGCTTTCTCCGGTAAGCATCCTGGTCCATTTCCAGCAGATCTTCCCCGTCTACCAGGATCCTGCCTGACTCCGGGCGGTCCAGGCCCGCCAACAGGGACAGGAAGGTCGATTTTCCCGATCCTGACTCCCCGGTAACGGCATACATTTTCCCGGCCTCAAAGGAACAGCTCACCTCCCTGACCGCTTCAATCTTCTGATATTTATTCTGATACGAATAACTTAAATCTTCTACTTTGATTTTTTCCATCTCTGTCCCTCTCAATCTATTGTTGGGTCAGCACAGCCGCGACACTGATCCTTCCGAACATCCACATGGCAGCCGCCGCTCCCAGCGTATAGCAGCACAAAAAGACAAGCCATACCGTCCCTGCGGTCAGAAGATCTGCCGTTCCCAAGCCTGCGCCTGATATCGCTCCCACCGCGCCGCCGGCTGCTGCCAGCAGCATATGCTCCGCAAAAAACACCATGGTACAACGCTTTTTTCCGGTTCCCAAAGCACGCATGATGGCATATTCACTCTTCCTCCCCTGAAGCAGCAGATGGGGTACGATATATCCTGCCAGCACGACGATCAGCAGTACAAATGGCAGAAATCCTTCCAGAAGAGATACACTTTTTTCCAATCCTGTGGCCGCCTGGATAAATACATCGTCTTCCATCCGCAGCGCGGAGCCCGCATAATTTTCCACAGAGCCCGGTACCACAGGGGTCAGCCCGGTCTCTTTCAGTTCCTGCTTCAATCCATTTAATTCCATGGGGTCCTTCACGGTAAACATAAGGGAAGACGCAAAATAGACCTTGTCATTTTCTTCATAGATCTGCTTCACATCCGCCAACGGAAGAAAGACCTCCGCTTCCATGGATCCTCCGGCCTTTGTATCATCGGCCACGCCCACGATCTCCATTTCCAACGGCTTCAAAGACTCCCTCTCTACTCCAAGCCCGATCCTTGCCTGGATATACCGTTCCAAAGAACATGCCAGATGCCCTCCGATTTCCAGGTTCCGATTCCTGAGAAATGTATTTCCGACGAGGCAGACATTGGTACTGTCCTGAAATTTTTCCCAGTTCCAGCCATCCGCCCAGATGAAATCCTTCTCACTGTCCTCGTAGATGGAATCCGTGCTGTTGACGCCCAAGAGCCGGAATTCATCCTGCCGCCGCGCGGCTTCTGTTCCTTCCGGCATGTCTGACCGCACATCATCTTTTGGTTCTTCCGCTTTGTCTGACCGTAAATCGTCTTTCGCTAACGGCAGACTCCCGATCAGCTCCGCGGTTTCCCGGATCTTCCATATATGTGGGGAAGCATAGACCATATCCAGCACCTGCTGCCGGATAAACAACCCGCTTTTCATTGTTCCTCTTGCGTTCATCACCGTTGCCCGCACAGGGATCGCCTCCGGCAACTCCTCGAACTGCTTCCTGGCACTGATCAGATTTCCCAGATAAAATACCAGCACCACCACCGTCATCATACTGATCAGCAGGTTCAAAATACTCTTCCAGCGATGCCGCCGGATATTCCTCCCGGTCAGATAAATCATCTGGAACAAAGCTCTTCTATTTTCCCCGACTTCCTTTTTCCCTTTCTCATCGTCCGCCCTGCTGCAGATGATCCGGGTCTTTGGCTCCTTTGTTTCCGCGTTTTGCTCTACCGTACATGCCGCTGTATAAACAATTCCGTCCAGCATGAATTCCGGATACATTCCGGGTCTGGCCATCTGGAATTTTTGGCGCGCGTCCCTGGCGTATGTACGCAGTACCTTTTCAAACATTCCTGCCGTATGTACCGGCTGCTCCGTATAAAAGGAAAACTGCCGCTGCCGCTCTTCCTCTGCCACCTGCTTGTAATCATCCACGATCCGCGCAAATACACTTCCGCTCTTTTCCATATGTTCCATCCGGTCCAGATAGCCGTCCACGTCAATATCGTCCGATTTTTCCTTCCGGATACTTGCGCAGACTTCCATTGCCGCCTGGAGCTGCTTCTGCCGGATCAGCAGATTCTCCTGCTGCTTCGCGGCGGCATCTTTTAATAGAAGATTTCCGTTCAGTACCTGCTCGATTTCTTTCAACGGCATGTCCAGCATACGGAGCATTTTGATCAGCTTCAGCCGCCGGACATCTTCCTCAGAATAATCCCGGTAGGCATTGCCTGTGTCCCTGGCCGGTTCCAGAAGCCCCTGCCGCTCATAATAGCGGATGTTCTGTCTGGTGATCCCGGTCAATTCTTCTACCTGTTTTGTGTTCAAGCATACACCCCCTTGTCTGTCAACCCTGAAATATACTCACGGCCGATGAAATCCGCGGTGAGTATAACTCTTTTTCGTGATTAGTGTAAGGTATATATCAGGTATACAGTCAAGTATTTTCTATATATTTCGCATAAATTTCTAAAAAACTTAGAAAAAACTTGTGTTGCTGACGGCTTTTTGTATACCATTGCACTAAAAAAGCTTACAGTATGTTCTGTTACTGTAAGCCGTTCTGTATTTTTCTTCTCCTGTCTGTCCAATGTGTTGAATACTGGTGTGAACGGGTACCTTCACACAAATCTCCTCGATGGTTTCACAATCAGCGTTACAGCCAGAATGACAGCCGCCGTGACCCCTAAGCTGAGTGGGTACACCTGCATGATCGTCGTAAAGGATGGTGACTGCCTAAACACAGTAAAAATCCATGTGAGCCTCACACCGCAGATCCCGATAACCGCACAGGCTGCCGGAATAAAAGAAACGCCAAAGCCTCTCAGATACCCTGACAATCCTTCCTGCGCAAAGCTGAACACATACGCAAAAAAAATATATGCCAGCCGGATCTTTCCTGCCGCAATTACATCCGGGTCTGTATTGAAAATACTGAGCAGCGGAGTACTGAACAACAGGATCAGTACGCTGGATGCAGCGGTCTCCCTTCCCGGCTCCGTAGTTCTGGCCGACAAACGTAGTACATGCCTGTCCGAAAGAGTTCATAATGTAACCGGAACCCCAATCTTCAGGATCTGCACCAGCACTACTGTCACCACGACTGCGATATCAATCCCGTTATTCTTCAAATGTTCAATATTCATAATGTCCTCCTAACTTAAATCGTAACTGTTCAGTTACCTTCGGGGTATGTCTGCCTGACCTATTTATTTATATCATCAAAATCATCTTTCATCCCTTCTCGCAGCCTTGCCTTCTCCCTCCTGCGGAACAATCCGTAGATACAAGGTACTACAAACAACGTGAGCAGGGTTCCATAGATCAGGCCGCCGATGGTAACCACCGCCATGGGCTGTACCATATCTGAACCCGATCCCACGCCCAGAGCCAGCGTGGAAAGCCCCAGGATCGTGGTCAGCGCCGTCATGATAATGGGGCGCAGCCTCGTCCTTCCCGCTTCCACCAATGCCTCGTTCGTCCTGTAGCCGGCCGCCACAAGCTGATTCGTATAATCAATAAAGACGATCCCGTTATTTACGATAATTCCGGAAAGCATGACAAATCCGATCATCGCGATCACGCTCATCAGCTCCCCAGATACAAGCAAGCCTAAAAACCCTCCGGTAAATGCCAGCGGCACCGTAAACATGACGATAAACGGAGACCGCAGGGACTGGAACTGTGCCACCATGATCAGATACATGAAGACTACCGCCAGCGCCAGCATTTTTAAAAGCTCTGTCATAGTCTCACGGATCGTCTCATCCTCCCCGGTCATTTTTATCGTATAACCTTCGGGGAGCTTGTAGCTGTCCAGCTTCCTCTGGATCCGGCTGCTGACCAGACCCACATTGTCACCCTCCGCGACCTCGGCGCTGACGCTGATACAGCGGCTCTGGGCATCCCTTGAGATCGCCTGCAGCCCTTCTCCATCCTCGAAGGACGCTACATCTCTCAAGGCAAGCTTTTCCGTGCTCCCGTCCTCCTTCTTCACATCCAGCACCAGGTTCCGGATATCGTCCCTGGTTAATTCCTGGTTCTTCTGTTCCTCTACCACGATTCCAATGGCTGCCGTGTCCATCTCCAAACTGGTCGCGGAAGTCTGATCCCGCAGCTTCGCCGCCAGATCCTGGTAGATCTGGGCCACTGTCAGGTTGTGCGCCATTGCCTTTTTCTTGTCTACCACGACCCGCAGCTCCTGTGTCACCTTCTCCATCCCATCGGAGACATTCTGTGTTCCTTTGACATCCGACACGATATCCGCCACTTCCCCCGCGATCTTCCGCAGGGTATCCAGGTCATTTCCTTTGATCTGCACGGAGATCCCGGAGCTTCCCAGGGCACTCATATCCATATTGGACATGCTCACATCAATTTCCAGCCCTTGTTCCCTGGCTGCTTTTTCCAGCTCCTTCTGCAATTTCGAATCCGACATGGTCCGTTTCTCACTCATCAACGCGTAAAATTGTACTTCATTGGTCGAATCGGAGCCGCCAAGTCCAGCAGAACCACCGGCCATACCGCCTACATCCTCCACGTCGGCAAGCTCCCGGATCTGCGCGGAAAACGCGTCTGCCGCCCGGGCGGTCTCCGTCAGCGGCGTTCCCTCGGGCATGGAAACGGTCATGCTGATCTGTGTACTCTGCATGGAAGGCATAAATTCAGTCCCCCCGGAGAGCAGCAGCGCGCCGCTTATGATAAACAGCGCAAGGGCGCCTGCCAGTACAAAAAATTTTCCTTTCAACGCGATCCGCAGCAAACGTTCATATCCATCCTGGATGGCGGTAAACAGGCGGCTCTTCTTGTTCCGGGTCTTCCGCAGGAGCCCCGCGGACATCATCGGCACCAGGCTCAAAGCGACCACAAGGCTTGCCAGCAGGGAATAGGCGATCGTCAGCCCCATATCCACAAATAGCTGCCTTGCGATCCCCTCTGTAAATACGATCGGCAAAAATACACACACCGTCGTCAGCGTGGATGCCGCAATAGCGCCGGCTACTTCTTTCGCGCCTTCGATGGCCGCCTTCTTTACCGACACGCCTTCTTCGTTCCGCATCCGGTAAATATTTTCGATCACCACGATCGAATTGTCCACCAGCATCCCTACGCCCAGCGCCAGACCGGAAAGGGAGATCACGTTCATGGTCACCCCGCTGAAATACATCAGTACAATGGCCGTCAGGATACTGATCGGGATGGAGCAGGCAATCACAAAAGTAGGACGGATATCCCTTAAGAACAGCAGCAGGATCAGGATCGCGAGGATCGCGCCAAATACCATGTTCTGCAATACGGAACCGATGACCATGTCAATATAGACTCCCTGGTTCATCAGGACGACCGGATGGATATCCGGATTCTTCCGCCGGATCTGTTCCAGCCTGTTCAGGACCCGGTCCGTCACATCCCCGGTGGAATATCCGGTCTGCTTCTGGATCTGGAACAGGATCCCGTTTTCTCCGTTTAATTTGGCATAGGTTTCCTCTCCATTGTCTACCCGCTCCACCTCCGCGATATCAGACAGCTTGATCGGGTTAAGCCCTTCCCGCTCCACCAGGACCAGGTTCCGCAGTTCTTCTACGGACGAGAATTTATCGCCTACCCGGATGAGATAATCAATCCCATCTTCCGTCACATAGCCCGCGGGCATATTGAAATTCTGCGCGGCAAGCAATGTCTGTACTGTCTCTCCGGTGAGCAGGGCTTCCATATCCGCGCTTGCCCTAGCCGAATCCTTCGCGTTTTTCAGTTCTTCCTCCTGCTGCTGGATGGCTGCTTCGCCTACAGCAAGCCGGGCGGACACACTGCTCATCTCCAGGGCCGCCGTAAGCTGGGCCGCGCCGAGCTGGGCTCTTGCCTGGGCCAGTGTCATGGTTCCTGCGTTCAACTGCTCCTCGGCCTGATCCAGCATGGTCTGAGCCATATCCAGTTCGCCCTGCTTATCCGTAATGATCTGCCGGTTCGCCCCGATCTGTCCCAATCCATCATTGATCACGGACATGGTGGAATCATACTGGTCCAGCAGCGCCAGCTGGGAGGCAAGTGTTGCCTGTGCAAGCTGGAGCTGTGTCAGCTTCTCCAGATCCGTACCGTCCGGGACCGAGATATCCGGAATTCCGTCCGGGAGCGTAATGTTGGGAATATTGCTGGGAATCGTAATGACGGTTCCATCCGGCAGCGTAATATCCGTACTGCCCAATCCCGGAGCAGCCCCCGGTATAGTGGTTCCGGTGCCTGTCCCGGTTCCTCCTGTCGTTCCCGTACTGCCGCCGGAAGGGTTTGTTCCAGCTCCGCTTCCAGACGGATTCTGTGTTCCGGCTCCGCTTCCCGCCGGAGCCTGCGTTCCCGTTCCGTCAGCGGACGGCGGCTGTTCCCCCGCATTTCCTCCTGTCTGTCCCATAGAGGCCAGAAGGTTCTGTATCTCCTGCTGCACCTGCTGATACTGCTGCTCGATCTGTCCTCTCCGGCTGTTCAGATCTTCCAGCTCCTGCTTCTGCTGGTTCAGCGCCTCTTCACTGGCATCCAGCCCGACCGCCGCGATCTGGAGCGTGGTCCTGGCAAGCTCAAGCTGACTTCTCTTTTCCTTGATCTCCAGACGGCCCTGAACAAGCTCCGCGCCCCCTTGGGCAATCTGCTGTTCCGCCGCGGAAAGCTGACCTGTAGCCGCACCTGCGCCGGCCTCCATCTGATTTTTTCCGTCCTCTACCTGGGCTTTCGCGTCTGCCAGGGCATCCTCCGCCTCCTTGAACTTCCTGTCCAGCTGGTTCTGCACACTGTCATCTACGCTGCTCAGCTTGGCCTTCTTGATGGTAACCCGTATGGTCTCTTCCACATCCCCGTATGTACTGACAGAAGCCACACCCTCCAGGCTTTCCAGCTCAGGCAGCACCTCTTCCTTGATGATCCGGGTCGTCTCTGCCGCGTCCGCCCCTTCCACACTGACTGCCGGCACCATGACAGGCAGCATCGTGGGGTTCAGCTTCATGATGATCGGATTCCCTACCTCATCCGGCCAATACCCTTTGATCTGGTCTAAATTTTCCCGCATCTCAATCGTCGCGGAATCCATATTTGCCGTCTGTTCAAACTCAAGGATGACCGTCGATGCATTTTCCATGGAGGAAGAGCTGACATTCTTAATATTGCTGATGGTCGCCATGGCCTGTTCCACCGGTTTTGTGACCGTAGTCTCCACCTCCTCCGGGCTGGCTCCCGGGTAGGTCGTCATAACGACCGCGTAAGGAAGGTTCATATCCGGCAACAGATCCACAGTCATTTTATCAAATGACACATATCCCAGGATCATGACCAGAACAACCGCAACGATCACCGTATATGGCTTTTTTACACTGAATTTTGATAACATAAAAGCGTCCCTCGCATTCTAATGAAGTCTGCCCCCCTCTTGCTTGACACAGCCCGTTTCCAATGGTACAATCTGTATCATTAAGATTCAAAGTGTCTCAATCAAACCTCAGTATATAGCAGTACGAAGGCCAATTCAACAGATGCTTTGGAAATGAGACAAAAGAAGGCGAGAATGTAGCATGAGAAACAAGGAAAAACATACCGTGAAGGAAGCGATCGTTGACGCTTTTATAGAGCTTCTGTCCCAGAAGGAATATCTGGATATCACCGTAACGGATATCGTAAAAAAGGCGGAGGTCGCCAGGGCCTCCTTCTATCGGAATTTTGATTCGATCACAGATGTAGTGGATCATACGATCAATGAATTGTCTGAAAAGTTTATAGATGAAATCCTGCCCGTACTGGCCAGCAATGACGAGCGAAAGCTGCGGTCGCTCCTTTTTGAACACTTTTACTGCTTCACGCGGAATCAGAACCAACTGACACTCGTCCGTTTTCAAAACGCCATTGTCTTGTTCTCCCGTATGAATGAAAAAATGCAGGAAAGGGAGCGTGAATTATGCGAGTTATGCGGCGATACCATACGGGGCAGATACCTCCCCTGTGCCAGGCTGGGAGTCATCTGCTCCATTGCGGCCAGATGGGTGGACGGCGGGATGAAGGAAACGCCGGAAGAGATCATTGACTTTATGATGTCGCTTCTTGTTTCATTTTAAGGATGTGCTTCAACCACGAGCATAAAAATAACCGTAAATATCCTCTGATTTACTCCACCATGATCGCGTTCGGATAGATCTGTTCAACCCTGTCGTCCGCGAAACGCGCATCGATCCACACCTGCCAGCTCTTTTCTGCCGGGATCCCTTCCTGACGCTCGCCATACCGCACCAGTGTCATACAGGAGACCAGGATATTACAGCACATGAACACCACCAGTACCCAGGTAGATATTTTCCCAAAGATCACCGGCAGCTTTTCGATCATCCGGGAAATGAACGGGTAACAGCACTTGAACCACACCACCGCCGCGATCCCCCAGAAAAAGCAGTACAGCAGGTTGATCCTTCCTCCCAGGTTGAAAGGGATCTCACTGTAATCCCAGAACACCGTGCCGAATACCATTTCCGTAAAGACGCTGCAGAAATATTCATAGGCCCCTCCGAGAAATGTCCCGGCCAGAAACAAAAATCCATCCGAGCGGTTCCGGTATTTATAAAACATGGCGGTCACCAGAGCGATCGCAAGCCCCCAGACAATGCTGAACGGCCCCCAGACCACGCTGCTGCGGCTCATCCACACGCCCGCCGTGATCCGGCAGAAGATGGTTTCCGTAATATCTCCCAGGAAAGCCCCCACAAAAAAGAGCCATACGATCTTGTAAAAGCCGCAGCCCTCCGCAAAGGTTCCGAAAACCTCTTCCAGTTCTAGCTGCTCCACCACCTGATAGGCATTGTGGATACGACTCTCCACCTGCCCGGATATCCATTTTCCAAGCCGTGCCGCCACATTTTCAAACTGGTTGTCCGCCGCCTCCCAGCGATCCAGACGTCCACCTTTTCCCGTGATCAGCATATAAGTCGCCAGGGCGTCTACGAACAGCGCCGCCAGCAGCACCCATACAAATATCTCTCTGAACACCCCCGGTATAGCCCTGTATACCTTGACCAGAAGCAGGTTTCCCCATTTTACACAGAGAAATCCAAGCGCACCCCAGAGCAGGGACATAGACAGACAGATATAGCCGTCCAGGTTCCAACGTCTTCCGGAATAATCCCACCATCTCTCGTGATAATACTTTTCGATCAGGTGTCCCGCGATCCATTCCAGAGACACCGCATAGATCAGGCTTCCTAAAAATAGCCATACACCCGTCACCTCATGGAGACCGATGCTCATAAGTACTG
Organism: uncultured Clostridium sp.; assembly: GCA_964523125.1. Lineage (GTDB taxonomy): Bacteria > Bacillota > Clostridia > Lachnospirales > Lachnospiraceae > Schaedlerella. The sequence goes on along the minus strand of CAZFXM010000029.1, from coordinate 21,255 downwards.
CCGCCGTACCATAGATGATACAGAACGGCCCGTTGATCATACCTCTGTTCACAAATTTCTTCTGCTTCACTGCCGCCGCGGCCGTTTCCAGAACCCATCCCAAAAAGGAATAGGTCAGGAACAGCCAGAGCAGCTCATATCCTGTGTACCGCATAAAATAAAATTTCCCCTTTGTCTTATTCTTTCCTTGGCTATCCTGCCAACCGCACAGTTGGAAAGATTGTCAGCTACAACCCCCGGCAACTTCTTCCGGCAGTTCCTTAAAGCTTCCGTCCCGGCTCTTCCTCGAAGGAACGAATCACTGGATAGGAAAGCCCCGGCTCCGGCTCTTTCCCCTGGCAGTACCAGATTCCATGTAGTCCTGCCGCGATCGCCCCTTCCACATCCTTCTTTACGCTATCCCCGATAAACGCGCATTCCTCCGCCGGACATCCGCTTTTCTCCACACAAAGCCTGAAAAAATCCGGGTGAGGCTTTTCCACTCCCGCTTCCTCACTGGTCACGATCATATCTATATAAGAAGAAAGCCCCAGTTCTTCCAGCTTCCGGTACTGGATATATGCCGTCATATCCGTGCCGACTCCGATCCGGATCTGCTTTTCATGAAGCCTCTGGCAAAGCTTCACGATGCCCGGCGAAGGCTCCATATTGGCAAGCACCGTATCCCAGTATCCGCGGCACAGTTCCTTCGCGTGTGGAAACAACGGCTCCCCCAGCAGCTCCATCATACACTGGAACCGGATCATCCGGTTGTGGATCGCGGCCGTATCCGTTCCTACCCGCTGCTCCCCAAGCTTCCACGCCTTCCGGTAATATTCCCGGAACCGCGGCTCTTCCAGCCCAAAGACACGGCCGCAATATTCCCGGACTACTTCCATCCCATATTGGTTTGCCTTGTCAAAATCATAAAGCGTATTGTCAATGTCAAAAATAACTGCTTTTATCATGTATTGTCCCTCCATACATAGCACTCCTTCGGTTCAGAGACATTATATCACGTCTTTTCTTATTTTCCTACATTACTTCACGTTTCCTGAATGACTTTTTCGGTATTTTATGATAGAATAAACATAGTACACTAAGAACTGTCCCTTAGCAAGTAAACCTGCACAGTATGTTTTTAGTAACTGTGAGGGGACTGAACAGTTACGTTTTTTATACTGTTGCCGTTCCGAATAGCTGCTGACATTATTTTTTTTAAGGAAGGTGATTACATGCCAAATGGTCTTGAAATTACGAAAACTGCTCTTGATGATTTTAAAAAGATCCAAAAGTATATGCTATTAGCGAAAGAGGAAAACGCGGAAAAAACCTATGCTGAATTAAAAGATGAATATTTGACGATCAAGGCAATGCTTAATGTCGCGGGCGTGAATCTGACAGACCTTGACAAGATAAAAGAGTAAAAAAGCATAACTCGAATAATTCAGGGAGGAGCCGAAGGTCCCTCCCTGGATTATCTCAATATCTCACACTACCACTTCTAAGATCGTCTTTCCTCCATGGTGGATTTCTTTTACACCGACTTGCTTTTTTTTAATAAAATTAAAACTCAGCAAATACCCTTTATCCAAATGATAATACTCCAGATAATCAAAAAGCTGCCCTTCGCCCCTTCGGTTATATTCTTCCCCTCTCCAGATCTTCATTTCTACAACATTCTGCCGCCCCATATAATCTATGACCACATCTGTCCTACACTGATTCCTGGTCTGTGCCTCTATATAATAATTTCCGCGGCCGTTGATGATTGGTTTTAAATAAAGCAAAAAAAGGCGGCGGCCATTTTCTTCCTTGAATACTTCCGTACTATCCGCGTAAACGTCTGTAAAATGCCGCATAAATTTTGTCATGACCGCGTCCATGTTTAATTGTCCGTCCTGAAAGAACTGGTTCCTGATCTCTGACGCCGCTTTATAAGATTTATCATCCAATAATTCCTCAGACAGAAAAAGATTATAAATCCTTGTTTCAAAAATCCGGTTCGCGATAACAACCTGCCCATGGTCTTCTTTCAAAAATCCAAACATTTTTCCGATATCAATCACAAAGTTATCCGGATTATACATAAAATCCTGGCCGTGAAACAGGATCGCGTACAGCATCTTTTTCAATTCCGGATAATCCGCAATACGTTTTCTCATATCATCAAATAACGTGTTCGATTCATTCAGTAAAATTTTTACGGCCTCTGAGATTCCCATTTCAGACCATACGCATTGCGCGGTTTCGAATCCCTCCCTTCCCATGACCTGTTCATCCAGGAGCATGCAGATCCTCGATACCAGATAGGGATAACCAGCGGTGTATTCATAGATCACTTCCGCCGCTCTTTCTACATTCATCCCTGTATGATGGTCCCGCTCATAATCTGTCAGCATACCGGCGATATCCGCTGCCGAAAAGTTCATATCGATGTCAAAATCAGCCGCGATATTCCATGGGCTATTATATCTTTGTACTTCATCCGTCCGGATTTTCTGCTTTAAATTTTTTATATCGTATACACCCGCCAATATTACGGATTGGAAAATAGCTGTCTGCTTTCTATCCAGATAATAGTCCCTGAGCATACCGAGGAAATCCTGAAAGACCTGGTTATCCGAGGCGCTGTCTACTTCATCGATGAGCAGTACCACCGGCCTTTGGGCGCTTTCGCATAGATTGCTGAGCAGATGGAATAAACCGGACAGATTCATCTTCTCCTCCTCAGCCGCCTGCTTCAGCGCCTGGACATCAGCTTCAGCCAATCCGTCTATTCCCTGTCTTTTATTTTGAATGATACGAAGAATCATATTTGCAAATTCTCCGGAAAATATATACTCCTCCTGAAAAACTACCGAACTCATCCTCTGGAAGCTCATAGAAAGCACAATATATTCTTCTTTCAAATACTGCTTCAATGCCCATAAGGTTGTGGTTTTTCCATATTGCCTGGCGCGGTTGATCACAAAATACTTCTGGCTGTCTACAAGCTTCTTTATTTTTTTCATGCGTTCATCTAAATTTACCATATAATTTTCATCAGGGTAGCAAAGTCCGTTCACATTAAAACACTTCTTCAATCTTGCGCCCTCCTTTTCACATCTGTTATGCCTGCAGATCACCATAAAGACGACTCATTCCGTAACACAAATAAAATATATAGGGTAACTGTTCAGTCCCCTCACAGTTACTACATAGGTTACTCTGTTTTATTCCCTTGATACTTTGCTTCGCTAATTACTTCATTAATCAGCTCTAATGCTTTATCTTTATTATCACTTTCAAGCAGCGCTTTGATCGAAAGCAAAACTGTCAAAAGTTCTAAACGTGTCATATCCTCACCACCTTTTTTTGCAAGTACGTTTTATTGGTACTTTTATTATAACAATCGGTAAATGTGGTGTAAAGCCTTTCTTCCATATCCATAAAGTATCTGTCGAAGCATGAAATTCCACGAAGCGGAATATCTGTTCCACCTGGTGGAATCAGCTGGTTGATTGTAAAATTTCATAAATTATAATGAAAACAAGCTACATAAATAATCATTTTATACAAAAAGGAGGGTCACACTATGTTGAAAGCAAATACTGGTTCCAGTACGTGCAAGGATCCAAAAGCAGCCGGAAAAGAAGCTGCGTCAAAGGCCCGGTCCGGCCTTGCGCCTGTAACACTCGCCTATGTGTATGCAAGCAGCGATTATGAGCTGGACGCACTGTTAGAAGGCATTGCGGAAGAGCTCCCGGGAGTTCCGGTGATCGGGAATACGTCATTTTCCGGAGTGATCACGCCGGAGGGCTACATAACCGGAGAAGACGGCTTTGTAGGAATTATGGCTGTGTCTGACCCGGATATGCCGGTCGGTGTAGCGTCGGTGGAAAACACAGACAACGCTATAGAGTAAAGAGCGAAGCATCTTTATGGGGAGACCATTCCTGCCGGGATGGAAGCCGGGCAGGATCATCACGTACTGGTCACAACAAGAGAGCCGTTGGGCGTTATCGCCTGCGTGATCCCGTTCAACTTCCCCTGCGACCTGTTCGGCCAGAAGGTAGCCCCGGCACTGCTGGCAGGCAATGCCGCGATCATAAAGCCGTCTACGGACAATCCGCTGACCCTGTGTAAGCTGACGGCCATGCTGGGAGAAGCAGGAGTCATACCCGGAGCTGTTCAGATCGTTACCGGGCGCGGTTCTAAGGTAGGAAGCTGGTTATGTGGAAACAAGGATGTCCTTGCGATCACGCTTACGGGCTCCACGGAGGTCGGGATCGAGACTGCCAGGACCGCGGCGGACCATCTGGCGCATATCGCCCTGGAGCTTGGCGGAAACGATGCGTTTATCGTACTGGAGGACGGGGATGTGGATCTTGCGGCCGAAGAACTGATCTGGGGACGTATGTACAATACAGGCCAGGTATGCTGTGCCTCCAAGCGTTTTCTGATACAAAAGAACCGTGCGGCCGAATTTACGGAAAAGGCAATAAACAGAATCTCCTGCCTGAAGCAGGGCATGCCATCGGAGGAAACCACGCTGATCTTTCCAGATAGATCACGTCACAGCCGTCCAGGATTCCCATGTGTGCGGTCAGATGCAGCTCCCGCATCAGGGTACTCAAAGCTTCATTATTCCATTTCTTTTACAAAAACAGCTTCGTATATTCTGTCTGTGTATCCGCGATATGATAGATATAGACAGTCTCTCCAATCTGACGATATATAGAAACAAATCTTTGCCAAATCATCATACGATAACCCTGCTTATTCAGCCATTCATCCGGTGTCAGGGAACCGGAATCCGGAAAAGCTTCCAGCCGTTCAATACTGTTTAAAATATGATCCGTAACTTTCAGAGCAGATTCTACACCAAATTGAAGTAAATAATAATCTTCAATTTTTTTCAAATCTTCCCATGCCGTAGGAAGAATCTCAATCTTATACTGTTCCTGCACGTTCCCTCAATTCCTTCCTTGCTTCGGAAATACTTCTTGTCTTTGCCCCGTTTAAACGCTCTTCTTCCGCCTGCATGATTTTTGCATGAAGCATTAATGCCTGTTCTCTTTTCTCAAAAGCATCAATATTCATAAATACACCGTCGCCTTCCCCATTTTTGGTTATATAGATAGGTTCGCCGGTCTTTTTCGCAAGGTTTGAAATGGAGACATAATCATTACGTAGTGCCGCTGAAGCTTTGATAATCATTTTCTTCATCCTTTCATATCTTTTTATTGATATAATTATATCATCTTTTTTATATGCTGACAATGTTAAACATAAACTGCACATATGATTTTTTATATTATAGTCTACCAATCCCTAAATTTCCAATCTTATGTCCTTCAGCGAGCTTCCCACCAGGACACGCGTATCCTTGCATTTGGCAAGAAATTTCCTACACCTTGTGAGATGACCAGATGGCCATGATGGGATGTTCAGGCGCGCCTAATTTTCTCCTTCCACCTGATCAGAGCCTCCCCCGCGCGCTCCACGATCCTCGTCCCATAGCGCAGGATGGGTTCTGTCACGATCGCGAATACCACGAACAGCATAATGCATTTCAGCGACATTGAGCCCAGGCCGAATAAATCTCTCAGGTATACGCCGCACCCCACAAGCCCTGCCACGCAGCCGCCCCAGATAAACCATTTTCCCACATTCATCGGCCTGCTGATATGGTAGAGGATCATGAAGCCGACGATGGCCAAAAGCATGGTACATGCCGTGGAAATGTCTGCTTCTCCTACTTCAAACACCTGTCCGAATACGGCCAGGGCTCCCACCACAAGAAAATCCGTAACCCCGGCCGGCAGCGCTTTGATCAGCACATTCGTGAGAAAATGCCCTTTGATCCTGTTTTTGTTGGGCTGCATCGCAAGCAAAAAGGCCGGGATCCCGATGGTAAACGCGCTGATCAGGGATACCTGGGAGGGCTCCAGGGGATAATGCACCCGGAAGCCTATGGAAAACAGCGCCAACAAAAAGGAAAAAAGATTTTTCACCAGGAAAAGGCTCGCCGAACGCTCAATATTATTTACTACCCGTCTTCCTTCCATGACCACGGAGGGCATACATGCAAAATCAGATTCCAGGAGCACCAGCTGGGACACCTGCGCGGCCACCTCGCTGCCTGCTGCCATGGCTACGGAGCAGTCCGCGTTTTTAAGCGCCAGGACATCATTCACACCATCGCCGGTCATGGCCACCGTATGTCCTCTGCCTTTCAGGGCACAGATCAATTCCTGCTTCTGCTTCGGTGTCACACGTCCGAATACCGTATATTTTTCCGCTGCTTCCTGAAGCTCCCGGGGCGTGGACAAAGCAGAAGCGTCTATATAATTTTCCGCTCCGGCGATCCCGGCCCGGAGTGCCGTCCGTGAAACCGTCACCGGATGATCCCCGGATATCACTTTGATCTCCACGCCCTGCTCCTTAAAATATTGAAATGTCTCGTAAGCCTGCGGCCGTATGGGATTCAAAAGGAGGATCACGCACAGCGGCGTCACCTTCCCCGTCAGGATTTTTCCGTCTGCCGTGCCGTCATAGCTTCCAAACACCAGTACGCGATAACCGTCATTGGCATAGCCTTCCATCTGTTCCCGATAGCTTTCATAATCTTCCCGCAGTAAAAATTCCGGCGCTCCCAGAACGTAGGACACACCGCCAAATACGGCGCTTGAATATTTATATGCGGAAGAAAATGGAACGACGGCTTCCGCCTGCTTCACCGGCAATGTGTGAAAATACCGTTTCAAAGCTTTCATGGTGGCGTTCTCATCCGCCATAGCCGTCACGAAATCACATAGCAGCGTCTTTAATTCCGGAACCGGCATCCCGTCAGGATTTTCCATAGGAACGAGCTTTGCGACCTCCATGCTGTTTTCCGTGATGGTTCCTGTTTTATCCACACACAGAACATCTACACGGGCCAGGGTCTCTATGCATTTCATCTCATGCACAAGAACCTTTTTTGACGCCAGCCTCATGACACTGACCACAAGGGCCACACTGGTCAGCAGATACAGCCCTTCCGGGATCATCCCCACCACGGCGGCGACCATGGAAACAATGCTCTCGCCAAAGGGCCTCTCCAGGAAAAAGAACTGCTGGGCAAAAAGCGCGATTCCAATAGGGATGACAAGAATCCCCATAACTCCGACCAGCCGGTCAAGAATACGGAGCATCTCCGACTGTTCTCCTTGCTTCATCGCCTTCGCTTCCAGAGTCAGACCGGATATATAAGAATCCTCTCCTACCTTTTCCAGCCTGGCATAGCAGCTTCCTGCCGCCACAAAGCTTCCCGACATCAAAAAATCTCCGGGCCTCTTTCGGATCTCATCCGTTTCTCCGGTCAGCAGTGACTCATTCGCTGAAACCTCTCCCTCCAATACCACCGCGTCGGCACAGATCTGATTTCCCACCTGGAAAAATACAATATCATCCAAAACCAGCGTTTCCGCGGGAATCTCCTGTTTTTTCCCATCCCGTACCACGATTGCTTTCGGTGCGTTCAGCATGGACAGCTTATCCAGTGTCCTCTTGGCCCGTATCTCCTGTACGATCCCGATCAGCAGGTTTGCCAGTACGACCACCAGAAATGTAAGATTATGAAAGGAACCGGTCAACATGACCAGCACGGCCAATACGGCGAACACCAGGTTAAAATAAGTAAAAAGATTACTTTTTATAATTTCAGAGACAGACTTTGAAGGAGAAGCCACCGCCCTGTTTGTCCATCCTGCCCGGGCATACGCCTGTACCTGTTCCTGCGTAAGGCCTGTCCCCACATCCGGCCGGCATCGGCTGACCGGAAGGCGCTCCATGTTTTCCTCTACGTTCATTCTGATTTTCTTTCTCATATTTTAACGACTCCTAAAAGCTCTCTTTCTTCCTGCAAAACAGCAGCGCCACTCCCCCAACCGCGAAGGGCAGCACCCAGGTCGCGAACCGGAAGAGCAGGATCGCCGGCATTGCCGTCCCTTCCTCCACGAATCCCGTGAAAAACAGTAAAAACACAAACTCCAGCGCTCCCACCCCCGAAGGCGCCGGTATGATCCCCGAAAGCATATATGCCACTGCCATAAGCAGAATACTCTCCCCTATGTTCAGATCGACATTTCCATAGAGCAGAATGGCAGGAATGGAATAAAAAATCAACATTTTCCCACATTGAAGCCCAAGCGCGCACAGTGTCTTTCGCTTTTTCCTCAAAAATAGTTTTCCGGCATGGTTCAAGAGCGTGGCCTGCTCCTTCCATTTCTCAAATCTTTCTGCCTGGGAGTGGAGCTTTTGTGATAACCAGTCCAAAAGCCTGCCTGTCCACCCGGAAATCCTTTCTGAAAGTGCCAGCCCCATAAATACAACAATGACCCCTATGGCCACCACACATCCCGCTCCCATGAAGCCCGCATATTTCCGGCAGATATCTCTTCCCCTTCCGCTGCCGTACAAAACGGCAAATCCCCCAACCCCCAGCAGCATGACAGCAATCCTTTTCAGCATATACTGTATCATGGTCAGTCCTGTGGCACTCCCCGTTTCCATCCCGCCTTTATGGAGATAATAGATCTCCGCGAACCCTGAACCACTTCCCAGAGTGATCATCCGGTAAAATTCACACAAAAACGCGATCGTTATTCCTTTTTTTACAGAAAATCCGGCAAAACGCGTCACTGGCGCGTTTTGCCGGATACTTCGTAATACAGGGATGACCGCCCCTGCCATACAGGCGATGGTCATTCCTTCCATACAATACGCTGCCATCGACAGCAGGATACTGATCCAGATACCGGTGGGCTTCGTCTGCCGGATTCCCTGAAAGATCTCGTACAGGGAATCCCGGTAAAAGACAGCAGCCGCCAGAAGCAGGAGGAGAATCAGCAGTTTACTGACCCGATGCCATTTTGTAGTTTTCATATTCATGTTTTTCATGCACTTCTTTCTTCCACAACTGGTCTGCCACCGGTGCCCATTCCTGCGCGTATTCATGGCATTTCGCGCACAAATGATCCACACTTTCCGGGGACTGCAGATCTGTAGATTTTGCCCCGGTTTCTTTCACGATCCGCTCCAGGATCTCTGGGTTTTCCAGCATCGGGCATGGCCGCAGATGGTTCTCGTTAAAGGGCTGGTTATCCCTGTATGCCATAAACAATGGCTGCTTTAGGATTTCCAGCAAGGTGTGCGTCCGGATATTGGCTCCCGAATAATGGATAAATACACAAGGCTCCGCATCACCATTCGCGTTGATATGGAAATAATTCCTGCCTCCCGCGATACAGCCTCCCACATATTCGCCGTCATTCTGGAAATCCATGGTAAATAAGCCTTTTCCCGTGGTCATATTCCGGATCTCTCTTACCCGGTCCTTCATCCATACCCGCTGCTCCATGGTTGGCAGCAGCTCCACGGCAGCCCCGTTTCCAACCGGCATATAATGGAAATACAATGCGTAACGACAGCCCTTTTCTACCATCAGGTCAACAAATTGGTCACTGGTGACGGTCCCGATATTTTTCGAGGTATAGCAGATGGACGTTCCAAAAATCAGCCCGTTTTCCCTCAAAATTTCCATAGCATGCAATACTTTTCCATAGACGCCGCTTCCACGGCGCAGGTCGTTGACCTCTTCAAAACCTTCCAGGCTGATGGCCAGGTACAGGTTTCCCACCCGCTTCATTTCCCCACAGAATGCCTCATCCACAAGTGTACCGTTGGTATAGGCCAAAAACGCGCAGTCATTGTGCTTTTCACAGAGCCGGATGATGTCGGCCTTCCGGACAAGGGGCTCCCCGCCGGTAAACATGTAGAAATAGATGCCCAGCTTTTTCCCCTGGCAGATCACATTGTCCAGCTCTTCAAAGGAAAGATTCAGCCGATTCCCATATTCCGCCGCCCAGCAGCCGGTACAGTGCAGGTTGCACGCGCTGGTCGGATCCATCAGGATCAGCCACGGGATATTGCACTGGTGTATTTCCCGCATCCTCCGTATGGTCTTTGTCCCGTGGAAAAATGCCTCGAAGCCAAGATTCAGCGCCGTTGTCTTGAGTACATGTGGATCCGTCTCCGCAAGGATCCGACGGATATACCGGTTCAATGTCCCCTCCCGGTCGCAGATCAGTTCCTTCGCCCGGTCATAATCAAAATCCAGCTTCGCGCCGCTCATATATTTTTTCATCAGATCCATCAGACGCTCTACGTCCTTTTCCCAGTCCTTTTCCCTGTTATTTAACGCTACATCGATTGCCTTACTAAACGCGGCTCTCCCTGCTTTGTGTGTCATTTCACTCATTTGTATTTCCCTCCCTGAAAAATATTTTCTTTTGTCCTTTCTCCATTTGACTCATGTTTACGCGGCATGTTGTCTTTATACTGGGTGTCAAATAAATCTGCCGCTTGGTATAACAAGTAAAAAGCTCTAACAAATATCCCCCTCATTTGTACGGGATCTCTTCCATCTCACGGTATTCCACATCAATATTCTCCGGTATCTTTCTCCGGATGATCCGGACAACAGCCAATGCCGTGATCAGGTTAAGTATGCCCTCTGCCAGCAAAGATATTCCTGCCAGCATGATCAAAAACTGCGCGCTTTCCATCGGCCGTAAGACCAGCAGGAATCCTGCGGTTCCTGTCAGAAGTGCTGCCAGAAGAATCAGCAGCCATTGCGGGATGCCGAATCTTTTTGCGTCCAGCGCGATCTGAACCTTCAACAACCCGTCTACCAGGATATACACACCCAGCACGATACTGACAAAATTCACGATCCGCCCGGGCCTGACCACCAGGGCTCCTCCCAGGATCAGCAGCAGGACTCCCAGTGCCAGGTCATACTGGAACGCCAACTGGAACAAATCCTTTGAAAAATATCCTACCAGCTTCACCAGTCCGAACAGGATCAGGGAAATCCCACAGATCCTTACAAGAAACGGCGCGAAAAAATCCGGCATCGCGACCAGCAGGACCCCCAGCGTCCCCAGCACTGCAGACAACACGATATAGCCCGCTTTCGCGATCTTAATCTGCTTCATAGAATACATCTTTTCACTTCCCTTCTGAACAGTTACTTTATATGATAAATATAATAAAAATCCGCGAAATAAAAAATAGACACTTTTTCCATTATGCCCCAAAATCAGACATTTGGTTTTTAATGTCTGAAATTTAGGCAAAATGAAAAAAATGTCTATCTCTGATCTTTTACGCTGTCACATCGTCCGCTCCGCTCCCCTGCTCCTGGCCAACGCTTCTGCGTATCATTTTCTCCAGCATTCCCCGTTTCAACTCGCAGAGCCTGTAAAAATCCGCCTGGATGTCCTCCTTCATCCCACCGTTCAGCCAGTCCAGCACCGCTCCGAAGCATTCCCATTTAAAATTTCGGACGATCACCCTTTTATCCTTTTCTTTCAACGGATATTCCGCGAACGCCGTACTGATATAGGTATCCACTACATGTTCACACACTCTCCATAAGTACCGTTCGAACAGGTCACGGTTCGCCGAATTATAAAGATGCATGGCCGCGCGCCTGTTTTCCAGCGCAAAAGAAACGGCAAGATCCAGGCATTCTTCAATAGAATCCACAGACGGATGCTGCCGCACCATCGCCTCGGCTTCCTCCAGGATGATCTCTTCTATCATAGACGGCAGGTCCTGATAATGATAATAAAACGAATTCCGGTTGATCCCGCAATCCTCCACAATGTCCTTAATTTTAATCTGGCTCACAGGCCGCTCATTCAGAAGCTTGATAAAAGAATTTCTTATAGCCTGCTTTGTAAAACCCGGCAAGTTTTACACCCCCTGTGCTTTCAAATACTCTTTTTGTGAATATTAGTATAGCGATTTTCATTCTCCGCGTCAATATGAAGCTTGTCCGGACAGATTTCGCTATAATACTTCTATCTTACATTCATGCTTTTTCTGCTTCTTATCATAACCGATCCCAACAGCCAGGATCCTCCCCGTATACTTTGGTTTTTCCCCCATTTTTGCCCGAAAACGCAGATCATACCTCCGATCCTTGATCTGCCGGATCGCTTCTTCCGGTCTATGATCCACCTTTAGTTCCAAAATAATGCAATCCATGCTTTTATCCGTCTCCGGATAAAAAATAAAATCAACATATCCTATCCCTGCTTTATCCTCCCGCTCTATACGGTACTTGTCCCTTGCCGACAGGTATACCAGGTTCACGACTGCAGTCAGTTCTGTTTCATTGTTATAACAGAGTAATGGTGTCTCCGTATGATGGACCAGCTCCAGGATTTCTGCCATAGTATCCGTATCCCCTGCCAGAGTCGCGTCCAGCATACGTCCGGATTCTTTTGCCAGGCGATATACATATCCAAAAGAATCCTCCTTCTGCAGCATTTCATCAAATTGATCCATAAGCTCTTTGTTTGGAATACATACTTTCCCGTTTTCGAAGCTCAAAAAACCGTATACGATCATTGCTGAAAAAATTTCATCCTTCGTCTGAAGCCTCATGGAAGTTGCCGCGTATTCCCGAACCTTTACCGGCACAGACAGTCCGGAGACCATACGTACCAGATCTTCTCTGACTGCCGCGACATTATTTTCGATATAATAAAAAATTTCATCATAGGGGCCTGAACTCGTCCAGTAATTCCCAAGATTATTATTAGACAAAGACGCGATCACCGACCGGGGGTTATATAAGCGTTGATCTGACTTTGTATGGTATCCGTCATACCATATTTTTAATCCCTCTCTTGTAATATGCCGGTTTTTTTCGCGATTCTTTTTATATCGCTCAAACAACTGATCTACTTCTTGTTCCGTAAATCCAAAATATCCGGAAAATTTTTCTTCCGCCGCCATCGTATACTCCAGAAACATATTCAGCTCGGAACCGCTGGAATATTTTGCGATCGGGAGGATCCCGGTCATATACGCAAGCAATACATAAGGCCGGTCTTTCAAAAGGCTCCGCAGGAACTGCAGATATGCCATTTTTTCATTTTCTTTTACAAATGACTGGTGAAAAAGGAAATCCCATTCATCCAGAACAAAGACAAATCGCGCCGCAGGATCTTCCGCATAAATGTCCAGCAAGGCATCCACGGCTGATCCTTCCTCTGTCAGTTCCACATAGGGATATACTTTTTTTAAGTCTCTGACCAGCCGCTTCTCGATCCGTGTAATATACTGCTCATAATTTGTACATTGCCTGGAAATATCGTTAAACGAAATATGGATGACCGCATACTGATTCCGGTATGTCTTATATTCTTTTTTCTTACTGATTTTCAATGTATCAAAAATATCCGCGGAATCATGCGCATCGGAAAAAAACGCCGCGATCATATTTGCCATAACAGTCTTCCCAAACCGCCTGGGGCGTGTAACGCAGATATAGTTCGACCCTTCCTTTACCAGTGGAAACAACTCCGCCAGCATCAATGATTTATCAACAAAATATGGTTTTACAGTCTCATTTTTATATAAAGTATATGCTGTTTCACTATTCAGATAAATTCCCATGCATCGCCGTCTCCTTCTACACACTTCAAATATATCATACCGCCCTGCCTTCTTCCGCCCGCCTCAGGATATCATACCGCTCTGCCTTCTTCCGCCCGCCTCAGGATATCATACCGCTCTGCCTTCCCCTGCAGATCCACATATAGGATCTGCTTCGCGTGGGGCGCGCTCTCCTGCTCTTCCCCATCCTCATTGACGATCCTGCCGACCTGTACCTCCACATTTCTTCCGTCCGGCTTCATGATCTCGATTAGTTCCCCTACGGAAAATTTATTCCGCTGCTCCATCCGGTACAATCCGTCCTGTTCCTCACCTACGATCCCCAGATACGTATACTCTTTTACGTATGTACTTTCATCGTAAATCTGAGTATTTTCATCTGGTCTTCCAAAGAAAAATCCGGTAGTAAACTGCCGGTACGTGCAATTGGAAATCTGTTCCAGGTACCAGGACAGGTTTTCCCGGTATTTTTCCGGACTTTCCCGGTAATCATCCAATGCCTTCCGGTAAGTCCTGGCTACCGTAGCCACATACAGAGCCGTCTTCATACGTCCCTCAATCTTCAGGCTGTCCATCCCCGCCTCCACAAGCTCGGGAATATGCCCGATCATACACAAGTCTTTGGAATTAAAAATATAAGTCCCTCTGTCGTTTTCATAAACCGGCATATACTCTCCCGGCCTCGTCTCCTCCACCACCGCGTACTTCCAGCGGCAGGGATGGGTACATGCCCCCTGGTTGGCGTCCCGCCCGGTAAAATAATTGCTCAGCAGGCATCGTCCGGAATAGGAAATACACATAGAACCATGGATAAATACTTCAATCTCCAATTCCTTTGGAATTTTTTGGCGCAATTCCGTCAGCTCCTCCATAGAAAGCTCCCTTGCCGCTACTACCCGGCTCGCCCCCTGCTTATACCAGAAATGGTAAGTCCTATAATTGGTATTATTCGCCTGCGTGCTGATGTGGCGCTCGATTTCCGGGCAGACCTCCTTCGCGATCTCATATACCCCGGGATCCGCAATGATCAATCCATCCGGCCGGATATCCTTCAATTCCTGAAAATATTCCCGCACCCCTTCCAGATCCCGGTTATGGGCAAGAATATTTGCTGTTACATATACCTTGACATGATGTGCATGTGCAAAGGCAATTCCTTCTTTCATATCTTCTAAAGAGAAATTTTTTGCTTTCGCGCGCAACCCAAAAGTTTCTCCTCCGATATAAACCGCATCCGCGCCAAATATAACTGCTGTCTTTAAAACCTCCAGGCTGGCCGCCGGGATCAATAACTCCGGATAATCTCTCATATATCTATATTCCTTTCCTATCTGTTCCGTATCCTATACCCAAGGGCATCCCATCATGGCCATTCGGCCATCTCACAAGGTATCCTTTTTTTCACGCTGACAGCCACCCCGTCTCCAAGGGGAAGGATGGATGTAACAAGAGCTTCATTATGCTTTATTTCATACAGATATTCCCGCATCCGTGCATGGATCGTCCGGTCCCTGCGCTCCACCGCATACCGGGATTCGAACACGTCCCCTCCCTGCAGGACATTGTCGGAAACCAGCGCTCCCCCCTCTTCCAGGAGACGGAGCACCTCCGGCAGATAATGAATATACTGCGCCTTTGCCGCGTCCATAAATACAAAATCAAAGGTTCCCTCCAGACCCCGGAGCACCTCCAGAGCGTCCCCCTCTAATAGAGTGATCTGCTCTTCCCTCTTGGCCCGCCGGAAATTTTCTTTTGCTGCCGTGATCCGTTTCTCATAATTTTCTATCGTTACAAGCCTGCAGTCCGCCGGTACATATTCACACATCAGCAATGCGGAAAATCCTGCTCCGGTTCCGATCTCAAGAATTTTTTTAGGTCTTTGTAAACTTATTAGTGTCTTTAAGAAGCTTTGCGTTTCTTTTCTAATAACCGGGACTCCATTTTCCAGAGCTTCTCTTTCTATCTCCTCCAACACCCGGCATTCCTCTGTTTCCAGAGACCGGATGTAAGTAACCACTCTCTCCTCCACGATCATTCTCACTGCCTCCACTATAAAAGTTTCCACCTGTACAGCTGGATGCTCTTGAAAGCATACAACCCGTACAGGTGGAAAAGCATAAATTTATACGTCCATAATGATCGGAATGATCATCGGCCTTCTCTTTGTCTTCTTCCAAATAAAATCATTCATCGTATCCCGGATAGATGTCTTGATCTTATTCCAGTCTGTCCGGCGTCCTGTCAGACATTTATCCAGGCTGTCCGAGATCACATGTCTCGCTTCCTCCATCAGCCCTTCTGATTCTCTCACATAGACAAACCCGCGGGACACGATATCCGGACCTGCCAGCAGCCGGTTGCTTCCCCGTTCCAGGGTCAGTACAACAATGATAATACCATCTTCCGCCAGATGCTGTCTGTCACGCAGCACGATATTTCCCACATCGCCTACACCAAGTCCGTCCACCAGGATCGCTCCCGTATGCACCTTGTCCACGACCTTCGCCGATTCACCCGTCAGCTCCAGCACATCCCCGGACTGGATAATAAATACATTTTCCTTCGGAATTCCCAGCGAAATGGCAATCTCCGAATTCGCCTTCAGGTGGCGGTACTCCCCATGCACCGGAATCGCGTATTTCGGTTTGACCAGAGAGTAGATCAATTTCAGTTCTTCCTGGCAGGCATGTCCGGATACATGAGCCTCCTGAAAGATCACTTTTGCCCCTTTCGCGGACAGCTCATTGATCACGCGTGAAACAGATTTTTCATTTCCCGGAATCGGATTGGAGCTGAATATAATCGTATCGCTGGGCTGGATCGTCACCTTCCGATGCACATCCGCCGCCATACGTGACAACGCCGCCATGGATTCTCCCTGGCTTCCCGTGGTAATCAGCACCATTTTTTCCGGAGGGTAATTACGCATCTCATCGATCTCGATCAATGTATTATCCGGAACATTCAGATACCCCAGCTCCGATGCCGTAGAGATGATATTGACCATACTCCGTCCTTCCACCACAACTTTACGTCCATATTTATATGCAGAATTGATGATCTGCTGTACTCGGTCCACATTGGACGCAAATGTCGCGATGATGATACGTGTATTCTGGTGCTCCGCGAAAATATGGTCAAAGGTGATGCCCACCGTCCGTTCTGACTGGGTAAAACCTTTCCGCTCCGCATTGGTACTGTCTGACATCAATGCCAGCACACCCTTCTTCCCGATCTCCGCGAAACGCTGCAGGTCGATCGCGTCACCGAATACCGGTGTATAATCCACCTTAAAGTCTCCCGTATGCACCACGATTCCCGCCGGGGAATACAGAGCTAACGCGGACGCGTCCTGGATACTATGGTTGGTCTTGATGAACTCAATACGGAACTGCCCCAGATTGATCGACTGTCCATGATGGACGATCCTTCTCCTGGTAGTCCGAAGCAGATTATGTTCCTTCAATTTATTCTCTATAATACCCATTGTCAGCTTCGTCGTATAAATCGGAAGGTTCATTTCCTTCAGCACATATGGAAGCGCACCGATATGATCCTCATGTCCATGGGTGATCACAAATCCCTTCACTTTTTCAATGTTATCCTTTAAGTAACTCACATCTGGTATCACCAGGTCAATCCCAAGCATATCATCCTCGGGAAAAGCCAGACCGCAGTCCACAACAATAATACTGTCTTCATACTCAAAGGCAGTAATATTCATACCGATCTGCTCCAGCCCTCCAAGAGGAATGATACGCAGCTTTCCAATATTCTCTTTTTTCAAAAACGCACCTCCATTTTTATTTTATTATGTATCACTACATTTTAATATCTGTATTTTCAAGCAGTTCTTCAAATACACCCGAAACTGCCTTTAATTCCATATCATCTTCCACGATCTCATAGATACATTCCTCATTGGCCCCGACGCTGAGTTCCTTCATGATCAGACACTCGGCATCCTCCTCTTCATCCTCAGAATCAGTCACAAGAATATATGTAGAACCGTTGATCTTCGTCTGTTCCAGTACATAAAACGCAACAGTTTCATTCGTATCATCGAAAGTAAATTCAATTTTTTCCATACTTATTCCCCTTACTGCTTATCCGGCAGGGAATCCAGGTATCCCTGTAAAATAAAGACCGCCGCGATCTTATCGATATATTTCTTCCTGTCCTCCCGCCTTACCTGGCTCTCGATCAGTGTACGTTCCGCGGCCACGGTCGTCAGCCGCTCATCCCACATAACCACATCCAGGCCGGTACGCCTCATGAGCATCTTCTGAAATTCCAAAGACCTTTTGGCGCGCTCCCCGATATCATGATTCATATGTCTGGGCAGGCCAAGCACGATTCTGCCCACTTCATACTCCTTGATCAGTTCCTCCAGCCTGGCGCAGGTCCTGCGGAGCTTATTCTCTTCTTTTCTTTCAATCGTCTCAATTCCCTGGGCAGTCAGAAGCAGGGCATCGCTGATCGCGACGCCTACGGTCTTCTCCCCATAATCCAGTCCCATGATTCTCATTGTTAATTATTCCCATGAATTATGCTCGATATACGCTTTTAACAGTTCTTCTACCAGTTCGTCGCGTTCAACCTTCATCACCAGGCTTCTGGCCCCATTGTAGCTTGTAATATATGTCGGATCGCCGGACATCACATAGCCCACGATCTGATTCACAGGATTATAGCCCTTTTCTTTCAATGCCTTAAAAACAATCTCCAAAATATCCTTTGCGGAAATCTGTGGTCCGGGCTCCACCTGAAAGAATTGGGTGTTACTTAAGTCGCTCATGTTTTTTCCTCCATTTCACTTCTGTTCTTTTGCCAGCGGCTGCACTGACACTCCCTGCTGCATATTGTAGTTTCAATCCTCATAAGGATATTCTCACACACTCTATTTCTTATTCTAATATAAACCCGTACAAAATTCAATGAATAATTTGTAATTCATCTACAATCCGGATTTTTCTCACGCAATTCTGCAGATTTTCCTCCGCATCCAACGCTATTTTGAGATATTCCCTGGTATGGCCGACCTGGTATTCCTGGCCATCTATCATCGCCCGTTCCTCCACAAGCACCTCTACTTCCTTTCCCAAAAACTGCTTCTCGTAAGCAGCCTGCCTGCGTTTTCCAAGTTCCAGCATCCTCCGGCTCCGCTCTGCTTTCACAGATTCCGGCACCTGATCCTTCATCGAAGCCGCCCTGGTTCCCTCCCGCCTGGAATATTTGAAAATATGGGTCTCATAAAAATTGACCTTATTAACAAATTCCATAGATGAAGCAAATTCTTCCTCTGTTTCTCCCGGAAATCCCACAATAATATCCGTGGTCAATGCCGGATTTCCAAAATATTTCCGCAGGAGCACACATTTTTTATAATATTCCTCCGTCGTATACCTGCGGTTCATCCGCTTTAACGTAGCGTCACAGCCGCTCTGCAGCGACAAATGAAAATGAGGGCACAGCTTCGGAAGCGAGGCCGCTGCCCGGACAAATTCCTCCGTAACGATACGAGGTTCCAGAGACCCCAGCCGGATCCGCAAGATTCCGTCTATCCCATGAACTGCCCTGATCAAAGCCAGTAAGCCGCTCTCTGCCCTGTCCGTCCCAGGCTGGTCTGCCTGCGGCCTCCCTGCCCCTTCCAAATCTACATTCCCGGCCCATGTGTTTTCCATTCCTTCCTTCGCCTGCCGAAAATCAATTCCATACGAACTCAGATGAATCCCCGTCAGCACTACCTCACGGTAACCGCTTTTGGCCAGGCTTTGCACTTCTTCCACCACATCCTCCATGCTCCGGCTTCTCACCCTCCCCCGCGCAAATGGAATGATACAATAAGAGCAGAACTGGTTGCATCCATCCTGCACCTTAATATAAGCCCGGGTATGTTCCCCCGGTTTTGTCAGACGCAGTCCCTCATATTCCCCGGTATGGCTGATATCGATCACTCTGCTCAGCCGGGCAGCTCTTTTTGCCTCCTGCTTTCCTTCCGGTCCACCGCCATGATTTTCTTCCTTCCGTATCGCTACGCTTTCCCTGCCACGCATATACTCTTCCAGGATCTGCGGCAGATCCTTCTTCCGGTTATTCCCGATCACAATATCTACGCACGGGTCCGCCGGATGCCGCCCCTCCTCCTGGGCCTGGACATAACACCCGGCCGCCACGACCACCGCGTCCGGGTTCATTTTTCTGGCACGGTGCAGCATCTGCCTGGATTTTCTGTCAGCAATGTTGGTCACTGTACAGGTATTGATAATATAGATATCTGCCCCTTCCTGAAATGGTACAATCTCATACCCCGCGTTCTCCAGCATTTCGCGCATCGCCGCCGTTTCATACGCGTTTACTTTGCATCCCAGATTATGCAGTGCTGCCTTTTTCATAAAAAAAACTCCTTATCCTTAATTTTTGTAACTGTTTCTTGACTTTTATATTTCTATCCCGTAGAATAAATGCAGGGCACAAAAAGCCCTTTTCAAAAATAATTATCCAAAGGAGGGATATATCATGATGAAAACAGTGCAGATTTCATTGAACTCAATTGATAAAGTAAAGTCATTTGTAAATGAGATCACAAAGTATGATAATGACTTTGATTTAGTATCCGGAAGATATGTTATAGATGCCAAATCTATCATGGGCATTTTCAGTCTGGATCTGTCCAAGCCGATCGACCTTAACATCCACGCTGATGGAGAACTGGAGGACATTTTGGCTGCCTTGGACGCGTACATTATCAAATAAGCTACTAAGCAGAGACATAATTTATAAACTGATTTCTGTACACCAGGGCTGTCTTACATAAGAGGCAGCCCTTTTCCTGTCTTTTTGATTATACCACCTTACATATCAATCAGGAACTATTTTTTTCTGATCTGAAAGTCGGCTACATAGTAAGCCCTGCGGACAAAGCATTGTTGCTATTTGGGAACGTATGGATTACTGCGGGCATACGGTGAACTTCAAAAGCTATTCCAAATCCCACAAGCTGAAAAAGAGGATTCCAACCACAAAGGAACAGCAGGCGATTCAATTTCCTTTCTGCCACTCAAAAAGACGGTACAGCCCTTAAAATCGGGGCTATACCGCCTAATCTGGAATTACTTCCTTATCACCGCAAACCTTGATATTTACGGGCTTTTTCAAACTCCCCGAGTTGGGCTCGAACCAACAACCCCTCGGTTAACAGCCGAGTGCTCTACCATTGAGCTATCGAGGACCATTCCTTATTTAATTACATGCTATCCAGCCTCTTTATTCCATGCACCTTCAAAACTACACACGAAGAATTGTTACCTTTCCTATCCTCTTGCCCTCTTAAGGCTTCCAACCACCTTCTTGGTTATGCCCTCGACCTATTAGTGACGGTCAGCTCCATACATTACTGCACTTCCACCTCCGCCCTATCTACCTCGTACTCTCCAAGGGGTCTTACTGGATTTGCTCCATGGGATATCTCATCTTGAGGGGGGCTTCACGCTTAGATGCCTTCAGCGTTTATCCCCTCCCGGCTTGGCTACCCTGCCATGCTCCTGGCGGAACAACAGGTTCACCAGCGGCCGGTCCATCCCGGTCCTCTCGTACTAAGGACAGCTCCTCTCAAATATCCTACGCCCGCGCCGGATAGGGACCGAACTGTCTCACGACGTTCTGAACCCAGCTCGCGTACCGCTTTAATGGGCGAACAGCCCAACCCTTGGGACCTACTCCAGCCCCAGGATGCGATGAGCCGACATCGAGGTGCCAAACCACTCCGTCGAT
>CAZFXM010000028.1:0-52962 GCA_964523125.1 uncultured Clostridium sp. | reverse complement strand
ATTTTACATCGTATTTTGAAAAATAGCTTATGAACCCTTCATGAAACAACCCTAATATGGGCGTTATATGAGTTGTCAGAAGGTAATAGATATGGTAGAATCTTGCTATGGAGTGATCGTGTTACAAGGTGGAAAGCCTCCCTACACTTGAAAAAGAGGGGAGGTGATGCATATGAGTACCTATGAAGTTTTAAGCCTGTTATTTCTGGGCGGCTCATTCCTCATTGCATTGCTTGCCTACATAGATAGGAACAACAAGCGAAAATAAATAAACCTACCTTGTACTTGGCAGGTCGAGGTAGGTTTATTCCATAAACTAAACTTGGGAGGTCAACCACTTTGTGGGCGGTCGCTCCTTTTATGCTTATGATTATAACATTGTTTTGTTCATTTGTAAATAATAAGTTCAGCGTGTTCAACGGCTCATGTTGCTACAGCAGATTGAATTGTACGCATGTAATACACAAAATAGTTGAACAATGCCGAAAATAGAGGGCTTTTAGAAATATACGGTTTCCGTGGAGGAAGCGGCGAAGGCTGGGAAGTTCTAAGAAATAGCGTAAAATCAAGGGCTTTCGTTGATGATAAAAGTCAGCGGAAGCCTTTGATTTTGCCCGGTAGCACACACGTAATGAGTATTCCATCCGGACAGTAACCCATGCGGAAAGATACATACATTTGCACAATCCCTTTGTAAAAAAGGGAAAATCCCCATAACAGTCAAGCAGTTCTTTAGACCGGGTGCGGTGCCCGGAATCTTTTTTTAACAGTTTCTTACGCCCAGATATAATCCAGCCGTCCTTTCTCAATATGGAAACTGGTCTCCAGCATGTAAGTAAATACATCCAGTGTTTTCTGCGTCTGCGCGGTATCTGCGTTAGAAAGATATTTGTCAAACTTGATCGTCAGGATGATCAGCACGATCTCAGCCACTTCCTCCGGCGAATTGCAGGTGATCGTCCCTTCCTGGTTGCCCTGCCGGATGATATCGGCCAGGATAGGGCGGAGGTTGCGGATCATGATATAGATATACTGCTGGTGCAGCAGAGCGCTTTGTTGCAGTTCCATATAGCTGCCGGCTTCCTGCCGGGAGAGCTCCAGGGAAGAGTCCCTGCAGGTACGGAAAATGATTTCCATCTTTGTCTGGGCATCCAGTTTCGGATTCTGTACCAGTTCCTTTGCCTTCTGGATCGCGTCAGAATAAGAACGCTCAATCACCGCGTCCACGATGTCTTCCTTGGATTTGAAATAATAGTAAATGCTTCCCTTGCCGATTCCTGCCGCTTTCGCAATCTCACTGACAGAGATGGACTGTGTGTCCTTTTTCTGCATAAGCTTTTGCATGGAGTCTAAAATCAAATCTTTTTTCGTATTGTTACGCATAACTTGCCAGCTCCCATGTGAGGAAACGTCTCAAATCAAAATAATCGGTACATATTATTTCGAGACAATTCCCAAGTAATAAATAGATATGTCCTATGCGACATTGTATCACACTTTAAGGAAAAGTCAAAACTTTAAACTCTTTCCCCTTTTTCTTTGTGTATTTTGCTGATAAGTGAAAAACAACTTGACTGGCGGTCAAAAAAATGTTAACGTAAAGAAAACCAGAGTCGACCAATGGTCGAATTATGGGGATTGAAGAAAGGAAAGGCAGGAAAAGGAAAATGACATACGAAGAGTTAGTGCAGGAGATCCGGAAGGTTTTCGGCACGGCGGATGTAAGCGGTGTAAAGGAGCATATTGCCTATCAGTTTAATATCACGGGAGAGGCAGAGGGCGCGTTCTATGCGGAAATTTCTGATGGAAAGCTGTCGATCGAACCTTATGAATACTATGATAGGGATGTATTATTTACATCGACAGCAGAAACTCTTTTGAACATCGTAAAAGGAAAACTGAATGCGGTACATGCGTTTACCATTGGGAAATTAAAGGTAGAGGGGAATTTTGACAAGGCGCTGATGCTTCAGCAGTTTGCGGAAAGTGCCAAAGGGAAAAAAGTAAGTAATGGCCTGGATGCAGAAACAGTATAGAACAGGTTTCCATAAATGAAATGGAGTGATATAGATGAAAGGATGGAAAGCTCTGCTTGGGACAGGAACCGCGGCGGCAGTAGCTGATCTCGGTATCGCGGAATATTTTTTCCGCAGGACTATGGTCCGCCAGAACGCAAAAACAGACCGGACAAAAAAAATGTCCGGTACGGACTGGGAGCGTTATATGCCCAAGATCGCAAAGTGGAAGGAATGGATGCTCGCGCAGCCCCATGAGGATGTTTACATACGGTCAGAGGATGGATTGCGGCTGCATGGCACCTGGTTTCCGGGAGATAAAAACAGCCGGACCGTGATCTGTTTTCATGGGTATACCAGTGAAGGGATCAGTGGTTTTATCGGACTGTCGAATTATTATCTGCCGAGAGGATATCAGATGCTTCTCGTAGACCAGAGGGCGCACGGACAAAGCGAGGGAACCTATATCGGTTTCGGCTGCCTTGACCGAAAGGATGCCCTGCAGTGGATCCAATATACAGAAGAACGTATGGGAGAAAAGGGTGAGATTTTGCTGCACGGCACGTCCATGGGAGGCGCGACCGTATTGATGACAAGCGGGCTAAAGCTTCCGGCGTCTGTGAAAGGAATCATATCGGATTGCGCTTTTACCTCGGCCTGGGATGTATTTACCCATGTGCTGAAGCAGGAATATCATCTTCCGGCGAGGCCGATCATGGAGGCGGCAGATCATCTGGTGAAAAGAAGGGCGGGATACGGCCTGCGTGAGTGTAATGCCGCGGAGGAAGTGAAAAAGGCGAAAGTTCCGATCCTGCTGATCCATGGTGAGCAGGATAGCTTTGTACCCTGCAGGATGTGTGAAGAAATTTACGCGAATTGTGTCGGCCGGAAGGAAAAGCTGATCATACCCGGCGCGGGACACTGTGAATCTCACTATATGGCAACAGAAGTAGTAGAAGAAAAATTGACGGAATTTCTAAACGAGATTCTGCAAGAAGAGTAGAAAGGAAAGATTCCTATGAAAATCATAAATGGAAAAAATGCGTACCCGTTGACAGCCGCACAAAAACTGCACTTTTATTATCAGAAATTTTGCCCGAAAAAGCAGGTGCTGAATATCGGCACAAGCCTGACGATCCAGCAGAGCCTGGATTTTAACGCTTTGAAAAATGCTGTCTATCAGGCATATGACCGCTGCGAAACGATGCGTCTTCGCTTTACGGAAGATGAGGATGGCAATGTATGGCAGTATCTGGCAGAACGTGAAGAGCGTGACATTGAAATTTTTGATTTTACCGGATGGGAAGGCTGGGCGGCTGAACTGCGGATGCGGGAATGGACTTCCATACCTTTTGCGCGTTATGATTCGCCTTTGAACCGGGTCGTGATGATCATTACGCCGGACGGATACCAGGGAATCTATCTGCTGGTAGATCATATGACTATGGACGCGCAGTCCCTGATCCTGTTTTTGAAAGATGTGATCGAGATATACTGCAATATGAAATATGAGGGAATCGAATATCCGAAAGAAATGTCTTCCTATATTAAGCAGTTGGAAAAGGATCTGGCCTATGAGGCAGGAAGCAAGGCACAGAAGAAGGATGCGGAATTTTTCGAAAAGCTGATTTCTTCTTCAGAGCCGATCTTCAACAGCGTGTTTGGGCCGGTGAAGCTGGAGGCGGAACGGATCGAGATGAACAACCCTGCCCTGCGCGCGGTGACCAATACTTCTGATTATGTGGATGCGGATATCGCGTTGTTTGAACTGGAGGCAGAGCCTTCCGAACGGCTCATGAAATTCTGTGAGGAGCATCATATTTCCATGGTATGCCTGCTTATGATGGGGCTTCGGACCTATTTCCAGAAGGAAAACGGGAATGACGATGTATCGATCACGACTACGGTGGCGCGGCGTGCTACACTGACGGAAAAGAAGAGCGGCGGAACCAGGATACACTGCTTCCCGTTTCGGACGATCGTGAAGGAGACGGATACATTTTTGGATGGATTGAAGATCATCCGGGACGGGCAGAACCAGATTTTCCGTCATGCCAATTATGACCCTACCTCATATTACGCGTACCGGAGAGAGTGCTATCACCTGACGCCGGGACAGACCTATGAACCTATGGGATTGACTTATCAGCCATTGACTACGAAGAATAAGGGACTGGACCGTCTGGGAGATATTCAGTATAAGTCGGCGTGGTACAGCAACGGCGCGGCAGCGCACGCATTGTATCTGACCGTGATGCACCGGGCAACGGACAATGGGTTAAATTTCAGCTTTGAGCATCAGACCAGGGTATTCAATTATGAGAAGCTCCAGAAGTTGTATTATTATGTATGCAAAATTCTCTTCAAAGGAATTGAAAATCCGGAAATGACAGTAGGCGAGATCATCAGAAGCGTGTAAGCTGCACCGGATAAAATAGAGACAGGATTTCAAAGAAAGGATCAAAGAAAATGATAGAACAGTTAAAAGATATTATTTGTGAGTATGTAGAGGCAGACCGGGACGCGATCACAGAGGATTCCAGATTCGTGGAAGATCTGGGATTTACTTCTTATGATTTTATGAGTATGGTTGGAGAACTGGAGGATACATTTGATATTGAAGTGGAAGAGCGGGAAGCGGCCGATATCATCACGGTAGGGCAGGCTATAGAATATATCAAAAGCCTTCAGTAATTATTTGAAAAAGCAGTCAGGCCTGTATCTGGCAAAAGGAGAAGAATATGAGCGGACAGATAAATACTATGCGGGATATTATTCATTATGCGGCGGAGACCTATGGGGAAAATCCTGCGATCCGTTATAAGGTAAAAAAGGAGATTGTAACAAAGACATTCCGG
Organism: uncultured Clostridium sp.; assembly: GCA_964523125.1. Lineage (GTDB taxonomy): Bacteria > Bacillota > Clostridia > Lachnospirales > Lachnospiraceae > Schaedlerella. The sequence continues at coordinate 48,089 of CAZFXM010000028.1, read as the reverse complement.
GATGTAAAAGCAGACAGTGAAGCATTCAGCCGGGTATTGGAGCATTTTGGGATGTTGGGGGATCATGTGGCAGTGATCGGCCCCACGACCTATGAGTGGATCATCAGCTATTTTGGAACTGCCAACAGCGGAAGCGTGATCGTGCCATTGGACGCCCAGCTTCCGGCGAAAGAGGTATGTGAGCTTCTGAACCGGGCGGATATCCATATGCTGGTGTATGATTCCCTACGGAAGGATGTGGCGGCCATGGCACAGGAAATGTGCCCGGAGCTTCGTCATTTTGTATGTATGCAGACGGAACTGGGACCGCTTTTGCAGGAGCATGCGGGAAGCTTTCAGTGTACGCTGGATCCGGATAAAATGACTGCGATTTTATTTACTTCCGGTACTACCGGGAAGAGCAAGGGCGTTATGCTCACTCACCGGAATCTGACGGACAACGCGGCATGTCTGGACATGAAGATCCCGGCAGGGACAGTCAGTATGACTGTGCTTCCGATCCATCATGCCTACTGTTTTACTATGGATATACTGAAAGGCTTGTATATTGGAGTCGTGATCTGTATCAATGATTCGATCATGCATGTTTCCAAAAATCTTAAATTATTCAAACCGGAGATCATACTGTTGGTGCCTATGGTGATCGAGTCTGTTTATAAGAAATTAAAAGAAGCAGGCGGCCTTCTTCCAAAGAAAATGGTCGCGAAAGCAGGCCTTGGCGGAAATCTGAAGACCATCGTCAGCGGCGGCGCCTTTCTTCCGCCGGAGCTGGTTTCAGAATTTAAGGAATATGGGATCACCATTTTACAGGGCTATGGCATGACAGAATGCTCTCCGGTCATCAGTACCAACCTGTTCTGGGAAGCAAAAGAGGGTTCCGTCGGGAAGCTGCTGCCAAACTGTGAGGCAAAGGTGGTAGACGGAGAACTCTGGATCAAGGGTTCCAGTGTGATGCTGGGCTATTATAAGATGCCGGAGGAGACGAAGGAAGCTTTGGAAGACGGGTGGCTTTGTACCGGAGACCTGGGCTATGTGGATGAGGATGGATTCGTATTCCTGACCGGGCGGAAAAAGAATCTGATCATTCTGAAGAACGGAGAGAACGTATCTCCTGAGGAGCTGGAGAACGAGATCAGTAAAGACCCGCTGGTAAAAGAAATTATTGTGCGGGAAAAGGACGCGGTGATCGAGGCTGAGATTTTCCCGGATCTGGAATATGCAAAGAAAAAGCGTATAAAGGATGTGCCGGGAAAGCTGCAGGAAGTGATAGATGTCTTCAATCAAGGTCTGCCTGCATATAAAAAGGTGCATTCACTGAAAGTCAGAGAGGAAGAATTTGAGAAAACACCATCCAAAAAAATCAAACGTTTCTAACACCTGGATTTTTGACTTTGTGCTTGAAAAAGCAACATTGGTATGCTATATTTAAACAAAGAGAGGGAAAGCAAAGGCGGCTACCCTCTGCATATTTTTGTATACAGGACAGCAGCCGAAAGCAGTTGTTTCGCAGTACTTCATAAATGTTTGTATCAGCCGTCACTATCTGATCATAGTGACGGTTGTTTTTGTATACTGCTGGTATGAAGAAAAGCGATTGGGATGAGAAATAACGATTACGCGCATAATTCGGAAATTTGGGAGGATACACAGGAATGTACCATTGTAATGTTCTTTTCTATCTGACAGGTCATCAGCGAAGAGTATTTGAAATTATAAAGCAGATGTCCCCGCTTGCAAATTTTACACATGAATTTTCAGAGAGCGTCAGGCCGGATCCTGCGTTGGCGGCAAAAGCGGATGTGATCCTTGCCGATCTGCAGGATATGGATGTCCTGGAAGCAGTGGAGACATTGCTTTTGGCCATGCGTGGGGAGGCGGAGCTGATCCTGTTCGTGGACAAAGACCAGACCCTGCTCCTGACAGACAAATTGGCCAGGATCAGGGACATATGGACTATGCCGATGTCAGACGAAGAGATTAAGTTCCGCTTTCTGAGATGGCAGCAGACCTGCAAAATGAGTAAGGATTTCTGGGAGACCAGCCATTTTCTGGAGGCAACGATCAACAATATCCCCAATATGATCTGGTATAAGGATAAAAAGGGAATCCATACAAAAGTAAATGACAGCTTTTGCAGAACGGTGAATAAGACCAAAGAGCAGGTGCAGGGACGGGGGCATGCCTATATCTGGAATGTAGAGCATGATGACCCGGCCTGCATAGAATCCGAGCTTGAGGTCATGAATACAAAAAAGACCTGTATATCAGAGGAAACAGTGAAGACCGGCGATGGTACAAGGCTGCTCAAGACTTACAAATCACCGCTGTATGACCTGGACGGAAGTGTCATGGGAACCGTGGGTGTGGCAATCGATGTAACGCAGGAGCGGATCTATGAGCAGGAGATCATTCAGAAGAACCACACACTGGAAACCATTTTTACGACTATGGACTGCGGGGTGATGACCCATTCCATAGACGGATCCTGTATTTTCAGCGTGAACCGTGCCGCACTGAAGATCCTGGGATATGAATCCCAGAAGGAACTGATGGAGGAAGGCTTTGATATGGTTGCCGCATCAGTTGTAGAGGAGGACAAACCAGGTCTTAGGGCATCCATCCGGGAACTGAAAAAGGAAGGGGACAGTGTCAGTGTAGAATACCGTGTGCAGCACAAGGACGGGAAGATTCTGCATATCATGGGCAATGTCAAGCTGCTGAGCGAAAAAGGAATGCCTTTTTACCAGCGTTTCCTCTTGGATTGTACGGCTCAGAAGCTTCAGGAAGAAAAGAAGGAAAGGCTCCATATGGAGCTCATCCAGGCGCTCAGCTTTGATTATAATATCGTCTGCTTTTATGATCTTGACACAGGCGAGGGAAGCCTGCTCAGGATTGATGAAAACAGTAAGCAGACATTAGGCCATATATTCGGAGGGAAGATATCCTTCCAGGACAGCCTGGAGAAGTACATACAGGAATTTGTCTATGAAGAAGACCGGAAAATGCTGCAAGACGCTTTATCACAGGATAGCCTGAAAAAAGAACTGGCGGAAAAGAAGACTTATTATACGAACTATCGTACATTCCGTAACAATGAGATGAAATATTACCAGGTGAAGATAGTACGTGCCGGTGTCTGGAATGAAGGACACGGGATTGTTCTGGGTTTCCGGAGTGTGGATGAAGAGATCCGCAGCGAGATGGAGAAGAAAAATCTGCTGCAGGACGCGCTTTTACAGGCAAACAGGGCCAACAAGGCGAAAAGTGTATTTCTTTCCAACATGTCCCACGATATTCGTACGCCGATGAATGCCATCGTTGGTTTTACGGCGCTTGCGATTACGCATATTGACCGGCCGGACCAGGTGGAGGAGTATCTGAAAAAGATCATGACGTCAGGCAATCATCTGTTGAGTCTGATCAATGATGTGCTGGATATGAGCCGCATTGAAAGCGGCAAGATGCATCTGGAGGAAAAGCTTTGCAGCCTGCCGGATATTCTGCATGGGCTGCGCAGTATTGTGCAGTCAGATATCTATGCAAAGCAGTTGGAACTGTATATCGATACGGTGGATGTGCTGGACGAGGATATTTACTGTGATAAGCTTCGTCTGAACCAGGTGCTTCTAAATCTGCTGAGTAATGCCATTAAGTATACGCCTGCCGGCGGAGTGATCAGTATGCGGGTGATGGAAAAGCCAAGAGTATCGGCTGATTACGGAAATTATGAATTTCATATCAAGGATACCGGCGTTGGTATGAGTGAGGAATTTATATCTCATATATTTGAACCTTTTGAAAGAGAAAAAAACAGTACGATCAGCGGGATCCAGGGAACCGGGCTTGGGATGGCGATCACGAAAAATATCGTGGATATGATGAATGGTTCCATCGAAGTGAAGAGTGAGCAGGGGGCAGGCAGTGAGTTTATTGTTTCTGTTTCCTTCCGGCTGCATTCGGGAACCAAAAAAGCAAAGGATATTCCGGAACTAAAGAACTGCAGGGCGCTGGTTGTGGACGATGATTTTAATACCTGTGACAGCGTGTCCTATATGCTGGGACAGATTGGGATGCGCGCGGAATGGACATTATCCGGAAGGGAAGCGGTATTGCGTACCCGTCAGGCAGTCATGCGGAAGGATGATTACTGCGTATACATCATTGACTGGATGCTTCCGGATATGAATGGTGTGGAAGTGACCCGCAGAATCCGGAAAGAAACGGGAGGAAATGTGCCGGTCATTGTCCTGACCGCATACGACTGGTCCGATATCGAGGAAGAAGCGAGGGAAGCAGGGGTTACGGCATTTTGCAGCAAACCGTTGTTCTTCTCTGAACTTCGGAGCTGTCTGTCTTCTATTGTAAATGTAGAAGAGGAAGGGCAGGATGGGACATATGGCCAGAGTGAGCCGGATTTCTTTAAAGGGCGTATTCTTTTGGCAGAGGATAATGAATTGAACCAGGAGATCGCGGAAGCGATTCTGGAGGATGCAGGTTTTGGCGTTGAGATTGCGGGAAATGGCCAGGAGGCTGTGAATATGTTGAAAGCCTCTGGACCGGGGTATTACCAGCTGGTGCTCATGGATGTCCAGATGCCGGTAATGAATGGATATGAAGCGACTAAAGTGATCCGTGGCCTGGAAGAGAAAGAACACGCTTCTATCCCGATCCTGGCTATGACTGCCAATGCCTTTGAAGAAGATAAACAGGATGCTTTAATGTGCGGAATGGATGGCCATATTTCAAAACCGATCGAAATTGATGTCCTGTTCAGTACTTTAAGGAAAATACTGGCTTAAACCAAAAAAGAGAGACGTACACATTGCCGTGAATGTCTCTCTTTTACTTAGAGGATATGCTTTTTGATCGCTTCAAAGCTTTCAGCGCTGATCACATGCTCGATCCGGCATGCATCGGCAACAGCGACCTTTGGGTCTACTCCGAGCCGTTCCAGCCAGGAGGAGAGCAGCTTATGGCGCTCATAGATCCGGTCTGCGATTTCCTTTCCGCTTTCTGTCAGATAAATAAAACCTTCCGGGGTTACGGTAATGTGATTGTTTTCACGCAGCTTTTTCATGGCAACGCTGACGCTGGATTTTTTAAAATTTAGCTCGGCGGCAATGTCTACGGACCGTACCACAGGGCGGGATTCGCTTAGGATCAATATGGTTTCCAGATAATTTTCTGCTGATTCATTTGTATGCATAGGTTGATCACCTCACTTCTTTTCTCTCCATGCTACCATAAATTTCCGCCTTTTTCAATAATGAAGTCATTTTCTGCCCATATGGCCGGAAAATGGAAATATGTTCCCAGAAAGCTTCTTTCATAATATAGAATAAAAGTGTTGCATATTATACATTATTAATGTATAATTATGCAAGCGGTTTTGAAAATCCTGGAGAAAAAACTTTACTTTATATAAGAACAGGTATATGATTTACCATGAAAGTCCCGGAGACCTTTGGGGATATTTGAGAAAGGATGTGTTAAGATGATCAAGGTAGGAATTATCGGAGCGACCGGATATGCGGGGGGCGAGCTGGTGAGGATCCTGGCAGCCCATAAGGAAGCGGAGATTGTATGGTATGGCTCCAGAAGTTATATAGATAAGAAGTATGCGGATGTTTACAGGAACATGTTCCAGATCGTAGACGCGGTCTGCATGGATGATAATATGGAAGAACTGGCGGACCAGGTGGATGTGATCTTTACCGCCACGCCCCAGGGTTTATGTGCGTCGCTCGTAAATGAGGAAATTCTGTCCAAAGTAAAGATCATAGACTTAAGCGCGGATTTCAGGATCAAGGATGTGGCTGTGTATGAGCAGTGGTACGGAATTGAGCATAAAAGCCCGCAGTTCATACAGGAGGCGGTATACGGCCTCTGTGAGGTCAATCGGGGGGAAGTGAAAAAGGCGCGTCTGGTGGCAAATCCAGGATGCTATACGACCTGCTCGATCCTGACGGCGTATCCCCTGGCAAAAGAGGGACTCATCGATATGGATACTTTGATCATAGACGCGAAATCTGGTGTGTCCGGCGCCGGAAGAGGGGCCAAAGTTCCAAACCTTTTCTGCGAGGTGAACGAAAGCATCAAGGCTTATGGGGTGGCATCCCACAGACATACGCCGGAGATTGAAGAGCAGCTGGGGTATGCGGCAGGGAAAAAGGTGGTACTTAATTTTACACCACACCTGGTGCCTATGAACCGGGGAATCCTGGTCACAGAATATGCAAAATTAACGAGAAACACAAGCGATGAAGAAGTAAAAGCAATCTATGATAAGTATTATGCACAGGAGAAGTTTGTACGCGTGTTGGAAAAAGATGTATGTCCGGAGACAAGGTGGGTGGAAGGCAGCAACTATGTGGACATAGGCTTTAAGATCGACCCACGTACCGGAAGGATCATCATGATGGGAGCCATCGATAATCTGGTAAAGGGCGCGGCGGGGCAGGCGGTGCAGAACATGAATCTGATGTTCGGGCTGCGGGAACAAGAAGGGCTGGAGCTGGCGCCGGTATTTCCGTAATGCCATGATTGGGCAGCGGATAGTCCTCGTGGCAGACAGATTCTTGGTCTGCCGGTTTGAATAGTTACGAAAAATGAATGGGAGGTATGATATGATCCGTACAATGACGATAGAAGATTACGATGGATTGTATGCACTGTGGATGACGATCAAAGGTTTTGGGATCCGCAGTATTGATGATTCCAGGGCAGGCGTGGAACGATTTTTAAAGCGGAACCCGACCACCAGCGTAGTGGCAGTGGAAGATGGCAGGATCGTAGGGGGGATCCTCTGCGGACATGACGGGAGGCGCGGATGTCTTTATCATGTCTGCGTACATGAAGATTACCGTAGACGGGGCATCGGGAAGGCGATGGTGGTGCAGGCGATGGAGGCATTAAAGGCGGAACAGATCAGTAAAGTATCTCTGATTGCGTTTACAAAAAATGATATCGGAAACGCATTTTGGAATACCATCGGATGGACCGAGCGCCTGGATCTGAATTATTATGATTTTGTATTGAATACAAAGAACATTACAGCATTTAACCAACAGTGATACCGATTAAAAAGAGAGGAGAAAGGATATGGAAATCATCAAAGGCGGTGTAACCGCGGCGAAAGGATTTCAGGCGTCAGCGGCAGCCGCCCATATCAAATATGCGGACCGTACAGATATGGCTATGGTCTATAGCGAAAAGCCCTGCAAGACAGCAGGGACATTTACTACGAATCTGGTAAAGGCAGCGCCGGTGAAATGGGATCAAAAGGTAGTGGGGAGCGGTGTGAAATCTCAGGCGGTGATCATCAATTCGGGTATTGCCAACGCCTGTACCGGAAAAGAAGGGGAACTGATCTGCCAGGGGACAGCCTCGAAGGCGGCGAAAGTGCTGGGAATCGATAGGGAAGGGGTATTGATTGGTTCTACAGGCGTGATCGGGATGCAGATTCCTATGGAAAGGGTGAAAGCAGGTATTGAGCAACTGGCACTGAACCTGGGGGAAGACCTGGAACATGGCAATCAGGCGGCCAGGGCAATTATGACCACAGATACGCGGGAAAAAGAAGCTGCCGTCCAGATTGAGATCGGAGGAAAGACAGTAACCATCGGCGGCATGGCGAAGGGATCTGGCATGATCCATCCGAATATGTGTACCATGCTTGCGTTTGTCACAACGGACGCGGCGATATCCAAAAAGGCTTTAAGAAAGGCACTGGGCGAGGACGTGAAGGATACGTTCAATATGATTTCTGTGGACGGGGACACCTCCACCAACGATACACTGCTGCTTCTTGCAAACGGTATGGCGGGAAATGAAAAAATCCGTTACGGGACCCCGGAGTATGGACAGTTTGTGGAGGCTCTGCATTATGTGAATGAGACGTTGGCAAAGAAAATGGCGGGAGACGGCGAGGGTGCCACCGCATTGTTCGAGGCAAAGATTATAGGGGCGGCAACGAAAGAGCAGGCAAAAATCCTGGCAAAATCTATCGTATGCTCCAATCTTACGAAAGCTGCCATAGCGGGGCATGATGCCAACTGGGGAAGGATCCTTTGTGCGATGGGCTATTCCGGGGCAGGCTTTGATCCGGAAAAGGTGGACCTGTATCTGGAAAGCCGGGCGGGAAAACTCCAGCTTGTCAGGAACGGGGCAGCCATAGACTATAGTGAAGAACAGGCAACGGAAATCTTGTCCCAGCCGGAAGTCACAGCCATTGCCGATATCAAAGAGGGAACGGCACAGGCAGCGGCATGGGGATGTGACCTGACCCATGGGTATATTGATATCAATGCGGATTATAGAAGTTGACAGGATATTTGAATAGAAAGAGGTATAAAAACATGAATGCGAATATGCAGCAATATCTGGATAAGGCGCAGGTCCTGATCGAGGCATTGCCTTATATCCAGCGGTTTAACAGAAAGATCATCGTGGTAAAATATGGCGGCAGCGCTATGATCGACGACGAACTGAAAAAACAAGTGATCCAGGATGTGACGCTTTTGAAACTGGTCGGCTTCAAGCCCATCATTGTCCACGGCGGCGGTAAGGAGATCAGCAGGTGGGTTTCCAAGGTCGGCATGGAGCCGAAATTTATCAATGGCCTGCGTGTGACAGATGAGGATACCATGGAAATGGCGGAGATGGTACTGGGAAAGGTCAATAAAGGCCTGGTACAGCTTGTAGAAGAGCTGGGAGTACGTGCCATTGGGATCAGCGGCAAAGACGGTGCCCTCCTGAAGGTAGATAAAAAATATTCCGAGGGCAGGGACATTGGTTTTGTGGGGGATATCAAGGAGGTAAACGAGGGAGTTCTGTTTGACCTGCTGGAAAAGGATTTCCTTCCGATCGTATGTCCGGTTGGAATGGATGATTCTTATCAGACCTACAATATTAACGCGGATGATGCCGCCTGTGCGATCGCACGTGCGGTGAAGGCGGAAAAGCTGGCATTTCTGACGGATATCGAAGGTGTATACAAAGACCCGGAGGATCCCAAAACACTGATCTCAGAGCTGCGCGCAGAGGAAGCGAGGAAGCTGATCGCGGAAGGATACATCGGCGGAGGAATGCTGCCGAAGCTGCAGAATTGTATCGACGCGATTGAAAATGGTGTTTCCCGGGTACATATCCTGGATGGAAGGATCCCGCACTGTCTCCTGTTGGAAATCTTCACGAATAAAGGAATCGGTACGGCAATCTTAAATGACAAAGAAAGCAGGTATTATTATGGTGAATGAGAAAATCCGGAATGCGGAGGAAAATCTGCTTCATATTTATAATCGTTTTCCTGTGACGCTCGATCATGGAGAAGGGGTATATCTGTACGATACGGAAGGAAAGCAATATCTTGATTTTGCAGCCGGAATCGGTGTGACCGGCCTGGGTTATCATAATACGGAATTGAATGACGCACTGAAAGAGCAGTTGGATAAGCTGTGCCATATTTCCAATCTGTACCATCATGAAAATTGCGGAGAGGCGGCACGCGCCCTTTCTGCAGCGTCCGGCATGGACAGAGTATTCTTTACGAACAGCGGGGCGGAAGCCATCGAGGGCGCGTTAAAGACGGCCAGAAAGTATGCATGGACAAAGAAATCCGGAAAATATGAGTTTATCGCTATGAATCATTCCTTCCACGGAAGAACGGTGGGAGCCGTATCTGTCACGGGACATTCGGAATACAGGGAACCTTTTGAGCCATTGTTCCCAGGCGTGCGTTTCGCGGATTATAACGATCTGGACAGTGTGAAAGCGCTGGTCAATGAAAAGACCTGTGGAATTATTCTGGAACCCTTACAGGGAGAAGGCGGGATTCATCCGGCTACACAGGAATTTATGGAAGGGATCCGCAAACTCTGTGATGAGAATGATATCCTGATGATCTGCGATGAAATACAGTGCGGTATGGGACGTACCGGCTCTATGTTTGTATGGCAGAGTTTTGGCACCCGCCCGGATATCATGACTATGGCAAAGGCGATCGGAAATGGAATCCCGGTCGGGGCATTTGCCATGACGGAAAAAGTGGCGGAGAATTCCCTCAAGCCCGGCGACCACGGAACAACCTACGGTGGAAATCCTCTTGCCTGTATGGCAGTTGTCAAGGTCCTGGAAATCTTTGAAAAGGAAAAAATCGTGGAGCATGTAAAAAAAGTAAGTCCTTATCTGACCGCGCGCCTGGATGAACTGGCTGAAAAAACAGAATGCGTCCTGGAACGCCGCGGAAAAGGCCTGATGCAGGGGCTTGTGGTTACAAAACCATTTGCTGAGGTTAATCAGAAGGCGCTGGAGGAAGGACTCCTGATCCTTTCCGCGGAAGGGAATGTCCTTCGTCTCCTTCCGCCTTTGATCATAGAAGAAAAGCATATTGATGAAATGATTGAAAAATTGGAAAAAGCTCTGTCCTGATCTCAGGAATAAAAAGCCAGTCATGCGAACATACTATCTTTTAGGAAATGACATTTATCTGTCTTTTAGAGGCAGGATTTGGGAGGTATGTATACATGATTGGTTTTTTCATTGCCCTTTTATCCGGCGCCCTCATGAGTGTGCAGGGGGTTTTTAATACGCAGGTGACCAAGACTACGGGAATGTGGGTATCCAACGCCTGGGTCCAGCTCAGCGCTTTTGCCGTATGTGCCGTTATGTGGCTGGTCATGGGACGGGACGATATCTCCGCTATTATCCGTGTAGAACCACGGTATATGCTCCTGGGCGGCGCGATCGGGGCGGGGATCACCTGGACCGTGATCAAAAGTGTGGCATCTTTGGGCCCCGCGAAATCCGCCCTTTTGATCGTGGTCGCCCAGCTTACTGTGGCATATCTGATCGAGCTTTTTGGCCTTTTTGGTATGGAAAAAGTTCCATGGGACTGGATAAAAGCCGGTGGTTTAGCCCTGGCTCTTATCGGCATTGCGATCTTCCAGTGGGAACGTTAAATAGATGCATGTGTTCCCAGTTTTTTCATCAGAAATATTTTTTTCCCTATTGTAATTTACGTTTGAATTCGATACAATAGATGTGTCTGGTGTAAAGGGGTTTGCACTGGTTTTCTCTGTAGGGATAAAAATATGATGAAAAAAAGATTACAGATAACCGGAATACTGCTTTTCATGATTGCATGTATCTGGTGCGGCGGATGTGGACGTAAGGATCAGGACAGCCTGGAGACATTAACGCTGCAGGAAGGCCAAAGCGGCAGGGAGACAAAGGGCGTTGTGCAGGACGGTCCGCGTTTTAGCGAAAGCTCTGGCGTTACAGAGAATACCGGAGACAGTAACAAGAAGGAAAACAATGATTCGGAAAAGGACGGCTCAACCGGGACCGGACCGGCGCAGGAAAGCGGCCAGCAGATTTTTGTCTATGTATGCGGAGCCGTGAAGACACCCGGAGTGTATGAACTGCAGACAGGCGCAAGGCTTTATGAGGCAATCGCTTGTGCGGGCGGTGTCCGGGAGGATGCGGCGGAGGAAAGTATCAATCAGGCACAGGCCGTGTCTGACGGAGAGAGGCTTTACATTCCCACAGATGAAGAAGTCCGTCAGGGACTGGATGTAAATCTGCAATCCGGAATTGCTGTGGGAAGCGCAGGCAGTACAAAAGCCCCAGGCGCGGCGGATGCTGTGTCCGCAGGCGGAGCAGGCAGCAGCAGTGCCGGAGGAAAGGTAAATATTAATACTGCTTCCAGAGAAGAACTGAAGACGTTGAACGGAATTGGAGATACAAGAGCCGGGAGCATTCTGGCTTACCGGGAGTCTTACGGGCCATTTGGAAGCATTGAGGACCTGATGCAGGTGGAGGGAATCAAAGAAGGGGTATATAATAAACTCAAGGATGATATTACAGTAAATTAAAGGAAAGAGTCGTATGGGCGAGAAGAAGATTTTAGTTGTGGATGATGAAAAGTTAATTGTAAAAGGAATCCGCTTCAGCCTGGAACAGGACGGTATGATAGTGGATTGTGCGTATGACGGGGAAGAGGCGCTTGCGCTTGCCAGAAAGTGCGAATACGATCTGGTGATCCTGGATGTGATGCTGCCAAAACTGGACGGATTCCAGGTCTGCCAGCAGATCCGGGAGTTTTCTGACATGCCGGTGGTGATGCTTACGGCCAAGAGCGAGGATATGGATAAGATACTGGGACTGGAATATGGGGCCGACGATTATATCACCAAGCCTTTTAATATTCTCGAAGTGAAGGCCAGGATCAAAGCTATCATGCGCAGGACCGCACGTAAGGAGGAGGCTCCTCAGAGTACGATACTTGTAAAGGGAAATATGAAGATTGACTGCGAGAGCAGAAGAGTATTTATCGGAGAACGGGAGATCAACCTGACGGCGAAGGAATTTGACGCGCTGGAGCTTCTCGCCACGAATCCCAATAAGGTATACAGCAGGGAGAACCTGCTGAATATCGTGTGGGGCGCGGATTATCCCGGAGGCGCCAGAACAGTGGATGTACATATCAGAAGGCTACGGGAAAAGATTGAGATTAATCCAAGCGAACCGCAGTATGTGCATACGAAGTGGGGAGTTGGTTATTATTTCAAAGGTTAAGTTTCATTTTCATATCAGGGATACAATCATAAGAAGTCTGTATTTTCGGATCATATTGATCATATTGTGCGCAGGGATACTGCCAGGGACCGGTGTTTATATGGGGATCATCAAGGCATATGAATCCAGGGCGGTATCTCTGCGTACCGCGGAGATACAGAATCAATGCACAATTCTATGCGACCAGTTGAACAGCTACAATTATCTGACGGATAATTCTTCCGAAGTCATCAATGCCAGCCTGACCCAGTTAACCAATATTTATAACGGGAGAGTCATGATCGTCAACAAAGAGTTGACCGTGATCAAGGATACCTATTCTCTGGATGAAGGCAAGACGACCGTCTCTGAAAATGTGATCCGTTGCATGAAAGGGGAAAGTACAAATTTTTATGACAAAGGAAACCGCTATATTGAAGTCACCTCCCCGATCATGGAGGTGGGCTCGGACGAAATCGCAGGTGTTATGCTTGCCAGTGTTTCTACGGATACGATAGAAGATAGCCTGCGGATTTTTTATACAAAGGGCAGGGGGATCTTGTGGATCATCATTGTTCTGACTCTGGCGTTTTCTATCCTGGTCGCCTACCGGGTCGTACAGCCCTTGCGGAAGATCACGACCGATATCGAAAATATTTCCGAGGGCTTTGAAGATGAAGAGCTGCATGTGGATACTTACCGGGAGACGCGGCAGATTTCCGAAGCCTTTAACAAGCTGCTGGGAAGGCTGAAGACAGTGGATGCCTCCAGAGAAGAATTTGTGTCAAATGTGTCCCATGAGTTGAAGACGCCCCTGGCCTCTATGAAGGTGCTGGCGGATTCCCTGCTGCTTCAGGAAGGGGTGCCTGTAGAACTGTACCAGGAATTTATGCAGGATATCGCGAAAGAAATTGACCGGGAAAATGACATCATCAATGATCTGCTGACCCTGGTAAAGATGGGAAAGACCGCTCCGGATCTGAATATCACCCAGGTCAATATCAACCAACTGCTGGAATTGATCTTAAAACGATTAAAACCAATCGCGGAGAAGAAAAACGTAGAAGTGGTACTGGAAAGCTTCCGGCCGGTAACAGCGGAGATTGATGAAGTGAAGATGACACTTGCGGTATCCAATCTGGTGGAAAACGCGATTAAGTATAATAACGAAGGCGGATGGGTGCATGTATCTCTGAACGCAGACCATAAGTTCTTTTATGTCAAGGTGGCGGATTCCGGAATCGGAATTCCAAAAGAGGATCAGGACCATATTTTCGAACGTTTTTACAGGGTGGATAAGTCCCATTCCCGGGAGATCGGCGGTACGGGTCTTGGGCTTTCCATTGCCAGAAACGCGGTGATCATACACCGTGGTTCGATCAAGGTATACAGCAGCCCGGGAGAAGGAACGACATTTACGGTCAGGGTTCCGATGATTTATGTATCAACGCAGACGGCATGAGTAGAGTATAAAATAGCCGGAAAATGGAAAATCAGGAGAACAGGATGAAAAATAGAATAAAAAAAGAGAGGTTCATAGTGATCACTGTCTGCCTGCTGTGCCTGCTCCCGTCCTGCGCGAAGAAGGAGAGGGCAGCAAAAGGGGAGGATTTTGTCTATTGCCTGAACGGGGAAGGGACAGGGCTGTTCAAAGTAGACTGTGAGATTTCCGGAAAAACATCTACTGACAGAGCCAAAGAGGCATTGGAAAAGATGGCAGGCCCCTCAGAAGAAATTGAGTATATGCCTGCCATTCCGGAAGAGGTGAAGGTAAATTCTTTGAGCGTAGACCATGCGATTGCTTATATTGATTTTAATGAAGAATACCTTGAACTTTCCGGGATTCAGGAGAAGCTGGTACGTGCCGCAATCGTGCAGTCCATGGTACATTTGGATGGAATCAGCGGGGTATGGATGACGGTAAATGGGGAAACGTTAAAAAACGAATCAGGAGGTGTCCTGGGAGTGTTGAACGGGGATGACTTTGTGGAAAATACAGGTTCTTCCCCTAGTTCTTATGAGCAGACAACGTTGACGCTGTTTTTTGCGAATGAGTCAGGTGATAAGCTGGTGAAGCAGCAGATGGATGTGAGATACAACAGCAATGTTTCCAGAGAAAAACTGATCGTGGAAAAGCTGATGGCAGGTCCGAAAAAAAGCGGGGTATTTCCTACGGTGAATCCTTCTGCGGCACTTTTGAGCGTGACAGTCAAGGAAGGAACCTGTTATGTCAATTTTGATTCGGAATTTCTCAATAGTGTCTATGATGTACGTCCGGAGATTGTTATCTATTCCCTTGTAGATTCGCTGCTGGAAGGAACCAGCGCAGGCAATGTGCAGATCATGGTGAATGGAGAAAAGAATGTGACTTATCAGGAAACGATAGATCTGTCGCAGCCCCTTTCCAGGGATTTGACCTGGGAGGAAGAGAACGGACAAAAAGTTACGGAAGAATAAGAGAACTCAATAATAAAGGAGGGCGAATGGTAAAAAGACCACTCTGCCTGGCAGCGGTTTTGCTGGTCAGTCTGCAGGCGGTTCTTGTGGGAGGGTTTCGGATAGCAAAGGATCTGAAGCCCTCACCTCTGGAGCTTTACGCAGAGGAAGGAAAGGACATAGCCCTTGTGGGAACAGTATCCCGCAGGGAAGAAAAGCCGGAGTATCAGGTGTATTATCTGACGGATAATCAGATCCGTCTGGAAGATCAGATCATAAATGAATCGAAAATTCTTGTTTATATCAAACGTGAACAATCAAAAATTGCTCAGAATGAAGAGAATATAGAAAATAAAGAAAATATGGAAAGTAAAGAAGAACCGAAAAGGCGTGGTATTTCTGTTGGTAATACGCTATATCTGACCGGAGAAGTCCGCTTTTTCCAAGAAGCTACGAATCCAGGAAACTTTGATCAGAAATTTTATTATCAAAAGCAAGGAATCCATGCTAGTGTCTGGACGAAAAGTGCGGAAGTCATTGAACCTGAGGTGTGGTATATCCGGGAAGGGTTGACTGTATTTCGCTGTCATTGGAAGGAATTACTGGTATCCTGCCTGGGAGAATATTATGGAAACAGCATGGCGGCGATCCTGCTGGGGGATAAAAGCGAGCTGGACAAAGATTTAAAGGAGCTGTATCAGAAAAGCGGGATCGGGCATATATTGGCCATCTCGGGCCTCCATATGTCTTTTATTGGAATCGGATTTTACAAACTGCTCCGTAAATCTGGATTGTCATTTGGGACAGCGGGAAGTGCCGGAATTCTGTTCCTGCTGCTATATACGATCATGATCGGCTGGAGCGTATCCAGTCTGCGGGCGCTGGTCATGTTTTTGGTACGGATCGGCGCGGATATGTCCGGAAGAACCTATGATATGCCAACCAGCTTGTCCGTGGCGGCAGCAGTGATCGTACTGTGGCAGCCCCTCTATCTGTTGGACGCAGGTTTCCTCTTGTCTTTCGGAGCGATTCTGGGGATGGTGCTGGTGTATCCGGTATTCGACGGATTTCATGCGGTCCCCAAACCTTTCTGTGCAGGCTTATCCATCCATCTGATGCTGCTTCCGGTCATGCTATACTTTTATTTTGAAATTCCTCTGTATTCTCTCCTGTTAAATGTCCTGGTGCTTCCATTGATGTCCGTAGTGCTCGGCGCGGGAATCGCCGGTTCGGCAACTGCGGCGCTGTGGGCATGGGGCGGAAGCGGTATCCTCCAGGTGTGCAAAGGAATTCTATGGATATATGAAAAGACATGCGGCATATCGATGGAACTGCCAGGCGCAAGAATCGTGACCGGACAGCCGGGGAAAATATGGATAGGAATCTATTATATTGTGTTACTTGCGGGCTGTATGTACGGATTGAATTTTATGCATGACCGGACGAAGTCTGCCCGTCACGAAGGGGCATTTGATAAAGCGGCATGTTGTGTAAGAATCTCGATGGTTATTTTACCGATGGTCTTTTGTCTCCTATGCGCAGAAAGCCATGGAAAACGGGGAGAACTTCAGGTTACTATGCTGGATGTGGGCCAGGGAGACGGACTGTATATCCGGACACCATCCGGCAGGCATTATCTGGTTGACGGCGGCAGTACGGATGTATCGAAGGTAGGGAAATATAGGATAGAACCTTTTTTGAAATCCCAGGGAGTCCGTACACTGGATTATGTATTCATTTCCCATGGTGACGCGGATCATATGAACGGAGTGCAGGAGCTCCTGGAAAACCAGCTTCTGGGAATCCGGATAAAAACCCTGGTGCTGCCGGATGAACATGTGCTGGACGAGGCGCTTCTGGAACTGGCCGGCCAGGCAGCAGGCTATGGGACAAAAATAGTAACGATCCAGGAGGGAGGGCAGATTTCAGATGAAGAGATGATTTTTACCTGTGTGGCGCCTGCCGCAGATTATGTTGGAGAGTTCGGAAATGCTTCCTCCATGGTACTTAGCCTGGAATTTAAAGAATTTGATATGCTCTTTACCGGGGATGTGGAAGGCGACGGGGAAAAGGCACTGGCAGAAAGTACTCTATTAGAAACGTGTGATATTCTGAAGGTCGCTCACCATGGCTCCAAAAATTCAACGACAGACGCATTTCTTGAAAAAGCTGCCCCAAAGGTCGGGCTGATCTCAGCCGGACGGGATAACCGATACGGGCATCCTCATCAGGAGACACTAAAACGGCTGGCAAATACGGGATGCCGCGTATATAGTACGCAGACTTATGGAGCGGTGACGGTAAAAACAGACGGAAAGGAAATGCAGATGCAAGGATACTTAAATACGATTCCTGTTTCAGAAGACCCATAAATGGTTACCGCTCACACCTATGATGTTCACAGCGGCCAGAAATGTAACGAAAAATAACAATTATTTGCAACTATATTTTAGTTGCGTTTTAGAGAAGGATGATATATAGTATAAGAAAGGGAATCATATGAGCAAAAGAGAAAAAGTGATCAAGAGACTGTTGGGTATGCCCAGTGATTTTACATATGCGGAATTAAAGCAGGTTTTGAGTGCTTATGGCTTTCAGGAGATGACGGGAGGAAAGACAACAGGCTCTGCCGTGAAGTTTGTGAATGAGAAGACAGGGAAAAAGATTTATCTGCATAAACCACACCCGGGAGATATTGTAAAAAAATATGTATTACAGGAAGTAATAAGCATGATAGGAGGAAGCGTCGATGAAGAATTGTATGGAGTATAAGGGGTATTATGGCTCGATTGAGTATTCAGATGAAGATCATTGTTTTTATGGAAAGGTGCTTGGGATCAACAGTCTGATTTTATTTGAGGGAACGAATGTACAGGAGCTAGAAAGCTCTTTCCACCAGATGTTGGAAGAATATCTGGAAGATTGCCGGGAGGCACAGGTGGAACCGGAAAAAACATACAAAGGAAGCTTTAACGTCCGAGTGGCGCCCGCGCTGCATAAAAAGGCGGCAGTCTGCGCCGCCAGCGAGGGAATTTCCTTAAATTCTTTTGTAGAACATGCGATTACGGCATATGTGAGGAAATGCTTTGCAAAATAGGAAGTTTTCTTATATAATAGAAGCGCTATGAAAAGTTTGAATGAAGATTTAAAGACAGGACAATTAAAGCAGATCTATCTTCTGTTTGGGGAAGAGGGATATCTGAAGAGACAATACAAGAACCGGCTGGCCAATGCGATGCTTCCCGAAGGGGACACCATGAATTATGCCTGTTATGAAGGGAAGGGCATAGAACTTCGGGAAGTCATCGATCTGGCGGAAACGATGCCTTTTTTTGCGGATCGCAGGCTGATCGTATTTGAGAATACCGGATTGTTCAAAAATGGCGGGACAGACCTGGCGGATTATATTAAAGAGATGCCGGAAACGACCAGCTTTCTTTTCGTGGAAAATGAGGTAGACAAGCGGAGTAAGCTGTATAAGGCCGTGAAAGCAAAAGGGCGTGTGGCAGAGCTGGGATTTCAGGATGAAGCCACATTGAAGCGCTGGGTCGCCGGGCTTGTTAAGAAGGAGAATAAGCAGATTACGGAACAGACGATCGTATATTTCCTGAATAAAACGGGAACGGATATGGAAAATATTACGAAAGAGCTGGAAAAGGTGTTCTGCTATGCTCTCGAACGGGATGTGATCACAAAAGAGGATATAGATGCGGTCTGTGTGACGCAAATCTCCAATCATATATTTGATATGGTGGACGCGGTGGCACAGAAGAAGCAACAAAAAGCCTTAGAGTTGTATTATGATCTTCTGGTGTTAAAAGAACCGCCTATGCGGATTTTATTTTTACTGATCCGGCAGTATCGGATCCTGCTTCAGGTAAAGGGACTTTTGAAAGAAGGCTATGGGAGAAAAGAGATTGCCTCCAAAGCCGGGCTGCATCCCTTTGTAGCGGGAAAATATATGGATCTGGCAAAGCGTTTCACGTCCGGGGAACTGAGGGCGGTCATGGAGGAAGGCGCAGAGCTGGAGCAGTCTGTGAAGACCGGGAAACTGACAGATCATCTGTCGGTGGAGCTGTTTCTTGTAAAATACTCTTCGACGCGGTAAGGATAGAAAAGATGGAGGAAAAAACGTGGCAGAAATAGAACAGAGTAAAATACGTAATTTTTGTATCATTGCGCATATTGATCATGGGAAATCAACGCTGGCAGACCGGATCATTGAGAAGACCGGGCTTCTGACCAGCCGGGAAATGCAGTCCCAGGTGCTGGACAATATGGATCTGGAGCGTGAGCGGGGCATTACGATCAAGGCCCAGGCAGTGCGTACGGTGTATAAGGCGAAGAATGGGGAAGAATATATTTTTAATCTGATCGACACACCGGGACATGTGGATTTTAACTATGAGGTTTCCCGGAGCCTGGCAGCCTGTGACGGAGCGATCCTGGTAGTGGATGCGGCACAGGGGGTGGAGGCCCAGACTCTGGCAAATGTTTATCTGGCGCTGGATCATGATCTGGATGTCATGCCTGTGATCAATAAGATCGACCTGCCCAGCGCGGAGCCGGAACGGGTAAAGGAAGAGATTGAGGATGTGATCGGCCTGGATGCTGAAAATGCTCCGTTGATCTCCGCCAAGACCGGGCTGAATGTGGATGACGTACTGGAAGAGATCATCCGGCAGATCCCGCCGCCGCAAGGAGATCCAGAGGCGCCCCTGCAGGCGCTGATCTTTGATTCTGTCTATGATTCTTACCGGGGCGTCATCGTATTCTGCAGGATCAAAGAAGGACAGATCCGTAAAGGTACACAGATCCTGATGATGGCTACCGGGGCGAAGGCAGAAGTCGTAGAGGTTGGTTATTTTGGCGCCGGGCAGCTTATCCCATGTGAAGAGCTGAGCGCCGGTATGGTCGGCTATATTACTGCCAGCCTGAAAAATGTAAAGGATACCCGGGTGGGGGATACGGTCACGGATGCACAGCGTCCCTGCGCCCAGCCGCTTCCGGGATATAAGAAGGTAAATTCCATGGTCTACTGCGGCATGTACCCAGCGGACGGAGCAAAATATCCGGATCTGCGGGACGCGTTGGAAAAGCTGCAGCTCAATGACGCGGCATTACAGTTTGAACCGGAGACCTCGGCTGCGCTTGGATTTGGATTCCGCTGCGGCTTTTTGGGACTTTTGCATCTGGAGATTATCCAGGAGCGTCTGGAACGGGAGTACAACCTGGATCTGGTGACTACAGCTCCCAGTGTGATTTACAAGGTGCATAAGACCAACGGCGAGGTGATTGACCTGACCAATCCGACCAACCTGCCGGATCCGGCAGAAATTGAATACATGGAAGAACCATTGGTGAAGGCGGAGATCATGGTGACATCAGAATTTATCGGAGCTATTATGGATCTGTGCCAGGAGCGGCGTGGAGCATATCAGAGTATGGAATATATTGAAGAAAAGCGTGCTGTGCTGCATTATCACCTGCCCCTCAATGAGATTATCTACGACTTCTTTGATGCCTTAAAATCAAGATCCAGAGGATATGCGTCCTTTGATTATGAACTGTTGGGATATGAGAGGTCAGAGCTTGTGAAACTGGATATTCTGATCAACAAGGAAGAGGTCGACGCGCTCTCATTCATTGTCCATAGCGGAACAGCCTATGAGCGTGGAAGAAAGATGTGCGAAAAGTTAAAGGCAGAAATTCCGCGTCAGTTGTTCGAGATTCCAATCCAGGCAGCGATCGGGAGCAAAATCATTGCCAGGGAAACCGTAAAGGCACTGCGCAAGGACGTGCTTGCAAAGTGTTACGGAGGTGATATCACGCGAAAGAAGAAGCTGTTGGAGAAGCAAAAGGAAGGAAAGAAGCGGATGCGTCAGGTGGGAAATGTAGAGATCCCGCAGAAGGCATTTATGAGTGTTCTGAAGTTGGACGATGATTAGAGAACTGGAATTGTACGTGCATATTCCCTTTTGTGTCCGGAAATGTGCCTACTGTGATTTCCTGTCGGCGCCGGCGGACGAAGCCTTGCGGCAGGAATATGTAGAAGCACTGATACGGGAAATTACAGGTTATAAAAAAATAGTTCAGGACTGTGATGTACCGACTGTTTTTATAGGAGGAGGAACCCCCTCTATTCTGTCTCCCGGGCAGATCAGGGGGATTTTTTCCGCGTTATATGATAGCTTCCGGATCAAGCCGGAGGCGGAGATCACATTAGAGGCAAATCCCGGAACCGTAACGGAAGGAAAACTCCTGGCCTGGAAAGAGGCCGGTGTAAACCGGATTTCCATCGGCCTTCAGTCCGCAAAGGATGAAGAACTGCGGATGCTGGGCAGGATTCACGATTACCAACAGTTTCTGGATACCTGGACGTTGATACGTAAGGCCGGGATGAAGAATGTAAATATAGACCTGATCTCCGCCATTCCGGGGCAGACTCCGGAAAGCTGGAGGGAGACACTGAGGAAAACGGCGGAGCTGGAACCAGAGCATTTATCCGTGTACAGTCTGATCATTGAAGAAGGAACCCCTTTTTATGGGAAATATGGACAAACAGCCGCGAAGGACGCACCGTATCCACCATTGCCGGATGAAGAAACGGAACGTCTGATATATGAAGAAACCGGGGAAATATTACGGGAATATGGCTATACCAGGTATGAGATTTCCAATTACGCAAGGCCAGGATATGAATGTCGGCATAATATCGGCTACTGGCAGAGAAAGGAATATCTGGGAATCGGGCTCGGAGCCTCGTCACTGATCGGAGGGACGCGATTCCGCCATATTTTTGATCTACAGGAATATCTGGCAGAGGACGGAGATATACAAAAGATCTGTGAAGAAACGGAACGCCTGACGGTTCAGGATGAAATGGAGGAGTTTATGTTTCTTGGACTGCGGATGATGTGCGGTGTGAAAAAATCAGAATTCTTTCGTTTATTTGGCAGCCGGATCGAAGAAATATATGGAAAGCAGTTAAAAAAGCTGGAGGAAAATGCCCTTCTGAAGATCAAGGGCGACCGGATCTGGCTTACCGGACGGGGCATTGATATCAGTAATTATGTATTTGAGCAGTTTTTGCTCTGATTTTGGAGGAAAGAAATATGGAACAGGAGCAAAGGGCATTGGAGCTGACACGGCAGATGGTACGGATAGACAGTACGAATCCGGGAACCTATGAGGGAGGAATGGAAAAATTCCTTCTTTCTTTTGCGGAAAATCTGCGCAATGAATGTATCAAAGTCCAGACGGAAGAAGCGCTGCCAGGCAGGAATAATGTGATGTTGATTCTGCCTGGAAAAGAGGAAAAGCAGGAACTGGTATTTATCTGCCATATGGATACGGTTCCGGCAGGAAAAGGATGGGAAGAGGATCCCTTTTCCGGGGAGATCCGGGAGGGAAAGCTCTACGGCAGGGGCTCCTGCGATATGAAATCCGGGTTTGCCTGCGCGTTGTCGGCATTTCAAAGCGCGGCAGAATGTGTGCGGGATGGAAAAGTACCAGAACGGACTTTGAAGCTGATCGGTACGGTGGATGAAGAAGGCAATATGTCCGGTGTGGAACAGGTGATACAATCCGGCTGGGTTACAAAGGACTCTCTTGTACTGGACATGGAGCCAACCAACGGGGAAGTGCAGGCATCCCATAAAGGACGCCTCTGGTTTGAGATTTTCGTGGAAGGGATTACGGCCCATGCGGCTACCCCCTGGAAAGGAGCGGATGCGATTGCCGCAATGGCAGAGGTAATCTCCGGGATCCGGCAGGAATTCATGAAAATGGAATCCCATCCCCGGATGGGAAGGCCCACGGTGTCATTTGGCAGGATCACGGGTGGTGTCCAGCCCTATGTGGTGTCAGAGCAATGCACGTTAACCGTGGATATGAGGCTGGTTCCGCCTTATAGAAGAGAGGATGGGGAGGAAATCGTAAAAAGGGCAATAAAAGAAGCGGTGAAATCGGTTCCAAAGGCAAAGATTACCTATCAGATTACCGGAGACAGACCTTTTATAGAGGCGGACGAAATGTCAATCCTATATAGACAGCTTCAGGATTCCTGCAAAAATGTGACCGGACATCCTGCAGTAACGGGAGTATTTCCAGGCTATACAGACACGGCAGTGATCGCGGGAAAGCTGGGAAACAGAAATTGTATGTCTTATGGGCCAGGTGATCTGGAACTGGCCCATAAGCCGCAGGAATATGTTCCGATTGAGGATGTACTTCGATGTGAGAATGTGTTGATAGATCTTGTAATGAAAAATATATGGTGATCCTGTTCACAGACGGAACAGGATCCCAAGTACGGCTCCGCAGCCGATCCAGAGGATCGGGTGGAGCTTTTTTAACGGCTTCCATTCCAAAAGCAGAAAGATCACAAGACAGATTCCCATGGAGGAATAGTGAAATACAGGTTTCGGCTGTGACAGATCCGCAAAGGTAATGACAGCGATCTGCCATATGGCATATCCGATCAATGACGCGATCATCGGGCGAATCCCGTAAAAAGCAGAACGGACATATTTGTTTTCGCTGAAATCAGACATAAATTTCGCGATAATGACAATGATAATGATAGCAGGAGAAACCAGGCTTAAGGTCGCCACTATGGCTCCCGGGACTCCGGCGGCATGAAAACCGGCGTAAGTTGCCATATTGATCCCGATCGGTCCCGGCGTACTTTCACTGATAGCGATCATATCAGCCAGCTCGGAGGCCGTGAACCAGGGATATTTTTGGGCCAGGTCCATCAGGAAAGGAACCGTTGCCATGCCGCCTCCAATGGAGAATAAGCCGATCTTGAAAAATTCGATAAATAAGGTGAGATAGATCATGAGCCCGCTTTCTCCTTTCTTATATTTACACAGATCCCGATTATGGCCGCGCACACTACCAGCAGAATCGTGGGAACCGGTGAAAATGTGGCGAGAAGAAATCCGGCCAGGAATAAGAATACTCCCAGATAATCTTTAATACCGGCCTTCGCAAGGGAGACAACGGTATTGAGCATCATGGCACAGACTGCGACACGGATCCCGGACAGCGCATGCACGACCAGTGGTTCCTCAATAAATTGATTTAAAATCGTAGCGATCAGCGTAATGATGATCAGAGATGGGGTGACCATACCCAGAGTGCCGGAAATGGCTCCCAGGATGCCAGCCTGCTGATATCCGATATAAGTAGAAGTGTTGACAGCGATAATGCCTGGGGTACACTGGCCGATGGCATAGATATCCAGCAGTTCTTCTTCATTGGTCCAGCCTTTTTTTTCAATAACTTCTTTTTTCAGCATTGGCAGCATCGCCATGCCTCCGCCAAAGGTGAGGCCGCCCACCCGAAGGAATGTGACATATAATTCCCATAGTTTTTTCATAATCGTATTGCCTCCTGATTTTACCGGATATTCCGGACACGTCTGTTGCTGTTTTGGATTACCTGCCATATTATATGGAATGACAGATTTATCCGGCGCTCTGTATATATTACGATATTTTGAAAGGAATATCAAGGCAGCAACTTTGAAAGCCAGAAAAAAGATAAAAAATATATAAAGTAGGTTGACAAACGGAAATCAAGGTGCTATCTTAATATACGTAAGATGTTAGCACTCAAATCAAGGGAGTGCTAATAGAGAAAAATGAAGAATAATCTACTTCCGTATAACAGTAGAATATAATCTGAAGCAGAAAGGGGGAATATGATGGCAGATGTAGAATTAAGTGAAAGAAAGCATACCATATTACGGGCTATCATCCAGAATTATCTGGAGACCGGGGAACCGGTTGGTTCCAGAACCCTTTCGAAGGCAACGGATCTGAAGCTGAGTTCTGCGACAATCCGCAATGAGATGGCTGACCTGGAAGACCTGGGCTATATATTCCAGCCGCATACCTCCGCCGGACGGATTCCATCAGATAAAGGATATCGTTTATATGTGGATATGCTGATGCAGGATAAAGAGCAGGAGCTGGAAGAAATCAAAAGTGTGATGCTTGAGAAGACAGACCGCGTAGAAAAGGTACTCAAGCAGGCTGCAAAGGTATTGGCCACGAATACGAACTACGCGACCATGGTTTCCTCCCCTGTGAGCAGAGGGAATACTATAAAGTTTATTCAGTTGTCCCAGGTAGACGCAAGCCAGATCGTTGCGGTGATCGTAATGAACGGCAATGTGATCAAGAATAAGATCATTGATGTAGGAGAACTGCTGGGGAATGAGACACTGCTGAAGCTGAATATGCTTTTGAATACCACCTTGAATGGGATGCCCATTGAAGAGATCAATCTTGGACTGATCGCCAGGCTGAAGGAGCAGGCGGGAATCCATAGCAATGTCATAAGCGATGTGCTGGATGCTGTCGCTGATATCATCCATGTAGAAGATGACATGGAGATCTATACAAGCGGAGCCACCAATATTTTCAAATATCCGGAGCTCAGCGATAAGCAGAGCGCGCAGGAGATTCTTAATGCGTTTGAAGAAAAGCAGCAGCTTGCGGAACTGGTGACAGAGACACTGGCCAGTGAAGAGAACCATGGGATACAGGTTTACATTGGTGATGAAGCGCCGGTTAAGACGATGCGGGACTGCAGTGTGGTTACGGCAACTTATGATTTGGGGGACGGGATGAAGGGAACCATTGGTATCATCGGCCCCAAGCGTATGGATTATGAACATGTTATGAAGACGCTGAAGACTTTGCAAAGTGAGCTGGATGCGATAAATAAAAAAGATTCAGGGTAACTTTTCGATACAGGGCCGCATGTTTGATTGCTGTCCATAGGAAAACATGATAGGAAGGTGAAGCTGGTGGAAGAAAAGATGACGAAGGAAGATATGGTAAAGGAAGCCATGGAAGAAGCCAGAGCAAAGGCGGAGCAGGCGGCCGGGGAACAGGCACCGGATGAGGAGAAAGCTGCTGAGGATACTCAGGAGGTTCTGGAGGAAGACAGCGCCGGGGAAGAAGCCGCGGAGGAAGAAGCCTGTGAGGAGCCGTCGGAGGAAGAAGCCGAAGAAGACGGACAGGATGGAGAAAAGAAAGGCAGAAAGCTTTTTGGAAAGAAAAATAAAAAGGACAAAAAAGACGAAAAGATTGAGGAACTGACGGATCGGCTTACCCGTCAGATGGCAGAGTTTGATAACTTCCGCAAGCGTACGGAAAAGGAGAAATCCCAGATGTACGAGATTGGCGCGAAAGATATCATAAATAAAATCCTTCCCGTTGTGGATAACTTTGAAAGAGGATTGTCCGCAGTGCCGGAAGAAGAGAAGAAAAATCCGGTCATGGAAGGAATGGATAAGGTTTACAAGCAGTTGATGACTACACTGGAAGAGATTGATGTGAAACCGATCGAAGCAGTGGGCCAGGAATTCAATCCAGACTTTCACAATGCGGTAATGCATGTGGAGGACGAGGAGGTTGGTGAGAACATCATCGTGGAAGAATTCCAGAAGGGATACACATACCGTGACAGTGTCGTGCGGCACAGCATGGTAAAAGTAGCAAATTAAGGATTTTCAATCATTTCAGAAAGAACAGGAGGAATTGATCATGGGAAAAATCATAGGTATTGACTTAGGTACAACAAATAGTTGTGTTGCTGTAATGGAAGGTGGACAGCCGGCCGTTATCGCCAACACGGAAGGAGCAAGGACTACACCGTCAGTCGTAGCATTTACAAAGACGGGAGAACGTCTGGTAGGTGAGCCTGCGAAACGTCAGGCGGTTACAAATGCTGACAAGACTATTTCTTCTATTAAGAGAGAGATGGGTTCAGACTACAAAGTAACCATCGATGACAAGAGATATTCGCCGCAGGAGATTTCCGCTATGATCCTTCAGAAGCTGAAAGCAGATGCAGAAGGATACTTAGGAGAAAAGGTGACAGAGGCTGTTATCACCGTACCGGCATATTTCAATGACGCGCAGCGCCAGGCTACAAAGGACGCAGGCAAGATCGCGGGCCTGGATGTAAAGCGTATCATCAACGAGCCTACGGCAGCAGCGCTTGCTTATGGACTGGATAACGAAAAAGAACAGAAAATCATGGTATATGATCTTGGAGGCGGTACTTTCGATGTATCTATCATTGAAATCGGCGACGGCGTCATCGAAGTGCTTTCCACAGCCGGCAACAACAGGCTGGGCGGTGATGACTTTGACCAGAAGGTAACGGATTACATGCTGGCTGATTTCAAGTCCAAAGAAGGCGTGGATCTGTCCAACGACAAGATGGCATTGCAGAGACTAAAAGAAGCGGCTGAAAAGGCAAAGAAAGAGCTTTCTTCCGCTACGACTACGAACATTAACCTTCCGTTCATCACAGCTACATCTGAAGGACCGAAGCATTTTGATATGAACCTGACAAGGGCAAAATTTGACGAATTGACACATGATCTGGTAGAAAAGACGGCAGAGCCTGTAAGACGTGCGTTGTCTGACGCGGGAATCACAGCTTCCGAGCTGGGCCAGGTACTGTTGGTAGGTGGCTCTACCCGTATTCCTGCCGTGCAGGAGGAAGTAAAACGCCTGACAGGAAAAGAGCCAAGTAAGTCCCTGAATCCGGACGAATGTGTAGCGCTCGGCGCTTCCGTACAGGGTGGTAAGCTGGCAGGAGATGCCGGCGCGGGCGATATCCTTCTTCTGGATGTTACTCCATTGTCTCTGTCTATTGAGACCATGGGTGGTGTCGCTACCAGATTGATCGAGAGAAATACCACGATCCCGACAAAGAAGAGCCAGGTATTCTCCACGGCCGCGGATAACCAGACAGCGGTGGATATCAACGTAGTACAGGGAGAGAGGCAGTTCGCAAGAGATAACAAGTCGCTCGGCCAGTTCCGCCTGGATGGAATCCCGCCGGCTCCACGTGGAATCCCGCAGATTGAGGTTACATTCGATATTGATGCCAACGGTATCGTAAATGTTTCCGCAAAAGACCTGGGAACCGGAAAAGAGCAGCATATCACCATTACCGCAGGCTCCAACATGTCCGATGAAGATATTGATAAAGCAGTAAAAGAAGCTGCCGCGTTTGAGGCACAGGATAAGAAGCGTAAAGAAGCGATCGATACAAGAAACGAAGCGGATGCTATGGTATTCCAGACCGAGAAGGCGATCAAGGAAGTGGGCGACAAGCTGGATGCTTCCGATAAGGCCGCTGTAGAGGCTGATTGCCAGGCACTTAAGGATATCCTTGCAAAATCTACTCCGGAAGAGACAACAGACGCACAGGTAGCAGAGATCAAGGCGGCCAAAGAAAAG
This sequence comes from uncultured Clostridium sp., assembly GCA_964523125.1. Taxonomy (GTDB): domain Bacteria; phylum Bacillota; class Clostridia; order Lachnospirales; family Lachnospiraceae; genus Schaedlerella. The sequence goes on along the minus strand of CAZFXM010000028.1, from coordinate 19,821 downwards.
CTGATGGAAAGCGCACAGAAGCTGTTCACTAAGATGTATGAGCAGGCAGGCGCGGCAGGTGCTGCCGGAGCAGGTCCGATGCCGGAAGCAGGTCCGGCGCCGGAAGGTTTCCAGGGCGACGACGTAGTAGACGGAGATTATAAAGAAGTTTAAAAGTAACTGTGAGGGGACTGAACAGTTACGTTTAAAAATGCTCCTGAACATCCAGGACAGCCGGTAGTATTACGGTTGTCCTGGATAGTATAAGTTATAGCGGATTGACACTAACAGACGAAAGGTAGATTATTATGGCAGAGTCAAAAAGAGATTATTACGAGGTGCTTGGCGTAGGCAAGGATGCTGACGATGGGGCGATTAAAAAAGCATATCGTGTTCTGGCGAAAAAATATCATCCCGACATGAATCCGGGAGACGCGGAAGCGGAAAAGAAGTTTAAAGAGGCATCAGAAGCGTATGCAGTACTGAGTGATCCGGAAAAACGCCGCCAGTATGATCAGTTTGGACACGCAGCATTTGAAGGAGGCGCCGGCGGAGCGGGCGGCTTCGGTGGTTTTGATTTTAATAGTGCGGATTTCAGTGATATCTTTGGAGATATTTTCGGAGATCTGTTTGGCGGCGGAAGAAGAGGCGGCCGTGCAGGGAATAGTCCCATGAGAGGTGCTAATATCCGTAAGAGTATCCGCATTACATTCGAGGAAGCAATTTTTGGCTGTGAGAAGGAACTGGAATTGATACTGAAAGATCCATGTACGGCTTGTAATGGTACAGGGGCGAAACCGGGGACATCTCCGGAGACCTGTCCAAAATGTGGAGGGAAAGGACAGATCGTATATGCGTCTCAGTCATTTTTTGGAACCGTGCAGAATGTCCAGACTTGTCCGAGCTGCGGCGGCTCCGGCAAAGTAATTAAGGAAAAATGTCCTTCCTGTTCCGGAACCGGATATACATCCAGTAAAAAGAAGATTCAGGTATCCATTCCGGCGGGAATTGATAACGGGCAGAGTGTGCGCATCCGTGAAAAAGGAGAACCAGGCGCGAATGGAGGACCGAGAGGGGATCTGCTGGTAGAGGTGAATGTATCCAGACATCCCATCTTCCAACGTCAGGATATGCATATCTTTTCCACTGTCCCGATTTCTTTCGCGCAGGCGGCTTTGGGCGGAGATATCCGCGTAGCGACAGTAGACGGCGATGTGATCTATACAGTGAAGCCCGGGACAAAGACAGATACGAAGGTACGGCTGAAAGGCAAGGGCGTACCATCCCTGCGGGATTCCCGTGTGAGAGGAGACCATTATGTGACGTTGGTGATCCAGACTCCGGACAGATTGAGCCCGGAGGCTAAGGAAGCGCTGCGTAGATTTGACCAGCTTGCAGGGAACACACTCAATCAGAAAGTAGAAGAAACAAAAGGAAAAAAAAGGGGCTTCAAGGATAGAATGAAAGAGGTCTTTGAAGAATAAACATAAAAAATCCGGCAGAACGCATTGGCTGCGTATCTGCCGGATTTAACTTAAGCCTCTAATATAATTACGGAGCGTTCTTTCATGAGAAGGCTTCCCTCCGCATGGGGCATTTGTCCTCTTAAAAAATAGTTCTGTTTTGGATCCCCGGTATTGACCGCGATCTTCCAGTCCAGGCTGTTTGAAAGTGATGGAAGTATAAAAGTAACAGGCTCCCAATATGTGTTGATGGCAATGTAGACCAGATCCTCCCTTTCTTTTGCGGAATCATAGCCTGCGAACATGACACAGATCACATGGGAATCTACGCTGTAGTCAGGCTCATTTGGGCGTACACCATGAATACTTGCGTAAGGATAGCCGGTCATGCTGGATTCCAGGTTCTTTCGGATGACCGGATGGTCTTTACGGAATTGGATCATATACTGGAAAAAGAGGAATAAATCCTGATTTTTCTCTAAAAGTGTCCAATCCAGCCAGGAGATCATGTTATCCTGGCAGTAGGGGTTGTTATTTCCGAACCTGGTATCTCCAAATTCATCTCCGGAAAGGAACATGGGAGTTCCCCGGCTGCAGAACAGTACAGCACATGCATTTTTCATCATCCGTATCCGCAGCGCGTTGACTTCCGGATTATCCGTATCTCCTTCTATACCACAGTTCCAGCTATTGTTGTCGTCTGTACCGTCGGTATTTTCCCATCCGTTTGCCTCGTTATGCTTTTCATTGTAGCTATACAGGTCGTACAGTGTGAAACCGTCGTGGCAGGTTAAAAAATTGATAGAAGCATTCAGCCCGCGCTTTACAGGGTCGTACAAATCTGGTGAACCAATGATCCTTTGGGCGGCAATGGAGGCATAGCCGGAATCTCCTTTTAGGAATCGGCGCATATCATCCCGATACCGCCCGTTCCATTCAGCCCAACGCTTCCAGGATGGGAAGGAGCCTACCTGGTACAGTCCGCCGGCATCCCAGGCCTCCGCGATCAGCTTTACATTTCCCAGGATGGAATCGAAAGCCAGGCTTCTCAAAAGCGGAGGCTGATTCATGGGAGAACCGTCTTCATTGCGGCCTAATATGGTGGCAAGGTCGAAGCGGAAACCATCGACCCTGTATTCGGTTACCCAGTAACGCAGACAGTCAAGGATCATCTCTTGGACAACAGGATGATTGCAGTTCAGAGTGTTCCCGCATCCGCTGAAGTTATAATAATGGCCGTCAGGAGTCAGCAGGTAATAGATGTTATTGTCAAAGCCCTTAAAAGAAAAGCAGGGACCCAGTTCATTTCCTTCAGCGGTATGGTTGAACACAACATCCAGAATCACCTCTATGCCATTATCGTGTAAGGCTTTGATCAAAAGCTTGAGCCCGCGTCCCTCCTGATTATCCTCTGAGAACGCGGCATAACTGGTATTGGGCGCAAAGAAGCAGACCGGATTGTATCCCCAGTAATCCAGGAGCCTGACGTTATTCACAACACGGGTATCGCGCATTTCATCAAATTCAAAGATTGGCATGAGTTCTATGGCATTGATGCCAAGTTCCTTCAGGTAGGGAATTTTTTCTCTGATACCGCTGAAGGTGCCCGGATGGTGGACTCTGGAAGAAGAATCCATGGTGAAGCCTCTGACATGGGTCTCATAGATGACCAGGTCCTCCATCGGGATATTGGCATGGTACGCGGTTCCCCAGTCAAAATTGCTCCGTACCACCCGGGCGCGGTATCCACGTTCATAATTTTTATTAAACCCCCAATTGCTCTGACCGGATACTGCTTTTGCGTAAGGGTCCAGAAGAATCCTTTTGGAATCAAAGCGAAGCCCCTGTCTTTCATCATAAGGCCCGTCCAGACGATAGGCATATTCGAGATCTGTAATATTCAGATAAAATACGATCATGGAATATACACAGCCGATCTTATAATTTTCTGGAAATTTCAGTACGGCATATGGCTCATTCTCTGTCTTGTGGAACAGCAGCAGTTCACAGGAAGTCGCGCCATGTGACTGAATCGTAAAGCTAACGCCGCATGGGATAAGTGTGGCGCCCATGGTGCCAAAAAATCCCGGACGCACTTCAAAGCCGGATATGACATCCAGCGGCTCTAATGGTACGTTGTGGATATGGGTTATTTCAGATGAATTCATAACAATACTCCTTTCATTACGAAGTATCCAGCAAAACGCGCCAGCGACACGTTTTGTCGGATTGGTGAAAAATTTTATTTATGCTGATAGTAAAATACGGCGACCTGCGTCCGGTCACGAAGGTTCAGTTTGTTCAGGATATTGCTCAGATAGTTCCGGACGGTTCCCTCGCTGAGAAACAATTCCGAAGCAATTTCTTTATTGCTCATGCCATTGGCGATGAGGCTGATGATCTCCTGTTCCCGCTCACTAATATCAGCGGAGGCATAATCAAAGCTCTCGGCTTTTCGAAACAGCCCGGGAAGCTTTGAGACGACCTCACATCCAAATACAGTCTGGCCTGATGCCACTGCCTTTAGAGCCGGAAGGAGGTTTGTATAATCCTGCTTTAAAAGATATCCTTTTGCCCCTAGCTGTAATGCCTTTATAATATATTCATCGTCAGAAAATGTGGTAAGCAAAAGGATTTTCGCGTCAGGAAATTCTTTCCGTATTTTGGAGGTAGCCTCCAGGCCGTTCATATGCTTCATCCGGATATCCATTAAAAGGATATCCGGAAGGTGCTCCCGGTATAGCCTTACGGCATCTTCGCCATCCGTGCCGGTGGCGGAAACAAGGATATCCGGGTTCATTTCCAGGATCGTTTTTAACGCGTCGGATACCAGACAGTCGTCATCTATGATCACAAGATTCATTTTGTATATTCTCCTTTTGGATTGTGATAAAAATCCGAAATCCGGAATTGGTGGAAATCTGCATCGTACCATTTAATGCCCGGATCCGGTCTTGCATATTTGTCAACCCGATCCCATTATGAGAAGAATCCTTATACCTGTTATAACCAGCAGGGCTTCCGGTTCCGTTGTCTTCTATGCACAATTGGTAGAGGGCAGGGTGCTCCAGCATGGTAATCCGGACCTGGCTGGCATTGCTGTGTTTGATTACATTGGAAAGGGCTTCTTTCGTAATGCTGATAAAGCAATATCGGACTTCGTGTGGGACCGTCCGTGACATGTCATACTGCAGGATGACAGGACAAAAGGTAAATCCGGCAGCCAGGTTTCGTATCGCTTCCTCCAGATTTACAGAATCATCATGCAGGTCGTGGACACTTGACCGGATGCTGTCCATTGCGGAATTTAAGGAAATGTCCAGGTTATCCAGCATCGGATAAAGCTCGGTCTGCCGGTTTACTGCTTTGGCGGCTCCGAGCAGCAGGATGGAACGGGAGAGGACATGTCCTACACTGTCATGTATTTCCCTGGCGATCCGGTTACGTTCCCGGAGGGTCGCAGTGTAGATCTCATAATCCTGCTTTTCCAAAAGGGCTTTGTTTTTTTCTGTCAGGAGAAGATGATTTTCTCGGCTGTCATCCTGATTTTTTCGAAAAAGTACGCTTAACCGTTCGTATTGGCCGGCATGGTTCTGCAGAAGGAAGGCGAGCAGAAAACCGGAGATACCTGTCCACAAAAGCGGCAAAGAAATATCAACAGAGTGCAGGATTTGATAAAAAAACAGCAGGTATGTACAAATAAGAAAAAACCATCGCCGATCCTGCAGAAAAATATAGGACAGAATCGGAAAAAAACAAAAAAAGGGAAGAATAAATAAGGACGCGGAAAGGAACATCGTCCCAAGCATCAAATGGACCAGAGTGGATTCGCTGAAAAAGCAGGCGCAGCAAAAAGCCGTTGCACATAAAAAAGCCAGCACAAACGGTAAATCTACAGGAAAATATAGTATAGAAGACATACAGTATAATAATAAAAATCCGGTATTCTGAAAATAGTGCATAACCTTTCCTCCAGACAGACGGGCCTGTGAGCTGCCGTTCTGAACAGTCATTATTTATTATAATACAAAACAAAGGATCAGGCAAAGAAAAAATAAGTTTTATGAGTTGTAATAAAATATCATAGGTGCGGGGCAACAGATTACAAATGTCATATGGAAGTTATGACAACGTACACTACCCTGCCTAAAGAAAAGAAAGTATACTTGATGATGGAAGACACAAAGAATGATGTCAGGAGGTATTTGGAATATGGTTGAGATCAAAAATCTTGTAAAACGCTACGGAGAGCTGGTGGCGCTGGATCATCTGAACCTGCAGATCCGGGAGGGAGAGATTTTCGGGCTCCTGGGTCCAAACGGTTCGGGAAAGACGACGGCGATCAACTGTATGCTTGCGCTGCTAAAATATGACCGCGGGACGATCCGGATTTTCGGGGAAGAAATGACGCCCGAAAATTATCATGTGAAACAGCAGATTGGGATTGTACTCCAGAATGTGGCAGTGTTTGATGAATTGACTGTCTATGAAAATATTGATTATTTCTGTGGACTTTATGTAAAGGAGAAACAGCGCCGCAAAGGATTGGTGGAAGAGGCCATTGCGTTTGTAGGGCTGGAGGACTATCGGAAGGTACGCCCGGGTAAATTATCAGGAGGTCTTTTGCGCCGTCTGAATATTGCCTGTGGGATCGCCCATAAGCCGAGGCTGATTATTATGGATGAACCGACGGTGGCGGTAGATCCCCAGAGCAGGAACAAGATTTTAGAAGGAATCCAGGAACTGAACCGGCAGGGCTCTACTATCATCTATACCTCTCATTATATGGAAGAGGTGGAGCAGATCTGTACCCGGATCGCAGTCCTGGATCACGGAAGAAGTATTGCCGTGGGGACAAAAGAAGAACTGAAAATGATGATCAAGACAGGGGAGACCGTGACCATCGAGGCGGTAGTGCTGGGGCAGGAGCAGCTTCAGGACATCCGGGAGCTTCCCCATGTGTTTGCTGTGGATTATGAAGAACAGATTCTGACCGTACGTTGTACGAAAGCAAAACATAATCTCCTCCGGATCTTGAATTATCTACAGGAGCAGGAGGTGCTATTCGGCAGAGTATTTTCCGAACTTCCCACGCTCAATGATGTGTTCCTGGAGATCACGGGGAAACAACTGCGGGATTGAGAGGAGGGCAAGGAATGCTGCATTTGATGAGATATAATCTGATGGTAAAAATAAAATGTATGAATGTGATTTTCTGGCCTCTTGTATTTCCTCTGATCTTGGCAACCTTATTCTATTTTGCCTTTGGAACCATGGAAGAGGCAGATTTTGAGACTGTACAGACCGTTGTTGTAAAAGAAGCAGATGCGGATACTGTATTTTTGGAATTTTTAGAGAACATGGAGAAGGAGGAAAGCCATCTCGTGGAAATCCGGGAAATGTCTGAACAAGAGGCGCTTTTTGCGTTGGAAGAGAAAAAAGCGTCAGGCATTTATTTTGTAGGGGAGATTCCCACCCTTACGGTAGCCGGTAGCGGGATTCAGGAAAGCATCCTGCAGTCTCTTCTGGAAAGCTATGAAAACGGAAAGCAGACCTTGCAGCTTGTAGCAGAGAAGCACCCGGAAGGACTGCCCCAGGCTATCAAACAGATGGAAACTTATGAAGAACTGGTAAACCAGGTATCTCTTGGAGGGAGGACAACGGACGGCAATGCGCAGTTCTTTTATGCTTTGATCGCGATGGCATGTCTGTATGGGGCATTTATCGGGATGGACGCTTCCCTGAATATCCAGGCGAACCTGACCCCGCTGGCGGCGAGGCGGTGCGTAACGCCGACGCATAAGCTGAAATTGATCCTGACGGAAATGTTGTCCTGCTTTCTTTTACATTATGTAAATGTGTTGATCCTGCTTGCATACCTTCGGTATGTATTAAAAATGGATTTCCAGGGGCAGATGGCGCAGATGCTTCTGATCTCACTGATCGGAAGTATGATCGGCGTATCCATGGGAATTTTTATCGGCAGCTTTGGAAAAATGGGGGAAGGAGTCAAGGTCGGGATCCTGCTGGGTGTTTCTATGACCGGAAGCTTTCTGGCCGGCCTTATGAACGCGGATATGAAATATATGGTCGAACAGCATGCGCCGCTGGTGAACAGGATCAATCCTGCCGCAGTGATCACGGACGCGTTTTACTGTATCAATGTGTATGATGATTCGGTACGCTTCAGCAGGAGTCTTGTGACTTTAAGCTGTATGTGCGTGGTTCTGACCCTTGTCTCATTTTTACTGATCAGGAGGGAACGCTATGACAGTCTATAAAGGATATATGAAGATCATGTGGAAGAATAAAGGGCTTATTCTTATGTATCTTGCCATTTTTACAGGGATCACCATTATGTTCCAGAAGCTGAACCAGCAGGATCCGATAGGCAGTTATCAAACGGAAAGCGTGAGGGTCGCGGTGGTAGATGAGGATGGGGGAAGCCTGGCCCGTGGATTGAAGGAATATCTGGGACAGTTCCACGAGGTATCCACGGCAGAACATGATAAAGCCAGGCTGCAGGAAGATCTATTCTATCGGGATGTGGAATATATTGTATGGATACCAGAGCGATTTTTCGAAACTTGTATCGAGGAAGGAGAAGAGCTTGCGGTGACTAAGGTACCGGGCTCCTATACGGCATTTTATGTAGATCAGCAGATCAACAGCTTTTTGAATGACGCCAGGACTTGTATAGCCGCCGGATTTACCGAGGAGGAAACGGCACAGTCATTGGAGCGGCTGGAACCGGCGCAGGTAGAGCTTCTGGATACAGGCAGGGTATCGGGACAAACATCGAACTATGGTTTTTATTTTCAGTATATTCCGTATTTGTTTTTGTCGATACTCTGCTATGTGATGGGAAATGTGCTTGTGGCATTTCGAAGAGGTGATCTGCCGAAACGGATGCGGGCCTGCGCGGTTCCGGCACGCAGGCAGAATCTGGAAGGTCTTCTGGCAGCCGCCACACTGGGGCTTTGTCTGTGGGCAGTGAGTATGGCCGGCGCCTTCGCATGGTATTGGAAAATTCTCTCAGAGCGGGGCGGAACAGGATATTTCCTGCTGAATACATTGCTGATGATGGCCGTAGCACTGACTATTTCTTATCTGGTAGGGATGCTGGTGCATGGAAAGAGTGCCGTGAATACACTGAACGGGGTCGTCAATGTACTGTCTTTGGGAATGTGCTTTCTGTGCGGGGTATTTGTACCGCTGGAGCTGATGAATAAAGGAGTGAAGACCGTGGCGCAGTTTTTGCCGGTATATTGGTATGAGGTGGTGAACGGACTGCTTGTAGAATTCGGAACCGTGACAGGGGAAGCAAAACAGGCAGTGCTTCAAGGGCTGGGAATGCAGTTCATGTTCGTTGTAGCGCTGGTATGTGTGGTCATGGCCGTGGCAAAATGGAGGCGGGTTCTTTAGAATCCGCCACTTTTTTTCTTGATTTTTATATGGATGTTTAGTAGAATGAATTACAGCAATGCAAGGAGGGATGGAAATGTCCGAGATGACAAGGGTTGCCCTGGATGCCATGGGTGGTGACAATGCGCCGGAGGAGATGATCAAAGGCGCGGTAGAGGCCGTGCAGAAGCGGAAGGATATCAAAATTCTGCTGACAGGCCGGGAAGAGGTTCTGAAAAAGGAACTATCCGCATACACATACCCCCAGGAGCAGATTGAGATCATAAAGGCGGAAGAAGTGATCGAGACCGCGGAACCGCCGGTGGCAGCTATCCGCACGAAGAAGGATTCTTCACTCGTAACTGCTCTGAAGCTGGTCAAGCGTGGGGAGGCGGATGCATTTGTATCTGCGGGAAATTCCGGTGCGGTACTGGCAGGAGGGCAGATTTTGGTGGGCAAGATCAAAGGGGTGGAACGCGCTCCGTTGGCGCCGTTGATTCCTACGGCAAAGGGTGTGTCACTTCTGATCGACTGCGGGGCCAATGTAGACGCAAGACCGTCTCATCTGGTACAGTTCGCGAAGATGGGTTCCATTTATATGGAAAATGTTCTCGGGAAAAAGAATCCAACGGTCGGTATCGTAAATATCGGTGCAGAGGAAGAAAAGGGCAATGCGCTTGTGAAAGAAACATTTCCGCTCCTGAAAGCGTGCGAGGGCCTCAATTTTGTGGGAAGTGTGGAGGCGAGGGATATCCCTTCCGGCGCGGTAGATGTCGTTGTGTGCGAGGCGTTTGTGGGGAATGTAATCCTGAAGCTGTATGAAGGAGTGGGTTCTACACTGATCCACAAGATCAAATCCAGCATGATGGCCTCCCTGCGCAGTAAGATCGGGGCACTTCTTGTAAAGCCGGCACTGAAGGCCACTCTGAAGGACTTTGATGCCAGTGAGTATGGCGGGGCGCCGCTTCTCGGGCTGAAGGGCCTGGTGGTAAAGACGCATGGGAGTTCCACTTCGAAGGAAGTATGTACGTCCATTATTCAGTGTGTGACCTTTAAGGAACAGAAGATCAATGAGAAAATTCAGGAAGCAATTCAGAAAGTGGCGGAAGACTGAAAAGATAAGAAAGGAAAAGGATGATTATGGAATTTGAAAAATTGCAGGAGATTATCGCAGATGTTATGAATGTCACGAAGGACGATGTCCAGCCGGAGACAAAGTTTGTGGAGGATCTGTCAGCGGACTCACTGGATATCCTTCAGATCATCACGGAGATCGAGGAAGCCTTTGATATTGAGATCGACAATGAAGAAGCAGACAAGATTGTAACAGTGCAGGATGCGGTTGATCAGATTAAAAAGGTTGTAGAGTAGTCATCAGATCATGAGAAAGCCCTTCACGGGCTTTTTCGTTGTTCAAAGAAAGGAAAAGGATGAAGGAAAAATTAAAAGAACTGGAAAAACGGATCCAATATGAATTCCGGGACTTTTCTCTGCTGCGCAGGGCGATGATGCACAGTTCCTATACAAATGAAAAGCATTTACCTAAATTTCAGTGCAATGAACGGCTGGAGTTCCTGGGAGACGCGGTACTTGAACTGGTCTCCAGTGAGTTTTTATTTTTGGAGAACCCAAAGGTGTCGGAAGGAGAACTGACGAAGACCAGGGCAGGTATGGTATGTGAACCCTCTCTGGCATTCTGTGCCAGGGATATCGAACTGGGAAAATATCTGCTTTTAGGCAAGGGAGAGGAGGCGACAGGCGGAAGAGGACGGGATTCGATCACATCGGATGCTATGGAAGCGCTGATCGGGGCAATCTATCTGGACGGTGGTTTTACTAATGCAAAAGAGTTTATCCACAGATTTATCCTGTCGGATTTAGAACATAAAAAGCTCTTTTTTGATAGCAAGACCATTTTGCAGGAGATCGTGCAGGCGGATATAGGACAGAATATATCTTACCGTCTGGTGGGCGAAGAGGGCCCGGACCACAACAAATCCTTCCATGTAGAGGTATGCATCGGAGAAAAAAGCTACGGCGCGGGAAAGGGACGCACGAAGAAGGCGGCGGAACAGGAAGCCGCCTACCAGGCCATACTGAAACTGAAGGCCGCACGGGGAGAATAATGTCATGTATTTAAAAAGCATTGAGGTACAAGGATTCAAATCTTTCGCGAACCGGATCCGATTTGATTTTCACGAAGGGATCACCGGCATTGTGGGACCGAATGGAAGTGGGAAAAGTAATGTAGCGGACGCGGTCCGCTGGGTACTTGGGGAACAACGTGTCAAGCAGCTTCGGGGCGGTACTATGCAGGATGTGATCTTTTCCGGAACGGAAAACAGAAGGGCGCTCAGTTACGCGTCTGTGGCGATTACATTGAATAACGAGGATCATCGGCTTCCGGTGGAATACGGGGAAGTCACCGTGACGAGAAAGCTATACCGTTCCGGTGAAAGTGAATACCTTCTGAATGGGACGTCATGCCGTCTGAAAGACATTAACGAGATGTTCTATGATACCGGGATCGGGAAGGAAGGTTATTCCATCATCGGGCAGGGACAGATTGACAGGATCTTAAGCGGAAAACCGGAAGAACGCCGGGAACTGTTCGATGAAGCGGCAGGGATCGTAAAGTTTAAGCGGAGGAAGAACCTGTCTTTGAAAAAGCTGGAAGAGGAGCAGCAGAACCTGCTCCGTGTGAATGATATTTTAGCTGAGCTGGAGAAGCAGATCGGCCCCCTTTCCAGACAGTCCGAGGTGGCCAGGGAATATCTGAAAAAGAAGGAAGAGCTGAAGACCTTTGATATTAACATGTTTCTTTTGGAGACAGAACGGATCAAAGAGCAGATCCAGGAGGTCGAAGGGCAGCTTGGTAATGCGGAAGAAGAACTGAATGAAGCAAAGACACGCTATGAGGAAATGAAAGCGGAATATGACGCCATCGAAGAAGAGGTGGATGCCATTGACTTCTCTATTGAGAAGGCGAAGAGTCAGCTTAATGAAACTAACCTGCTGAAGCAGCAGTTGGAAGGGCAGATTAATGTGCTGAAGGAACAGATCAATACCGTCCGTATGAATGATGAGCATTATGATAACCGGCTGCATACCATCCGGATCGAGATCGAGGCAAGACAGGGACAGCTTCAGGAACTTTCCAGGGAGCAGGAGGAGGTTCATGGGAAGCTTCAAGAGGTGGCCAGAAAGGATCAGGAGGCAAAGGAGGCATTGATCGCTGTCCAGAGCCGGATCGCCGGACAGACGGCAGAGGTGGAGTCCAGCAAGCAGGAGATCATGGAGCTTCTGGACAACCGGGCGTCTACCCGCGCGAAGATCCAGCATTATGATACGACCCAGGAACAGATCACGGTCCGTAAGGCAGAGCTGGACCGGCTGCTTCGTGAGAACCAGGGAGAAGGCGAAAAGCAGAATGAGGTCCTGGCTTCCTATGAAGAAGAGCTGAAGAAGGTGAGAGAGGAGATCGCAGGCTTTTCCAGGCAGATTCAGGATACGGAGCAGGAAATAGAACAGTATCAGAAGGCATTGGATGAAAAGCAGGAAAAGCTGCGTCTCGGACAGACGGCATATCATAGGGAATCCTCCCGCCTGGAATCTCTGAAAAATATTACCGAGCGGTACGATGGCTATGGGAACAGTATCCGTAAAGTGATGGCTAACCGGGACAAAGAACCGGGGCTTTTGGGTGTGGTGGCAGATATCATCAAGGTAGACAAGGAATACGAGATGGCGGTCGAAACCGCCCTGGGCGGCAGTATCCAGAATGTAGTGACGGATACCGAGGAAACGGCAAAGCGGATGATCCAGTTCCTGAAGAAAAATAAATTCGGAAGGGCTACATTTCTTCCACTGACCAGTATGCATGGAAATTCCGGTATCCGGGACACAAACGCACTTCAGGAGCCGGGGGTTATCGGCCTGGCCAATACACTGGCTCATGTGGAGAAGCGTTTTCAGGGACTGGCAGACCAACTGCTGGGCAGGACGATCGTGGTGGACCACATTGACCATGGGATTGCCATTGCCAGAAAATACCGGCAGTCGTTACGTTTGGTGACTTTGGAAGGAGATCTGATCAATCCGGGTGGCGCCATGACCGGCGGAGCTTTTAAAAATTCCAGCAACCTTTTGAGCAGACGGCGGGAGATCCAGGAATTTGAAGAGACTGTTGCCATGCTGAAACGTGATATGGACCAGATGGAGCAGGAGGTCAATGAGATCAAGCAGAAGCGTGGAATGTGCTACAATGAGATTGACAATATCCAGCACCGGCTCAGCAAAGCATCAATCGCGGAAAATACGGTCAAGATGAATATGGAACAGGTACAGGGAAAGCAAAAAGAGCTTATGGAAAGCCGGAGCCTGTACCAAAAGGAGCAGGAGACGCTTAAGGAACGGCTGCAGGAAATCCAGGACAATGAAGAATCCATCCAGTTAGAACTGGAGGCTTCCAAGAACCTGGAGCAGGAGCTGAACGAAAGGATCGGGCGGCTGCAGAAAAACCTGGAAGAAAATAAAGAGCAGGAGAGCATTCAGATGCGGCATTCCGAAGAGGTTCATCTTTCTTTCGCAAGCCTGGAACAGCAGAATGTATTTATTCTGGAAAATATAAGCAGAATAAAGGAAGAGAACGAAAAGTTCGAGGAAGAGCTCAAAGAGGTAGATCTTAGTAAAGGAAACGCGTCCGGGGAGATTCAGGAAAAAGAAGAGAAGATCCGGGAACTGACTGCTACGATTGAAAATTCCGGAGAATTGTTCGCGGAGATCCAGGAAGAGATCAAAGCCCAGGTAGCCAAGCGGGATGAACTGAATCAGAAGCACAGGACATTTTTGGGAAAACGGGAAGAACTGTCGAAGCATATGTCAGAGCTGGATAAGGAATGCTTCCGTCTGAACAGTAGGAAGGAATCCTATGAAGAGGCAGCGGACAAGCATATTAATTATATGTGGGAGGAATACGAACTGACTCTGCGCCGCGCCCGCGAACTGCGCAACCCGAATCTGACAGATCTAAGCTATATGAAAAAACAGATTCAGAATCTGAAAGGGGAAATCAAGAAGCTGGGCAATGTCAACGTCAATGCCATTGAAGAATTCAAAGAGGTTTCGGAGCGTTATGAATTCCTCAAAGGCCAGCACGATGATCTGGCGGAAGCAGAGGAAACGCTGCTCAAGATCATCGAAGAACTGGATGTGGCCATGCGCAGGCAGTTCCAGGAGCAGTTCGGGCTGATCTCGGCAGAATTTGACAATGTGTTTAAACAGCTATTCGGCGGCGGCAAGGGGACATTGGAGTTGATGGAGGATGAAGATATCCTGGAGGCGGGGATACGTATCATCGCACAGCCGCCAGGAAAGAAGCTGCAGAATATGATGCAGCTCTCCGGCGGCGAAAAGGCGTTGACCGCAATCTCACTGCTGTTCGCGATCCAGAACCTGAAGCCATCCCCGTTCTGTCTGCTGGATGAGATCGAAGCGGCGCTGGATGATAACAACGTGGTGCGTTTCGCGCGGTATCTGCACAGATTGACAAAAAACACACAGTTTATCGTGATCACCCACCGGCGGGGAACTATGACCGCCGCGGACAGGCTGTATGGGATCACCATGCAGGAGAAGGGGGTGTCTACATTGGTATCGGTAGATCTTTTGGAGGATGAACTAGATAAATAATAAGGTTTTATAAAGAAGACAAAAATGAGAGGATTATGAAATGGCAGAAGAGAAACAGGGCTTTTTTAAACGGCTCGTGTCAGGGCTGACAAAAACCAGAGATAATATTGTGTCCGGGATGGACAGTATATTCCACGGATTTTCTAAAATTGACGATGATTTTTATGAGGAACTGGAAGAGACCCTGATCATGGGTGATCTGGGGGTACGGACCACAGAGGAGATCATCGAAGATCTCAAGACAAAAGTAAAAGAAAAGCATATCAAGGAACCGATGGAATGCCGTCAGCTTCTGATCGACAGCATCCGGGAGCAGATGGATGTGGGAGAGACGGCCTATGAATTTGAGGACAGGCAGTCGGTTGTGTTCGTGATCGGAGTGAACGGTGTGGGCAAGACGACCACCATCGGAAAGCTGGCGGGAAAATTCCATTCCCAGCATAAAAAAGTGATCCTGGCGGCGGCAGATACTTTCCGCGCGGCGGCGGGAGAGCAGTTAAAGGAATGGGCGGACCGCGCCCAGGTGGACATGATCGGCGGCCAGGAGGGCGCAGACCCGGCTTCGGTGGTATTTGACGCGGTGGCTGCGGCAAAGGCAAGAAAAGCGGACATCCTTTTGTGTGATACGGCGGGCCGTCTTCATAATAAAAAGAACCTGATGGAAGAGTTGAAAAAGATTTACCGGGTCATCGAACGGGAGTACCCGGAAGCCTATCATGAAACACTGGTTGTACTGGATGCTACCACAGGACAGAACGCACTTTCGCAGGCGAAGGAATTTAACGAAGTGGCAGACATTACGGGAGTGATCCTGACGAAGATGGACGGGACGGCAAAGGGCGGAATCGCGGTGGCGATCCAGGCGGAGCTGGGGATTCCGGTCAAATATATCGGCGTCGGGGAGTCCATAGATGACCTGCAGAAATTTGACGCGGATGAATTTGTGAATGCATTGTTTTATAAGGAAGAGGAAAAAGAAGAGGAATAAGGAAAAGTAGAAAGGAGAAGAGCCTGAAATGATGACATTGGAGAAATTCGAAGATGCTACGGAAGTGGTGAAAAGAGTGACAAGCGCTACCAAACTGGTATACAGCGATTATCTGAGTGAGCAGACCGGCGGAAAAGTGTATCTAAAGCCGGAAAATATGCAGCATACCGGAGCCTACAAGCTTCGGGGGGCATATTACAAGATCAGTACGCTTTCCGAAGAAGAACGAAGCCGGGGGCTGATCACGGCGTCTGCCGGAAACCATGCCCAGGGTGTGGCATACGCCGCAAACGCGTTTCACTGTAAGGCGACTATCGTAATGCCGACCGTGACACCGCTGATCAAGGTGAACCGGACAAAAAGTTATGGCGCGGAAGTGATCTTATACGGAGACGTGTATGACGATGCCTGTGAGTATGCCACCAAGCTGGCAGAGGAAAAGGGATATACCTTCGTGCATCCTTTTGATGACCTGGATGTGGCGATCGGACAGGGGACCATTGCAATGGAGATCGTACAGGAACTGCCCACCGTAGACTATATCCTGGTTCCGGTGGGCGGCGGCGGCCTGGTCAGCGGTGTGGCAACGTTGGCGAAGATGCTGAATCCGAAGATCAAGGTCATTGGCGTGGAACCTCTGGAAGCGGCCAGTATGAGCGCGGCTTTGGAGGCGGGCGAGGTAGTAGAGCTGGAAAGTGCCAACACCATTGCAGACGGTACTGCCGTGAAAGCAGTGGGGAAAAATGTGTTCCCATATGTAAAAGAAAATGTGGATGATATGCTGCTTGTAGAGGATGATGAGCTGATCGGCGCCTTTCTGGATATGGTAGAAAACCATAAGATGATCGTGGAAAATTCCGGATTGTTATCGGTTGCGGCTTTGAAGCAGTTGGATTGCAAAGGGAAGAAAGTAGTCTGCATCTTAAGCGGAGGTAATATGGATGTGATCACCATGTCCTCCATCGTACAGCATGGCCTGATCCAGAGAGACCGGATTTTCTCCGTATCTGTCCTGCTTCCGGACAAGCCGGGTGAGCTGGTGCGTGTGGCTGCCACCATTGCGGAAGAGCAGGGAAATGTAATTAAGCTGGAGCACAATCAGTTCGTCAGTACAAACCGGAACGCGGCTGTGGAGCTGCGTATCACAATGGAAGCATTTGGCACGGAACATAAGCATCGGATTTTGGAAGCATTGGAGAAAAAAGGATTCCGGCCGAAGCATATCAGCGCAAAGTTGTATTGATGTACCAAAAAAGATACAAAAACAGTAGTTCTTTCTATAGACTTTTACAAATTTTGGCTATATAATAAACATACATGTGAATTTAATTTTACAATGTACTAATTAAGGAGGAGCAAACAATGGCAAGAAAAATGAAGACCATGGATGGTAATCAGGCCGCAGCTCATGTTTCCTACGCGTATACGGAAGTTGCAGCCATTTACCCAATCACCCCATCATCTGTTATGCCCGAGCATGTTGACGAGTGGGCAACCGAAGGAAGAGAGAATATCTTCGGACAGACCGTACAGGTAACAGAGATGCAGTCCGAGGCAGGAGCGGCCGGGGCTGTACACGGTTCCTTATCCGCAGGAGCGTTAACCACAACATTTACAGCGTCACAGGGATTGCTTCTGATGATCCCTAACTTATATAAAGTGGCAGGCGAGCAGCTGCCAGGCGTGTTCAATGTATCCGCCCGCGCGATCGCAAGCCACGCTCTCTCTATCTTTGGAGATCACTCTGACGTATATGCATGCCGCCAGACAGGCGCGGCTATGCTCTGCGAATCCAGTGTACAGGAAGTTATGGATCTGACAGCCGTTGCTCACTGTGCGGCACTGGAAGGCAAGATTCCATTCATCAATTTCTTTGATGGATTCAGAACCTCCCACGAGATCCAAAAAATTGAAACCTGGGATTATGAAGACTTAAAAGATCTGGTAAATATGGACGCTATTGACGCGTTCCGCGCTAACGCGCTGAATCCGAATCATCCATGCCAGAGAGGTTCTGCCCAGAATCCGGATATCTTCTTCCAGGCAAGAGAAGCATGTAATCCATATTATGATGCCCTTCCGGGAATCGTCCAGGATTATATGGACAAGGTAAACGCAAAGATCGGTACAGATTATAAGCTGTTCAACTACTACGGAGCTCCGGACGCAGAGCGCGTGATCGTTGCTATGGGTTCCGTATGTGATACGATTGAAGAGACGATCGATTACCTGATGGCAGCAGGCGAGAAGGTCGGTGTTGTAAAAGTACGTCTTTACAGACCATTCTCCGCACAGGCATTGATCGACGCGATTCCGGATTCCGTGAAGACGATCTCTGTTCTTGACAGGACAAAAGAGCCAGGTTCTCTCGGCGAGCCTCTGTATCTGGATGTTGTCGCTGCTCTTAAGGGTACAAAATTTGACGCGGTTCCGGTACTTTCCGGACGTTATGGACTGGGTTCCAAGGATACGACTCCGGCACAGATCGTGGCTGTATTCAAGAACACAGAGAAGAAGCTGTTTACGATCGGTATCAAAGACGATGTAACCAACCTTTCACTGGATGAAGGCGCTCCGCTGGTTACCACACCGGAAGGAACCATCAACTGTAAGTTCTGGGGACTGGGCGCAGACGGTACCGTAGGTGCGAACAAGAACTCCATCAAGATCATCGGTGACAATACAGATATGTACGCACAGGCATATTTTGATTATGATTCCAAGAAGTCAGGCGGTGTTACCATGTCCCACCTGCGTTTTGGTAAATCTCCGATCAAGTCCACTTACCTGATCCGTCAGGCGAACTTCGTTGCATGCCACAATCCGTCCTATGTTGACAAATACAACATGGTACAGGAGCTGGTTGACGGCGGAACCTTCCTTCTGAACTGCCCATGGGACGCAGAAGGACTGGACAAGCATCTTCCGGGACAGGTAAAAGCATTTATTGCAAATCACGGCATCAAGTTCTATACTATCGACGGTATCAAGATCGGTAAAGAGATCGGACTTGGCGGACGTATCAATACCGTATTGCAGTCCGCGTTCTTCAAGCTGGCAGCGATCATTCCGGAAGAGGAAGCGATCGACCTGATGAAGAAGGCTGCAAAGGCTACCTATGGAAGAAAAGGCGACAAGATCGTTCAGATGAACTATGACGCCATCGATGCAGGCGCTAAGCAGGTTGTAGAGGTTAGTGTACCGGACAGCTGGAAGGACGCTGCTGATGAAGGCCTTACAACTCCGCATGTAAGTGAAAACGGAAGAAAAGACGTTGTTGATTTTGTAAAGAATATCCAGGCGAAGGTAAATGCCCAGGAAGGAAATACCCTTCCGGTATCCGCGTTCAAGGATTATGTAGACGGCTCTACCCCGTCAGGTTCTGCCGCATATGAGAAGCGTGGTATCGCGGTAGATATCCCGATCTGGAAGCCGGAGAACTGTATCCAGTGTAACCGTTGCGCGTATGTATGTCCGCACGCTGTTATCCGTCCGGTTGCATTGACAGAAGAAGAGGCTGCAAAGGTTCCGGAAGAACAGGCAACCCTGCCGATGACCGGTATGCCGGAGATGAAGTTTGCCATCACCGTATCTGCCCTTGACTGTACAGGCTGCGGTTCCTGTGCGAATGTCTGCCCGGGCAAGAAGGGTGAGAAGGCTCTGGTTATGGAAAACATGGAAGCAAATATTGGTGTTCAGAAGGGCTTCGATTTTGGCGTAGAGATCCCTGTAAAACCAGAAGTAGTAGCAAAATTCAAACCTGCTACCGTAAAGGGAAGCCAGTTCAAACAGCCATTGCTTGAATTCTCAGGCGCATGTGCTGGCTGCGGCGAGACACCATACGCAAAACTGATCACACAGTTGTTTGGTGACAGAATGTATATTGCAAATGCAACAGGATGTTCCTCTATCTGGGGTAACTCTTCACCGTCTACACCATATACCGTAGATGCAAAGGGAAGAGGACCGGCATGGTGTAACTCCCTGTTCGAGGATAACGCAGAGTTTGGTTATGGTATGCTGCTTGCTCAGAATACCATCAGAGAGAGACTGAAAGTAAAAGTAGAGAAGCTTGCGGAAAGCGGAGATAACGCTGACGTGAAAGCTGCCGCGCAGGAATATCTGGATACCTTCAATATCGGCGCGGAGAACGGTGTCGCTACAGATAAGCTGGTAGCTGCCCTGGAAGCATGTGACTGTGGATGTGCAGAGAAGGCAGAGTTGCTGAAGGAAAAGGATTTCCTTGCTAAGAAATCCCAGTGGATCTTCGGTGGTGACGGATGGGCTTACGATATC
>CAZFXM010000027.1:0-54584 GCA_964523125.1 uncultured Clostridium sp. | reverse complement strand
ATTTGCTGAGGGTTTTGGGGTTGTACTGGAATACAGAGCCGTCAGGCAGGGTGAGCGGCTTTTCCGTAACCCGCTGGTAATAGGCGTTCCTGGACGCATCAGGATAAAGGCCGTGGATGACCGGCGCGATGAGCGCGAGCCGGAACTGTGCCATGGCAGCTGCAGTTGAAAGGTTATTTTGTTTGTTTTCCATAAGAAAGTCCTCCTTTAATGTTTTCTACCATTATGGAGGGGAACCGCAGGAAAGGCCATACCCATGGCGTGTGGCCAGTGGAAAACGGTTCATGGGCCAAAGACCTGCTGGCAGTAAGGCGCCGGATTTTTATGGGACTGTAGGAAGGACTTTGCAAAACAGCGGACAAAAGCAGAGGCGAAATCCGAATAACCAGGCCGGAAGAGCAGGGCTTTCAGGAAGGAAATGCCGGATGTCTCCATAGAGGAAATGATGCCGAGCCACTCCTGTTTCTGAACCCGGAAAAGCTTCAGCCAGCGGTGCAGCTGGGAAAGGGAGATGGAGAAACGTTCACAAAGTTTCTCTGCTGTGGAGAGATGCAGGAAATACTCCGCCAGGACACGGAGGATGAAGAACAGGCCGTAGCCGGAGTAGGGGATGATGAAGTCCGGGAGGATGGCATGGGTATGGCCGCAGGAACAGACGAGCCGCATAATACAGAGACTGTGGCGGACAGGGGCACCGTTTATGAAGTCCACCAGGGAGCGGCCATAATAGGCATGGATCTGGCAGGCTCCCTTTACTCCGCAGCAGGGGCAGGTCTGCAATTCGGGGCAGAATCCGGCCATGAAGGAGTCGAACAGAGCTTTTGATGAAGTTTTTATATGAATCAGCTTGCAAAACAGGGAATTTTCTCTTATCATAATGTATGTCGGTGGTGCTGGAGCCTCATGAGTGGGACATGATCCCGTATATGGCAGGCACACTGGTATGTGAGAGAAAGAACGAACTGTTGGAGGGGCTGTTCTTTCTCTTTTTTTTCGTTCTCCAAAAACCATATCGGAATAGCATGGGATGGTCAAGAGGAAAATGTGCCGTCTCCTACGGCACACTCTTATAGACAGTATCTAAAACCTGAGATTTTAATTTGACGTTTTTGTGCGGGAGATAGGAACTTTAGTTTGCTGGGTGACAGTTAAGGTCAATCTGGAGGACAGGACTGTTACGGCAGAAGTAACGGTTACAAATACCGGGGACAGGGCAGGAAAAGACGTAGTACAGTTCTATGCGTCCGTGCCTTATACAAAGTATGACCTTTATGAATGGCATGAGCGCGGCACAAAGGATCAGGGAGATGGATCCGGATGTGCAGTTGATATTCATTACGAATATGCCCCAGTACGCGATCCAGGGATATAAGGTAAACGGCGATGTCCTGACGATGAGCCGTGGCAGGCGGAACGCGTTTCTCGACGCGTTGAATGTGCATATGAACGGAGAGCGGAAATGAACGGGGCAGAGATTTTGAATACACCAGGATATGATTTTTACCATTTCCATCACCTCCCTGCGAAACAAAAAAAGGAAAGCCGCCGCAAGGGTAACTTTCCGTCCGACATGCCGCCTTTGCGAGAACAATTCGCCCCGATGAATAATAGATTTGCCTGAAAAAGGTTGCAAAATTCCATTCCTTTTTGTACACTGATATAAGGAGGAGTTTTATATGGAAAAAATATTGATCGTTGATGACAGTGCTATACAGGCATCTAATCTGAAATCTATTTTGATAGCCGATTATGATATTTTGATCGCTCATACGGCAGAAGAGGGATTGTATTACGCAAGTTCCGAAGAACTTTCTTTGATCCTGCTGGATGTTGTTATGCCTGGAATGGATGGTTTTATGCTACTGAAAAGACTACAGGATGAAATCATTACCAGAAGTGTTCCTGTGATTTTGATCACAAGTCTTTCAGATATAGAAAATGAACAGCGCGGCTTTACATTAGGCGCAGTGGATTACATAGCAAAACCATTTCATCCGTTGATCGTACAGGCAAGAGTGAATACACATGTTAAGCTGTATAAATACCGTAAGCAGGTTGAACAGCAGTCTATGACCGACCAGCTTACCGGGATCGCAAACAGGTGGCGGTATGATCGATACAGCGTTACCAAATGGAACGAAGCAATCCGTCTGAGGATTCCTTTTTCAATTTGTATGTTTGATATCGACAATTTTAAAGTATATAACGATACCTTTGGACACCCGGCCGGAGATAAGGTCATCGCGGCCGTGGCGAATATTCTTTCCGCCTATCTGCGGCGTACCACAGACTTTGTTGCCCGTTATGGCGGAGAGGAATTTGTCGCCATTATTCTGGGTGATGAGGCCAGGAATACTTTTGAGTATGTAAAGCAGATCAGGCAAGGGATCGAGGAACTTCATATTCCACATGAGCGTTCGGTTTCCAAGTGGGTCACGGTTAGTGCCGGCGGTATCACAGTAATTCCCAAAAACGGTGATCAGTATGGCACATATTTGAATATCGCGGATGCCATGCTGTATGACGCGAAACGCTATGGGCGAAATCAGGTCGTATGGTTTGGCGATGATATGAAGCAGTGGCGGTAAGCATTTTCACATAACAAAACATAGAGCAGGCTTAATGTGCCTGCTCTTTTCAAAATTTCAATTCTACTGAATCAGTCGATTCCCATATTTGATTCCCTGCTGAGCCGGGAAGAAACTGTTAAGAAATATATCTTCATATTTTGCGTCCCGGTATTTTGGTGGAAAGCCTTGCAACCAGTTCGGTGCCGAGCCGGATTTTTGCCGGGGGCGTATTGGGCTGCCCCAGACGCATGATCAGGCGTGAGACAGCGATTTCACCCATAGAATGCTTATGCACCCGGATGGTAGTCAGGGAAGGCTCAATGACCGTGCAGAAGGGCACATCGTCAAATCCAATGACCGCCACATCTTCCGGGATTCGGTATCCCATTTTTTTTAACGCGTTTATCGTGCCGATAGCGATCCAGTCGTTATCCGCAAAGTACGAGGAGGCGATGGGGGTTCCCTTTTTCAGCAGCTCCAGCATATCGGTATAAGCACCGTCTACGGATGGGGGAAGCCGATGGACGATGGAACCGGAGGCAGACATACCGTGGGTATGAAGAGCCTTATAAAATCCTTCTTCCCGTTCATTAAAATTGCTGATCGGATAAAAGGAATGCAGATATCCGGGCTGTTTTCCCGTGTGCTTGATCAGGTAGCTTCCAGCCTGAAATGCCCCCAGGACATTATCCATTAACACACAGTCACAGGCAACCCCTTCCATGGAGGTATCCAGAAGAATTAATGGAAAGGGAAGATGGGAAAAATGCAGATAATCCTCCGGCGTCATCTCAGTTCCAAGAAGGATCATCCCCACACAATCGGAAAACTGTATCTCCTCAATCTCCCGGTCAAGTTCCGAGTCCTCATATAAATAAGTAACCTTTAACCGATAATCGGCCTTTTTACAGCCGGCAGCGATTCCCTCCGAAACCTGGGAAAAAAAGGGGGTATCCCCTACGACCGCGCCATGTTTTCTATAGATACAAAAATATACGGTGCCGACAGTACGCTTTTTTTCAGAAATTCTTGTAAAGTCATAGCCATTTTTTTCTGCAAATTCCAGTACACGTTTTCTGGTTTCCGTGCTCACGCCGGGCCTGCCATTCAGCGCAATGCTGACAGCGGCAGCAGACAGATTCAGCTTTTCGGCAAGTTCCTTTGCGGTTATTTTCATTAAAGTTCTCCTTAATTTTCTTCAAAAACTGGTGACATAATGCTACTGTTCCTAATCGTTACACATAGTATGCCTTATTCAGTAAAAAAGTGCAATATACAAAAGTGGAATTTAGTAGAAATTAAGTTAGAAACACTAAATAAAACGGTGAAATTTAGAAAATTTAATATTATGATAATACTAAATTAAGAAACCAAAACACACATATTCAAAAGACGGAGGAACGAAATATGGCAAACATCAAAATTGGTTATGCGCCTACCAGACGAAGTATTTTCAGCGCGCCGGACGCGGTGAAATACAGGGGACTGACCGCACAGCGGCTGAAGGAACTAAATATTGACTTCGTGGATATCACGGATATCAATGAAGAAGGACTGCTTTATGATGACGCGGATCGAATGAAAATTACTGAAAAATTTAAACAGGAAAAAATTGACGGGCTTTTCCTGCCGCATTGCAATTTTGGTACGGAATTTGAATGTGCCAGGCTGGCAAAGGACCTGAATGTACCGGTCTTGTTATGGGGGCCGCTGGATGAACGGCCGGAAGCGGACGGCACGCGCCTCAGGGATACCCAGTGCGGGCTGTTCGCGACCGGAAAGGTGCTGCGCCGGTTCAACATTCCATTTACATATATGACCAACTGCCGTCTGGAAGATCCGGTATTTGAACGTGGCCTTCGGGACTTCCTTGCAGTCTGCAACGTAGTAAAGACTTTCCGGAATATCCGCATTTTACAGATTTCCACCAGGCCTTATGAATTCTGGTCTACCATGTGCAACGAAGGCGAGCTTCTGGAGAAATTCAACATCCAGCTTACCCCCATCCCGATGCCGGAGCTGACCGATGAGATGAAGAAGGCAAAGGAAGAGGGCAGTGAAGTGGCAGAAGTCATTCAGTACTGCCGTGACAATATGGAAATCTGTGTCAAAGATGAGGAGCTGGAAAATGTAGCGGCCCTGAAGGTGGCAATGAAGCGTCTGGTCAATAAATATGGCTGCCAGGCAGCGGCGATCCAGTGCTGGAACCAGCTTCAGTCCGAGATTGGTATCATGCCTTGCGCGGCAAACGCTCTTATGAATGAAGAAGGAATCCCGGTAGTCTGTGAGACAGATATCCACGGTGCGGTCACCGCCCTGATCACGGAAGCAGCAGGTATGGGAGAGAAGAGAAGCTTCTTCGCGGACTGGACCATCCGTCATCCCGATGTGGCAAACGGAGAACTGCTCCAGCATTGCGGCCCGTGGCCCATTTCCGTGGCAAAGGAAACGCCAAAGATCACCTATCCGCTGGCATTTGACCATCCGGGCAGTATCACGGCGGAGGCACAGCACGGAAAGGTTTCCCTGGTGAGATTTGACGGAGACCACGGCGAGTACTCCCTGCTTCTGGGAAACGCGAAGGGAATCGAGGGACCTAAGGGTATGGGAACCTATCTCTGGGTAGAAGTGGAAAATATCAAGCGCCTGGAAGCAAAGATCGTGGAAGGACCATACATCCATCATTGTGTGGGTATCCATGAAAATGTTGTTCCGGTTTTATATGAAGCATGTAAATATATCGGAGTCACACCGGATCTGTATGACCCGATCGAGGAAGATGTAAAAGCGTATCTGCGTGGGGAGGACGTGACATTATGAGCAATCTGAAAGCACTGGCTTATGAACTGCGGGAACATACTATTGATATTATCGTAGAAGGAAAAAGCGGCCATATCGGCGGTGACATGAGCGTGATGGAAATCCTGACGGAGCTGTATTTTGAACAGATGAATATCAGCCCGGAAAATATGGATGACCCGGACCGGGATAAATTTGTCATGAGCAAGGGACATTCTATGGAAGCCTATTATGCGGTATTGGCTGAAAAAGGATTTTTCCCGATGGAAGAAGTGGTGGAGCAATTTAGTAAATTTGGTTCTAAATATATCGGACATCCCAACAACAAGCTGCCAGGAATCGAGATGAACTCCGGTTCTTTGGGACATGGACTTCCGGTCTGTGTGGGCATGGCGTTGGCGGCAAAAATGAACAAACAGAGCTGCCGGACCTATACGGTAATGGGGGACGGCGAGCTGGCGGAAGGTTCTGTATGGGAAGGCGCGATGGCTGCAAGCCATTACAAGCTGGATAACCTGTGTGCGGTCGTGGACAGGAACCGTCTCCAGATCTCCGGCAATACGGAAGATGTGATGACTCATGACGACCTTCACGAAAGATTCCGGGCATTTGGCTGGCATGTGATCGACGTGGCGGACGGCAACGACATTTCCCAGTTAAAGGATGCCTTTGAGGAAGCAAAAGAGACGAAGGGTAAGCCCACCGTATTAATTGCCAACACGGTAAAAGGAAAGGGCTCTTCGGTCATGGAAAATAAAGCCGCATGGCATCATAAGGTTCCAAACCAGGAAGAATTAGCACAGATCAGAAAAGATCTGAAAGAGAGAAAGGAGGCGCTGCTCCATGAATAAGATCGCAAACAGACAGGTCATCTGTAACGTACTGGTTGAAGCGGCAAAAGAAGATAAAGATATCGTGACACTGTGCAGTGATTCCAGAGGAAGTGCGTCACTGACAAAATTTGCGGATACCTATCCGGAGCAGTTTGTGGAAGTAGGGATCGCGGAGCAGAACCTGGTAAGTATTTCCGCAGGTTTGGCAAAATGTGGGAAGAAGCCCTACGCGGCATCTCCGGCCAGTTTTTTAAGTACCAGAAGCTATGAACAGTGCAAGGTAGATGTGGCATATTCCAATACAAACGTAAAACTCATCGGGATCAGCGGCGGCGTCAGCTATGGAGCGCTGGGCATGAGCCATCACTCCGCGCAGGATATCGCGGCAATGTGTTCCATTCCGAATATGCGCGTGTACATTCCAAGCGACCGCCTGCAGACAGAATATTTGTTTAAGGCTCTTTTGAAGGATGAAAAGCCAGCTTATATCCGGGTGGGAAGAAATCCGGTAGAGGATGTGTATGAGGAAGGAAACGTACCTTTTGAAATGGACAAGGCAACGGTTATTTCAGAGGGGGCGGATATTGCGATCATTGCCTGTGGAGAAATGGTAAAGCCTGCGGCAGATGCGGCAAAGCTTTTGGAAGAAAAGGGAATCCACGCGACCGTAGTAGATATGTACTGTATCAAGCCGCTGGATAAAGAAACGATCATCAAGGCGGCATCAGGCGTAAAGGCAGTGATCACTGTGGAAGAGCATGCTCCGTTCGGGGGCCTGGGCTCTATGGTCAGCCAGGTGGTGGGAAGCGAGTGCCCAAGAAAAGTGGTCAATCTTGCCCTGCCGGACGCACCGGTGATTACCGGAACGTCAAAAGAAGTATTTGATTATTATGGATTGAATGCGGAAGGAATCGTGAAAAAGGCACTGGAGATTCTGTAACTAATTGTGTATGAGCCTGGCTGCGACGTCAGACAAAAATCTGACATCCGCCAGGCGGAGGAATGGGGTGAATGATGTCAGAACAATATATTATCAGCATTGACCAAAGTACCCAGGGAACGAAAGCTCTGCTGTTTGACACGTCCGGCAGCCTGATCAAGAGGGCAGATGAGCCGCATGAACAGATCATCAATGAGAAGGGCTGGGTTTCCCATGACCCAACAGAAATATATCAAAATATCATCAAAGTGACCGCAAGACTGCTGGATGAAGCACAGATCGATAAAAGCAGGGTGGCTGGTGTAGGAATCAGCAACCAGCGGGAAACCTCTCTTGCCTGGAACCGGGTTACCGGGGAGCCGGTAGGACAGGCGGTAGTATGGCAGTGCGCCCGTGCCGTGGATATCTGTGACCAGGTGGAGGCTACGGGAAAGGCAGAAATGATCCGCCAGAAAACCGGAATGAACCTCTCCCCTTATTTTCCGGCATCAAAGATCGCGTGGATCTTGAGAAATGTAGACGGCGCGCAGAAGCTGGCGGATGAGAGGAAGCTCTGCCACGGAACCATAGATAGCTGGGTAGTCTATAAACTGACCGGCGGGAAATCTTATAAAACCGATTATTCCAACGCGTCCCGGACACAGCTTTTCAACATTTTTGATCTGAAATGGGATGAAGAAATCTGTGCCTTGTTTGGGATTGATCCTCAAAATATGGCAGAAGTGTGTGATTCCAATTCCAATTTTGGAGAAACGGATTTTGAAGGCGTGCTTCCTCATCCCGTCCCGATCCATGGCGTATTAGGTGACTCTCATGGCGCGCTTTTCGGACAGGGATGTTTAAAGCCGGGAATGATGAAATCTACCTACGGCACTGGTTCCTCGATCATGATGAACATTGGTGAAAATCCGGTGTTAAGTACACACGGAGTCGTGACCTCCCTGGCATGGGGCATGGATGGAAAGGTCAATTATGTGCTGGAAGGGAATCTGAACTACACAGGAGCCGTGATCACCTGGCTCAAGGATGGCCTGCAGATGATCCAAAGCCCGGGAGAGACGCAGATGCTTGCAGAACAGGCAGTCGCGGACGATCCGTTGTATCTGATCCCTGCATTTTCGGGATTAGGGGCTCCCTATTGGGACAGCCGAGCGACCGCCATGCTGACCGGGATGACCCGGACGACCGGCAGGGCAGAGATCGTAAGGGCAGGGCTGGAATGCATCGCCTATCAGATCCGGGATGTCATGGAAGCTATGGCTGAAGATTCCCATGTGGAGATCCATGAACTGCGGGTAGACGGCGGACCTACCAAGAATCGTTACCTGATGCAGTTCCAGAGCGATATTGCCGGTGTAGATGTACAGGTGCCGGATTCGGATGAGCTGTCCGGAATGGGGCCTGCTTATGCCGCAGGGATAGCGCTTGGAATCTGGGATGAGAAGATTTTTGAAAAATTGAACCGAAAAAAATATATGCCGAACATGCAGGAGGAACTGCGAAAGAAAAAGTATGAGGGATGGAAGAAGGCTGTAAAAAAGGTTCTCTCTTAAGGATGAAGATTTGTAAATAAGGTGTATTACAAAAAAATCCGTCATTCTGACCTACTTAATATCCGGCAAATGGAATAGACTTTAAATCTCGAAAGTGCTATACTATTTACATATAGTAATAACTACGATGAATGAAGAAATATGTATATGAAAGTAGGTGGGCATATGACAGCAACTGAAGCAACGAATATCATCATCAAATTAACTCAGGAAGGATGGGACGCGGAAAAGATTAATGAGTTTATTGTTTTCATTGAAACTCATAGACCATCCGAAGAAGAAGCAATGGGCATACTGAAAAAGTAAATAAAGCTGTGAAAGAAGCAAAAGGGTGCAAAGCCTATTGAATTGTCAAGGCTTTACACCTTTTTTGTTTCATAAATATCGACGCGGCTACATTTTGCGCGGTCTTAGGAATTAGAGACAATTCCTTAGATATTCTCCGTATATCGGCAGGCAGGATATCCGCTGCATCCCCAAAATTCTCCGTACCGCCCGCTGCGTTTTCTCAGGAACTGCCCGCATTTTGGACATGTTTTAATCCTCTTTATGGTCTCAGGTGACCGCAGTTCTTCCCCCAGTTTTTCCAGTATCTTCTGATTCATGCGGCAGTCCGCAAGGGCGCGGTGGGCGCCGTCGGCAGGAATATGATAATAGGCCGCCAGATCTGTCAGCTTATAGGAAGGAAGCAGCAGGCATTGCCGGGAAAGGGTGAGAGTGTCTATGTAAGGATTTGTGAATGTTTTTCCCCAGTATTTTTCCGCGTCCCGCCAGATGAATTTCATGTCAAAGGTATGGATATTATGCCCCGCCAGGGTCATGTCTCCGATAAAGTCATCGAAATCAGCCAGAGCTTCTTCAAACAATGGCGCGTTCTCTACCATATGGTCATAGATATTGTTGACCTTTGACGCGTAATAAGGGATGGGCATTTCCGGATTTACCAGAGTAGAAAATTCATCTACGATTTTACCGTCCAGGACCTTGACCGCTGAGATTTCAATGACCGCATCACTGACGGAACTGATTCCGGTGGTCTCCAGGTCAAAGACTACATAATCAGACATATATTTATCAAGTTTTCTTCCGCGTGTATCTCCAAGCATTTTTTGGTTCCTCCCAATGTACCGTTATATGATACCTTCCGGGTATCCCATAATGGGAACCCGTAGGGTACAGCGTTACGGTACATTATAATATGTCGCAAGGAGGGACCCATCGAAGATGGGAGGATCCCTTACGACCTGCGTGCGTATCAACGCACTTCATTATAACAGAAATCGCAGGTGATTTCTAGTTGAAAATAATACGTGGAAAAAGTATCGGTTTCCGTTTGCGCTCCGAAAAGAAAATATAAAGCACAGGAGACGCGATGGTAAATGCCAGGCTGTTTACTTCGGAAGACCATGCTTTTGCCGGGTACCCCAACATTATGTCACAGACCAGAAAAGAAGAGATGACACTATACGAAGCGGCGTCTATGGCACAGAAGGAGCTGGGGATGGAATTGAAAGCTTTCGACGGGATGGAGCGGCCGGGGTTCTTAAAGGAAGAACAGTGGAAGGGCGTTCTGGAGAGGAAGGAAACGCTTTGTCATCCATAAACGGAAAGCCCTCCCGGATCCGGAGGGCTTTGGCTGTGACATTGGTGGCCACAGGAGCGCTTTTATCGAAGACGCGAAAAGACGACGAATGCTTTACGCTTCCGGAACATCCAGAAAATCCTTGAGATACACACTCACGGACCGGCTCATTTCTTTTGAAAAATCGGAATTATATTTCCGGTTACAAAATGCCCGGATCCAGGTATCATAGTCTTTATCCCCAGCTTTGTAGGAGAGCATGCCGGATAGTTCCTGGTCGGAAAGGGGATGGTATGTGTTTTCATGTACCAGATATTTTTCCTCGATACGCCGGGGTTTTTTCCGGTTTTTCTGCTGTTCGGTGGGATAGCCGAAGACCAGAAGGGCCGCGGGAAATACATATTTGGGCAGATGCAATGCTTCCCGCATCTGCTCACAGTTCTCCATCACATCCCCGATATAGCAGGAACCAATCCCCAGACTCCCTGCGGCCGTAACCGCGTTCTGGGCGGCGATCAGCGCGTCGTTGACAGCCAACAGGAAATCTCCGGCACCGGGTCTTCGTGGAGAGCATCCCGCAAAAGAAAAGGCATCATACCATTTTTTGCAGTCCGCGCAAAATACAAGCAGCAGCTTGGAACGGGCAATAAAAGGCTGATGGTCACAGAGGTCCGCAAGACGTTCCTTCAATTCCTGATCTGTCACATCCAGGATCGTATAGAGCTGCTGGTTGCCCGCAGTCGGTGCCATAGCCGCGGCGGTAATGATAGCAGACCGGTCTTCGGGAGTAATTTCGATATCTTCATAGGCACGTACGGATTTCCGTGCCGATAATTCTTCAAGTATCTGATTTTTCATGATCTTCTCCTTCCATATCAATGAGATTATGGCGCGATATGGCCGAACATCCCGCACAATTCTGAGATTTTCCGGATCCGCCACCGGGCATCCGGTACATTTCCAAAGCCATATTCCGCCAGGATAAAGGGAACCTCCGCTTCCTTGCAGGCATCCGCGTCGCCCTGGGTATCTCCGACATAGACTACGTGTTCCAGATGATTTCGCTCCATGAGCAAACGGATGGTCTGCCCTTTGGAGACAGAAGTCTCACCAAAGCAAAGATGGTCTTTTACACAATCCTCTAATCCGGCAGCCCGTAAGAATAGTTCAATATAGCCACACTGGCAGTTGCTGACGATATAAAGATCCATCTTTTCCGACAATGTCCGGAAGGTATCCACAACTCCTTCATAGAGGATACCTGGGTGCGTTTCCAGATATTCATTTTCGTAAGCGTAGCATGCATCCATGATCCGTTCCTGCTCTTCTGCGGATAAAGCAGGGAATAAGGCATTGGCAATCTCCGTCATAGTCTTTCCGAATAACCCGCGCAGGTCACTGGTACTTACCTGGATATCCAGATCCGTACTTTCATGGACAGCCCGGTTCCATACCTGCGCGGTCTGTTCCGTGGCATCCCACAAAGTTCCGTCTACATCAAATATAACTCCGTCTAACTGTGCAAATGTGTCCTGATTCATGATAAATCTCCTTAATTAATACATTTTTCAAAACTATTTTTTACTATAACACATACGAGACATAATGGGGAGAAAAAATTCCTTTTAAAAAGATTTCTTTTAGTGTATACTATATAAAGTTGTATTTTATGAGGAAGTTACACTGCCACTAAGCTCGAGAAGACCTCGCTAAGTGGTCACGTATACTGCACGCCAGATAAATCTGCCGTGAGTATAACTATAATTCGCACGTAAGAGCCTGAAAGACAGGCTCTAAGTGCTCATAATAAAGGAGACGGTCCTATGAGTGAAAAAATAGTTTTGATCGACGGACACAGTATTTTAAACCGGGCATTTTACGGGGTGCCGAACCTGACCAACTCGGAAGGCCTGCATACCAATGCCATCTATGGTTTCCTCAATATTATGTTCAAGATCCTGGATGAGGAAAAGCCGGAATATCTGACGGTTACATTTGACGTCCATGCCCCCACCTTCCGCCATGAGATGTATGCGGAGTATAAGGGGACGAGAAAGCCTATGGCGGAGGAATTGCGGCAACAGGTTCCGGTGATCAAGGAAGTGCTCCAGGCAATGCAGATCGAGATCATAGAAAAAGCCGGACTGGAGGCGGATGACCTGCTGGGGACGATCTCCAGGACCTGTGAGGAGCAGGGCATGGAGGTGTCCATTATTTCCGGTGACCGGGATACCCTGCAGCTTGCCACGGAGCACGTGAAGATCCGCATTCCCAGGACGAAGCAGGGCAAGACCGAAGTGACCGATTATTACGCGGCAGACGTGAAAGAAGCCTACGGAGTCACACCTACGGAATTTATTGATGTGAAGGCACTGATGGGGGACGCGTCGGACAATATTCCGGGAGTGCCGGGAGTGGGAGAGAAGACGGCCACCAAGATTATCCAGGAATATGGTTCCATTGAAAATGCCTATGCCAACGCAGCCAAGATCAAGCCGCCAAGAGCAAGCAAGAACCTGCAGGAATACTGGGACCAGGCGTGTATGAGCAAGACATTGGCCACCATTGATACCCGGGCGGAGATCGGATTTGATCTGGACCAGGCCCGGTTTGGTAATCCATACACAAAGGAAGCACATGACTATTTTCAGCGCCTGCAGTTCAAAAATCTGCTCAGCCGGTTTGATGTGGAGGCAGATACCAATGCGGTGGAGGATCATTTTCAGGAGGTTATAAAGAAGGAGGAGCTGGAACGTATTTTTGCGGAGGCGAAAAAAGCGGGGACGGTGGGAGTCGCGATTTCTGAGGATGAAGGAAATGTACTTCCCCTATTCGCGCATGCGTCCGGATATGGCAGGATCGCGATTTGCTATGGAACGGAAAAGATCTATTCCATTCCCTGCGATATGGACATAGATATGGAATATCTTTTTGGAAAACTTTGCGAGGTGGCAGATACCGTAGAATGCTTCGTGATGTTCAACCTGAAAAAATATCTGACAGAGCTCGCCATCACCCGGCCGGAGCATTGCTTTGACGCAACGGTGGCAGCGTATTTACTGAATCCTCTGAAAAATGACTATGGATACGAGGACGTGGCGAGAGAGCAGCTTCATCTTCTGGTCAATGAGAAGGCGGATCTTTCCACGAAAGCCTGCTATGAAGCGTACACCGCATTTGCGGCGGCGGGACCGCTTACAAAAAAACTAAAAGAGGCCGGTATGTATTCTCTGTTTACGGAGATTGAGATGCCGCTTTTATTTACGCTTTATGAAATGGAGCAGGCAGGGGTGAAGATCGAAGGGGAAGCCTTAAAGGTGTATGGCGGCCAGTTGGGGGGCAGGATTCTGGAACTGGAAAAGGAGATCTATGAGCTGGCAGGGGAGACCTTTAATATCAATTCTCCCAAGCAGCTTGGAGTAGTCCTTTTTGACCATATGGGGTTAAAGGGCGGCAAGAAGACGAAGACAGGCTATTCTACGGCGGCGGATGTGCTGGATAAGCTGGCGCCGGATTATCCGGTGGTAGCGAAGATCCTGGAGTATCGCCAGCTTACAAAGCTGAAATCCACCTATGCCGATGGACTGGCGAATTTTATCGGCCCGGACGGAAGGATCCACGGAAAATTCCACCAGACGATCACGGCGACCGGGAGGCTGAGCAGTACAGACCCAAACTTACAGAATATACCGATTCGGATGGAACTGGGACGTCTGATCCGGAAGGTATTTGTGCCAAAAGAAGGATGCGTATTTGTGGACGCAGATTATTCGCAGATCGAGCTTCGCATCCTGGCACATTGTTCCGGAGACGGACAGCTTATCCAGGCATACAAGGAGGCTCAGGATATCCACAGGACCACGGCTTCCCAGGTATTCCACGTGCCCTTTGAGGAAGTAACAGACCTGCAGCGGCGCAATGCGAAAGCAGTGAATTTTGGGATCGTGTATGGCATCAGTTCCTTTGGACTGAGCCAGGATCTTAGTATTACAAGAAAAGAAGCAGCACAATATATAGAAAATTATTTTGACACTTATCCGGGTGTGAAGAGTTTTCTGGACAAACAGGTAGCTCACGCGAAGAAAAACGGGTATGTGGTGACTCTGTTTGGCCGCCGCAGACCGGTGCCGGAACTGAAATCCAGCAACTTCATGCAGCGGAGCTTCGGTGAGCGGGTGGCAATGAACGCGCCGATCCAGGGTACGGCGGCTGACGTGATCAAGATCGCTATGATCGGAGTGGCAAGGGAACTGAAACGAAAAGGATTGAAATCAAAATTGATCCTACAGGTACATGATGAGCTTCTGATCGAGGCTTATGAGGAAGAGCTGGAGCAGGTAAAGGAAATTTTGAAGGAGCAGATGGAGCAGGCGGCAGATCTGCTGGTTCCTTTGATCGTGGATATGCATACCGGAAGGGATTGGTATGAAGCAAAGTAGAAGGAAATAAAGCATGAAAATACTAGGAGTTACAGGCGGCATTGGTTCCGGAAAAAGCCAGGTTCTGTACTATCTGCAGGAGGCATACAAAGCAGTCGTCTCTCCGCTGGATGACGTGGCAAGGAAGCTCCAGCAAAAAGGACAGCCTTGTTTTCAACGGATCGTGGAGGTGTTTGGCCGGGAAGTGACAGGAACGGACGGAGAACTGGACAGGGAGAAGCTTGCCGCGGTTGTTTTTGCCAGCCCGGAAAGGCTGGAGGCTTTGAATCATATTGTTCATCCGGAAGTGAAGCGATGGGTGAGGCAGGACATTTCACGGAATGAGAAGAAAGAGATCCGGCTATATGTGGTAGAGTCTGCCCTGTTTCCCAATGTGGAATATAGGGATATCTGTCAGGAAATGTGGTATATTTTCGCGGAGGAGTCTGTACGTTATCAGCGCCTGAAGGAATCAAGGGGATATACGGAAGAGAAGATCCGGGGGATCCTCCAGGCACAGCCATCGGAGGAAGCATTCCGCGGGATCTGTACGGCAGTCATTGATAATAGCGGGGATTTTGAAAATACAAAGGAACAGATAGGAGAATTATTACTATGAGAATGTGCAGCATTGCCAGTGGGAGCAGCGGGAACTGCATTTATGTCGGCAGCGACCATACCCATCTTCTGGTGGATACGGGGATCAGTAAAAAGCGGATCGACGCAGGCTTAAAGGAACTAGAGATCAAAGGAGAGGAACTGAGCGGGATCCTGGTGACCCATGAGCATTCGGACCATATCCAGGGACTGGGGGTGTTCAGCCGGAAATACGAGATCCCGATCTATGCATCGTCTGGTACGATCGAAGGGATCAAAAGCTATTCCGGCCTGGGCAAGATGCCGGAGGGACTGCTGCATCCCATCCAGATCGATCAAAAGTTTTCCCTGGGGGATATTACGATCGACCCATTTGCGATTTCCCATGATGCCAACGAGCCAACCGGTTACCGGATGGAATGCGGCGGAAAATCGGCGGCCGTGGTGACGGATCTGGGAATTTATACAGATTATGTGGTAAATAAGCTGCAGAATCTGGACGCGGTGCTGCTGGAGGCGAATCATGATATACATATGCTGGAAGTGGGGGCGTACCCCTATTATCTAAAGCAACGGATCCTGGGAGATAAGGGACATTTATCAAATGAATTGTCAGGACGGCTTCTTTGTGATATACTACATGATAATTTGAAATACATTATCCTGGGGCATCTGAGCAAGGAAAATAATTATGTGCGCCTGGCATATGAGACGGTGAAGCTGGAAGTGACATTGGGGGATAATGCGTATAAAGGGGAAGAACTGGATATAGCCGTCGCAAAAAGGGATGAGATATCCGAGATTTATACATTCTAGAGGAAGCATCATCTGAGTTTAGGAGGAACAGAACATGAAGAAATGTATTGTAACCGTATTGGGAAAGGATACTGTGGGAATCATCGCCAGGGTGTGTACCTATCTTGCGGAAAATGAGATCAACATTCTGGATATTTCCCAGACTATTGTGCAGGGATATTTTAATATGATGATGATCGTGGATGTGACGGAAAAAGATACGCAGTTTACGCAGATTTGCGATGACCTGGAGAAGTTGGGCAGGGAGATCGGAGTCAATATCCGCTGTCAGAGAGAAGAGATTTTTGAGAAAATGCACCGGCTCTGATGGTTACGGGCTCTTTTTCATACTACAATACGGGTATT
Source organism: uncultured Clostridium sp. (assembly GCA_964523125.1). GTDB lineage: Bacteria > Bacillota > Clostridia > Lachnospirales > Lachnospiraceae > Schaedlerella. The sequence continues at coordinate 38,131 of CAZFXM010000027.1, read as the reverse complement.
CCATTTGCTGCGCAAATTGGTTACAAAATATGTGAGGGACAACAGATATGATTAATATGTATGAGGTTTCAGAGACAAATGAAATGATCGAGCATGAGAATCTGGATGTGCGGACCATTACGCTTGGGATCAGCCTGCTGGATTGTATTGACTCGGATCTGGACGCATTGAACCGGAAAATCTATGATAAGATCACAACGGCCGCGAAGGATCTGGTCAGCACAGGGAAAGATATTGAAAAGGAATTCGGAATTCCCATTGTCAACAAACGGATTTCCATTACTCCTGTTTCACTGGTCGGCTCCGCCGCGTGTAAAAGTCCGGAGGATTATGTCACGATCGCGCGGACACTGGACCGGGCGGCAGAAGTGGTGGGGGTGAATTTTATCGGCGGATATTCCGCGCTGGTGTCTAAGGGGATGACAAAAAGCGAAGAATATCTGATTCGTTCCATTCCCCAGGCCCTTGCCCGGACGGAACGGATCTGCAGCTCTGTCAACGTAGGCTCTACCAAGACAGGGATCAATATGGACGCGGTCCGTCTGTGCGGCGAGATCGTAAAGGCAACGGCGGAAGCGACAAAGGAGAGGGATTCTTTAGGGTGCGCCAAGCTGGTTATTTTCTGTAATGCCCCGGATGACAATCCTTTTATGGCAGGGGCGTTTTTGGGCGTGACAGAAGCGGACGCAGTGATCAATGTAGGAGTCAGCGGTCCGGGTGTCGTAAAAAAGGCACTGGAAAAGGTTCGGGGCAAAGGCTTCGAAGAGCTGTGCGAGACGATCAAAAAGACTGCCTTCAAGGTGACAAGGGTCGGCCAGCTTGTGGCAGGTGAGGCATCCGCCCGGATGGGGATTCCGTTTGGAATCGTAGATCTGTCTTTAGCACCCACCCCGGCAATTGGAGATAGTGTGGCGGAGATCCTGGAAGAGATCGGGCTGGAACGGGTAGGCGCTCCGGGAACCACGGCGGCTCTGGCAATGCTCAACGACCAGGTGAAAAAGGGGGGAGTCATGGCGTCCTCCTACGTAGGAGGATTGAGCGGGGCCTTTATTCCGGTCAGCGAGGACCAGGGAATGATCGACGCGGTAAATAAGGGTTCTCTGACTTTGGAAAAGCTGGAAGCGATGACCTGTGTCTGCTCCGTAGGCCTGGATATGATCGCGATTCCCGGCAAGACAAAAGCCAGTACCATTTCCGGGATCATTGCGGATGAGATGGCGATCGGTATGGTGAATCAGAAGACTACTGCGGTACGTCTGATTCCTGTGATCGGTAAGGATGTGGGGGAAACGGCGGAATTCGGCGGGCTTCTGGGGTATGCGCCCATCATTCCGGTAAATGAATTTGGATGCGGCGCGTTTATCAACCGGAAGGGAAGGATCCCGGCGCCGATCCACAGTTTTAAAAATTAAGAAAAGTTCCGTATTGGAGGAAATGAAATGAGTAAAATCGCGATCGTGACAGATAGTAATAGTGGAATAACACAGGCAAAGGGAAAGGAGATGGGGATTTTTGTCCTTCCGATGCCGTTCTTTATTGACGGAGAGCTCTTCCTGGAGGATATTACACTGACCCAGGAGGAATTTTACAAAAGACTTGCCCAGGATGCGGATATTTCCACCTCACAGCCATCGCCAGGTGATGTCATGGATCTGTGGGACAAGGCTTTGGAGGAATATGATGAATTGGTCCATATCCCGATGTCCAGCGGTCTGAGCAGTTCCTGTGAGACAGCTCTTTCATTGGCTGAGGATTATGATGGAAGAGTACAGGTGGTGAATAACCAGAGAATTTCCGTGACACAGGAGAGGTCGGTCATGGATGCTATGGAGCTGCGGGACGCGGGAAAGTCAGCGGCAGAGATTAAGGAAATCCTGGAAAGAGAAAAATTTGAATCGACCATCTATATTACAGTGGATACTTTGAAATATCTGAAAAAGGGCGGAAGGATCACACCTGCTGCCGCGGCGCTTGGAACGGTGCTGAATCTGAAGCCGGTACTGCAGATCCAGGGGGAAAAGCTGGATGCCTATGCAAAGGTGCGCGGCTGGAAAGCGGCGAAGCGGACCATGCTGCAGGCGATCGAAAAGGATATCAAAGAACGATTCGCTGGAAAAGAATCCAGGCTGGTGCTGGGGATGGCTTACACCTGCGGCAAGGAAGAGGCAGCAGAGTGGAAGGCCGAGATCCACAGCCATTTCCCGGAGTATGAGATCATGGAGAACCCACTGTCATTAAGCATCGCCTGTCATATCGGGGCAGGCTCCATGGCAGTGACCTGTACCAAAAAAGTATGAGGGATGGAAATATAAAAGCTTTACATGAAAAAAGCATTTTGTTATAATGAAGGCATCAAATAGGTGGTTTCCATGGAAGAGTTTTGAGAGCAATCTGTTGATAAAGGTGGTGAATTTATATGACAGATAAAGAGTTGATTACAGTTACGATTGACAGATATACAGATTTACAACGTATTAAAAAGGCAAATGGCGGTCATGAGAATTCCGAATTGGATTATCTGATTCGAGTGACGATCGCTAAATTATCTTCTTTAGGCGTATCAGTTGAAGATATTACACTTTAGATCATATGATTAAGTAAATATAAAACAGGTGCAGAGATTTTCATTTTGGTGAAAGGTACTACTGCACCTGTTTTTTATATATTCATTCAGCAGGGAAAACTCCTTTTGCGTACAATGGTCTCATAGGTAGAGCAGATTTTATCTGTGAGACAGACGATCACCGCCGCCCGGCATTTTGGAACGGAAAACAAAGTCAGAGGCCACATATGGCTCTTGATGATATTCTGCTCTACCGGTGACAGGCGATACCGCTGCATGGCATTTTTCAAGGCCACCGCCGGATGATGGAAGCCATGCAGCCGTTCGTGGGAATGACTGTTATGCCAGTCGTACAGATAAAAATCATGTAAAAACGCGCCCCGTACCAGTTCGGAATCTGAAGCGCCCAGATGAAAGCGGCGGTTCAGATAAAAACTAAGCCTGGTCACACTGACTACATGGTCATAGGTCGAGATATGCCCATGCTGGAGAAAATGCTTCATGAGCTGTGCTTCCTTTGTCTGGTGCAGCCCATGAAGAAGAGTTCTGATTTCAGAGAGTTCTTTTGCAGTTAATTTCATAAATGATTCTGCCTTTCATTCCGATTCTTTTTACGGAGGGAAAGCGCATGCTTTTTCATCTTGCTTCCCAGTTCGCTGTATCTGGCATGACGGAAGGATACGGAGGAACGGAGCGCCCGGGTCTGGGTCCAGTTCATGGTGGAAAGTGTATTTTTCAATTCCTCCATCATTCTACGCTCGCGGAATTCTTCCATAGAAACTTTCTCTTTTAGTGTCACCAGGCCTTCCGTCAGGTTCTGCTTTGTGGTCTCGATAAAGGCGTCATATTTTTCGGAAATCTGTGAGTCGATCGCGTTTAAGGTAGTTTCCAGCTTGACATTCAGCGCGATGAGGGAGTCCGCCGTCAGTGCGCAATCCGCCGCAAAAACAGCCATCAAAAGCAGCGCGAAGGGTTCCTGCCAGTAAAGGGTGACCGCGTCTGTGATCCGGGATATGTAAGGATGGATACCATACAGTACGATCAGCCCCGCCGCGCCAAAGCCGAGGGAGCAGGGCAGGCAGATACGTCCCTTGATGTTCAGCGGCAGATTGCTGTAATCCCACCATACCGCATGGAACAGCTTTTCCGTGGTATAGGAAGTGGAGTATTCCAGAACCGCGGAACCCAGCATACACGTAAAAAAGACTGCGGTATAATTCGGTAAGCCGCTGCAGACCAGCACATCCAGTACGGCACCGACTCCATAAATAGGGCAGTAAGGGCCGATCAGCATTCCACGGTTATCCCACTTCAGGGTCTTGATACTACAGAAAGCCGTTTCATAGATCCATCCTAGAATACTATATAACACAAACCAGATAAAGATTGTAGTAATATGCATAAATATACCTCCTTGATTCGACAAATGTATTTTACCAGAAAGAAAAAGCCCCCGTCAAGAGAGGGGGGAGCTTTTTTAGGATTTTGGAAAGGTGACCGTAATGACCGTACCTTTTCCAAGCGTACTTTCTACTTCAATTTCCGCGTCGCAGATCCGGGCCGCGTGCTTTACGATAGAAAGACCCAGCCCTGTACCGCCGACTTCTTTGGAATGGCTTTTGTCCACCCGGTAGAAACGTTCAAAGATCCGATCCTGGTCTTCCGGGGCGATCCCGATTCCGTTATCATGGACAGAAAGCACAATTTCCGTCTCTTCGTTTTGTATATTTACCGCAACCTTTCCATTCTCGTGATTATATTTGACCGCGTTATCACAAAGGTTATAAATAATACTGTACAAAAGCTGCCGGGAGCAGTGCAGGACGGAAGGCATCCCGGAAAGCTCCAGTGTGACATGGGCGGCGTAGGCTTCGGATTCCAGGCTTTGTATTGCTTTTTCCGCCAGCTTGTACAGGTCTGTATGTTCGCGCTGCATGTCCTTTGCGCCTTCATCCAGATGGGAAAGGCTGATGATATCTTCTATGAGCCGTATCATACGCTGTGCCTCGTCATAAATCTTTCCGGCAAAGGGGATCCGGTCTTCACTTTGGACCATATCATTCTTCATCAGCTCCGCATAGCCGGAAATGGACTGAAGTGGTGTCTTTAATTCATGAGAGACATTGGCAGTAAATTCACGGCGGATCTGTTCCGCCTTTTCTTTTTCTGTAACATTGAAAAAGAAAAGGGCAGTTCCTTGTATGGTGTTTTCGGAGATGATCGGATTGGCATGGATCTGATAACGGCCGTCCCGCAGTTCGATCACACGTTCTCCCGGCGTTCCCTGTAAGGCGCCGGAAAGAATCTCCTGTAGTTCGAGATTCCGGTTTAAAGAAAGAATATCCACGCCTGCACAGTCCTGTGGCGCGTTCAATAATTTCCCGGCAGCGGGATTGATGCTGAGGATCTTCCCTTTTTTATTTAAGAGGATCATGCCTTCGCTCATGCTTCCGATAATGGTATTTAACTCGTTTTCTTTCTGGAGCAGGGCGGTCTTTTGCAGACGTAGCTGTTTCTGCTGGCTGTCAATACGCTTTAAAAAAGGTGAAAGCTCATCATAGCCATCATTGGACAGCGGATGATCCAGGTCAATGGTATTGAAGGGGGTTACTATTTTTTTGGAAACCTGGATCGCTAAAGCAACCGAGAGAACCAGCGCTATGGCAAATATGATAAAAATGGGCTGTGCCATACCCAGAAGAAGCGTCAGGATAGAATTCTGGGATATAGAAAGCCGGAGGATCGTGCCGTCCTTGAGAAGCTGAGCGGAATATAAAGAGCGTTCCATCAGGGTGGAAGAGTATCTGCTGCTTTCCCCATAACCGCTTAAAATCGCTTCCTTTACCTCCTCGCGTTCCAGATGATTTTCCATTTCCGCAAAATCAGATTCGCTGTCATATAGAACCGTTCCGTCTTTATCAATCCATGTGATCCGATAATCAGACACTTCGAAATCATGGAAATACTTCAGTCCTTCATGGGTAACGCCTTGCGTGGCAAGACCGGTCTGCATTCTCAGTTGTGACTGTTCCACCTCTGAAAAATAATGATACAGTACCCCCATGATCAGGATCAGGGAAGCAAGAAAAACCGTAAGCGCGACAAGGCAGATAGAACGGAAAATACGTTTTGTCATAGTACCTGTCATAATGTTCCCTCCATTCGATAACCAACGCCCCGTACTGTTTCAATGTAATTGCCGCATTCGCCCAGTTTTGTCCGGAGTGTGCCGATGTGGACATCGACGGTGCGGGTCTCCCCGATGTAATCCATTCCCCACACGATTTCCAGAAGCTGGTCGCGGGTGAATACCCGGCCGGGATTTTCCATGAACGTACGGAGCAGCTTATATTCTTTTAATGTCAATTGAACGCGCCTGCCATTTACAAGCACGATGTAAGTTTCCAGATTCAGCTCCAGATTGCCGATATGCAGAAGCTTCTCCTCTTTCCGGGGACCGGTACGGCGAAGGACTGCTTTGACGCGGGAGATCATTTCCATCATACCGAAGGGTTTCGCGAGGTAATCATCCGCGCCCAGGTCGAGGCCGGTCACTTTGTCAAATTCTGTTCCTTTGGCGGTTGCCATGATCACAGGAATGTCTGCCGTAGCGGCCTGCAGCCGCAGTTTTTTTAAAATGGAAATGCCGTCCTCGCCGGGAAGCATGATATCCAGCATGATCAACTGCGGGGTTTGTGTCTGCAGGGCGCGAAAAAGGCCGGCGCCGTCGCCAAACCCTTTTGCTTCAAATCCAGCGGAATTGAGAGTATATATCATGAGATCGCGGATGGAATCATCATCCTCTATACAAAAAATCATGTTTGTCTCTTCCTTTCTTTTATGGCAGTGTTCTAAAGCAAATATTACCACATATTTGGGACTTCATCAACGTTACCCCTCTTTATCCCCTGTGATCGAGAACAATACCCATTTTGCGATATTGACGGCATGATCGCCGATCCGCTCAAAGTATTTCGCGATCATCAGAAGGTCAATGGCATACTCACCGTCTGTCTTCGGCTTACTGAACAGGTCGATCAGCATTTGCTTCACCTGATTAAAAAAGGAATCTACAATATCATCATACTCGATCACGGCTCTTGCCATCTTCATATCCTTTTTGACAAAAGCGTCAATACTGTCCGTGACCATTTTGATCACGGCGGCGGACATATCAAGAATGACCTGCGTGTCATCCGTGGAATAGATATTTTCCAACGCGACGATTTCAGCGATATCTGCGGATTGATCTCCGATACGTGCCATATCTGTCACCATTTTTAACGCAGAGGAAACGATCCGCAGATCCCTGGCCACGGGCTGCTGCTGTAACAACAGTCTCAGGCACATGGCTTCAATTTCCCGCTCCTTATGGTCTATCTGGGCGGAAAGGTCGGGAACGGCTTTCGCCAATTCCGGGCTCCCCTCCGTAAGGGCCTTTGCGGACATCGCGATCGCGCTTTCACAGAGTGCCCCCATGGTGATCAATTCTTTATTTAATAAGTCTAACTGTTCATCAAATCTTGGACGCATTATCCAAACCTCCCTGTAATATAGTCCTCTGTCCGTTTATCCCGCGGCATGGAAAATAGTTTTTCGGTCTCTCCAAATTCCACAAGCTCACCCAGCAGGAAAAACGCTGTTTTGTCAGAAATGCGGACTGCCTGCTGCATATTGTGTGTTACGATCACGATGCAATAGTCTTTCTTTAATTCTGACGCAAGTTCTTCGACCTTCGCGGTGGAGATCGGATCCAGCGCGCTTGTCGGTTCGTCCATCAGCAGAACCTCCGGTTCTACCGCCAGGGCCCGGGCGATACAAAGACGCTGCTGTTGTCCGCCGGACATACCGAGGGCGGATTTTTTCAGCCGGTCCTTCACTTCATCCCAGATGGCGGCCCCCCTCAAGGAGCGCTCCACGATTTCGTCCAGTGCCGCTTTGGAGCGGATACCATGTGTTCTTGGCCCGAAAGCAATATTATCGTAAATACTCATGGGAAATGGGTTCGGTTTTTGAAATACCATCCCCACACGCTTGCGGAGCAGGTTGATATCCATACTCCCATAGATATCCTCACCATCCAGCAGGATCTTTCCTTTGATCTGGCAGCCTTCTACCAGGTCATTCATGCGGTTCAGACTTTTCATCAAAGTCGATTTCCCACATCCGGAAGGACCGATAAAAGCAGTGATCTCATTTTTTTGTATATTCAGATTTATATCCTTCAAGGCCTGAAAAGTTCCATAGAATAAGTCCAGATTTTCAACCAGGATTTTATCCATCCGTACGTTCACCTCCTATTTTTTTCGCGATGTAGCTTGAAAGCGCGTTGATCAGAATCACGACTACCAGCAGTACGACAGCAGTCGCGTAGGTCTGGCTGATGTAGAGTCCTTCGCCGGAAATAGAGTACATATGTACCGACAAGGTACGGGCAGAGTCCAAAACACCGGATGCGATTTCCGCTACGGTCCCGGCGGTAAAGATCAGCGCGGCCGATTCCCCAACGATTCGTCCGATTCCAAGGATTATGCCGGATAGGATACCTGGAACGGCGCATGGCAGGACGATGGAAAAAACAGTCCGAAGCTTGCCGGCTCCCAGTCCGAAGCTTCCCTCCCGGTAGCTGTCCGGTACACTTCGAAGAGCCTCCTCGGTGGTTCGCATGATCAGCGGAAGGATCATAATACTCAGGGTCAGTGCCCCGGACAATAAAGAAAGTCCAAAACCAAGATATTTTACAAAGAACAGGGAGCCGAATAATCCATATACAATGGAAGGAATCCCGGATAATGTTTCCGCGGTCACACCTACAATGCCCACAAGCTTATTTCCCCGGCGTGCGTATTCTGTCAGATAGATTGCGGCACCGATCCCTATGGGAACAGCGAACAGCAGGGAAAGCAGCGTGATCAGTAAAGTATTGACCAGTGCCGGGAGTAAAGATACATTTTCTGATGTATAGGTTTTACGAAATAACTCCGGCGTCAGATTCGGAATTCCCTTTACAAGGATATATAAAATAATAAAAAGCAGCGCGAGCATGGTGAGAAATGCCGCGAGATATACCGAAACAAGTAATAGGAGTGATCTCGGGTCCCGACGGTAGGATCTCCATTTCTTTTTTAGCATTTCTGCCATTTCTACATCCTCCTTTTCAAAAGGGATAAAGATAAATTGATGATCAAAATGAATACAAACAGGATCACCGCGGTACCGATCAAGGCTTCGCGGTGCAGATCCGTGGAATATCCCATTTCCAGCACAATATTTGTGGTCAGTGTCCGGACACCGGACGTGATTTTTCCCGGGATGACTGCCTGGTTGCCGGCAACCATCATAACGGCCATGGTTTCCCCGACCGCGCGCCCGATCCCTAAGACAACACCGGCAAAAATGCCTCCTTTGGCGGCGGGAACTACCGTAAAAAATACACTTCTTTCATGGGAAGCGCCAAGCGCGAGGCCGCCCTCATAATAGGCTCTCGGAACTGCCCGGATGGAAGTCTCGGATACACTGATGATGGTAGGAAGGATCATCAATCCCAATAGAATAGAAGCGGTCAGAACGCTCATACCACGTCCGCCAAAGGTCTCGCGGACCATAGGTACCAAAACGACCAGTCCGAAAAAGCCATATACGACCGAGGGGATTCCGGCCATAAGGTTGATCGCGGATTTCATAGGTTTGTAAATCTGTACGGGAGCAAATTCCGCCATAAACACTGCGGTCAGAATACCAACCGGTACACCGATCAGTAATGCTCCGGCAGTTACATAAAGGGAGCCGATGATCATCGGGAAGTTCCCATAAAGATTGTTCGCGGGCTTCCATCTTGTTCCCAGCAGAAATTGAAAAATACCAATTTTCCGAATGGCGGGGATTCCGTTCGCGAACAGGAAGATACAGATTAAAACCACTGCCGCGACGGATACGCAGGCTGCCAGGAAAAAAAGAAATTTCATTGCCTTTTCTTTGATCTGCTTCATAGATATGCTCCTTTATAAAAGGCAGGGCAGCAGCTTCTGCCGCGGCTCCTGCGGATTCGTATTCAATACTTAGATATATACTATAATACATCTTCCCAGATGACGGCATCGCCGGTAAAGATATTTTTCACCTGTTCGCTGGTCAGCCCTTCTACAGGACTGTCATTGTTTACGATCACGGTGATACCGTCCATCGCGATTACCGTAGCAGTCAATCCTTTTTCTGTCTCGGAGTCCTTTAAATCCCGGGAAGCCATTCCGATATCGCAGGTCCCGTCGATGGCGTCGGACATTCCGGTGGAAGAATCGCTCTGCTGGATCTCAATTTCTACATCTGGATTTTTTTCCAGATAAGCCTCCTTCAGTTTTTCCATGACCGGGGTGACGGAACTGGAACCAGAGACTACGATCTTACCGGAATCCATCTTACCGCCGTAAGGTTCGGCTTTTGCAACGGAGATGTATCCGTTTTCTTCGATCACAGCCTGTCCGTCCGCACTCATGATAAAGCTGATAAAATCCTGTGCGGCCTCACTCAATCCCTCTTTTGTGGCAATGTTGAAAGGACGTGCAATTTTGTATGTACCATCCTTTATATTTTCTGCCGTAGCATCCGTACCATCGATCTGGACCGCCTTCACGGTATCATTCATGGAACCAAGGGAGATGTAACCGATGGAATATAAATCTCCGGCTACCGTTGTCATCATGACAGAGGTAGAATTCGTGACTGCCGCAGTGTCCGTGGTATTATCGATTTTTTCCCCTGCGTCATTCGTTTCTTCAATGCCAAACAGTTCGATGAATGCTCCACGGGTTCCAGAACCATCTTCACGTGTGATCACACCGATCTCATTCTCCGCGTCAAAACGCTCAGAGCTGCTTTCATTGCCGGAGGCGCTGTCGGAATTCCCGGAGGCGCCGGCGCTGCTATTGCCACATCCGGTTAAGGCAGAGAACGCCAGTATGCCAGTAAGTATCAAGGCTAAGTTTCTTTTTGATGTTTTCATGTCGTTTTTCTCCTTTTAGGGTTGTTTTTTGTTTACAGAACTATCATATAAAAGAAACATCAAGTCTGATAGCCTGGTTTTGTAAAATCTATGTAAAATTGTATGCAATTTGGGGAGAACCCGGGAGATAGGAATTTCAGGCAGGATATTACAAATATGACATTTTTTCTAAAAAATATTGACAAATCGATAGATTGTATTGTATAGTACTAATGTTGTGTGAAGCGTGCTTCCTTGGCAGGGAGATTCTTACCGGCAGCAGCAATTTCATACTAAGCTACCTTGGCGCAGTAGGTAGCGCGCATCCTTGGTAAGGATGAGGTCGGCGGTTCAAGTCCGCTAGGTAGCTTTGAAATGGTTGAAAATAAAGGCTTTTCAAGAAAATTATTCTTTGAAAAGCCTTTATTTTTTTACGGAGTATCCGGCAACACATTCCGTTTCATGTTGATATAGGCAATCACAGTATAAAGCAGGTACACCAGGAAAAATAACCCAAGGGAAATAACACGAAAGAAGAACCGGTTGTATCGAATTGATATTGAGTTTTCTTACATTTTTGCAAGCTTCACTTCTGCAGGGAAGGTGAGTGTCACACAGGTTCCCCTCCACTCTGTTGATTGAATCTGTATTCGCACCTGCCCCGGGACGGTTTCAAAATCCGATACAGGTAAAACCTGATAGCTCTCATTTTCCAGCAAGAAAGTCAGTTCCTCGCGGATAACAGGGTCATCCTCAACAATCATAATGGTTTGCATGATACACCTCCGTACGGATTTTCTCATCGTTCCCCTTGACAGCAGCTTTAGAAATACATCCGATTATATCATCAATAAATTGAAAGCGCAATGCATATATTGAAAAGAAATACGAATCTGGCCAAAGGGAAAGGAACAAAAAAGCAGAGTATGAAAAAGTGGATGCAAGGAATCGGGCTGGTTTATGTCTTGTTGCTGCTGGGAATCTGTGTTCCCGAAGTTGCTTTTGGGAATGTGCAAAACGACGTGGGAGAAACAGTGTATCTGATCACAGAAGAAGGTGGGACGGAAGCGTTTGAAGGCAAAACGGAGCAGCCGAAGATTGCGTTGACCTTTGACGATGGGCCCAATGCAAAGCATACGCCTTTTTTGCTGGACGGCCTGAAAGAACGGGACGTAAAAGCTACATTTTTTTTGATTGGAAAAAATATAGAAGCAGGAAACAATGCGGAAATCGTAAAAAGAGAATTTGACGAAGGACATCTGGTAGGGAATCATACATATAATCACGTAGAGATTACAAGAGTCAGTGATGAGGCCGCCTATCAGGAGATAAAAAAAACAAATGAACTGATCACAGGGATCACCGGACAACCGGTAGAATACATGCGGCCTCCTTTTGGCTTGTGGCAGAAGACGCTGGAAAAGAGAATTCACGTACTTCCTGTGATGTGGACAGTGGATCCTCTGGACTGGGCCACAGAAAATGAAGAGGAAATTGTAAATAAGGTAGTGACGGAAGTAGAAGAAAATGATATTATTTTGTTACATGACTGTTATAAAAGCTCCGTAAGAGCTGCTTTGCGGATCATAGACCTTCTGGAGGCCGAAGGATACCAATTTGTAACCGTGGATGAACTCCTTTTAGAGTGACAGTCAAAAAAAACACAATACAGGAGAAAATAAGAGCAATGATACATGAGTTTTCCCGAACGGAACTGCTGATCGGCACGGAGGCAATGGAACGTCTAAGGCATGCCAGCGTCATGGTATTTGGTGTGGGCGGCGTAGGATCCCATTGCATCGAGGCCCTTGCCAGAAGCGGAGTCGGAAACCTGATCCTGATTGATCCAGACAAAGTTTCTTTGACGAATATCAACCGTCAATCCGTGGCAAACCACCATACGATCGGGAGGTATAAGACAGAAGTTATGAAAGAACAGATCCGGGAGATCTGCCCGGAAATCCAGGTTGAAACCTATGAACGTTTTATTCTAAAGGATAATCTTTCGGATTTGTTTCAAAGAAAGCCCGGTTATATCGTTGATGCGATTGATACTGTCACAGGCAAGCTTTCGATCGCAGAATGGGCCGGGCGGCTTGAAATCCCGTTGATCAGCAGTATGGGGACGGGCAATAAACTGCATCCGGAGCTGTTTGAGATCACAGATCTGTCAAAGACCAGTGTCTGTCCGCTCTGTAAGGTGATGCGCAGGGAATTGAAAGCGAAAGGGATCACGCATTTGAAAGTATTATACTCAAAAGAGCCGCCTGTGGATGTTTCCGGACGGGCCACGGAAGAAGAAAAAGAGGGACGAAGGACTGTTCCAGGAAGCATTTCTTTCGTTCCTCCCGTAGCGGGACTTCTGATCGCAGGGGAAGTCATCCGCTCATTGGCTGCTGTTTAAAATACCATAGACGAGGTGCATAAGATGGATTTATTTGATTATATGAGAGAAACCAGACAGGAAAAAGAATCGCCTCTGGCGTCCAGGATGCGTCCTGCTACTTTGGATGAGGTGGTGGGGCAGAAGCATATTATCGGGAAGGACAAGCTTTTGTACCGGGCGATTCGCGCCGATAAGCTTGGCTCGATCATTTTTTACGGACCGCCGGGAACGGGGAAAACAACACTTGCAAAGGTCATCGCCAATACGACCAGTTCAGAATTTAAGCAGATCAACGCCACGTCTGCCGGAAAAAAGGATATGGAAAATGTGGTGAATGAAGCCAAAGGGCTTCTGGGGATGTATCAGAAGAAAACCATTCTTTTTATCGATGAGATCCATAGATTCAATAAAGGACAGCAGGACTATCTGCTTCCGTTTGTGGAGGATGGTACGATTACACTGATCGGGGCCACCACAGAAAATCCTTATTTTGAAGTGAACGGGGCGCTTTTGTCCAGATCCAGTATATTTGAGCTTCATACGCTGGAGAAAGAAGATATCAAGTCGATTTTGCGCCGGGCCGTATATGATAAAGAAAAAGGAATGGGGTCATTCAAGGCGGAGATTGACGAGGACGCACTGGATTTCCTGGCGGATCTATCGGGCGGTGACGCAAGAAATGCCCTCAACGCAGTAGAACTGGGAATTCTGACCACGAACCGCAGTGAGGACGGCCTGATTCACATTACTCTGGATGTGGCATCTGAATGTATCCAGAAACGTGTGGTACATTATGATAAAACAGGAGACAATCATTACGATACGATATCGGCCTTTATCAAGAGCATGAGGGGAACTGATCCAGACGCCGCGGTCTATTATCTGGCAAAGATGCTGTACGCCGGAGAGGATATTAAGTTTATCGCGCGCAGGATCATGATCTGCGCGGCCGAGGACGTAGGAAATGCGGATCCCCAGGCACTGATGGTTGCGGTTGCCGCGGCACAGGCTGTGGAACGCATCGGAATGCCTGAGGCCGGGATTATTTTATCCCAGGCCGTCCTGTATGTGGCATCTGCGCCCAAAAGCAATTCTGCGGTGAAGGCAGTCTCTGCCGCGGGCACAAGTGTACGACAGACACAGACAACGGTTCCTGTTCATCTACAGGACGCACATTATAAAGGAGCGGAAAAGCTGGGACATGGAACCGGTTATAAATATGCCCATAATTATCCGGAGCATTATGTAGAGCAGCAGTATCTGCCAGATGAGATCAAGGAGGCCAGATTCTATGAACCCAGTGATTCCGGCTATGAAAGGCAGATCAAGGAACATCTCACGAAACTGCGGGGAAGATCATAAAAGTTTTCCCAGCAGTTTTGCGTAAATCTCCTGGCTGTATGTGTTCCAATTCCGGATGATGGATTCCGCTTCCGCTTTTGTAGGAACGGTCAGCTTCATATCAAGAAGGCTGTCCTGGCCTTCCATGATCTGGCATCGCGCCTCATATTCCTGGTTTGTATTGAGATAGTAGGTCGCTTTTGCGGAGAGTTCTTCTCTTAAGTCGAATTCGTTTTCCTCTACAAAAACATCCATATCCCGCCGGATTTCATAATTGATATTGCTTTGCAGAAGCTGGATCGTCTTTTCTCCATCGCCTGTCAGATGATAAAGTGTGCGACGGTAGGTGGTTTCTGCTTTGATCATATTGGAATCTACCAACTGCGACAGTGTTTCCTGGAGCCGGAAATAAGTCGTATATTCCTTTCCCAGCATAAAATCAGAAATCTGTGTGGTAGCCAGCGGAAAATCTACTTTTTTCAACAGATATAATACCATCAGTTTATATAAGGTAAATGTTTCAGTCATGATACTCCTTTCCCTGCCAGATATCCTGTTCCTTCAGATATTGATGCAGCGTGTTCAAAACGGTGCGCTTATTGCGTGTCCAGAGAGGTTCGATGAGAAGGTCTCCCGGCCCGTCGCCGGTCAGACGGTGGATGGTGATATCCGGCCTTAGCCGGGAGATGCACGATCCCAGAGTGGCAATATATTCATCCATGGAAGGAACCAGGAACGGACGGGTTTCATATACCGCGGCCAGATCCGTACCCTTTAAGATATGGAGAAGCTGCAGCTTGATTCCCTGGATATCCGTCTGGTTCAGATAATCCAGTGTATCGAACATCTGCTGCCGGGTCTCTCCCGGAAGATAAAGGATCGTATGAACGATTATGCCGATCTTCCGCCTGCGGAGATTTTGGACAGCCTGTTCAAAGACCGGCAGTTCATACCCTCGCCGGATGAAGGCAGCGGTCTTTGGATGGATCGTCTGCAGCCCAAGCTCTATCCATACCGGTTTGATCCGGTTGATCCGATCCAGCAATTCCAGTACCGGCTCCCCCAGACAGTCCGGCCTGGTAGCGATAGAGAGGATTTTTACCTCCGGATCCTGGATCGCTTCCCTATAAATTTGTTCCAGATAAGGAACCGGGGCATATGTATTGGTAAATGCCTGGAAGTAAGCAATATAAGCATGCACAGGGCGCTTCCCGGCCAAATCCTTTTTTCCCCTTTGCAACTGTTCCGAAATAGACAATGCCGCGGAGCCGGCAAAATCTCCGGAGCCGGAAGCACTGCAGAAAATACAGCCTCTGTGCCCCTTGGCGCCGTCACGGTTGGGACAGGTCATTCCACCGTTCAACGTGATCTTATATACTTTTTCTCCATAGGTCTGTTTCAGGTCATAATCCATCGAATGGTAGCGCTTTTCTCCCCATCGGACCGGTTTGTTTTGAAAAATTGTCATGATTGGTATCCGTCCTTTCCAGAACGTGGCGCGACTGCATATACTGTAAATCAGAGTGAATCAGATAGTGGGCATATTGACAGGCTTGTCCGCTACGCAGATTATCATAACATGCTTAAAGTAACAGCGCAAGTAAATGAAAAACACGTTTTAATATTTTTGAAAAAAAGCTTTGCTTTTTTCGAAAGTTCGTGTATAATACAAACAGGTTTTAGTTCATTTGAGTCAATTCAGACTAAGATTCTTGATGAGATAGAAGGTTCACCATCTGACCCATTAAAATCCACAAACATCAATAAAATAATGAATATAGAAGAATAGAAGAAAGGAAAATATTTATGACGAGAGAGAAGTATGAATCGCTGCCTCTTGCTACTTTAAAAGAACTTGCGAAAGCAAGAGGGATGAAAGGAGTCTCTACCATGAAGAAGAGCGACCTGATCGACGCAATGCTTGCCCAGGATGAGAAGGACAACCAGGAGGCTGCCCAGGAAGAGGCAAAAGAAGAAGTAAGAGAAGAAATGAAGGAAAAGAAGGAATCTACGGATATTGAGCAGCTTGACAGCGGCAAGACGGTAACCGGGATACTGGAGGTTCTCCCGGATGGATTTGGTTTTATAAGGAGTGCTAATTATCTTCCGGGAGAAAATGACGTGTATGTTTCTCCGTCCCAGATCCGAAGGTTTGGTCTGAAAACAGGTGATATTCTAACGGGGAATACACGTGTCAAGACCCAGAGTGAAAAGTTCAGCGCCCTTCTTTATGTATCCTCTATCAATGGCATGCGGCCGGCAGAAGCGCTGAAGAGACGTAATTTTGAAGATCTGACCCCGATCTTTCCCAACCATCGTGTACGGATGGAAACACCGGGTTGTACAATGGCAATGCGGATCGTGGATCTGCTGTCCCCGATCGGAAAGGGGCAGCGTGGTATGATTGTATCTCCGCCGAAGGCAGGAAAGACAACCCTTCTGAAAGAAATCGCGCTTTCTGTTAAGAAATCAGATCCGAATATTCATTTGCTGATTCTTTTGATCGATGAACGTCCGGAGGAAGTGACGGATATTCGGGAGGCGATCGCGGGTCCTAATGTGGAAGTGGTATATTCTACGTTTGATGAGCTTCCGGAGCATCACAAAAGAGTATCGGAAATGGTGATTGAGCGCGCGAAGCGCCTGGTAGAGCATGGGAAAGACGTCATGATCCTTCTGGACAGCATTACCCGTCTGGCACGTGCCTACAACGTGATCGTGCCCCCGTCCGGAAGGACATTATCCGGTGGCCTCGATCCGACGGCACTCCATATGCCGAAGCGTATTTTCGGCGCTGCCAGAAATATGCGGGAGGGCGGAAGCCTGACGATCCTGGCAACCGCGCTGGTGGATACCGGAAGCAAGATGGACGATGTGGTTTATGAGGAATTCAAAGGAACCGGCAATATGGAATTGGTTCTGGACCGGAAGCTGCAGGAGAGAAGGGTGTTTCCGGCGATTGATATTCCAAAGTCCGGTACGCGAAGAGAGGATCTGCTGCTGACCAGGGAAGAGCAGGATGCTGTCTATATTATCCGAAAGGCACTGAACAGTATGAAGTCCGAAGAAGCAGTAGACAATCTCCTGAATATGTTTTCCAGGACAAAAAATAATGAAGAGCTGACAAGGATGGTCATCCGTCAGAAATTCATATAGGCAGGCTGTGATTTCACATAAAAAGACAAAAATCACTCAGGAATCATAGAAAATCTCTTGCAAAAGAAAGTGTGGTATGTTACAATAACAACGTTGTTTTGGAGAGTATACCCTCCGGGTATCCCATCATGGCCATCCGGCCGTTTTACAAAGTATAATGAAATATTTTAAAATAGAGAGGTGAAAGACATGAAAGAAGGAATCCATCCGGAGTACCATCAGGCGACTGTGACCTGCAACTGTGGCAACACATTTGTAACAGGCTCTACAAACAAAAGCATCCATGTAGAAATCTGTTCTAAGTGCCATCCGTTCTATACAGGCCAGCAGAAGGCGGCACAGGCTCGTGGACGTGTTGATAAGTTCAACAAGAAATATGGTATCAAATAAAAATGACACGCGACAGGCTGAGGTAACTATATCTCAGCCTGTTCTTTTAGGAGCTGATAAGATATGAAATCATCAAATATAGGAGGACAGGCCGTTCTGGAAGGCATCATGATGAAGAACGGCGACCGATATGCCGTGGCGGTACGTAAGCCGGATCAGGAGATCGAGGTTCGTATCCAGGATCATAAAAGCCTTGTACCGAAAGCAATCCGCAGGATTCCATTTATCCGTGGGATATTTAATTTTATAGATTCCATGGTATTGGGAATGAAATCACTGATGTTTTCGGCGGAATTTGTGGAAGATGAAGATGAAGAGGGAGAGGTACAGGAGCTGACTGCGGAAGAGGCAGCAAAGGAAGAGAAAAAAGAATCCATAGTGATGACGATCGTCATGCTTTTTTCTGTTGTTCTGGCTGTCGCGATATTTATGGTCCTGCCATACTTTTTAAGTGGTTTTTTGAAAAAGTTTATTACATCCAGGGGCGTACTGACTGCTCTGGAAGGACTGATCCGTGTGCTGATTTTTCTTATATATATTGCTATGGTATCCCGGATGAAGGATATCCAGAGGACCTTTATGTATCATGGCGCGGAGCATAAGTGCATTAACTGTATTGAGCATGGATTGGATCTGAACGTAGAAAATGTAAGGGTAAGTTCCAGACAGCATAAAAGATGCGGTACCAGTTTTTTATTTTTCGTGATGATCGTCAGTATCATTTTTTGCTTCTTTATTACCGCGGAGTCACAGGCCATGCGGGTTCTGCTGCGTATTCTGCTGATGCCGCTGATCGCGGGGGTATCCTATGAGATCATCCGCCTGGCAGGAAACAGCGACAACCCGATAGTAAATCTGTTGAGTCAGCCAGGGCTTTGGGTACAGAATATGACTACTAAAGAACCGGACGACAGTATGATCGAGGTGGCGATCCAGGCGGTAGAAGCCGTGTTTGACTGGAAGGAATATCAGGCAGAGAATTTTAGATCGGCTAAAAGCCTGACAGAAGAGCAGGTTCATGTTGCGTCATGACACTGAGAGAGGCATATACCCAGGGCAGAAAGCTACTGGAGCAAAGGAAAGTTCCGGATGCTGGTCTGGATGCATGGTATCTGCTGGAGCATATAACTGGCATCAGCCGGGCGTCGTATTTTTCAGACAGTGAAAAAGAAATGGATCCGGATCTGGAAAAAGGTTATTTTGACTTGATCGAAAAAAGGGGACAGAGGATTCCCTTGCAGCATCTGACCGGTGTACAGGAGTTTATGGGATTTTTGTTCCAGGTGGATAAGCATGTATTGATTCCACGTCAGGATACGGAAACATTGGTTGAAGAGGCACTGATTGTGCTACGGAAGAAAAAAGAGCCGTTGCGCCTGCTTGATATGTGTACGGGCTCAGGATGTATTCTACTGAGCATTTTGAAGCTATCCCAAGATCTTTTCGTATATGGGCTGGGTGTGGATCTTTCCATAAAGGCTTTGGAGACTGCTGCTAAAAACGCGGAATTGCTGGGAATCCAGGCAGAGTTTCAAGAGAGTGATCTTTTTGAAAATGTAACAGGACGCTTTTCCATGATCCTGTCCAATCCTCCTTATATCCGGACCGGGGAGATCGAAAACTTACAGGAAGAAGTGAGAAAGCATGATCCAGTGATGGCTTTGGACGGAGGAGCGGACGGACTGTCTTTTTACAGAAGGATCATTCAGGAGAGCAGAGAGCATCTGCTGCCAGATGGGATCCTGATGTTGGAGATTGGGTATGATCAGGCATCCCAAGTCTCGGAACTGATGTGTAACGCGGGGTTTCGAAGGATTTCCATAAAAAAAGACCTGGCAGGACTTGACCGGGTGGTATCTGGTGTGTATGATAAAAAGGCATATACTGAGCGCCAGATAAATCTGCCGCACAGTATAAGATGATGCGCACAGCCGCATAAGGAAGTATGCCGCTCTCCGGCTGCGGCTGGCGCAATACTCACGGCAGATTTCATCGGCTGTGAGTATAATTATTTGCCGCCGTACTCAAAAGTGTGCGGAAGGTACGGAGTGAAATTATTTTGTATTGCCGCAAGGCTGAGAGAGGATAGAAGAGTATGTTTGACAGATTAGAGGATCTGCTGATCCGTTATGAAGAGGTCATGGGAGAACTGCAGGAGCCGGATGTAGCCAATGACACGGAACGTTTTAAAAGGTTAATGAAAGAGCAAAGCGATCTGGCTCCGATCGTGGAAGCATATAAGGAATACAAGCAGTGTAAACAGAATGTGGAAGATAGCCTGGCGATGCTGGACGAAGAATCTGACGAAGAGATGCGGGAGCTGGCAAAGGAAGAATTGAATGATTCCAAAGCACGGATCGATGAGCTGGAGCATGAATTAAAGATTTTGCTTTTGCCCAAAGATCCGAATGATGATAAGAATGTAATCGTAGAGATCCGGGCCGGCGCCGGCGGAGACGAGGCTGCTTTGTTTGCGGCGGAAATCTATCGTATGTATGTACATTATGCAGAGTCACGGCACTGGAGGCCGGAGATGATCTCGCTGAATGAAAACGGGATTGGTGGTTTCAAAGAATGTGTGTTTATGCTGACGGGACAAGGGGCGTTCTCACGTTTGAAATATGAAAGCGGGGTACACCGGGTACAGCGCGTTCCGGAGACGGAGAGCGGCGGAAGGATCCATACGTCCACGATCACAGTGGCAATCATGCCGGAAGCAGAAGAGGTGGACGTGGAACTGGATATGAACGATTGTAAATTCGATGTGTTCCGTGCGTCCGGAAATGGCGGTCAATGTGTCAACACGACCGATTCCGCAGTGCGGCTTACCCATATTCCGACCGGGATCGTGATTTCCTGCCAGGATGAAAAGTCACAGTTGAAGAATAAGGATAAGGCATTGAAGGTACTGCGGGCCAGATTATATGAGATGGAGCTGGCAAAGCAGCATGACGCCGAGGCAGAAGCCAGAAAGAGCCAGGTGGGGACAGGAGACCGCTCGGAAAAGATCCGGACCTATAATTTCCCGCAGGGACGCGTAACGGATCATCGAATCAAGCTGACCCTGCATAAGCTGGATACCATTCTGGGAGGAGATCTGGATGAGATCATCGATAGCCTGATCGCGGCTGACCAGAGCGCAAAGCTGGCAAAAATGGGTGACAACTAAAAAGATTCTTTTTGGTGTACATGTTTTTGTATACAATTATACACAAGGCTGTCAGGCCGGATGAAATTTTATCCTTGAGCTGGCAGCCTTGTATATTTCTCACTATTTTATTGTAGCAATATCTATCAGCGTCAGTTTTTGCATGTCTGTATTCTCCAGACTGGTGATCAATGCCCGTGCCGTATCCATGGCTGTCAGCACATTGACTCCGGTCTCGATGGCATTTCTTCGGATCACAAAGCCGTCCCTGGAATGTTCTGCTCCCTGGGCAGGAGTATCAATGACCAGGTCAATCTTATGGCCAAGGATCAGATCCAGCAGGTTGGGGGATTCCTGTTCGATCTTGCGTACCGCGATGGCCTTGACTCCTGCGGCATTCAAAGCCGCGGCTGTGCCTGCGGTGGCAAAGATCCGGTATCCGATATTTTTGAATCTGCGTCCGATCTCTACCGCTTCCTCTTTATCTTCATCCCTTACGGTCAGGATCATGTTTTTAAACTTAGGCAGCTTGATCCCGGCGCCAAGAAAGGCTTTGTACAACGCTTCATCGAAAGTCGCGGCAATTCCAAGACATTCTCCGGTAGACTTCATCTCCGGACCCAGGCTGATATCTGCCCCCCGGATCTTCTCAAAGGAGAATACCGGCATCTTTACCGCAAAATAATCTGCTTCTTTCTGCAGGCCCGGTGTATAGCCCAGTTCCCGGATCTTGCTGCCCATGATGACCCGTGCCGCCAGCGGTACGATAGGGATTCCGGTAACCTTGCTGATATAAGGCACGGTACGGCTGGAGCGCGGGTTTACCTCAATGACATACACATCCGCCTCCCCACATACGATGAACTGGATATTGATCAGTCCGATCACGTGGAGGGACTTTGCAAGCCTCCTGGTGTATTCCGCGATCTTTTCCTTTGCCGCTTTGGTCAGGCTTTGTGCCGGATAGACGGAAATACTGTCTCCGGAGTGGATGCCCGCCCGTTCAATATGTTCCATAATGCCGGGGATCAGGATTTCTTCTCCGTCACAGACAGCGTCTACTTCGATTTCCTTTCCGTTCAGGTATTTATCCACCAGGATCGGATGATCCTGGGCGATCCGGTTGATGATGCCGATAAATTCATCAATATCATGGTCATTGATGGCAATCTGCATCCCCTGGCCTCCCAATACGTAGGAAGGCCTTACCAGGACCGGATATCCCAGCCGGTTCGCCACCTCTTTTGCCTCTTTTGCGGTAAATACGGTTCCGCCCGAAGGCCGGGGAATCTGGCATTCCTCCAGGATCTGGTCAAAGAGCTCACGGTCTTCCGCCTTGTCTACATTTTCCGCGGAGGTTCCCCAGATGGGGACGCCCATCTTCATCAGGCTTTCCGTCAGCTTGATGGCTGTCTGCCCGCCGAACTGTACCACGGCGCCGTCCGGCTTTTCCAGGTCTACGATACTTTCCACATCCTCAGGAGTAAGAGGTTCAAAATACAGCTTATCCGCGATATCAAAGTCTGTGCTGACGGTTTCCGGATTATTATTTACAATGATCGTCTCGTAGCCCTGCTGTGAAAATGCCCAGGTACAATGTACGGAGCAGAAGTCAAACTCGATTCCCTGCCCGATCCGGATGGGGCCTGAGCCCAGGACGAGTACTTTCTTTTTATTCTTTGTTTTTTCCGCTTCATTTTCACTGCCGAATACGGAATAGTAGTAGGGGGTTTCCGCCGCAAATTCCGCCGCGCATGTATCAACCATCTTATAAGCGGCCACGATCCCATTGGCATGGCGCATATCATGGATCTCCCGTTCTGTCCTTCCTGTCAGCCTGCCGATCACATTGTCCGGGAATTCGATCCGCTTTGCTTCTTTAAGAAGCTCCGGTGTCAGTTCCTCTGTCTGCAGGGCATGCTCCATTTCCACAAGGATGGCAAGCTTATCAATGAACCATTTATCGATCTTCGTCTTATCGTGGATCAGATCATAGCCAAACCCTCTGCGCAGAGTCTCCGCGATCCTCCAGATCCGCATATCGTCTACGATGGAAAGCTGTTCTGTCAACTCCTCATCGGAAAGTTCTGAGAAATCATAAGACAACAGGCAGTCCACATGTTGTTCCAGGGAACGGATCGCTTTCATCAATGCGCCCTCGAAATTATCACAGATGCTCATGACCTCCCCGGTAGCTTTCATCTGGGTAGTCAGGGTTCGCTTGGCGCTGATAAATTTATCAAAAGGAAGCCTTGGGATCTTGACCACACAATAGTCCAGCATCGGCTCAAAGCTGGCATAAGTCTTATGGGTGATCGCGTTTTTAATCTCGTCCAGCGTATAGCCCAGCGCGATCTTTGCGGCCACCTTTGCTATCGGGTAGCCGGTGGCTTTGGAGGCCAGGGCAGAAGAGCGGCTGACACGGGGATTTACCTCGATGACACAGTACTCAAAGGATTCCGGGTGCAGGGCATATTGTACGTTGCAGCCTCCGGTAATCTTCAGCTCGTCGATGATCTTCAGGGCGGAAGTACGCAGCATCTGGTATTCCTTATCCCCTAATGTCTGGGAGGGCGCCACTACGATACTATCCCCGGTGTGTACACCGACAGGGTCAATATTTTCCATATTACATACAGTGATACAGTTGCCGTCTCCGTCCCGCATGACCTCATATTCAATTTCCTTCCAGCCTGCGATGCAGCGTTCTACCAGAACCTGGCCTACCCGGGAAAGACGAAGCCCATTTTCCAGGATTTCCATGAGCTGGTGGGAATTATGGGCTATCCCGCCGCCGCTGCCGCCCAGGGTGTAAGCCGGGCGGAGCACGACCGGATAACCGATCTCCTGGGCAAATGTCAATCCTTCATCCACGGATTCTACTACCAGGGACGCGGCTACAGGCTCCCCGATCCGCTCCATGGCATCCTTGAATTCCAGACGGTCCTCCGCTTTTTTGATGGTCTCAGAGGTTGTCCCGATCAGGCGGACCTGATGCTCCCTTAGAAAACCGGATTCCTCCAGCTCCATGGCAAGATTTAAGCCTGCCTGTCCTCCCAGCGTGGGAAGAATGCTGTCTGGCTGTTCTTTTAGGATCAATTGTTCCACCACTTCCAGTGTCAGAGGTTCGATATACACCCTGTCCGCAATGTCTTTATCGGTCATGATCGTGGCAGGGTTGGAGTTTAATAAGACGACTTCCAGGTTTTCTTCCTTCAAGGAACGGCACGCCTGGGTCCCCGCGTAATCAAATTCCGCGGCCTGTCCGATGACGATCGGGCCGGAGCCGATGACTAGTACTTTTTTGATACTCATATCTCTAGGCATTCTTTTCTCCCTCCATCATTTCCATGAATCTGTCAAACAGGTATCCCGAATCCCGGGGTCCCGGGCATGCCTCCGGATGGAACTGGACGGTAAAGATCTTTTTGCCCACATATTCCAGCCCCTCGTTGGTGCCGTCATTTACATTGATAAAAGCAGGGACGGCAATGTTCGGATCCATATGCTTTGTATCCACCACATATCCATGATTCTGGGAAGAAATGTAGACACGTCCGGTCTTTAAGTCCTTCACCGGGTGGTTGCCGCCGCGATGCCCGTACTTCAGCTTATGGGTCAGGGCGCCTGAAGCAAGAGCCATGAGCTGGTGCCCAAGACAGATTGCGAAAATAGGAATATTCGTCTGATATAATTTCTTGATTTCTTCGATAATAGAAACACATTCCGCTGGGTCTCCAGGCCCGTTGGAAAGCATGATACCGTCCGGATTTGTGGAGATGATCTCCGTAGCGGTGGTATGTGCCGGATAAATCGTCACCTCACAGCCGCGTTCATTTAAAGAGCGGGCAATATTTTCCTTTGCCCCGAGATCAAGAAGTGCTACTTTTTTGCCATTGCCGGGAAGAACCTGTTTTTCGCGGCAGGTCACTTTAGAAACAACATCCCCGATGTTGTAGGCCTTTAACAGAGGAATGATTTCCTCGCGGTTGTAATTCTTGTTCGTCGTGATCATCCCGTTCATAGTTCCCTTTTCACGGAGGATCCGGGTGAGGGCACGGGTATCGATGCCTGCAATTCCCGGAATGTCCTGCTTTTCCAGAAATTCCTGGATCGTACCTTCACAACGGAAATTACTTGGCATACGGGACAATTCCCGGACAATATAGCCGTCCGGCCATGCCTTCCTGGATTCCATATCGGGCGTGATCCCGTAATTACCAATTAAAGGATAGGTCATCACAACGGCCTGTCCCGCGTAAGAAGGGTCTGTCAACACCTCTAAATACCCTGTCATAGACGTATTGAATACGATTTCACTGATCATATCTCTTGTGGAACCAATGCTCGTACCTGTAAACACCGTTCCGTCTTCTAAAATGAGAAACGCTTTCATCCATTCACCTTTCCCTTCGTTCGTTTTCATCTGATGGTCTAATGGTATCGCTATCCTTCCGCCATGTCCTGACAGAAGCATCCGGGAGGCGCAAAGAAATACCCCGCAGTCAGCCGCGGGGTATCTGATCCGACATGTCACATACATAAGAACCGAATCTAATAAAAGCTTTTTTGTATGCTCGGTGCCCGCATTCCCAAATTGTAAAGATTATACTACAACTCTTCTGAGAATTCAACTTGTTTTTTTGAACGGGCTTATTTTAAAGTTTACCCGGTTTAGAAAAGTTTAGGCAGGGATTAGAAATCCTTCTTTTTCATGATCCGTAGTGAGAACAGGAACGAAATTGCGATCAATCCAGCCAGAATAATACAAAGGAAGATACCTGTAGACACAGGGTTGGCTTTCTGCAGAAGGGCATCTACATCAATATGAAAATGCCTGGTCAGGGATACGCTGGCAAATACGACCGCGTAAACAGCTCCCATGCCCACGATTATTGCAAGGCGGCTTTTTTCCGCCTCAAATTTCAAATGGAGAGGTATCATGACGGAATGTACCAGGACAGCACATAGTACACTTGTCAGCAGTGCTCCGGACAATTGATCTTCCTCAAGAGGAAAATAGTTCAAAAAAATTTTTATGGATACAAGCAAAAGAGAAATGATCAGAGAAACTCCTGTGGTCAGCAGCATCAGGAGATATTTTTCCTTTGCGTAGTCGCTCCGGCTGGCCGGAAGGGTCATTAAAAAGCTCATACCATTTGCATGCTGGTCATAAGTAATAGTAGAAATGGAGGCCAGAGAAAGCATAGCTGCCATATAGCCGGTTATGAATATGGTGTTGTCATAGTACAGAATAAAAATAATTGAGATAACTGCGCTTAAGCCTAAAAACAGCTTTTGGTTTTTTATCAGTTGAAGATCCTTTATTAATAATCCTTTCATGATCGGTCTGATTCCTTTCTATAGAAAATTATGTCAAAAATATACCCTCCGGGCATCCCATCATGGCCATTCGGCCATTTCACAAGGTATACCCAAGGGCACCCCGTCATGGCCATCCGGCCGTTTCACAAGATATGGGAACACTTCCGCGGTCATTTCAGCTTTTCCCCGCATACCATCATCAGGAGCAATTCGTCAATGCTACCTTTTTCAATAGCAATATCCGGATAATTTTCCAGATAGAACTGCTTCTGGTCTGTCAGGCAGCCATATCCGAAGCTTTCCTTTTTATCCCGGAGAATATAGGATTTGTCGATCGCTTCATATTTTTCTTCGGTCAGTTTGAGAAGTGCGTAGCTGCTAAGCAGCACATCGGTGTCTTCGTGGAGGATGATCTTTCCGTCGTCGATCATATACAGGTCATCGCAGAAACCTTCCAGATCCGAAGAAATGTGGGAGCTGATCAGGATGGAGCGTTCGCCTTGCTCCATATACTCTCTGAGCAGATCCAGCATCTGGTCCCTTGCCACCACATCCAGCCCGGCAGTAGGCTCATCCAGAACCAGCAGCCGGGAATTATGGGAGAGGGCTGTCAGGACCTGCAGCTTTCGCTTCATTCCTGTAGAAAACTGCGCGACCTTCTTTTTTAGCGGAAGAGAAAATTTTTCGCATTTTGCTAAAAACTCCTCCTTTTGAAAATCCGGATACATCGTGCCAAGAACGGGAAGCAGGTCTTGAATTGCCAGAGATCCGTTAAAGCCTGAATCAGACAGAACAACACCGAGCTTTTCCCGATCCTGCTTTCCAAGTTCCCTGACCGGCTTCCCGAAGACCTGTACCGAACCGCCGTCAGAAGCGATCAGCCCCAGAATAGCCTTAAATGTTGTACTTTTTCCGGCCCCGTTCTTGCCGATCAGGCCGGTGACACAGCCCGGGCGGACTTCCATGGAGCATTCCAGATCGAAATCTTTATAATGCTTTTTTACGTTTTCTAATTTTATCATTCTATTGATCCTCCAATATAATCTGAAATAAATCTGTGATCTCCTGATTACTCATACCGCAGCTCCGGCCTTTCCGGATCGCCATCTCCAGATCGGCCTCCACTTCCTTTTTCTTTTCCTCCAGCATCAGCTCCTGGTTCGCCAGTGTGACAAAGCTGCCTTTCCCGTGTACGGTGACGACAAAGCCTTCCGCGTCCAGGGCATCATAAGCTTTCTTCACGGTAAGGGCACTGACCTTCAGATCCTTTGCCAGAGTACGGACTGACGGGAGCATCTCTCCCTCCTGCAATTCCCCCTGCATGATGTACTTTTTGATCTGTGAGACGATCTGCTCATAGATTGGCTGCATGGTAGAATTGTTGATGATCAATTTCAATGTCCTCCCTCCTTTCTGTGCAAACAGTATATAACAGTATTAAATTGTTGTCAACTGTTTTATACTGTTTATCAAAAAAGATTTTTGTTTCGATTGGACCAAGTTTGTGGTATACTGTATTCATCCTGTTAAAAATTTCCCATAAATTGTGTACAAAGATACAAAAAAACGTCAGTATGTCCTTTGCAAAGCCATGAAATAGTTGACAAAACCTGGAAGTGGTATTACATTTTTAATACAAGGATAGACTGCATTTACTATTTTGATAGAAAAAGGAGTTGGAAAAGGTGTTACAGGTAGAGCATTTATCATACGATGTGCAGGATGAAGCCGGACAGCCGGAGATTCTTTCCGATGTCAGCTTTTCTGTTGAGGATGGCGAGATGCTGGTCATTACCGGCCCGAACGGCGGAGGAAAGTCTACGCTTGCCAAGGTACTCATGGGGATCCATAAGGAAACGGAGGGTAAGATCTTGTTGAACGGGCAGGATATTACCGGCCTGTCTATTGATGAACGTGCCAAGGCAGGGATTGGTTTCGCTTTTCAGCAGCCGCCACGTTTTAAAGGGATGACCGTGCGGCGCCTGCTGAACCTGGCGGCAGGAAGGACGATTTCTGAGGATGAATGCTGCGGTCTGCTCAGCAGTGTCGGCTTATGCGCGATGGAATATATCGACCGGGAGGCTGATGCTACGCTGTCCGGCGGGGAGATGAAGCGGATTGAGATTGCTACGGTACTGGCAAAGCAGCATGAGCTTTGTATTTTTGATGAGCCGGAGGCGGGGATCGACCTGTGGAGCTTTTCCATGCTGATCAAGCGCTTCGAGAAGCTTCATAAGGAGAAAAAGGAAAGTCTGATCCTGATCTCACACCAGGAGCGGATCATCCGGATGGCAGACCGGATCATGGTACTTTCTGATGGAAAAGTAAGTGCCATCGGGGCGACCCGGGAGATCATGCCGCGGTTATTCGGAGAGGAAGCAGAGTCCTGTGCCTGCAGGATGCAGAAGGGAGGGGAACTTTGTGAAGCTGAATGATGTGACGACAAATGTGTTAAATGTGATTGATTCTTATGGATTTAAGCAGGAAGGGGCATATAACCTGCGTCTGAACGGAATGGCCGTATGCCATGGGGACAGCCGGCATATCCGGATCGTAAAAAAAGAAGACAAACCAGGGATCGATATCCATATCAGTGGTGACGCGAAGGAGGAACAGGTCCATATCCCGGTAGTCATGTCGGAACCGGGAGTGGATGTGGTATATAATGATTTTTATGTGGAAGACGGAGCGGATGTGACTATCGTAGCTGGCTGCGGAATCCATGGGGAAGGATGCAGTGAGACCCGCCACGACGGGATCCATACGTTCCATGTAGGGAAAAATGCCAATGTAAAATATGTGGAAAATCATTACGCGGAGGGAAATGGGACCGGCAGTAAGGTGCTCAATCCTGTCACAAAGATTTATGTAGGGGAGAATTCCATTTTTACATTGGAAACCACACAGATCCGGGGCGTAGATTCTACAAACCGTGAGAATTATATCGAACTGGCGGAGAACGCGAAGCTTTATGTGACGGAAAAGCTGATGACCCATGAGAACCAGTCCGCCATTTCCAATATGGACGTGGAACTGAACGGAGAGAACAGCTCTGCCAGGATCATTTCCCGTTCCGTGGCGAAGGGCAGTTCCAGACAGGTATTCCATCCCCGTGCCATCGGCAGTCAACTATGCCACGCGCATGTACAATGTGATTCCATCATTATGGATGAAGCACAGATCAGTTCCATCCCGGAGATCAACGCAAAGCATGTGGACGCGCAGATCGTACATGAGGCCGCGATCGGAAGGATCAACGACGAACAACTGACCAAGCTGCGGACCTTCGGGATGTCTGAGGAAGAGGCGGAGGCCGTGATCATTGAAAACTTCCTGCGGTAAAAATGAGTATAAGAAAAGAGTACGCCAAAAGTTTGCCGCTGGCAGCCTTTCTGCGTACGAAGGTATTCAAAAGGAGCGTATATGATTAAGGGTGTAATATTTGATGTGGATGGAACGTTGCTGGATTCAATGCCGGTCTGGCTGAATCTGGGCAAATTATATCTGGAATCTCTGGGGATCGAAGCGGAAGAGGGATTGGGGGAAGAACTGTCTACCATGAGCCTGCAGCAGGGGGCGGATTATCTGATCCAGCATTATCATCTGGGGAAAACGAGGAATAAAGTGCTGGATGGCATTAACCAGGGGGTCCGGGATTTTTATGCGAAGAGCGCGCCGCTAAAACCAGGAGTCCGGGAATATCTGGAAGGTTTCCGGGAATATAAGCTTCCGATGGTAGCCGTTACGACCAGTGACCGGGGCAATGTGGAGGCCGCGTTAAAGCGGCTGGGTATCCTGAACTATTTTGACGGGATGCTGACCTGTACGGAGCTGGGAACCGACAAGAACCGGCCGGATATTTATCTGGCGGCGTCCCTGCAGCTGGATACGGAAACCTATGAAACACTGGTTTTTGAAGACGCGTATCACGCGATCCTGACATCAAAAAAAGCAGGTTTTTGTACGGTTGCTGTCTATGATAAGGCCAATGACGGTAATCTTGGAAAAATCTGGAATACGGCGGATATCTACCTGTCTGAGTATTCTGATTTTGATATGTTCTGGAGAAGAGTATCAAAAATTACAGCTTGACAGGATATGGATCAGAACAGGAGAGTGCTTGTATTGTGAAAGAAAAAAAGAAATCTCTGGCAGTCATATATATTATACTTTCCGCTTTTTTCTTTTCGCTTATGAATATGTTCGTTAGATTGTCGGGAAATTTGCCTTCGGTACAGAAAAGTTTTTTCCGCAATCTCGTGGCACTGATTTTTGCGGCTGTAATCCTGAAAAAAGAAGACGCATGGTTTTCGGGAAAACGGGAGAATATCCCATATCTGCTTTTGCGGGCAACCGCGGGAACCGTAGGGATCCTGTGTAATTTTTACGCAGTAGACCATCTCGTTCTTGCGGATGCTTCCATGCTGAATAAAATGTCTCCGTTTTTTGCGATCATATTTAGTTATCTGATCTTAAAAGAAAAAATCAGGCTTCCCCAGGCTTTGATCGTAACCGGCGCCTTTCTGGGAAGCCTGCTGATTATAAAGCCAACAGCGGCGGTCTTTCAGTCCCCGGCGGCTTTGATCGGCCTTTTGGGCGGCCTGGGGGCAGGAATCGCGTATACTTATGTCCGTGTGCTGGGAACGAAGGGAGAGAAGGGGCCTTTTGTGGTGTTTGTATTCTCCGCCTTTTCCTGTGTTGTTACCTTGCCGTATCTACTGTTTCATTATCATCCGATGTCAAAGGTACAACTTTTGTATTTGCTGCTTGCAGGGCTGTCAGCGGCCGGTGGGCAGTTTAGTATTACAGCGGCGTATTTTCATGCTCCGGCAAAGGAAATTTCCGTATATGATTATTCCCAGATCCTTTTTTCCGCGCTGTTGGGATTTTTGGTGTTCGGACAGATTCCTGACCTGTTGAGCTGGAGCGGGTATGTGGTGATCTGTTTCATGGCTGTAGCCATGTTTTTATACAACCGGAAATATACGTGAATACTTTTTTGCGTCTGAATTTATAAGATTACACCTGAAAGAGATAGAGGGAGGAAAAAATGAGTGATGACAATAGAAGGGAAGATATGACAGTAAAAAGGACGGCAGCCGAGATGCTCAGAAAGGCGGATGCCATCTATATGATTCTGTCACTTTGCACCAGGATGCCCTATGTGATATGTGATGCCGAAACCTACGACGACGAGATTCTTTTGTACTTTGAGGAGGGGGACGCTAAAAAAACGGCAGAAAGGTTTCTTAAGGAAAAGGAGCCCGTACAGATAGTGAAGGTCGAAAAAAAGGACTTACTGGCTTTTTTTGTCAGCCTGATCCCTCTTGGCGTAAACTGCCTGCTCATAAACAAGGATACCCCGACGCAGGTATCGATCCAACTGGATGAGATCATCCGGCGGAAGGAACCAGATGATGGAAAAGTCCTGGTGGAAAATCCGCAGCTCCATCTGACTGCTCTTTATTTTATGCAGAAGGTACGGAAGGCACAAAAAGCAGGGCCAGATGATGAAATGAAGGAACTTCATGAAGAAATGATGGTACATTACCAGCGTGGGAAATATATCATTCCGGTGAAAGAAAACGCAGGGACACTGCTGATGAAGCAGAAAAATGGACAGGTATTCCAGCCTGTTTTTACAGATATACAGGAATACAAAAAGTTTTTAGGCATGAACAAGGACAAGGAAATTAAATCAGCGGTATTGCCCGCAGATAAGATCACGGGAATTCTTGCGCCCGAGGCCGCGGGGGTGGTAGTCAATCCTTTTGGGGTGAACCTTCAGCTTCAAATCCGGCGTGGGAAGCAGGCGCAGTGACTCTTTTGGGTACATCTGGTTCTGACGGAGGCGTCTATCCTATAAACTATAATAAAGAGGTCTAATATGGAACAAACGGAAACTATGACAATGGAACAGATTGCGATGCGTGTGTCAAAGACCAGCATTCTTGTGAATACCCTTCTCTCTCTGGCGAAGCTTGGGGCCGGTATCCTGGCCTCCTCGGGGGCAATGGTGTCGGACGCGGTTCATTCGGCCTCGGATGTGTTCAGTACCTTTGTGGTCATGATCGGGATTAAGATGGCCGGAAAGAAAGCAGATAAAGAGCACCCGTATGGACATGAACGCATGGAATGTGTAGCGGCAATTCTGTTGGCTACAGTCCTTGCAATTACAGGGGCGGGGATCGGGTTTTCCGGTCTGCGCAAGATCGCGGGAGGCGCGGCCCAGGATATGGAAGTTCCGGGAATCCTCGCGGTGGCGGCGGCAGTCCTGTCAATCGTGGTAAAAGAGTGGATGTTCTGGTATACACGTGGAAACGCGAAAAAGGTGAACTCCGGCGCTTTGATGGCAGATGCCTGGCATCATCGTTCGGATTCCTTGTCTTCGGTCGGCGCTTTGGTCGGTATCATCGGGGCCAGGATGGGATTCCCTCTGATGGACCCGCTGGCAAGTGTGATCATCTGCCTGTTCATTTTCCAGGCGGCCTATGAGATATTCAAGGACGCGGTAGATAAAATGGTGGATAAATCCTGCGATGAGGAGACACAGCAAAAGATCCGCGCCCTGGCGCAGAGACAGCCGGGGGTTCTTCGGGTGGATTCCCTGCAGACGAGAGAATTTGGAAATAAGATATACGTAGATCTGGAGATTGCGGCGGATGGACATCTGACTTTGAATGAATCCCATGAGATCGCGGAAAATGTACATGATGAAATAGAAAAAGAATTTCCCCAGGTCAAGCATATCATGATACATGTCAATCCTTATATCAACCGTAAAATGGTGTACGCGCTTCTAGGGGAAGTGGATAAATCCGATCTGGAAGAGGTGTACAAAATGATTCAGGATTTTGTGGCAAAGAGGAAAAAAGAAGCTAAAAAAGGGGATTACGAGGGTTGACATTTCTACGGAAGAGAATTAGACTGGGAACTGTGTCGTAAAGAAACAAATACAGTGAAAAACTGAATACCATACAAGGGGGGCTGGCGCAGGTCGGCTGAGATTAAGAATGTAATGCTTCTTTGACCCTCATACCTGATCTGGATAATGCCAGCGTAGGAAATTCATAAATGTATGTCATGATATCTTATATCTGCATATAGAATGACAGCCCTGCCGGTGATCTCCGGCAGGGCTGTTTGGGCATCCTTGCAGGTGTAAAAATTTGGCATATTATGGTATGTAAAAAGACTGCAAGCTACAAGAATTCTGTAGCAGTTACGAATTTCTTTACAGATACATCATGATACCGTATAAAAAGGAGGAAGTGTAATGAACGCAAGTGTAGCAATCCAGGTATTGCCGGAGGCAGAGAATGATGAACAAGTAGTCCGTATCGTAGATGAGGTGATCGCCTATATTAAGAGTACAGGGCTGAGCCATTATGTAGGGCCATTTGAGACGGCAATAGAGGGAGATTATGACGAACTGATGGATGTTGTAAAGGAATGCCAGCATATCGCGGTCCGGGCAGGGGCTCCCTCAGTCGCGGCTTATATCAAAGTGAAGTACCGGCCGGAAGGAGATGTGCTGACCATTGATAAAAAAGTCACAAAGCACCACCAGTAAGTTCTGGCCGGCAGCGGCAATTCTCCTGATATTGATCGTATGGCAGACTGCCAGCAGTACAGGGCTGGTTCCGGAATTTATGCTTCCGTCCCCACTGGATGTTATACAAGCATTTATCGAAGATTTCCCGCTGCTCATGGCCAACGCAAGGGTGACCATCCTGGAGGCGTGTATCGGCCTGGCTGTAGGAGTACTGGTGGGCTTTCTTATGGCGGTCCTGATGGATCGTTTTACAAAACTTTATCAGGCGCTGTATCCTTTGATCGTATTGACCCAGACTATACCGACTGTGGCGATCGCGCCGCTTCTGGTATTATGGTTTGGATATGAAATGCTGCCCAAGGTGATATTGATCGTAATCGTAACATTTTTTCCGATCACGGTCAGCCTGCTGGACGGATTTCGCGCGGCAGACAAGGATACCATTCGTCTGCTGCGCTCCATGGGGGCATCCGAAACGCAGATTTTTCAATATGTAAAATTTCCGGGGGCACTGAGCCAGTTTTTCGCGAGCCTGCGTATTTCCGTATCTTACGCGGTAGTGGGAGCTGTAATCTCAGAATGGCTGGGAGGCTTTGAAGGGCTGGGCGTGTATATGACCCGTGTGAAGAAAGCATTTTCCTTTGATAAAATGTTTGCGGTCATTTTTCTGATTTCCGCTATCAGCCTGCTTCTGATGTGGCTGGTAAATGTGCTGCAGCGCAAATGTATGCCGTGGGAGGAATACAGATAGATGGCCGATATGTGTAGTGTTGAAAAGACTTGCACTATCAGAAGTTCCATTTGCTTCGTGGATTGTTCATAACAAATAACAGGGAGGGAAAGTACGATGAAAAAAAGAATACTGGCATGTCTGCTGGTGCTGGCAATGACCGGCTCGCTGGCGGCATGTGGTTCAGGGAAGAAAGAACAGGAGCCGGCCTCCGGCAGTACGGAGAAAACGGCAGGCCAGGACAATGGGGCAGAAAAAATCACCTTTGTTCTGGACTGGACACCGAATACGAATCATACCGGCCTGTATGTGGCTCAGGAAAAAGGCTTCTTTGATGAGGCGGGGCTGGATGTGGAGATCGTGCAGCCGCCGGAGGACGGCGCCGTGGTATTGGTGGCGTCAGGAAAAGCCCAATTTGGTGTGGGATTTCAGGATACGATGATGCCGGCGGTAGTAGGAGATGACGCAATGCCGGTTCAGGCGGTTGCGGCGATCCTGCAGCATAACACATCGGGTATCATTTCCCTGAAAGGAAATGGTATGGACACACCGAAGGGAATGGAAGGAAAGAAGTACGCCACCTGGGATCTGGATATTGAAAAGGCAACCCTGAAACAGGTTGTGGAAGCGGACGGCGGAGATTTCAGCAAGGTAGAACTGATTCCCAATAAGGTGACGGATGAAGTGAGCGCCCTACAGAGTAAGAGCGTGGACGCCATCTGGATCTTCTATGGATGGGCTGGGATCGCGATCGAGCAGGCCGGGCTGGATACCGATTATTTCGCGTTCAAGGATATTGATCCGGTGTTTGACTATTACACTCCGGTCATTATAGGGAATACCGGATGGATGGGAGAAAATCCGGACACTGCCAAAGCTTTCTTAAGCGCGGTGAGAAAAGGCTATGAGTATGCGGTGGAGCATTATGAAGAGGCTGCCCAAATTCTTTGCAAGGCAGCGCCGGAACTGGATCCGGATATGGTATTGGCCAGCCAGGAATATATGAAGGATCAGTATCAGGCAGAAGCCAAACAGTGGGGAATTATTGACCCGGAGAGATGGAATGCATTTTATAACTGGATCAGTGAAAATGGCCTGTCTGAGACAGAGATACCGGAAAACACTGGATTTACGAATGATTATCTGGAATAAAAGCATTTCCGTGTCAGAAGGAGGCGGGGGAAAATGGCGGATTTAAAGGTGGAAGGTGTTACATTTGCATATGGGGATGAGGTCATTATTGAGGATATCTATCTGGAACTCCATGACAACGAATTGGTCTGCCTGCTGGGAGCCAGCGGCGGTGGGAAAACCACGCTGTTCCACGTAATCTCCGGGCTGAACCGGCCAAAACAGGGGCATGTTATTCTGGGCGGAAAGGATATCACCGGACAGCCGGGGCAGATCAGCTATATGCTCCAGAAGGATCTGCTCCTGCCATACCGTACCATTCAGGACAATGTGATACTGCCTCTTTTGATAAAAGGGGAAAAGAAAAAAGAGGCACGAGAGAAGGCGTCACCCTATTTTGAAACCTTTGGCCTGGAAGGAACCCAGAAAAAATATCCCCATCAGTTGTCCGGCGGAATGCGGCAAAGGGCGGCACTGCTGAGGACTTATATGTTTTCCAGGAACGTGGCGCTATTGGACGAGCCTTTCAGCGCGTTGGATACGCTGACAAAAGGGGAGATGCACCGATGGTATCTGGATGTGATGGAGCGGCTTCCGCTGTCCACCTTGTTTATTACCCATGATATTGATGAGGCGATCCTTCTGTCAGACCGGATCTATCTGCTGGGAGGCAGGCCCGGACACATTACTGATGAAATCGTGATCCGGGAACCCAAGCCCAGGAGAAAGGATTTCAACCTGACAGGGGAATTCCTGGAATACAAACGGAGGATTTTGGAAAAACTCTGATGAAACATCCCAATGAATGTGAGAAATTGATAGACTTTGCTACCCGGCTATGTTATACTGAATTAAAGAGTAAAAAGAGAAAAGTAAATAGTAGTAAATCATAAAGGAAGGGTACAACGTCTATCAAGGCAGTGCCCTTTTATACTGAGCGCCAGATCAATCTGCCACACAGTACAATGAAAGCCAAAAACCCCGTAGTAAGCTGACGGGCTCTTTTTTCTGATACGGGAGGATGCGTATGGAGAACCGGAAACAACCGATTGGATTTCTCATAAAGCAGATCAATAATGTATTTGAGAAAGAACTGAATGACCGCCTTCGAACCGTTGGTATCACTTCATCTCAGTGTGCGGTTCTGGATTATCTTTTTCATACAAATAAGGAAGAGGTGAACCAGCGGGATGTAGAGAGGAACCTGAATTTGAAAAATCCGACTGTGACCGGGCTTTTGAAGCGTCTGGATGAAAAGGGATATATCCTTTGTGTGCAAAATGAAGAGGATAAGCGTAAAAAAAATATTTATCTGACAGAAAAGGCATATGATATCCAGAGAAGGATGGAAGCAGACCGGAAAAAGCTGGACAAGCGTCTGACCATGGGTCTGACAAAAAAAGAAGTCGCGGCAGTGACACGGGCGCTGGAGAAAATGCTGTACAATATTGCGGAGCCATAAGATGCCAACATGTTATGGAATACAGCGCTTCATAATATTAAGTAAGAAGGAGAAATGGAATGAGCTATGCGGATACGGTTTTTATCAATATGTGCCGGGATATCATTGACAATGGCACCAGCACGGAGGGGGAGAAGGTTCGGCCCGTATGGGAGGATGGGGCTTCTGCCTATACGATAAAAAAATTCGGAGTGATAAACCGATATGATTTATCAAAGGAATTTCCCGCGCTGACACTCCGTCGCACGGGGATTAAGAGCTGTACGGATGAAATGTTGTGGATCTGGCAGAAAAAGTCCAACAACATCCACGACCTGAACAGCCATATATGGGATAGCTGGGCGGACGAGGACGGCTCGATCGGAAAAGCTTATGGATACCAGATGCGGGTTCAGCATCAGTATAAGGAAGGCAGGATGGATCAGGTAGACCGGGTGATCTATGATCTGAAAAATAATCCTTACAGCCGGAGGATCATGACGAACATCTATGTGCATCAGGATCTGCATGAGATGAATCTGTACCCTTGCGCCTATAGTATGACCTTTAATGTAACAAAAGAGAAAGGCAGCGGCCGGCTGACGCTGAATGGAATTCTGAACCAGCGTTCCCAGGATGTGCTGACAGCCAACAACTGGAATGTATGCCAGTATGCCGTGCTGCTGCATATGCTGGCGCAGGTCTGTGATATGCAGGCAGGTGAGCTTGTCCACGTGATCGCGGATGCCCATATTTATGACAGGCATATTCCGTTGGTGGAAGAACTCATTTCCAGAGAACCTCTGAAAGCGCCGGAGTTCTGGCTGAACCCGGATATAAAGGATTTTTATCAGTTTACGCCGGAGGATGTACGGCTAGATGGTTATAAGACCCATCCGCAAATAAAAAATATTCCGGTTGCTGTTTGAGAGAAGTCCAGCTAAGAAATGTCAATAGGTAAAATGAAAAATGTTAAAAAAGTTTTTT
>CAZFXM010000026.1:0-54910 GCA_964523125.1 uncultured Clostridium sp. | reverse complement strand
GATGCAGTTAAGAAAATAAGGAAATTCAAGGGAATCGAGTTTCCGAGAACACACTGACAGATACGGAGGTAACTGTGAGGGGACGGAAGTTACGTATATTTTATGGAGATATACGATCTGCGGCATGCAGTACCTCGGATGTTTTTCATGAGCTTGCATTACTGTACAAGGAAAGGAATCAATAGGAATGGATACAAAGGATCTGAGATTTTTTCGGCAGGTATACGAGGAACGAAGCATCAATAAAGCGTCAAAGCTGCTTTTTATCACCCCACAGGGTCTGAGTAAGATTATCCATCATCTGGAGGAAGAGCTTGGAACCCGCCTGTTTGAGCGTTCGGCAAATGGGATGTCGCCCACGGAAAGCGGTACATACCTTTATGAAAACAGTGCGCAGCTTCTGGAGTATTTTGATGAGATTATGATTGGACTCCGGCAGATCCAGGATCGGGACCAGAGGCTGAAGGTCGGCTTTTCCTGCGGCGTACTTAATATCTTTCCATTTTGCAAATTGGAAGAGTATCAGAGAAAGTACAGCCATATCCGTTTACAATGGGAGGAGGCGGCTAACCAGGAGATCATCCGCAAGGTGCGGCAGGGGAGCATGGATATCGGATTTGTGATCGGGCAGATGACGGATCATAAACTGTGGTCCAGGGAAATATTTCGCAGGAAGATGAACGTGATCGTTTACGAGGGACATCTGTATTATGAAAGGGAATCCCTTTCCATTAAGGAACTGCGGGAGGAACCCTTGATCACCCTGAATGAAACGTACTATAGCTATCACAGCCTTCTGCAGCGCTGCCGGGATTTCGGCTTTACGCCATGTATTGTGGCAAAAACCATGGAAAGCCAGATCATCTATCATTTTTGCCGGCAGAAGATCGGGCTGGGGATCGACGCGGATATCCATCAGGACAAGATTATGCTGGACGGGCTGCGGCTGGTGGAGCTGCGGGATTCGATCCCATGGAAAATCTCTATGATCATCCTCAGTGACCGGATAAAAGAAAAGGCGGTGCAGGGGATGGTGGAAATTTTTTGTTGATAGGTGCTTCTATCTTGTTGATAAATAGGTGCATTTTTATATGTTAAAATAAAAACAAAAAGAAAATCTTTTAGTCAGGAGGAAGTACATCATGGTCAGAAAATTTCCAAATCTTTCCAGTCCCATTACTATCGGCAGAGTTACATTCCGCAACCGTATGTTTTCCGCGCCCATGGGAGGGACGGATATCACGAATGACGGCTGTATCGGTTCAAAGTCAACCGCATTTTATGAACTGAGGGGAAAAGGCGGCGCAGGTGCCGTGACGGTCAGTGAATGCATGGTGCATCCAAAAACAGATGGGTCGCACGCATATCATCTGGATACGTCCATCTTAAATTCTCTGG
Source organism: uncultured Clostridium sp. (assembly GCA_964523125.1). Lineage (GTDB taxonomy): Bacteria > Bacillota > Clostridia > Lachnospirales > Lachnospiraceae > Schaedlerella. The sequence continues at coordinate 53,512 of CAZFXM010000026.1, read as the reverse complement.
CGTCTGCCACATACACCGCGGATGCTATCCGCAGGCATGGCGCGATTCCAAGCATTGAGCTGTCTCATTCCGGCATGTACGCGGGAACCTACATGACGGACAAGAGCAGGCAGCATGACATGAACCAGTGGGGACCCAGCGATACTGTCCGTCCGGACGGCGTTCCGGTGAAAGCACTGACAAAAGAAATGCTTGCGGAGATCACAGCGGCCTATGGCAACGTGGCCGGGCTGGCAAAGCGCGCCGGATTTGAAATGCTGATGATCCACGGCGGCCATGGCTGGCTGTTAAACCAGTTCTTTTCCCCGTATTTTAACAAACGGACAGACGAATACGGCGGAAGCCTTGAGAACCGCTGCCGCCTGGCAGTCGAGGTGCTAAGGGCGGTCCGGGAAGCGGTAGGGCCGGGTTTCCCGATTGAATTCCGGCTCAGTGGTTCGGAATTATTTGACGGAGGCTATGATCTGGAAGAAGGCATCCGGATCGCGCAGCAGATCGAGCCTTATATCGACCTGCTTCATGTGTCTGCCGGTACCTATCAGAGGGGCTTTGGCGATACCCATCCGTCCATGTTCAAGGAGCACGGCTGCAACGTATACCTGGCGGCGGAGATCAAAAAGCATGTATCCGTTCCCGTAGCTACCATCGGCGGTCTCAACGATCCGCAACAGATGGAAGAGATCATTGCAAGCGGCAAGGCAGATATTGTCTACATGGCAAGAGCGCTTCTTGCGGATCCATTTCTGCCGCGGAAGGTGATGGCAAACAAGGATGAGGACATTGTAAAATGCCTCCGCTGCTTTACCTGTATGGCGGAGCGCGCGGCCACTTCTACGAGGCGGTGTACGGTGAATCCTCTCATCGGGCGTGAACTGGAGGGCAGCGAAATACCGAAAGCCCCGGAATCAAAGAAGGTAGTGGTCGTAGGCGGCGGCCCCGGAGGACTGAAAGCGGCCCATACCGCGGCACTGCGGGGGCATCAGGTCATCCTGATGGAAAAGGAATCCGAGCTGGGAGGCATTTTGAAGAGCGAGCAGGCATTGCCCTTTAAGCATGAAATGTACGAGCTTTCGGTGACCTTTGCAAAGCAGTGCCGGGAAGCAGGGGTGGAGATCAGGCTGAATACCGAGGCCATAAAAGAACTGGTGGAAAGCGAGGCTCCGGACGCGGTGATTATTGCCGCAGGTTCCCGGCCACTGGTACTCCCAATTCCGGGAATCGACGGAAAAAATGTAACGATCGTGAACAACTATTATCTGGAGAAAGAAAAAGTAGGCGATGAAGTCGTGGTGCTGGGCGGCGGACTGGCAGGCTGCGAAGCGGCGATCCATCTGGCACAGGAAGGCAAGAAGGTCACCATTGTAGAAATGCGGGACGAACTTGCACCGGATGCCAATGTCCGGCACAGGCCGCTTTTGTTAAAGCAGATGGACGGTTTGGTAAACGTGCGCACCGGACTGAAAGGAATGGAAGTGACACCGGAAGGCGTGATCTGCCAGGACAGGGAAGGACAGCAGCATTTGGTGAAAGGAAGCTCTGTGATCTGTGCGCTGGGCCAGAGGGCACGGACAGACGTGGTGGAAGCATTGCGGGATACCGCGCCTTACGTGGCGGTGATCGGAGACTGCGCGAAAGTATCCACGATTACCAATGCGGTGTACCAGGGATATCATGCGGCGCTGGATATCTGATCGCGGACGGCACGGGGCGGCCGCAAATTGCGACGGGGTTTGGAAGAGAAAGGAAAAAAAGGAATAGACATGACGAAAGAAAGACAAAAAAAGTTGACCGGAAAACGGTGGCTGATCCTCACGGCAAGCTGCCTGATCAATCTCTGCATCGGTTCGCTGTATGCCTGGAGTGTCTTTGCGGCTCCTATGGCAGAATATCTCAACTCTGTTCACGGAGGGACGCTTACGACCGCAGATCTGGCGATCGTATTTACCGTGGCAAATTCGGTGGAGCCGGTTACGCTGATCTCCGGCGGATACATTAACGACCGGCTGGGACCCAGGTGGGTGATCGCGGCAGGCGGCGTGATCTTCGGAGGCGGGATGTTCCTCTCCGGCATGGCCGCGGGAATGCCCATGCTGCTGATCGGATACGGCCTGGGCTGCGGGCTTGGAATGGGGCTAGTGTACGGCTGTACCATCAGCAACTCCGTCAAATTTTTTCCGGATAAACGGGGAATGATCGGCGGGATCGCGACTGCTTCCTACGGGATCAGCTCCGTGCTGATCCCGCCTGTGGCAAATATACTAATCAATCGGGCAGGAGTTCAGTCCGCGTTCAAGATTCTGGGGATCGCGTTTCTCATCATTATCTGCGGCGCCGCGTTTTTGATTGAGAAATGTCCGGAAGGTTTTATGCCGGCAGGATTTCTTCCGGAAAATGGCGGCAGGGATTCCGGGGCGGATGGCAGGAAGGGATTGGAAAGCACGGACAAGGACTGGAAGGAAATGCTGAGAGAGCCTGTATTTTATGTTATGATCCTGATGCTGACCTGCGGGGCGGTATTTGGGCTGATGACGATTTCCCAGGTGTCGCCCATCGCCCAGACCATGATCGGAATGTCAGCGGCATCCGCAACGGCGGCCGTTTCGATCCTGGCGCTTTTCAATGCGGCCGGAAGGGTGCTGGCCGGGTATATCTCCGATGTGATCGGGCGGATCAATACCCTGGCGATCATGCTGGTCATGGCCATCGGCGGCCTGCTGCTTCTGAGTACGGCAGGCGAGGGTGACGTTGGCAGGTTCTTCATCGGCGTGTCGGTGGTGGGCCTGTGCTTCGGGGCATTTATGGGTGTGTTCCCGGGATTCACGGCAGACCAGTTCGGGGCAAAGCACAGCAGCGTGAATTATGGGATCATGTTTATCGGATTTGCGGCCGCGGGCTATGTGGGGCCGACGATCATGAGCGCGGTATTCGGACGGACCGGGAGCTATGTCCCGGCATTTTGGATTGCTATTGGCCTGGCGGCTGCGGGGCTGGCGTTATCGTTTGTGTATCGGAGGATGCAAAAATAGGGGAATCAAATCATTTAGAAATATGACGATCAGGCAGTACAGAGAGACATCTGGCTGCCTTTTTCTAATGTATAAAACCGTCAGATATGGAAGAAGCCAGATGGAATACAACTTCATATGCCACAAGAGTGCTTTACATCTTGTGCGGATTTTTTACATCTTGTACAGAAGGGATTGACAAAAAACCAAAAAAATATTACATAGTCTAGAGAGTTATGAAAATACGCGGTGGGGGGGCCTATGAAAGTTATTGACAGGATCAAACTATACATCTGTGACCTTCGGCAGATAGGCATCGCGGAGGATTACCAGGACATATGGAACAGGCTGGACGGGAAAGCCGCAGAAAATGTCTTACGGTATTTAAAGGAGGATGACAGGCATCGCGCGTTAGCCCGGGAAGTGATGCTATCCTTTATACTGCACATGGTATTTGGGAAACGTGAAGTCACTATAGAAAAGAACAGCTATGGGAAGCCTATAGTAAGGCCCTTGCAAAATAAGGACGGATGTGCTGTCCCGGCTCCTCCTATGCAGGATTTTGACTTTAGCATCTCCCATGCAGGAAGCCTTGTCGCCATCGCTTTTGGGAAAGGGGCTATAGGGCTCGACGTGGAGCTGATAGGCAGTGCCGGGGATTATAGTGAACTGTTGCGCTTCTTTCTAAAAGAGGAGCAGGATAGAATAAGAAAGGCTCATGACCGGGAAAGAGAATTTTACAGGATCTGGACTTTTCGCGAAGCATTTTCCAAGAAAGAAGGGGTGGGGCTTACGATATTTGAACAACCGGAGCCGATCCATATTGATTACGACAAAAAGGAAGTCTGTTTCAGAGGAAAGAAGGCAGTTTTTTTTGAACATGGATATGCCGGCCATCAGATTGCTTTATGTACAGAAAATATAAATACAACGCCGGAGGTTTTGATGGTGGGCAGGGAAGAATGGAAAGAAATGATACATAGGGGATGATATGATGCATGAAAGAAACCATGAACTTTTAGATATGAAGATCAGGCAGTACCTTTTGCCGGCGGTTATGATGAAGCTTGCCCTGCAGCTTGGCAATGTAGTAGATACCATGCTTGTCGGCAACCTTTTAGGTACAGACGCGATGTCGGCGGTCAGCCTTTCCATGCCGGTCCTTTCACTCATCCAGATACCAGGGTATTTCCTGGGAAACGGGGGAGCGATCGCCTGCGGCATCCTGCTTGGCAGAAGGCAGAAGAAAGAAGCATGTCAGGTCTTTACAGCCACATTTATCATTACGGTACTCTGCGGCCTTTTACTCTTTGTGTCTTCCTTTTTCGCGGCCGCGCCCATAGCCCGCTTCCTTTCCGGCGGCGGTATCCTTGAATCTGATGTAAGATCTTACGTGTTCGTGTGCCTTGCGGGAACGCCGGTGCTGGGGACCGGGCTGTTGCTGTCAAGCTTTTTTTCAGGCGATTCCCACCCGCAGCTCGCAAGCATCTATTTCATCATTTCCAATGTAGTCAATCTGATTTTAGACTATGTGTTCCTGAAATATACGCCTCTTGGAGTGACGGGAGCCGCATTATCTACGATGATCGGCTTTGCTGTAGGGCTGATCGCTGTGATTCCCTATATCAGATCTCCGAAGCGCATGTTATCCTTTACGGCGCCGCATATTTCAGCAGAGCTCATGAAAAGCATTGTAACGACCGGCATGCCCTATCTTACATACCTGGTGGTGGTGATGATAAAAGCATTATTGATGAACAGCATCGTGCTTTCCTTTCTGGGAGAGAGCGGAATGGCGGTCTACACGGTATGTAATAATACCGATCTGATACTGGCTATGCTGATCGGCGGAGTCATCGGAGTGATCCCGAATATTGCGGGCATTCTCTATGGGGAAAAGGATTACTACGGGATCCATGCCCTGTTCCATAAGGTGATTCGTTACGGCTCTATCCTGACCGGGGCGCTTATGCTTATCACCCTGCTGTTTACGAAAAGCTTCGTGCTGCTGTTTGGCATCACGGAGCCGGCGCTTCAGAGTACCATGATAGCCGTCCTTCGGATATACATCTTTTCCATGCCGTTCAATCTATGGAATTACTTCGGCATGCAGTATTATGGCTCCGTAGAGAAATCCGCGCTGGCAACCTTTATTACGACCTTGGAGAACGGAGTATTCCTGATCCCGGCGACACTCGTGGGTATTGTGCTGGGACAGGGTTTCGGGGGCGGCGGTTACATGGGGCTTGCGATCGCGTTCGTATTGTCTGAGGCTTTGACCGTGGCGGCGTCCATTGTATACAGGAAGGTGAAGTACCGGGGAAAATCCTTCTTGCTTATCCCGGATAAAAATCCCGGCGTCTGCCTGGACTTTACCATACGTTCTGATGAAAATGAGGCAGCAGCGGTACCGAGAGAGATACGGGCGTTTTGTGAGAAGCATTCTGTGGACATAAGCAAGGCAAACCTGATCGCTGTCTGTGCGGAGGAAATGGTCTGCAACACGGTAGCATACGGCGGGGAGAAGTCCAAATGGATTGATATATGCCTGACGGTGAACGCGGAGCCTGAAAGCGAAAATGCGGATGGCCCGGAGCAGATCCTGTTAAGGCTCCGGGATAATGGCATACCTTTTGATCCTACAGCTTATGAATATGACGACGCTATGTTTGAGATCCATGGCATCATGCTTGCAAAAAAAGCTGCAAAAGAGATTTCTTATATCCGTGCCATGGATCTGAACAATACGACCATCACGATCTGATAGGCACATGTAAAAAGAAAGGAGAAAGCGATGAAGACAATGGACGCGAAGGAAGCCGCAAGACTTGTGAAAGAGGGGGCGGCGCTGACCCATAAGGAACGCATGAAGCTAAGAGAGGAAAGGCTTCATGCACTTGTGGATGCTGCAAGAGAGCATTCTCCCTATTTGTCGGAGAAATATAAAAGGCTGCCGGAGGGCTATACGCTTTTTGACCTTCCAATCACGGAAAAATCGGAGATAACAGAGCACTATGATCATTATGTGACAGATCCCAAGATCCGTCTTTCGCAGGTGGAAGCCTATGTGGAAAGAAGCTCTTTAGACGGACGGCTTTTTTTAGATCAATACACGGTGCTGCACACTTCCGGGACTACGGGAAAGCCTTTATATATGGTCAGGGATGACCATCGCAATAAGCTGCACGGCCAGTTGATCGTGCAAAGGCTGCTAAAAGGCTTCGGTCCGGATATCATGGATCATACAAAGCATAAGCTGGCCGCGGTTATTTTTGCGGAACATGGCTCTTCCAGTTATGAGGGCTTCCTCCGGCAGCAGGCATCTGTGCCTGGGTACGAAGATCAGATGCTGGCAGTCAATGTACTGGAGGATGCAGAGACGATCGTAAAAAAGCTGAATGCATTCCAGCCGGAGATGATAAGCGGCTATGGCTCCGTGTTGGTGCTGCTGGCGCTGGAAAAGCAAAAAGGGAATCTGGACATACCGGTCAGGATGATCGCAAACTCCGCGGAGATGCTGTCAAGAGAAAACCATCTTTTCATAGAGGATGTGTTTGGATGCCCCGTCAAAAATAATTACTGCATGACGGAGGGCGGTGAGATCGCCATGACACAGGATGGGCCAGATATGCTTTTAAATGAAGATTTTATAATCATCGAGCCGGTGGATGAACACAAAAATCCCGTGGCCGACCCGGACGAATGGTCACAGGGGATACTTGTGACGGATCTGACGAACTATGTCCAGCCGATCATCCGCTACTATGTGAATGACAGCGTAAAGGTGGAGAGGACTGCAGACGATGAAACCAGGCTCCCTATCTTCCAGATCCACGGAAGGGCCAATGATTTATTCGAACTCTGCGGCAAACCGTTCTCATCGGCGGGCATTGATTCCATCACAGAGCTTTATCCCGGGATTCTCGATTTTCAGTTCACACAGATTGCAGACGATGAGCTTCAGGTCAGAGCACTTACGGCAAATGGCGCAGACAGGAATGAGACCCTTGCAGGCTTAAGAGATGAACTGGAACATTACTTTCAGGAACATGGCTGCCCCAATGCCAAAATATCATACAGTACAGGGGTTCCGATCAAAAAGGAACGGGGAGGCAAAGCACCAAGGTATATGGATTTGAGAAAATGACATGGAAAGGAAGATGGTGCATTTATGGAGGATATGAAGATGGAATTATTCAGAGACTATTATCTTAATGCGACAGGCAAATATACGGACAAGACGGCATACCGTGATCCGGGAACCGGGGAAAGTTATTCCTATGGTGAGTTTGACAATAATGTCAGAAGAATCGCATCCAAGCTCCTGGCATCGGGCATGAAGCCGGGCGAAAGCTGCGTGATCGCCATGTCGCATACGATTGGCTATATCGCCGTGATGCATGCCTGCGCCCTCTCCGGCATTGTCTATGTCCCGCAGGCGGCTGCTTATCCCGAAGAACGGATCCGAACGATACAGGAGGACGCCAATGCCCTGCTCGTTTTAAGAGACGATTTCCTGGAGGATGTCCGCTCCTATGAGCCTGTAGACAGTTTCCCCGTCCTTTCGCCGGACGCGCTTGCGCTGATCATCTATACTTCCGGCTCCACGGGAAAGCCCAAAGGTGTGATGCATACACAGATCAGCCTTGCGAAAGCAATACAGCGCTGGAGCCATATCTGCGATTTTAAGGAAGAGGATATTTATGGAAGCAACGCTCCCTTCTATTTTGTCCTTCATATACAGGACTGTTTCGCGTCGTTTACCCGCGGGATCAGCACAATATTGATCCCGGATGAAACGCGGGGTGATCCGATGGGGCTCGCAGAATACATAGCACAGGAGGGGATAACCGTCACATTTATTTCTCCAAAGGTTCTTACATATTTCCAGAAACAAGGCACGGGGCTGAGGCGGGTGATCACCGGAAGCGAACGGGTAAGCTTTCTTTTCTTTGATGGCTTCACGCTTGTCAATACTTATGGAATGTCCGAGACAGGCGCCGCCGCCCTGATGTTCCAGGTAGACAGGCGCTATGACAATACTCCCATTGGGCATCCGGCAGGCGACGAATGCTTTTATGTCCTGGACAAGAACGGAAATGAAACGGACGAGGGCGAGCTTTGCGTTTCCGGCGACCTGTCCGTGGGATACCGGAATCTGCCGGAACTGACAGGAAATACCTTTGTAAAAAATCCTTTTGAAGAAGAGGACGGACATGGGACGCTCCTGCACACGGGAGATCTCGTAAAGAGGCTTCCTTCCGGCGGCTTCCTCTATCTGAACCGCAAAGACTGGATGATCAAGATCAACGGCCAGCGCGTGGAACCGGGAGAGATCGAAGCGGCGCTTAAGCGTATGGAGCAAATAAAGGATGCCTGTGTAAAAGACTTCACGCTCCAGGACGGACAGACGATTATCGCGGCATATTATGTAGCGAAAAACAATCAGGATATTGATGCGGATATTTTGAAGGAAAGCCTTGCTGCCTCGCTGCCCGGATATATGATCCCGGCGTATTTCATAAGGCTTGGCAGGCTTCCCGTAAATGCCAACGGCAAGCTTGACCGAAAGTCTCTTAAGGCGCCAAAATTATCTACATATAGCAGCAAATATGCTGCCCCCGAGACGAAGGAGCAGGAAGAGATCTGCAAGGCATTCTCCGAGCTTCTGGGTGTGGAGCGCGTCGGCATAGACGACGACTTCTTCTCACTGGGCGGAGATTCTATCAAGACGCTCGTGCTGGCGAACAGACTGGATAAGCTGGGCCTCGGCAAATCGGATATCTTTGCGGCGCATACGCCCCGCAAGCTTGTTTCCCGGATAGCAGGCGCAGGGGGCAGGACACTGTCTCTTGCCGAGTATGTGGCGTCAAAGGACAGTTTCAGGGAGTCCTACCCGCTTACAGAGAGCCAGCTTTCGATCTACCTGGACAGCGGCGACACAGACCGGGCTACGGTCTATAATAACGTAATGGGGCTGTTCCTGCCATCGGAGGGCAATCCTGAGAATGCGAAGGAACACCTTGCGGAAGCTGTAAGAAACGTCCTCTCAAGCTATCCTATATTCAAGTGCCATGTGGGCGAAGAGCAGGGGATCCCATCGCTGATCTATCAAGCCGACATGGAGCTCACCCTTGATATGAGAAAAACAGACGAGACAGACAGAGCCAGGATCGCGCACGATTTTATCAAGCCTTTTGATCTTGCATGTGGCCCTCTGATCAGGGCTTGTATCTATGAAAATCCTGAAGGCCTGTTCCTTCTCCTGGATGTGCATCACATCGTAAATGACGGCACATCCATGTCGATTCTTGTGGAGAACATCGGCAGGGCATATGCGGGATGCGGGCTTCGGAAAGAGCAGGTGACGAACCTGACGCTTGCCGCTTACGAGAATGAGGAACTCTCCGGGATAAAAGATGAGGACAATGCGTATTACCGCCACATGCTTGACGGCATGGACAGCGATACGGAGATTTATCCTGACGATGACCCGGCTCTGAAAGAGCTGGAGGGGAGGCTTGGCGTTTACTGTGTGGATCTTTTTGATCTCCAGGAAGATTTTGCCTCTCGTCTTGCAGAAACAATGCGAAATAGCGGCGTCACGGAAAGTACGGTATTTTTTGGCGCCTATGCTTATCTTTTGCGGCTGCTCTCCGGGCAGAAGAAGGTGCTGGTATTTACCGGAGAGAACGGACGGACAGATCCATTGCTCTATGATACGCTCGGTATGATGGTCCACAACATTCCTGTGCTTGTAGATATAGATGAGGCTGTCTCATCCACGGAATACCTGCAGGCGGTACAGAATCAGCTTTTTGAATGCATAGGGCATGACAGGGCGGCGTTTTCGGCTCTTTTGGGCGAATATCATATCAGGCCGGAATATACCTTCGTCTATCAGGGAGACATGCTCTCCGGCGTGACGATGGACGGCAGGTACATACCGCTGGAGCTATATAAGTCGGAGGATGTGATGGATAACCTCACGCTCCATGTACTAAAACACCCGGGGGGAGGCTTCCTGCTACGATTCGAGTACGGAGCGGGGCTTTATACGAAGGATACGGTTGCACGGATCGCAAGGCTGTATGCAAGACTCGTTTCAGGGCTCCTGGGAGATACCAGGCTTTGCGAGATGCCTCTGGCAGGCGCAGAGGAGATCGCGGAGCAGGAGGCAAACAACGCCACGGAGCAGACCTATGAGATCAGCGATCTCGTGACGCTCTTTCAAAAAGCGGTCAAAAAGCACCCGGACAACAATGCTGTATTTTATAAAGGGCAGATGCTTTCCTATAGAGAAGTGGATGAGATATCGGACCGTATCGCGTCTTTCCTGAGATCGAAGGGCATCCAAAAAGGAATGGTCGTGTCTGTCCTCATTTCCAGGTCGGCTTATATGGTGACGGCATCGCTGGGAGTCCTGAAGACCGGAGCTGCCTACCAGCCCCTGGATCCGTCCTACCCTGTCGAGCGGCTTTCTTTCATGATGCAGGATGCCGGCGCGGCTTATCTGATCGCTGACCGTGAAATGCTTTCGAAAGTTCCTGAGTACAGGGGAGAGGTGTTCCTTACCTGTGATATTCCTGTGCTTCCTGCGGCTGCCCCTGTCACGGCAGGCGGGCCGGACAAGGACAGCTTATTGATCCTTCTGTATACCTCGGGTTCTACGGGAACTCCCAAGGGCGTGAAGATCCTGCATAGGAATCTGGCAAATTTCTGTGGCTGGTACAGGGATTTCTATGCGCTGGACGCCACATCCAGGGTGGCCGCTTACGCAAGCTACGGCTTTGACGCGGACATGATGGATCTGTACCCGGCGCTGACCACAGGCGCATGTGTTTATATCATAGAGGAAGAGATCCGGCTGGATCTTCTTGCGTTGGAAAACTATTTTAATGAGCATAGGATCACACACTGCTTTATGACCACGCAGGTGGGCAGACAGTTTTACACCATGGCATCTCCCGCCGCCCTGAAATTTCTCTCCACAGGAGGAGAGAAGCTTGTCCCGCTTCCTCCGGTCGAGTCAGGGCTTCCTTTCTATAATGTATATGGGCCTACCGAGTGTACGATACTCACCACAACGAAGCGGATGGACAGGCTCTATGGACGGGTGCCTATCGGGAAACCCATTGGAAATTATAAAGTATATGTTGCGGATGCATATGGCAGACAGTTGCCGGCCCTCGTGCCGGGAGAGCTGCTGATCAGCGGCGCCGGTGTCAGCGCGGGCTATCTGAACCGGGACGACCTTACAGAGAAGGTCTTTATCCGGAATCCGTACACGAAGGAGCCGGGATATGAGAAGGTTTACCGCAGCGGTGACATCGTAAGGCTCCTTGCAAATGGTGAAGTGGATTTTATCGGGCGTAACGACGGCCAGGTCAAGGTGAGGGGCTTCCGCATAGAGCTTACCGAAGTGGAAGCGGTCATACGCGCGTTCCCGGGCATCACGGATGCTACGGTACAGGCTTTTGAAGAGGAAGCATCGGGAGAAAAGTATATTGCGGCTTATGTGGTATCGGAGGAGCCGGTAGATATCCCTGCCATGCATGCATTTATCCGCAAAGAGAAGCCGCCGTATATGATCCCTGCCGTCACGATGCAGCTTGACGCGATCCCGCTCAATCAGAACCAGAAAGTGAATAAGAAGGCATTGCCAAAGCCGGAAAGGGCACACAAGGAACTGGTAGCTCCGCGCAATGCGATGCAGCAGCAGATCTTTGACTGTGTGGCAGACGTTGTCGGACATAAAGATTTCGGCATTGACACGGATCTTGATGAGGCCGGGCTTTCTTCCATCGGCTCCATCAAGCTCAATGCCCTTCTGTCAAAAACCTTTGATGTGGTATTTACTACCCGCGACTTAAAAGAGCAGAATACGGTAGAAAAGCTGGAAGTATTTATTGAAGAGAAGCAAAGCGGAACGGGCGCGCAGGAGGCGGATCTGTCTGTGCAGACGGAATATCCTCTTTCCAAAACGCAGGAAGGCGTGTATGTGGAGTGTATTGCAAAGCCTGACACCTGTGTATATAATATCCCCCTCTTGCTTGAGATCGACAGTTCCCTTGAGACGGACAGGCTGAAATGCGCGGTCGCGGCGGCTGTGGACGCCCATCCTTTTATTAAGACAAGGCTGGTCATAAAGGATGACGGGGATGTGAAAATGCGCCGGATGGATGCGGATTTTTCCTTTGATGAGGCATGCGTGGAAGTACGGCAGACTGTTGCGATAGAGGATGTAAAGGACTCCCTGGCCACGCCGTTTCAGATCATCGGAGGAAGGCTGTTTAGGGCCTGCATTATTGAGACAGAGGATGAGCGTAAATTTCTGTTCCTGGAGATGCACCATCTGATCTCTGACGGGACTTCCATGGGGATCTTCTTAAACGATATTTCCCGTGCTTATGCAGGAGAATCGCTTCCTACCGAGCAATACAGCGGATACGAAGCGGTATTGGGCGAAAGGCATGCCCGCACCGCTGAGAGATTAGAGGATACGAAGAGGTACTATGAAAAATTGTTGGAGGAAGCCGAGACGCAGTCCCTGCCACTGGGAGACATTGCGGACAAAACAGCTTTCGGCTCCGGTGATCATGAGGGTGAAGACGCCGGGCTTATGGAGACGGATGGCGTCCATGCGAGTGTGTCCAGGATCAGAACATTCTGCACAGAGAACGGGCTCTCACTGAATGCCTTTTTCTCCGCGGCTTTCGGCCACCTTCTGAACGCTTATCTGAATACGGAAAGAGTTGTATTTGCGGGTATCTATAATGGACGAAGCGATTCGAGGCTGGCACAGACGGTGGCGATGCTCGTAAAGACGATTCCCATCGTGTCAGGCGCAAAAGCAGGAGAAAGCGTAACCGATCATGTGAAGGCTCTTGGAAAGCAGCTTTCCGACACCCAGGCGAACGATCTGTATTCCTTTGCCGAAGTAAGCCGCGAGGCGGGTGTGAGCGCGGATGTGATGTTCGCGTATCAGGGAGAAGATTTCGCTTTTGATACCTTCTGCGGTAAAAAATCGTCTCATTTTCCGCTCAGCCTTGGCACGGCAAAGGCGCCTCTCAATGTCAATGTGTTTCTGACGGGAGACGTGGTACATTACAGTTTCGAATATGACGCCGCGCGGTTCTCACCGGCGTATATCCGTTCCATGGCGGACAGCCTTGACCTGGCGGTGGGGCAGATGCTCAGCAAGGAGCGCATGGCGGACATTTCCTTTGTTACAGAGGAAATGGGGAAAGAACTTTTGGCCTTTAACGATACAGAGATCAAGACAGACGGAGCGTTTGCCCCTGCCCTCATGGCACAGGCAGCAGAGACATATGCGGATCGGACCGCGGTCATCGCGCGCTCCGGCAAAACGCAGATCACGTTTCAAGCGCTTGATTCCAGAGCAAATAAGATTGCCAATACATTGCTCCAAAGAGGAATCGGGCGCGGCAGGCGGGTAGGGCTCTATATGGAGCGCACGGAGGATGTCTACGCGATCCGTCAGGGCATCCTAAAAGCGGGAGCGGCATTCGTCAGCCTGGAGCCGGACTATCCCGATGAGCGCATCTCTTTTATTGTGAGCGATGCCGCCATATCGGTCCTGATTACGGCAAAAGAGCTGTACGAGGAACGCATGCGCCTGCTTGACGGCATAGCAGAGGTTCTGATCCTGTTCGACATTTACGCTTCCGATGTATCGGAATGCGCACCTTGTAAAATACGGATCAAGGAATCGGATCCGGCGTACTGCATCTATACCTCCGGCTCAACCGGCGCGCCGAAGGGCGTGGAGATCACCCATGGAAACCTGCGCAATCTTTTGGATTACAACGACAAAAATACCCTGGCCCACGCATATGTAGATCATTCCACGAAATTTCTGGCCCTTGCCGCCATCACTTTCGATGTTTCCATCATTGAGGAAATGATGCCGCTGTATCATGGGAAAACCGTGGTCATGGCGACAGAAGATGAGATACATAATCCGATGCTCCTTGTGGACACCATAAAAAAGACGGGCGTTGATATGATGAAATGCACGCCGTCCTATATGCTCTCCATCCTGGAGGTGCAGGCGGCAGCCGAGGTATTTCAGCAGATGAACGCTTTGATCCTTGGAGCGGAGCCGTTCCCGAAAGGAATGTATGAGAAGCTTCGGAACGCAGGTTTCTCGGGAATTGTGTTTAATTCTTATGGGCCGACAGAGACCTGTGTGTCTGTAAGTATTGGAGAACTTGCCGGAACATACGTTACGATCGGAGGGCCGAACGCGAACACCAGATTCTATATCCGCGACCGCTTTGGGAATATTTTGCCTAAATATATGCGTGGCGAGCTTGTCATTGCAGGAAACTGTGTAGGAAACGGATATGTGGGACTTCCGGAAAAGACGAAGGAGGTATTCCTTTCCCTCTCGGCAGACGGGAGGGAGTATCCTGCTTATCGGAGCGGTGATGTCGCCTATTTTAACGCATCCGGTGAGATCATGCACTGCGGCAGGAACGATAATCAGGTAAAGATACGGGGGCTTCGCGTGGAGCTTGACGGCATTGAGAACACCATGAATACGTATCCGGGCATAGAACGGAGCGTCGTGCTTGTCCTGGGCGAGGGCGACGGCAAATATCTGGCCGGCTACTATGTGGCGAAGCATCCGGTGGATGAAAATGACCTGTCGGCACATCTCAGGAAAACGCTGACGGCGTATATGGTGCCGGGAGTCTATGTCTACCTGGAAAAGCTTCCGATTACCATGAACGGGAAGGTAAATAAAAAGGCGCTTCCACGGCCGGAGGCAAAAAAGAAGGAGATGACGGGAAAAGCCGCGGCGACGGCTCTGCAAAAGGAGATTGCTGCCTTGTTCGCAAAAGCCTTATCTGTAGAGGATGTAGGGATCCATGAAGACTTCTTTGAGATGGGCGGGACCTCCATGCTGGCGTCAAAGGTCGCTATGGGCGCGATGGTAAAGGGGCTTCCGATCGCATATCAGGATGTCTTTGCTTATCCCACCGTAGGGCAGATGGAGGCGCACGTCCTGGAAGCACAGGGCGCGGCCGTTCCTGGAAGCGCCAGTGCGAATACGCTTTTCGAAAAGGATGCGGCCGGGCCTGCTCCGATTAGGCTGGATGGATCGGTAGATACCCTGCTGGCCGCAAACGCACTGAAGTATATTGACGGAGTCACCGAGGGCTACCGGCAGGAGCCTGGCACGGTACTTCTGACGGGCGCGACGGGCTTCCTTGGGATCCATGTGCTGGGATATTTAATTGACCATACATCTTCTAACGTGATATGCCTCATACGCAAGGGCGCTGCACAGAGTGCGGAAAAGAGAGCGAAGTCGCTTATGACCTATTACTTCGGCAAGCCTTACGTCGAGGAATTCGAAAGCGGCAGGATCCGTGCGATAGACGGAGATATCACGGATAAAGCGCTGGTAGCGGACATAGAAAAGGAAGCTTTTGACATTGTGATCAATTGTGCGGCCTGCGTGAAGCATTTCGCGAACGATGACATACTTGACAGGGTCAATGTGACCGGCGTGAAAAATCTCATGGCTTTATGCAAGAAGACAAAACGTCGTTTGATCCAGATATCTACCGTGTCCGTCGCCGGGGAGAATGTGGATCATGCGCTGTCCGATCATCTGAAGATGGACGAAACCATGCTGTACTTTGGACAGGATCTGTCCAACCAGTATGTACGCTCCAAGTTTGAGGCTGAGAGGGCAATGCTTACCGCTATGGCCAAGGGAGAGCTTGACGGTAAGATCATCCGGGTAGGAAATCTGATGAGCCGTGCAAGCGACGGGGAGTTCCAGGCGAATGCCGTGACATCCGGATTTATGAGAAATCTCCTGGGCTATGCCACCATAGGTGCTTACCCCGTGTCGCAGATGGCAAGGCCGGTGGAATTCTCTCCGATTGAAACGGTGGCGGAGGCAGTTGTGCGTCTTTCGGGTACGTCGGAACGCTATACGGTGTTCCATGCGGTCAATGGCCATTGGATCGAGATGGGCGATCTGATCGCGGCGATGAATGATGCCGGCCTTCCTGTGGAAGTCGTAGACGATGCGGAATTTGAGAGGCGGCTTCAGGAAGCGCTTGCCGATGATAAGAAGAACATGCTCGTGTCAGGGCTCATCAGCTATCTGTCATCGGATGCAGGCAGCGTGCGCTCCTATGTACCGGAAGATCACACCTATACGATAAATGTGCTGTACCGTCTGGGCTTTCGATGGCCTCTGACGGATGAAAGATATCTGTCAGGCGCGATAGAATCGTTAAAGACACTGGGATTCTTCGATGGAGATCTGGACACATGAGAAGAAAACGTTTTAAGATTTTCTGCAAAAAAGTAGCGTCAGACATATAAAAATTGGATATAATATAAACAAAAAAGGTGCTCTTGACAAGCGGGTTTATAATAAAAGGGTAACAGGAAAATAAAACTTAACAAAGCCTGCTTGCAGAAAATGTGGAGGCTGTTAAGCAAAATTCAGTATTTGGAGGAAAAGATAAATGAATACTTTAAAAGCTGAAAAGAGAGACTTGTCAATCAAAGCTAAAAAAATCAGACAAGAAGGATTTGTAACCGGGAACCTGTTTGGCCATGAACTGGAAACGTCTATTCCGCTGAAAATAGAGAAAGGCGCAATTGACCAGCTTCTGAAAAAAGAAAGAAAGGGCGGCCAGGTTATGTTGGAGGTGGAAGGAAAGACTTACAATGCCTTAATTAAGGAAGTGGATTATAATTCACTGAAAAAAATGGTCAATGAGATTGATTTTCAGGCATTGGTAAGCAATGAGATGATACATTCTACCGCTGAGATCCATCTGATCAATCTTGAAAAATTGTCTGCGGGAGTTCCGCAGCAGATGCTGCATGAGATTTCATTCAAAGCACTTCCTGCCGCGCTGGTAGATAAAGTGGAGATAGACGCCGGAGCATTGAAGATTGGAGATACCGTCAAAGTCAAGGATCTGCCAATTGCCCAGGATAAGAATGTCAATCTTATAACAGATCTGGAGACAACGGTTGTCACAGTCACAGAAGTTCACGCGTCTGTCAAGACTGAAGAGGCCAGTGACGCAGATGCAGAAGAAAAGGCTGATGAATAAATAGAAGTATAGGTGATAGGATAAAAAAGGGGCTGTGCGCCGGAGATTACAAAATCTTGGCGTAACAGCCCTTTATATTACGAAGTATCCAGCGAAATGCGCCAGTGACGCGTTTTGTCAGTTTTTAAACAATTTTCCCCAACAAGGATTCCCCGATCGTATGCTCCGGCATTTCTACGCCGAAGTTGTCCGCCACGGTCGCTCCGATCACGGCAAATGTATCTTCCTCCGGCAATTCCCCGTTCCCCTTCAAGGAAGGCGAGTAGGCCAGGAAGGGCACCTTTTCCCTGGTATGGTCCGTGCCCGTATAAGTCGGGTCATTTCCATGATCAGCCGTAAGTATGAGCAGGTCATCTTCCTTTAACAATTCTAATAGCACACCCAGATTATCATCGAATTTCTCCAGCTCACGGGCATACCCGTCCGGATCCCTGCGGTGTCCCCATAAGGCGTCAAAGTCCACCAGATTTACAAAGCAGAGTCCGTGAAAATCTTCTTTCGCGGCATCAATGGTCTGTTCCATGCCATGAACAGAGCTTTTGGATTTCCATGCCCTGGTGATGCCTTCGCCGTCGAAAATATCCTTGATCTTACCGATAGACAGAACGTCCAGTCCGGCGTCCTTCAATGCGTTCAAAACCGTGGCGCCAAATGGCTTCAGCGCGTAGTCATGACGGTTGCTGGTCCGCTTGAATTCTCCTTTTTTCCTTCCTACATAGGGCCTTGCGATGACACGGCCAACCTTCCATTCGTCCTTCATGGTAAGCTCCCTTGCGATCTCACAGCAGCGGTAGAGCTCATCCAGTCCGAAGGTCTCTTCATTACCGCAGATCTGCAGTACGGAATCCGCGGAAGTATATACGATCATATGTCCTGTGGCGATTTCTTCTTCGGCCAGTTCTTCCAGAATTTCCGTTCCGCTGGCGCTCTTATTTCCGATGATTTTTCTTCCGGTACGCATTTCCAGCTCCGCGATCAATTCCGGAGGAAATCCCGTTTCGGTAAATGTCCGGAAAGGAGTTTTGACTTCCAGTCCCATGATCTCCCAATGTCCGGTCATGGTATCCTTTCCGTTGCTTCGTTCGTTCAGCTTCGTATAATAGGCAAGGGGCGTATCCGCCGGTGCCACCTGTTTTAAAGAGCAAAGGTTCGCAATGCCCAGCTTCTGCAGATTCGGAATATGGAAAGTGTCTACGGACTGTGAAATATGTCCCAAAGTGTTCACACCTACGTCTCCGAATTTGGGAGAATCTTCCATAGATCCCACCCCGAGGGAATCCAGAACCACAATAAAAATACGGCGATATCGTTCCATGTGTTTTTCCTTTCCATTTGTTTCCTACAATTCGTTTTCTTTATTATAACAAAAGGAATTTTTCGTGTAAAGCTTTTATTTCCATGGATGCAGCGAGCCAAATGAACGTATTTGCTTCCTACTATTTTTCTGCCTGCTTTTTTACAATCGGAATCCAGACCTCATACTGTGCGTTCTGTGGATCTGGATTCAGATAAACTTCAATATCCGGCGCGTTGGCATATTCGTACCCGGAAGTCGGGAGCCATTCAGTGAAGATCCGCTGTTCCAGCTCCTGGATGGACTGGTTGGTGCCCGACCCTGAAAAGATCGCCCAGGTCGCCGCAGGTATGATATATTCTTCCAATTCCCCGCGTTCCTTTGACGTGGAGACCGCGATAAAATATTTCCATTGCTCTTCATCATTGCAGACACAGACACCCAGAAGTCCTATGGGCGGCGTGTCCATCATCCCTGCCAGCTTCGGTATGGTGCCGTTTGCAGCGGCCTCCTGCCACAGGTTCGGTACGGTCATAAAATTTTTCTCAAGCTCCTTTTCCAGCGGTGCCGATACACCGACGATCCGAAAGCTGTTCTTTGTTTCGATCCGATAATTCATTTCTTCCACTCCTTTGACTGCGATTGTAAATGTAAGAGGCGGATAAGATTTTACACGGACTCCTTCATTTTTTACAGTTGAAGGCGCAATGCCGTGAATTCCCTGAAAGGCCCTGTTAAATGCGGTGGGAGAGTGATACCCATATTTCTCCGCGACAGTGATGATCTTTTCATCGCCGCCCTGCAGATCCACTGCGGCCAGGGACATTTTTCTTCTCCGGATATACTCCGACAGGGTAACCCCTGCCATATAGGTAAACATTCTCTGAAAATGATACGTCGAACAGCAGGCAATCCGCCCGAGCTGCTCATGGTCGATCTCGTCTGTCAGATGTTCCTCAATGTACCGCATACTTTCGTTTAATCTTTCCACCCATTCCATTTGCTGATTCCTCCGTTCGTGAAAATTGTTATTAGGATATCCTTAGAAATGATTATACAGCTTTTCAGAGAAGATTACCTCTCTATTTTTGCACAAAAAAGAGATGGTTATTATTTCCTTGCGGAACAGCATCGGCTATGATAAACTAAATGCAATCGTGTCCGGATATCTGAAAGGGCGGGAAAAACGGATAGGATGGACGGAAAAAATAACAATTCATGATACAAAAATAGGAGAGTAATAAATGAGAGAGAAAATTTTGGGGGACAATATATTTTTAAAGAAATTGTGGCAGCTTGCGGTGCCCATCGCGTTTCAGAATCTGATGCTCGCGTCCGTGGCCGCCGCGGACGCGCTGATGCTGGGACGTGTGACGCAGAATTCCATGTCGGCGGTATCGCTGGCGACCCAGATCCAGTTTATTCAGAATATGATCCTGTCGGCGATCATCGCGCCCATCGTCATTCTGGGAGCACAGTACTGGGGAAAGAAAGATACAAAAACGGTGAGCGATATTTTCTGTATCGGACTACGTTTATGTATAGGCGTGTCGCTGCTCTTTTTCATCGGATGCGTTTTTTTCCCGAGATACCTGATGTTAATTTTTACGAATGAAGAAACACTGATCGTGATCGGAGTCCGCTATCTGAAAGTGGCGGGATGGTCTTATCTGATCACCGGTATTTCCCAGTGTTATCTTGCCATTATGAAGGTCAGCGAACACGCGACGCAGACCGCAGCCGTCAGTTCAGGCGCGGTGATCATCAATATCGTACTCAATGCGGTATTTATCTTCGGCCTTTTCGGAATTCCCGCAATGGAAGTACAGGGAGCGGCAACGGCTACTTTGATCGCCAGGATCATAGAACTTGTGTGGGTAGTCAGATTTTCTTATCGGGAAGGATATATCCGCCCGGACTGGAGCAGGCTTTTCAAAAGGAATCCGCTTCTTTTCGGTGATTTTCAGCGGTGTGCGATCCCACTTCTGGGCGCCAGCCTGTTCTGGGGCGTGGGATTTACGTCCTATTCCGCGTTCATGGGACATATGGGAACCGATGCGACAGCGGCCAACTCGATCGCCGCGGTGGTGAGAGATCTGGTGTGCTGCCTCTGCAACGGCCTTGCCAACGGCGGCGGAATCCTTGTTGGAAATGAGCTTGGCGCGGGCAATCTGGACAAGGGAAAATGCTATGGAGACCGGTTGGTGAAGATTGCCTACCTGACCGGTTTTGTATCTACGGCGATCATGCTTGCGGTGACGCCTTTTGTCACCAGCTTCGTGAAAATGACGGACCAGGCACAGCGGTATCTGGTCGGCATGATGGTCATTATGGCATTTTATATGATCGGGCGTACCGTAAATACGATCATCATCAACGGGATATTCGCGGCCGGCGGCGATACGTTGTTCGATATGTACAGTCTGGCAGTCTGTATGTGGGGAATGGCGATTCCGCTGGCAGTGGCAGGGACATTTTTCCTGAACTGGCCGGTGCTGGTCGTGTATGCCTGTACTTGTCTGGATGAGGTGGGGAAAATTCCCTGGGTCATGTATCATTATCGTAAATACATATGGGTCAAGGATCTGACAAGGGAATTGTAGAAGAGCGGTATCTGTTCAGGTCGGGTAGACATACAGATACGATATCGTATATCTGTAAGGAATGGAGAAATGAGATGGCGGGTGTAAAAGAAGTAAGCGGGATGCCAACTCCAGCGTCAACTCCGGCGTCAGCTCCAACATCAGCTTCGGCGCCGGGCTCTGCGCCGTTATCGGCTTCCGAGGCGGCAGCAGCCGGAAGGGCGGCAAGAAAGAGCATGGAGCTGCAGGCCGGCCAGATGATGGTCGAGGATGCGGCCAGGCGGGCAGTGGAGGCGAAGGAAGAGCTGGCAAAGGAGCAGGCGGAAAAAAAGAAGGAATATGAGCGTGAGGATGAGACAGAAAAGCGGGATACGTCAGAACTTTCCAAGCAGAGCAAGTGGTTTGGGATAGGCGGAAAGCTTCTGGAGAATGAGAATATTAAATGGGTCCTGGAGATGGAGCAGGCACTTTTGGAGGCACTTTTAAAATGGATGCCCTCCGGGGATACGGATATCGCGAAGCAGCTCGATGAACTGTCCAGACTGTATCTTGCGCTTCTGGAAGCTGTCCTGACACATACGATGGGAGACGAACAGGCAGCCCAGCTTCAAAGGCTGGATGAGATCCTGGCGCAAAAGCTGTCTCTTCTGATGGATACGGATCTGAAGGAGTTGATGAATTTCCTAAAAGAAACCGGGCAGACGGAGACTTTGCAGAATATAAAAACCAGTGTCTACAAGCAGACAACCGGAACATCGATTTCTGCAAAAGCGGCAGACCAGTTTTATGCCAGAGGAAAAACCGCAAACCCGGGAAATACGCGGTTTTTCATGCCAGATTCATCAGCAGGCCAAAGAGCAGGGACAAGGTCCTCTTCTACTGCTGCCTCGTACGCTTCATCGATGTCAAGCGAAGGCTCGATCTACAAACTGACAGAAGGAAGAAATGTCCGGCTGAATCAGGAATTTGACGCCAGCAGGAAGTCCGGCGAGGCGCAGCTAACCCAGAGAAACCAGGCTCTGAGCGGTGCCAGGAGTACGGAGAATGCAAGTATCGCAGGCGGAAAGGCTGCCTTTACAGGAAATGACCTGGCAAGGGCCAATCAGTTTGCCGCTCATATCAATGGCAGCGGCAATTTATTGAAAAGCTCCGATATTACGGCGAAAAATGACGAGGTAGTCGGCTATCTGGCGGCAGTTACCTCCATTAAGGGAGAGGTATATGCGGCTTCCTCCAACAGGAAAAGCGCGATGAATGTTCCTTTAAAGAACGCGGTAAACCAGATGGTAGATTATTATCTGAGCAGGAAAGGGATTTATAAAGTTTATGATTATACTACGAATGTATATGAAAGAACGAAAAGTGCTCAGAGGGCATTAGAAGAAGGTCTGGAATATGCATACAGGCTGTTTCAGGAGAAAAAGGAAAACACGGAAGCGCAAAGACAGGCCGCCTATCAGGAACAGGCCGGTTTTTTCCAGATGCTTTTGAAAAATCAGAATATGCAGGGTGACCTGTTGAGAGGAATGCGGCTTCTGGAGGAGAACTGGAGAGACTTTTTAAAATCAATCGGAGAAAATGAAAAGCAGGGGATCTCCCTGAAAATGCAAAAGTATAGTCCATGGGGAATTCTGCTGGAACCAGGAGGACAGATGAGGTTTTTCAAGGGGAAATCCTCCAGGATCATCCTGACGGAAGCAGCCGTGGTGGCAGTGCTGCTCATTGTATATCTATGCTTCCGTTTTATCACTGGATAAAGAGAAAAGAGCCGCGGCATCCGTGTTTCAAAATCATCACAGGTGCCGCGGCTTTTATGCTGCACGGATTTCATCGGCCGTGAGTATAAATGGATAGAAAACTTATCTAAGAAGCATTTCGATATCATCCAAAGAAACCGTGAAACAAAGAGAAACGCTGTTGTTGATAATACCTTCCAGAGCCGCCATCCGGCTTTGCTCCTGATACAGATTCTGGCTTTCGACACGCCGTTCCCAGAAGCTGTTTTCCGACGCGCGATTCTCTACGGAAATAGAGGAATCCATCTCAATATCTAGAAACAGCAGGTCGAATTCCTGGCCTTGCGCAAGAAAATCAGTGGTGGAAGCAAACTCGAAGACTTCGGTCTCACATGGAGCATTCTGCGCCCGTATCAGCGAGGCCAGATAATATCTTGTATTCTGTTCGTCACCACAAATGGCTATTCTGATCATATAGAATCCTTTCATCGTGAAAGTATGTTATAAATAGTCTGAGGAAAACGATCGGCAATGGATTTTCTGTATACCATCGTACGCAGAAAATAGCCGGTTTCCTATATATAGTATCGAAAGGAATGACAATTTTAAAAAGGACTGTAGCGTAACTGGCAGATCTGATGTCGTAAGTAACATTTGGATATAAGCGGTCGTTGGGAGTACAGGGAAAGCTTATTGAAAATTCTGAAGAATAGTGTGATTTGATTAAAAATAATTTTGAAGAAATGCAGAATTTAGAACATAAAAGAATTGAAGAAATGCAAATTGGGTAGTATACTTATATGGAAGTGGAGGATTTCTTATGTATTTTAAGCGAAAAGTATACGACCAGCTAACAGAATGGAAAAAAAATTATGCGGATAAATACGCGGTTTTACTTGAAGGCGCAAGGCGGGTAGGAAAATCCACAGTCGCTGAGTTATTTGCGCGGAAGGAATATAGATCTTATATTCTGATCGATTTTGCGATCGCTTCCAATGATATTTTATCCTGTTTTGATGACATATCTAATTTGGATTTCTTCTTTTTGCGGTTACAGGCTATTACCGGAATAGACTTGTATATACATGAATCAGTTATTATTTTTGATGAAGTGCAGTTGTTTCCGAAAGCGCGGCAGGCCATTAAGCATTTGGTGAAAGACGGAAGATATCATTATATCGAAACGGGATCGCTTATCTCGATCAAGAAAAATGTGAATCATATTTTAATACCCTCTGAAGAGATGAAAATCCAGGTCTATCCTATGGATTACGAGGAGTTCTGCGGCGCGACGGGAAATAATTATGCATTAATTCAAAATGTATACGAAATGCATAAGAGCATTGGACAGCAGGTAAACCGAAAGCTGATGCGGGATGTCAGGTTATATATGGCTGTCGGAGGTATGCCGCAGGCAGTGGAAGCTTATGTCGAGGGAAGGAACTTTTCAGCGATCGATCAGGTAAAACGGCAGATCGTTGAGTTGTATGAAGAGGATTTTAAAAAGATCGATCAGTCCGGGAGACTTTCGGCACTGTTCCATTCCATTCCGGCACAGTTGTCAAAGGATTCCAAAAGATATCGTATCGGAGCAGCTTTGGGACAACGCAAGACAACGAAGGATGAGGAACTGATCTACGATCTGATTGACTCGAAAACGGTATTGCCGTCATATAATACATCAGACCCAAGAGTGAGTTTGTCATTGACGAAAAATCTGGATAGTTACAAATTATATCTTTCGGATACAGGTCTTTTTATCACATTGATGTTCATAGACAGACCTGCGGCGGAAAATGAATTATACGCAAAGCTTTTGTCAGATAAGCTGCCGGCTGATCTGGGGTATCTGTATGAAAATCTGGTCGCTCAGATGATCGCGGCTTCAGGCAGGGAATTGTACTATCATACATGGGAAAAAGAGGGAAGTACGCACTATTATGAGATTGATTTTTTGATTTCAAAAGGAACGAAAGTATCTGCGTTCGAAGTAAAATCGTCAGGCACGGGAAAGCATGAGTCCATGACAAATTTTAGAAAAGTCTATGCTAAAAATATACAGGACAGCTATATCATTTCTCAAAAAGATATAGATAAGAAGGAGGGCATACAGTTTTTGCCCGTGTATCTGGTTCCTTTTTTGTGCGGCTGATAGAAGGCTGACATAAATAAAACCTTGCGGAACTGTTATTGATAAGCCATAAGCCGGAAAATCTTGGGAAGCATATTGAAAAGGCAAAAATATTATTGAAAGAACTGGGATTTCAATCTTAAAGGTAGTACATTTGACCTTTTGATGAAAGGAAAAATATCGTAACAGCTGATTATTCCTTGATTTTTTGACCAGATTGAGTATAATATAAATAAGAGCAGAAATGTTCTCGATGTAAGAGCATCGTTAAAAGTTGTGCTGCAGATGGAGCAGGATAAATTTCCATCTCATTAAGATGCCTTAACCGGGCATCGAGCCTGGTAGCTTGGATAAAGCTGTAGTCCACGTGGGGGACTTAATGATTTCCACGTCATTGTGGGTATCTTCACTGGGTACCGAGGCTGACAACCAGCAGAAAACTCTTTTTTAAAGAATTTCTTAGAGGAGTGTGGTTTTCATCACACTCCTCTTTACGTATGAGGTATAAAATGTGACAAAAGCAGATAAGAAAAATGCGATACGACAAGATCTGATAGAGTCAGCAAGTGTCTATAGCCAAAATTTGGCAGGCAAAATATTTCTATATGTATATGGAGATGAATTTTTTGAGGTATCTTTTCCGGTAAATCATTTTCTTCATCTAACAGGTGTTGAGACTTATTTATCTGCAAAGGATTTCTACAGGAATGCTAAAAAGGGAAAACTTACAAATAGTCAGTTCTATTTTGATGAAAGACATCCGTATGCAAATGCAAAGAAAAGCTGCCTTGTTTAAAACGATTGCCGGAGCTTACAAATGATGTGGTCTGTATCCTAAAGGATATGCAGGCAGTAACAATTATATACAAGTTGAGTGTTACCAATCTTGAATTTACCTTAGGATTGACTGAAAATATAGATGCCAATGGTAATAAAATTAATGACTTTTTTCTGCCAATGTCATTGCGTGTAGAGGATTCTTCCGTAGAAAAAAGTTATGATGGAGAAATCGTTGATTTTATTTTTTCAAAAGATGCCAGTGTGGCTAAATATAATATACTTCTAGTTGAAGATAAATATAAATCCATTCCGAAAAGTATATGTCATTTGATTAGTGACAGCTTTTATAATGATATATAAAAGGATACGTAGTTAAAGAGAACAGCAGACGGGTCTGTGGTCTGCTGTTCTGAACCGTTAAGAATTTGTAATGATCGTAAATTGAGCCGAATCTAAAAATTCCTGTATCAGGTGTTTGGTATGTTCAGGTGACTGGTAAGGCTTACAGAATGAAAAATCTTGTGACAGATCGTCAATATCTTCCATAGCGTTTTTCACATTCAGCATAGTCTCAAGGGGGATCTCTTCGGCTGACGTATAATCCGGCCGCATCGGATCGATCCGATGATTTTGTATTGCATAATTCACCCTGTCTTTACATTTACATCTGCCGTTTCCATATTCACCGCAGTACTTTCCGAGAAAGTCCGCCATTTTTCTGCGTACCCGGGAAAGTCGCTGCCGGTATGCCTACGGATTCATTTCCAGGATATCCCCCGCTATGCGTCTGTCAACCTTGAACATTGTTCCCAATATGAAAATACATCTGCTTTCCGTATCAAGGCATTGCAGCATCACATTGGTACAGGACATTTTCAGCTCCTCTGCTAAAATATCCTTTTCCACGTTTTGCGTCAGGTCCGGCACATCCTGTATTTTTCCGTTTTCGATGTCGTCTCCGTAAAATTCGAAACTCAGAGGATGGTGGGCAAACATGTGCTTTTTATAATTTTTCAGATGATTCACAGCAATACGGAATACCCACGTTGTAAAGGAACTGTCACCTCTGAAAGAGGAAAGACGCGTGATCATTTTCAGCAGGATGTCCTGCGTGGCATCCTCCGCGTCCGGAAATGTGCCGAGCATCCGCAGGGATAAATTGAATACAATATCCCGCACGCCTGTAATGAGTGTTTCAAGGGCTTTTTTATCCCCCGCGGTGGCTTCATTAACCAAAGCCAGCAGTTCTTCATTCGTTTTTTTATTCATAGATTTTTACCTCCTGTTTTATTAGACAGCGGAACCTTATCTTTGTGACAGAAAAACAGAAATTTACTTTCAGGATAGCATAAACACAGGAGTATTTCCATCATGCGATCTATTCCTGGCATTTTGGTTCAGCATATGTAAAAAAAGAATAGTTGACAAAGTCCACATTTATATATTAAAATAATGTGGACACAATCAACTATATTTTGGAGGATGAATACATATGAAGCGTTTTATGAATCCGAGGATCATGCTGATTATTTCCATGACAGTGTTCGGTACACTGGGCCTGTTTGTGAGAAATATTTCCGTATCCTCCGGTGAACTTGCCTTATACAGGGCAATCCTTGCGGCAATGCTGATCGCGGTATTTCTGCTTGTTACAAAACAAAGAATTCCATTCCGTGAGATCAAAAAAGAAATTCCTCTTCTTTTGCTGTCCGGCGTGGCAATGGGATTTAACTGGATCCTGCTCTTTGAAGCATATAAGTACACAACCGTTTCCGTAGCGACACTCAGCTACTACTTTGCCCCCGTCATTGTGACGGTAGCCTGTCCTGTTTTATTCAGGGAAAAGATGACAGCAAAGCAATGGATCTGTTTTGTTATGTCCACGCTTGGTATTGTATTGATCACCGGGCTTGGGGATCTGTCGGCCGGGAACAATCATTTCATCGGTATCCTTTTTGGGCTGGGCGCAGCCTGTCTTTACGCGGCCGTTATTTTGCTCAATAAGTTCATTAAGAAGGTGGAGGGAATACACCGGACATTTCTGCAATTTATCGCGGCAATCCTTGTCCTGATTCCCTATGTGGGATTCACCAGCGGAGTCACACTTTCCGGCCTGAACAGCATGGGCTGGATCTGCCTACTGATCGTGGGGCTTGTCCATACCGGAGTGACCTACTGTCTGTATTTTTCCTCTCTCAAAGAGCTTCCGGGACAGAAAGCCGCCATATTGAGTTATATTGATCCGCTCGTAGCTGTCCTTGTATCTGTTTTGCTCCTGGGAGAAAGCATGACTGCCATGCAGGTGATCGGCGGTGCTTTGATTTTAGGCTTTACCCTGTGGAATGAGATTCCCCCTAAAAGCCAGGAGGTGAGAGAGTGCTTACACAAGATCAGATAGCGGACATTCAGGGCTTTCACAAGGTATATCAGAATTTATTCAAATCAGTGGACACGGCGGTCATTGAAGCCGGATATTCTTTGACGGAAAAAGACGTTTTGCTGGAGATCAGTAAAACGGAACGTTGTACTGCCAACATTCTGATCGGACAGTTGGGCATTGACCGAAGCTATATGAGCCGGATGCTGAAGCTGTTCGAAAAAAAGGGCCTGATCAGGAAAACGCCCTCCGATACGGACAGCCGGATCAAATATATCCACCTTACAGATTTTGGCAGAGAAGAATTTAACAGACTGAGTGATATACAGAACCGGCAGATTGCCTGTGCTTTTGAAAAATTGGCGCCGGAGGATGCCGACGCGATCTGCGCGGCACTGGTCATGACAAGAAATAAACTGTCGGATGCCAATGACGTGATCACCATTCGTCCGTTCAGACAGAGCGATATTGAATATGTGATCTCCAGACACAAGACTCTCTATTATGCGGAGCGGCACCTGTCCGGTACATTTTCGGCGTATGTTGATAAAATCGTCTATGATTTTGTAGACCGGTTCCATCCGGAAACGGACTGCCTGAATATCCTGGAATGCAACGGAGTACCGGCGGGCAGCATCGCCATTAAGAAAGCAGGAGAGGACACTGCGCAGCTTCGTTTTTTCATGCTGGAACCGGAAATGCGCCGGCGCGGGTATGGCAACAGGCTTATGGATATGGCGTTGGATTTTTGCAGGAGCAAGGGCTACAGGACCGTGTTTCTGCTGACGATCACCGCACAGGTCATTGCGCGGCATATATATGAGACACACGGCTTTTATAAGGTATCAAGCAGCGACAGATCCGAATGGGGGGAGGGCGTGATCGAGGAATATTGGGAATTACATTTGTAAGAATGATACTGTACGCCAGATTTCATCGGCCATGAGTATATATTTCCCAAAAAGCTCCATGATAGCTACCCATAAAACAGTATCAGCCAACAAACGGAATCAGGGTAGCTATTATCATTTTGATATTAAAAGGTCAACCGACATTTTTCGTATTTTTTAAATAGACGTAATCCACTCTCTATGATATAATATCCATATATTTTCCCTGTATTGGAGAATATGTATCTTGTAGTATTTCGTACAATGGCTGCAAGACGCATAGTTCAGCAAAAATATTATCAGGTGATCTGCGAAAAAAAGAGTGAAAGATTGATGGAGGAATGAAAAATGAAGAGTATCCGTACGAAAATCACAATCTGCCTGATGGCAACGGTTCTGATCGCTTTGGTTGCGGTGGGGGCGTCCAGTATTACATTGAATTACAAAAGTACCCTTGCTACTGTGGAACAGATGATGAGCGAGACGGCTGTCCTGGCGGCAGAGCGTATTGAACAGGAGCTGACTGCCTATAAGAATGTGGCTGTTGACACAGGGTGTATCCCCCAGTTGTCCGATGAATCAGTTTCCGTGGAGGAAAAGCGCAGTATCATAGACGAGCGTGTCAGCATGCATGGTTTTCAGCGAGGGAATGTTATTGATATAGACGGCCACAGTATTTTTGACGGGAACGATTATTCTGACCGGGAATATGTGAAGCAGGCCATGCAAGGGAATGTCAGTGTATCCGAACCACTGATCAGTAAGATCACCGGAGAGTTGTCTATTATGGTGGCTGCTCCCATGTACGCGAATGGAGAACAGGGCTCAGAGATCGTGGGCGTGGTCTACTTTGTACCGCCGGAGACTTTTTTGAATGATATTGTATCTTCCATCAAGGTCAGCGAGAGCAGCCGGGCTTATATGCTGAATAAAGCGGGAGATACCATCGCCGACATTACTTTGGACACAATTACTACGCAGAACATAGAGAAGGAAGCCAAAAACGATTCCTCTTTACAGGAACTGGCCGACCTCCACAAGGACATGTGTGGGGGAAAGAACGGCTTTGGAAGCTTTCGTAGCTCTGACGGAGAACGTTTCCTGGCCTATGCCCCGGTGGGAGGGACAGATGGCTGGAGTGTGGGTGTCAGCGCACTGAAAATGGATTATCTTTCCGATACATATTTTGGTATCATTATCGATCTGGTAGTGATCGGAGTCTCGATCCTGGCGTCTATCATAGTGGCTTTGAAGCTGTCCGGCAATATCAGCACGCCGATGCGGGAGTGCGCGAAGCGGATGAAGCAGTTGGCAGAAGGGGATCTGTCATCGCCTGTTCCCCAGGTCAAGGGAAAGGATGAGACAGCAGTGCTGACCCGGTCTACCGCGGAGATGATAACCGGTCTGAATACGATCATCAGCGATATAGGTTATCTGCTCAATGAGATGGCAAACCAGAATTTTAACGTGCAATCCGCTCATCACGATACCTATGTGGGCGATTTTCAGAGCATACTGATGTCGATGCGTAATCTAAAGGTTGAGCTGAGCAATACCATACGTCAGATCGACGCTTCTGCTGTTCAGGTATCCTCTGCCAGCGGACAGGTTTCCATGGGAGCCCAGTCTTTGAGCCAGGGAGCTGTGGAGCAGGCCAGCTCTGTGGAGGAATTAGCGGCAACGATCACGGAGATTTCTGAGAGTGCCAAGAAGACTTCTTTGGCTGCCGAGGAGGCAGGCCATTTTGTGGGTCAGGCGGGCGCCCAGTTAGGTACCAGTGTGGAGTATGTGAAAGAATTGAATACGGCTATGGAAAAAATATCCGGTTCTTCCGAAGAGATCGCTAAGATCATCGGTACCATTGAAAGCATCGCTTTCCAGACCAATATCCTGGCTTTAAACGCGGCCGTAGAGGCAGCCCGGGCAGGAACATCAGGAAAAGGCTTCGCGGTCGTTGCGGATGAGGTCCGTAATCTTGCGTCCAAGTCTGATCAGGCTGCCAAGGCAACGAAGGAATTGATCGAGAGCTCTATCATCGCTGTCACCGAAGGAAGCCAGGTAGTAGACAAGGTTACCGAATCTTTGGAACTTACGAATAAATATGCCGGAAATGTCACTACACAGATGGATATTGTGGTGGAGGCCGTGGAGAACCAGACTGCCGCGATTGAGCAGGTCACAGAGGGCATTGACCAGATTTCTTCCGTAGTGCAGACGAACAGTGCTACTTCCCAGGAAAGTGCCGCGGCCAGCGAAGAACTCTCCGCTGAGGCGGATAACCTGAAGCAGTTAGTGGATCAGTTTACCCTGGAAAAAGCGTAAAGCAGGAAGGTGAAAAAGAGACTATCCAAAAACCCGCCGATGGCGGGTTTTCTGTATACGCCCATAGAGAGAAAGGATGAGCAATATGAGTGGAACATTATACGGGGTAGGCGTGGGGCCGGGTGACCCAAAGCTGATGACCTGCCTTGCGGTGGAGACGATTGAAAAATGCCCTGTCATAGCGGTTCCTGCCGAGAAACGGGAACATGCGGTGAGCTTTCGGATCGCAAGCGGGATCGTAAAAGGACTGGAGAAAAAGGAATATTTGGAGCTGTCAACTCCCATGACAAAGGAACGAAGGATCTTGGAGGAAAATTATGAGATGTCCGCAAGACGGATCATAGAGCGGCTGGAAGAGGGGAAGGATGTGGCATACCTGACCTTGGGTGATCCAACGATTTATTCTACTTATATTTATATCCACCGTCTGGTGAAGCGGCAGGGCTATCCGACCCGGATCATCAATGGCGTCCCTTCCTTTTGCGCGGCAGCCGCCAGGGTGGGAGAGAGTCTGGCCGACCGGTCGGAGCAGATTCATATTATCCCTTCCACCTACGATATTGAGGAAGCATTGACCTACCGGGGAAATAAAATTCTAATGAAGGCGGCTTCCAAATTGTCTGTGGTGAAGGAGACCCTGCAGGAAATGGGGATGACAGGAGTCATGGTGGAAAACTGTGGTATGCCCCAGGAACAGATTTATTCCGATATAGAAAATATGCCGGATCAGGCCAGCTATTATACGATCGTTCTGGTAAAAGAGGGAGAGCATGATTGAATTAAAAGGGGTCACAAAAAAATATGATGATTTTACGGCAGTGGATGACTTGAACCTGACCATTGAGACCGGAGGATTTTTTGGACTTCTTGGTCCAAACGGGGCTGGCAAATCTACCACCATCAGCATGTTGTCAACGTTGTATCTGCCTACGGCAGGGGAGATCCGGGTCGACGGGGAGAAGCTGACCCGAAAGAATACGTCACTGAAGCGCAAGATCAGCGTTGTGACCCAGGAGTATTCCATGAGACAGGACATGACCATGGAAGAAATCATGGAATACCAGGGCAGGCTGTATTTTATGCCGAAAAGAGAAATTCAAGAGAAAACCCGGGAATTATTGGAATTCTGTGATCTGGCGGATTACCGCAGACGAACTGTGCGCAAGCTGTCCGGCGGAATGAAACGCAAGCTGATGGTATGCCGTGCGTTGCTGACAGAACCAGACATCCTCCTGCTGGATGAGCCGACAGCGGGCATGGACGCGCTGGCCAGGCGGCAGATGTGGAATTTATTAAAGAAACTGAACCGGAATCATCTGACCATTTTGCTGACCACCCACTATATGGAAGAAGCAGAAATCCTCTGTGATTGTGTAGGTTTGATGTATAGAGGAAGGCTGGAGGAAGTGGATACGCCGAAGGCAATGATCGAAAGACTGGGGCGGTACGCGGTGGATGAGGTCATAGAGGAAGAGATGAGAAGCCGTTTCTTCCGGACAAAGGAGGAAGCGATCCGGTTCCTGTCCGGAATCAACCGTGATGCTTCTCTGCGAAATACAACTCTGGAGGATGTATTCCTTGAAAAGATCGGAAAGCATTTAGAGAATCGATAGAAATTGGAGAATTGGTAAGTATCGAAGGATCGGAAAGCATTTAGAGAATCGATAAGTATCGGAGAAACTATGGGAATCATAACAGTATTGTGGGAAAAATGGGTGGAATTCAGAAGGGATTTTTATAAAATTACATTGGCGGCCATGATCGCGCCTCTGATGTATATTCTTGTATTTGGGATGGGGATCCAGACCATTTCCCATGGACAGCCTTATCTGAATTTTTTGATTCCGGGGGTGGTCGCCCTGACTACCATGAACGGAAGCTTTGGCGCGATCGCGCAGAATCTGAACGTACAGAGACTGTATGAAAAAGCATTTGACCAGGTGATGATCTCCCCGACACCCTTGTGGCAGTTCATCGTGGGTCAGATCGTGGGCGGGAGCCTGCGGGGAATCTATGCGGGGTGCGTGATCATTTTTCTGATTCTTCCCATTGGTACCGGGCTTTGTTTTAACGGTTGGTCATTTCTGATCATGTTTTTGAATGGAGCAGTGTTTTCGACCCTGGGTCTGGTGGTGTCTTTTTACGCGAAAAGCCATACGGACGTGCCCAGGTTCTCTAATTACGTGATCATGCCCATGGCCTATCTTTGCAATACTTTTTTTTCGGCAGATTCGATGCCCCATGGATTGCGGGAGGTCATACAGTATCTGCCTCTGTCTCAGACGAGCGGCATGCTCCGCGGCATTGCGAACCGGGAAGGGTTTTCATATACAGGGATCCTCCTGCTGGTGGGATATCTGGCCGTATTGGGAACGGTAGCATTTTGCTTTTTGTATAAGAAAAAAAATTTGTAACTATGCAGAACCTCAGACAGAAGCCGCAAAAGCAGCGGATCGTCTGCGCGGCAGACGGGTCTGTGGTCTGCCATCTTGAACAGTGAGTCATAAATCAATGATAAAAGGATAAGCAGTATGGGAAAAAGAAAAAGCCTGCGTTATGTGGTGATTCTGGCAATGGTCTGCCTTGCATTTCATGCAGGCATGATCAAGGAAATTTGGGCAGAGGAATCTATGGAGCGTGAGAATACCGTGGAAGAACCTGCAAACACAGGAAATACAGCGACGCGGTCCGCAGGCTTTCACGACACGTCCGGAAGGCTGCCGGATGGCCGCTATGCAGTGGAAGTAGAATTGTCCGGAGGAAGCGGAAAAGCCAGTGTCGTGTCGCCGGCGCTGATGGTAGTGGAAAACAGTAAATACTACGCCCGGATCACATGGAGCAGTCCGAACTATGATTATATGGTAGTATCCGGAGAAAAATATGAGAACCAAAGCAGAGAGGGTGTCAATTCCAGTTTCTTGATCCCGATCCTGGCATTTGACGAGATGGTATCGGTCACGGCAGATACGCTGGCAATGGGGGAACCTCACGAGATCCCCTACACACTTTATTTTTATTCGGATTCCATTGGCCCGGAGAGCAGCCTTCCCCAGGAGGCGGCCAAACGTGTACTTGCTATGGCCGCTGTGATCATCGTAGTGGGCGGGGTATTGAATCATTTGGCGAATAAGAGAAGAAAACGAGACTATACGGGGGGAAAAAGGCAGGCATGATGAAGGAGAAACCATTATTTTCGATTCGGGAGCTGACCGTAGGCGGGCTGTTTGCCGCTTTGATCGCTGCCGGCGCGTTTATTAAGATCACACTACCAACCGAGCCGGTGCCCATGCATTTCACACTGCAATGGTTCTTTGTGCTGCTGGCGGGGCTATTGTTGAACAAGCGTCTGTCCGGAGCCAGCGTGGGCGTGTATCTGCTTATCGGCCTGTCAGGAGTCCCCGTCTTTGCCTCCGGAGGCGGACCGTCTTATCTGATCAGGCCCACCTTCGGATATCTGTTGGGATTCGCGGCAGCGGCATATCTTATGGCATGGCTGTGTGAGATCTGCCGGACATTGAACTTCAGGAAAATGCTGTCGATCTCGGTGATCGGGCTGCTGGTCTATTATGGAATCGGGGTGTTTTACTATTTCCTGATCTGCCATTTTCTGATCTCTCAGGAACTGACATGGCAGATCCTGCTGATTAATTGCTTTTTGTCTACAGCAGTGGCGGACTTTGCCCTTTGCGTGATCGCTGTGGGGGTGGCGGTAAAGCTGCGGGGCGTGGTCAGACGGACGTTGGATTACTGACAGGTAAAGTTTATGAATACGATTGTGGGGCTGTCGGGAAATTAGGATTTCCATTTTCCGACAGCCCCTTTGTCCGGTGAATTTTATTTTTTTAGCTTCAGCCCGTCCTTGAAGGCTTCTCCGACTCTTTCCCCTACCTTGTAGTAACCATGTGTATAGGGATCAAAAGCAATCGCGTTTACCAGGGACATATCCACTTTGTCACCAACCATAACACGTTCATCTGCCGTGACATTGACCACTTTGCCGATCACGCCGATTCCATATTCGTTGCTCTGGTATTCGATAAATTCACATTCCAGACAGAGAGGGAATTCATTGATGACAGGCGCGTCCACGACCTCAGACTTGCTTGCGGTGAGGCCGCTGTTCTTGAACTTGTCCGCAACCTTGTTGCCGGATTCGACACCAAAATAGTCCGCTTCCACTACATGTGCGGCATCGGCAATGCTTACCGTAAATGCGCCTCTTGCTTTGATATTTTTTACTGTTTTATGTGACTCTGTCAGATTGAGGGCTACATTGCCCCTTTCCTGCATTGTACCCCAGGCGGCGTTCATGACATTCACGCTGCCGTCTTCATTGTAAGTAGCCACCATCAAAACCGGCATTGGATAAATACCTTCTGTTATGTTTAGTTTTTTTCTCATTTTCACTACCTCATTTCTTGAATATAATTGACAGAACCTGTGTCCTTATATATAATTATAGTTGGTAACGAAAAAAATACAAGTACTGATTTAAAAGTAAGGTACTATCATAAAGGAAAGTATAAAATGATACAGAATTATATTGAAAAGGCAAATTTTGAAGACACAGGGTTCAGCTATACCTTATCCCTTATATCAGGTAAGCATAAGATGGTAATTCTATACTGTCTGATGGAATTTGAAGTTGTAAGATTCAATGAATTGAAACGATATCTGAAGAACGTGTCGGACAAGACGCTCAGCAGCAACTTAAAAGAGCTGGAATCCGACCGGCTCATCATCCGAAAAGAATATCCTCAGATACCGCCCAAAGTGGAATACAGCCTTAGCGACAGGGGAAAATCCTTGATGGCTGTTTTAGACCAGCTGTGTGTATGGGGCGAAAAAAACAAAGAATAGACGGCGCGCAGCATTCTGCCCAATATCAGTATGAAAAACCAGCCTTTAGCAAGTAAACTTGCACAGTCTGTTTTTTCATACTGCTGCTGTTCTGGATAGTTACAAAATATCAATGTATTCACCGGCAAGAGCCTTATTCATACTTCTGACGGCGCAGAACTTACCGCACATCGAGCAACTGTCTTCCTGTTCCGGCGCTCTGTCATCCCGGATTCTCTTTGCGGTTTCGGGATCCATGGAGCATTCCCATTGCTTTTCCCAGTCAAAAGTTCTTCTTGCGTCTGCCATCGCGTCATCAAGATCTCTTGCGTGAGGGACCTTCTTCGCAATATCTGCCGCGTGAGCCGCGATACGGGAGGCGATGATGCCTTGCTTTACGTCCTCGACATTGGGAAGTGCCAGATGCTCGGCAGGTGTTACATAACAAAGGAACGCGGCACCGGAGGCCGCGGCGATCGCGCCGCCGATGGCAGAGGTAATGTGGTCATATCCGGGAGCAATGTCGGTAACAATGGGGCCAAGCACATAGAAGGGTGCGCCCATACAGATAGACTGCTGAAGCTTCATATTTGCTTCGATCTGGTCCATCGGCATGTGCCCGGGGCCTTCTACCATAACCTGAACGTCCTTTGCCCAGGCACGTTTGGTCAGCTCTCCAAGACGGACAAGCTCCTCGATCTGGCATACATCGCTGCCGTCAGCAAGACAGCCGGGACGGCAGGCATCGCCGAGAGAAATGGTTACATCGTACTCGCGGCAGATATCCAGGATCTCATCAAAGTATTCATAGAAGGGATTTTCCTCGCCTGTCATACTCATCCACGCAAAAACGAGGGAGCCTCCGCGGGAAACGATATTCATCTTCCTCTTGTGCTTTCTGATCTGTTCGATCGTTTTACGGGTAATACCGCAGTGGAGCGTTACAAAGTCTACACCATCCTCTGCGTGAAGGCGGATAACATCAAGGAAGTCTTTTGCGGTAAGGGTCGCAAGGTCTCTCTGATAGTGGATCACACTGTCATACACGGGAACAGTTCCGATCATAGCGGGACACTCACTTGTGAGCTTTCTGCGGAAAGGCTGGGTGTTGCCGTGGGAGGAGAGATCCATAATGGCTTCCGCTCCCATATGGACAGCCGCCATGACCTTCTGCATTTCGATATCATAATCCTTGCAGTCGCGGGAAACACCGAGATTCACATTGATCTTCGTGCGGAGCATAGAGCCCACACCGTTGGGCTCGATACAGGTGTGCAGCTTATTGGCACAGATCGCGACCTGCCCTTTGGCAACGAGGTCTCTGATCTCTTCGTCAGTTCTGTATTCTTTTTTGGCAACTGCCTGCATTTCGGGGGTGATGATGCCTTGTCTCGCGGCATCCATCTGGGTAGTATAATTTTTCATAGTATTCCATTCCTTTCAAACAGATATGTTTCCTTTTCTTCGGCAAAATGTGATGTCAGGTCAAAGGTATGATCGATCGGTCCTGAACCTTGTCCGAGATCGAGCATTGCGGCAAGCGCTCCGGAAATATAGTCTTTTGCTCTTTTCACAGCTTCGGTAAGGCAAAAGCCTTTGGCGAGATTGGAAGCGATGGCAGAGGACAAGGTACATCCCGTACCATGTGTGTTCGGATTGTCGATCCGCTTCCCCTCAAACCAGTGGCATTCACCGTCTGTATACAGAAGATCATTGGCATCATTCACACAATGGCCACCCTTGAGCAGAACAGAACAATCATATGTATTGCCGATCTGTTTCGCGGCTGCCAGCATATCCTTTTTGTTTTTAATAGAAAGTCCCGAAAGAATCTGCGCTTCGGGGATATTCGGCGTGATCAGTGTGGCCAAAGGCAGGAGCTCATGGATCAGAGTCTGTACAGCATCCGTTTTTATAAGGGATGATCCGCTGGTCGCCACCATCACAGGATCCACCACTATATTTTTGGCCTTGTGGTATTTTAGTCTGTCTGCTATTACACGGATCAGTTCGTTGGCCGCTACCATACCAATCTTGACCGCGTCCGGGAAAATATCTTCGAATACCGCGTCGATCTGCTGCTGTAAAAATTCAGGAGAAGACTCCTGGATCGCTTTTACACCGGTCGTGTTTTGTGCCGTCAGCGCCGTGACGGCACTCATGGCATAAACACCATTCATCGTCATTGTTTTTATGTCTGCCTGAATACCGGCTCCTCCGCAGGAATCGCTTCCAGCGATTGATAATGCTGTTCTCATTGTTCGTTTTCCCCTTGTTCCTTCAATTTTTTTGCAAGATCAAGCAGAATTTCCGTTTCCGTTTTCGGGTCTTCTGCTTTCATGATCGCGGATACAACGCAGAATCCCGCGATCCCGATCCCTTCCAGGACGTGTACGTTGTTCTTGTTCAGCCCGCCTATGGCGTTTACGGGGATCGGTACGGCTTTGCATATCGCGTCCAGTGTTTCGGTAGAAGTCAGGACGGTCTTGACTTTCGTGGTAGTGGGATAGATCGCTCCTACACCAAGATAATCCGCGCCCTGCTCATAGGCTTCCAGGGCTTGCGGGACGGTCTTTGTCGTCGCGCCGATAATAAAATCATCACCAAGAATTTTTCGGGCAGTGATAACGGGCATGTCACTTTGTCCGAGATGAACGCCTTCCGCCCCCATGGCAAGGGCAACATCGACACGGTCATCAATGATAAGCGGGATATGATATTTCTTCGTGAGGCCATGAACCTTCCTGGCAAGCGAGATATATTCTCTTGTAGTCCGATCCTTCTCACGAAGCTGTAAAATGGTCGCGCCGCCCTTTAATGCTTCTTCCACGCGAAATAAAAACTCTTCCTCAGGGAAGCTTGTACTGTCTGTAATAAAATAAAGTGTTGTATCAAAATTTCTCATCAGCGTTTCCTTCCTATACATAAATGGTAACTATGAGAACGGCAGACCACAGACCCGTCTGCTACGCAACTGCTGTTCTGAACAGCTACACATAAAGATAATCATTCAGGACGGGCTGCAGGCCCTCCCCTTCGATATCCTGGTACATCTTCTCAAGGCTTCGGCCGTCATTGATCTCAAACTGTTCGTCACCCTGCGTTTCTTCCGTCTGCGTTCCGTTATATTTGCGGTCGTGGTCTCCGACGCCGGTCGATACACCGGCCGATACCTTTGTGGCGGCAATTTTCACAATACCGTTACGGAATCCGGCGCTTTCACGGGAAGATACCGTGATCCCCACAAAAGGAAGAAAAATCCGGTAGGCGCAGAGAATCTGGCAAAGCTGTTTTTCGTGTACATCCAGGGGATTGATCTTGTCATTATTGATAATGGGGCGCAGCCTCGGACAGGACAGGGACATTTCCGCGTAAGGATATTTGCGCTGTAAATAGTAAACGTGCAAAGCACTTGCAAGGGCATCTTTCCGAAAATCCGACAGTCCCAGTAAAGCGGAGAATGCCACTCCGCGCATACCGCCCATCAGCGCGCGCTCCTGCGCGTCAAAGCGGTAAGGCCATACCCGTTTGTGGCCGAGCAGATGCAGAGTCTCATATTTATCCGCGTCATAGGTTTCCTGAAATACCGTTACATAATCCGCGCCGCATTCATGCAGATAACGGTATTCCGCTGTGTTGACAGGATAGATCTCGAGCCCGACCATCCGGAAATATTTTCTCGCGAGCTTACAGGCTTCGCCGATATAGTTTACATCACTTTGCTTGTGGCTCTCGCCTGTAAGGATGAGGATTTCTTCCATACCGCTGTCGGCGATGACCTTCATTTCCTTCTCGATCTGCTCCATGGTCAGCTTCATACGGCTGATATGGTTGTAGCAGTTAAATCCGCAATAGACACAGTAATTTTCACAGTAGTTGGCGATATACAAAGGGGTGAACAGATAGACCGTATTGCCAAAGTGCTTGCTGGTCTCCAGCCGGGCACGCTGTGCCATCTGTTCCAGAAATGGTTCTGCCGCAGGTGAAAGTAATGCCTTGAAATCTTCAATAGAACAGCTTTCATGTTCTAAAGCCGCTTTCACGTCTTTGCCTGTGTATCGTAAATACTCGAAGGAGTTCATCTGCTCCATTACATTTGCGCATACATCCGACTCGATCTGCTCCATTCCGGGCAGATATTCCATGTGGTTTCTCCGGGAAGAGGGGTCTGTTTCCAGACGGTGCTTTTTCGCAAGGGCTTCCGGAGAAAGATACTTTGAATCCATAAAAAATTGATTTTCCATAGCGTCACTCCTTAATCCCGTAGAAAGCCGGTCAGCGGGTCGGATGCCGACGCCCCGCGGGTGAGAACTCTGCCAAGACCAGCGAGATACGCTTTCCGTCCTGCTTCGATCGCCTGTCGGAAGGCGGCTGCCATCAACGGAAGATTGCCGGCGGTCGCTAACGCGGTATTGGCCATGATAGCGGCGGCTCCCATTTCCATTGCTTCACAGGCTTGGGACGGTCTGCCGATGCCTGCGTCCACGATAACAGGCAGGTCGATCTCGTCGATCAGGATCTGGATAAAATCTTTGGTCGCAAGTCCCTTATTTGAGCCAATAGGAGACGCGAGAGGCATGATCGTGGCGGCTCCGGCGTTCACAAGATCACGGGCGGTATTGAGGTCGGGATACATGTAAGGCATGACCACGAACCCTTCTTTGGCCAAAATCTCAGTGGCACGGATCGTCTCCTGATTATCAGGAAGCAGGTATTTGGAGTCACGCATAATTTCAATCTTCACAAAATTACCGCAGCCAAGCTCCCGGGCAAGCCTTGCGATACGAACGGCTTCTTCCGCGTTTCTCGCGCCGCTGGTGTTGGGAAGTAAAGTGACATTTTCAGGAATAAAGTCCAGAATGTTCTCCTGGTCCTTCGTGTTGGCACGGCGGACGGCCAGGGTGATGATCTCCGCGCCTGCATCCTTCACGGCCGCTTCAATAAGGTTCAAGGAATATTTGCCCGAACCAAGGATAAAGCGGGAATGAAATTCATGTCCGCCAATG
The DNA here is from genome assembly GCA_964523125.1 of uncultured Clostridium sp. Lineage (GTDB taxonomy): Bacteria > Bacillota > Clostridia > Lachnospirales > Lachnospiraceae > Schaedlerella. The sequence goes on along the minus strand of CAZFXM010000026.1, from coordinate 12,430 downwards.
ATAAGTGTATCGTTGTTCATATGTTTTTCCTTCTTTCTGTAGGTGTGACTATATAGGGCGGTAACGCCACGGATATGTCTGCCGTTCTGTGTAGTCAGGCTTCTGATTTATCTGCCAGGATCCGCAGAACCATATGTGCCTGATGCGCGGCGCAGAGCATGACACGGGTGGAGAGTAGGCTTTCTGTTTCAGCGACCTCGCTGACCGCGTCCCCGCATAGATAAAAATGCTTCATTACCCTTCGCGTCTGAATACTGTTTGCGCTGCCAAGCCCGGCCATACCTGATGCCGCCACCAGATATTTTTCCGGCATTGTCTCAAGAACGAGATTCGTCAGCATCGCTTTACATTCGGCATTGTCAAATGCTTCGCATATGATGTCGGCATTTTTCAGCAGACCGACGGCATTGTCCCCGGTAATACGGACCGTGTGGGATTCCAGCTCTATATACGGCGCGATCTCTTTCAGAGACGCGGTCAGAGCCTCCGTCTTGTATTCACCTACCTGCGATGCCTTGTACTGCTGACGGTGCAGATTGGTGACGTCCACCCGGTCAAAATCAATGAGGATGAGCTTCCCGATCCCTGCCCTGGCAAGAGAAACGGCAATATTGGAGCCAAGTCCACCAAGCCCGCACACGGCTACCGTGGCCGCCGAGAACTTTGCCTGCAATACTTTGCCCTGCCGCGTCTCCAGGGCTTTTGTCATTTCTTCCTTTGTAGGTATCAATTCAACCACCCCCTACAAAGCTGACGATTTCAACCGTGTCACCGTCTGCCAGCACGGTTTCCCCGTACTGTGCTTTCGGTACGATCTCTCCGTTTCGCTCGACAACGATCCGTCCTGTGTCGTAATTGGCAGCCGAAAGATAATCAGCCACTGTTTTACCGGCAAGATCGGATTCTTTTCCGTTTATTTTTACCATTTCCATCACCTCCGTATGAAACAAAAAACGGAAAGCCGCCGCAAGGGTAACTTCCCGTAAAAAAATACACTTTATGCTCAGTCATCCCTACGTTGGCATTATCCAAATCAGGTTATCGGTCGAAGGTCCTACCTTCCTCTCAGCCTGTAACACAAGCTCCCGTCTGTTTAATTGTCGCTATTACTATACAACGTCTAAATGGGAATTGCAAGTGGTTTTGAAAAAATTATAAAATCAGAAGAACAGAGAATGCGTTTTTGCGTGGTATTGTTTTAACAGATAGGCATTGTCTCTTCTAACAGGGATTGCACGGCAGCAGTTTTAGAGGCATTTAGATGAAGCCGCATGGCCTCCGTCGCGGACTCTTTATCATGATCCAGTATGGCATTTATAATTGCTATATGTTCGGTGGCGGCATCCTTGTGGCGCTCCCAGATATAAATACCTGCGAGAAGGCGGATACGCATGCTTTGGTCGAACACGTGTGAAAGACTGATATTCAGATATTTATTTGTGCAGGCGGTCGTGATGATCCGATGAAACCTATCATCAAGTATTCCAAAATCATTCGGATCTGCGGAAGATTTTAGGAGCGTCCGAAAATTTTCTTTGATTTCTTTTAGTTTTTCTATATTGATATATTCCATATAATTTTCCAGGATATAAGGTTCCAGAAGAATTCTGGTGTCAAAGGCCATGTTGACTTCGCTTAGAGTCAAAGAGGTTACCATGACCCCTTTTTTAGGGAGGATCGTGATAAATCCTTCCTGTTCAAGCTTATTTAACGCCTCTCGGATCGGGGTCCTGCTGGCATCAATTTCTTTCATAAGAAGTGATTCACTTAAAAAAGTATTTGGTCGGTAATCACATTGGATGATCTTTTCTTTTATTGTTTCGTACGCAAGTTCTTTTAGATTGTCATTCATCTGTTCCACGGCTTTCTGTTTGGTATAGTGATATCGGAGTTTCTTCCGGTAGTCTATATTTTATCACAAATATGTACCAGAAATCTATATATATCTTGTATACAAGATATATACTTTGCCTTATGGATCAGAGATAAATATAATGAAATTATACAAAGAAACAAGAAAAAATAAAGGAAAGAGGTAGTCATTATGAACAAAAAGAGGATCAGATTGGCAGCCCTTATTCTGGCGATGGCATCAGCAGTAGCCGGATGTACGAACGCAGGCTCGTGGGGCGCGGATGAAAGAGAGGTGGTACATATTACATTCGGGCATGGACAGGCAGAGGGACATCCCTACCATAAGGCAGCGCTTTACTTTAAAGAGATGGTCGAAGAACGGACGGAAGGCCGTGTGGTCGTGGATGTGCAGCCGAATGGAGCACTGGGAGATGAACGGGAAATGACAGAAGGGCTTCAACTGGGCACGATTGATATTACGGTAGCGGTGGCGGCGGCATTAAGCGGATTTGATCCGGATATGGATGTTTTCAACCTCCCATATCTGTTTGACAACAGAGAACAGGCATTTGAAGTTCTGGACAGTAAAGCCGGGCAGGACATATTTGAAGGCATGAAGAAGCAGGGGATTGAGATTTATGGGACTTTTGATCTGGGATTTCGTAGTATGACGAACTCAAGGAATCCGATCAGCCTTCCGGCAGACTGTAAAGGGATCAGGATGAGGACATTGGAAAGTTCGGTCTGTGTGGACGCACTGGGACAGCTTGGGATCGACGCGGTATCCATGAGCTTTAGTGAATTGTTCACAGCATTACAGACAGGAGCTGTGGACGGGCAGGAGAATCCGTTGTTTACGATCTATAATTCCAGGTTTTATGAAGTGCAGGATTATCTGTCCCTGACCGAGCATTTCTATCCGGTGTGCCCTGTTATGGTAAGTGATCTTCTGTGGAACAGGCTGATACCGGAGGACCGCGAGACCGTGAAAGAGGCCCTCGGAGAAACAGTAGATTATGAACGTGAATTGGCAGGTGAAGAGCTGGCGGTTACTTTAGAGGAAATCGAGGCAGAGGGTATGCAGGTGAATGAGGTAGATAAAGAAGCATTTAAAGATGCCGTAAAGCCTGTATATGAAAAATATGAGGAACAATTTGGCGATATACTTCAAGCGATCGAGGCGGCGAAGTAAGAGGAGGGAAAAGAAAAGATGACAGAAGCAGTGAAAAAAATAGACAGATATGTAAACAAAGTTCTGGCAATTATTGCGATAACTATGCTTGCGGCAATGTCTGTGATCGTATTTGCCCAGGTAGTATTCAGGATCGTGCATGCGTCTATTCCGTGGAGTGAAGAAGTATCGAAATATCTTTTGATCTGGTCTACGTTTTTAGGTTCAGCCATGGGGATACGTAAAGGCTCAATGGTCGGGCTGGAGTTTGTAGGGAATGTGTTGCCGGAAAAAGGCGGAAAGATATTAAAAATAATTGTGGATATTATTATGATGGCTTTTTTGCTGGTATTGATCGTTGTGGGATTCTGGGCATCAAGAAGGGTATGGTTCCAGACGACGCCGGTCTTAAAGCTTCCCATGGGACTTATGTACGCGGCAGTCCCGGTCGGATCGGTGTTTATGCTGTTTAATCTGCTTATAACAGTCTTTTACAGACTGGAAGGGAAGGGGGAAGAATGATGACAAGCATTTTATTTATTAGTCTGGCCGTGTTGCTTCTGGCGGGTATGCCAATCGCGTTCGTACTGAGCGGCTCTTCCATAATGGCGCTTTCAGTGGCAGGAGATATCAACTTATCGATCATTATACAGAGAATGTTTTCCGGCGCGGGAAGTTTCACGCTGCTTGCAATTCCATTCTTTGTTCTGGCAGGGAATCTGATGAGTGCCGGTGGTATTTCAAGAAGGCTTGTCAACCTGTGTAATCGATTTTTTGGCCATATATCAGGCGGGCTTGCCATGGTGGCTGTAGTAACATGTGCTTTTTTCGCGGCGATCTCCGGTTCTTCCGCGGCAACAGCGGCAGCGGTAGGCGCGATCATCATTCCGGAAATGTTAAAACATAAGTATGATAAGAATTTTGCGGCGGCAACGATCGCGTCCTCCGCGGAACTGGGAGTGATCATTCCGCCAAGTATCGGGTTGATTCAGTATGGCGTGGCGGCAAATCAGTCTATCAGCGAACTTTTCATGGCAGGGTTTCTTCCGGGAATCTTTATCTGCGTAACAATCTGTATCGCGGCGCATTATCTTGCGAAAAAGCAAGGGTTTGAACCGGCGGAGAAAGCCTCCGGACCAGAACGTATGGTCGCGTTTAAAGAAGCGATCCTGGCTTTGTTAATGCCTTTTATCGTGCTGGGAGGGATTTATTCCGGTCTGTTCACGCCAACGGAAGCGGCGGTTGTAGCCGTATTTTACGGATTGGTCGTAGGAATCTTTGTATATAAAGAAATCAAGCTGAAGGATTTAAAGGATATTTTTTATCAATCGGTATTGACGATGTCAACCGTTCTGCTGATCATGTCCGCATCGGCTATTTTTGGATGGATTCTTACGAAGCAGCAGATCCCACAGGCTGTTGCCAGCGCGTTTCTTGGATTTTCGGCAAATAAGTATATCTTTTTGTTGTTGGTAAACGCATTGCTGCTCATAATCGGAATGTTCTGTGAAGCAGGCGCGGCAATGGTGATCCTTGCGCCGCTGCTTGCTCCGGTCGCGTCACAGTTGGGAATTGACCTGATTCATTTTGGAATCATTATGATGAGTAACCTTGCGATTGGTATGATGACTCCGCCGGTCGGAGTGAACCTTTATGTCGTGTGTGACAGTGCAAAAGTAAAGATTGAGGGAATGATGAAGTATCTGATGCTCTATTTTTCCATTCTGGTCGCGGATGTTTTGCTGATCACATATATACCTCAGATTTCACTTATCATTCCAAACATATTCAAATAGGAGGCAGGAAGCTATGAAGATTACGGACATTAAGACGATACAGCTTAAGTATCCATATGAAAAGATGATTGCGGATGGGCTGAGCTGCTGTGGAGGGAGAGGAGCATTTCTCATTATCGTGGAAACAGATACGGAACTCCGCGGACTGGGTGAAAGCGCCACATTTGGAGCCAGCATGCAGGCGATGGCAGAAATCGTGGAGACACAGTTGAAGCCTTTGCTCGTCGGAGAAAATCCGGCGATGATTGAAAAATTATGGATGAAAATGACATGGAATAATTTTGCCAATGGAAGACGCGGACTTGTAAAAGCAGCGATCAGCGGGATCGATATTGCTTTATGGGATTTGCTTGGGAAAATGTCAGGACTTCCGATATCACAGTTACTGGGAGCCGTTACGGATAAAGTGCAGGGATATGCAAGCGCCGGTTTCTACGCGGAGGAAAAGAGCCTGGAGGATCTGCAAAGAGAGATAGAGGGGTATCTGAAGAAAGGGTATTCCGCTTTTAAGATGAAAGTAGGAAGAACATCAAAAAACTGGAAAATGCCCCTGCAGTTTATGCAGCAGGGAGATTATCTCTATACGAAAGAATTTGACGAAAAACGGGTGGAAGCGGTTCATTCCATGCTCGAAAAAGATGATATTTTCATGTTAGATATGAACTGCACATGGAATATCGAAGACGTACTGGACGCGGAGGACTTTTTTACGGAAAATAATATTTATATGATAGAAGAGCCGATCCGAAACGATGATATCGCGGGTTATACCCGTTTGTCATCTGAATTAAAGCATGTGCGTGTCGCGGGCTGTGAATCAGAACAGGGACTAGACCGCTATAAACAGCTCCTGGAGGCATCGGCAGTTGATGTTGTGCAGGCAAATCTTGGGTGGAGCGGCGGATTTACGGAATGTACGAAGATAGCGGCATTGTCACAGGCATGGAATAAATTGTTTACACCACATACTTTTTTTTCGGCAGTATTGACAGCCGCGAATGTACAGTTTGCGTCAACGCAATATAACGTACCATTTATTGAATCAGAGGAAAATTTTAATCCTCTGAGGACAGATCTGCTAAAGACACCGATCGAGTGTGATGAGAAGATGAATTATATTGTTCCGCAAAGACCGGGATTAGGAGTGGAACTGAACTGGGATGTAGTGAACAGGTACGCAGTAAAATAAGCAAAAAATGAGATGAAAAGGAGAGCAAAAAAGATGAAAATTGGATTTATCGGACTTGGAATTATGGGAAAACCTATGAGCAGGAATCTTATCAAAGCAGGATATGAATTAGTGGTCTACAATCGAAGCCGTGCCAGTGTTAATGAATTGGTGGATTTTGGCGCGGAGGCGGCGGACAGTCCGGCGGATGTGGCGTCCAAATGTCAGGTGATCATTACGATGCTGCCCAATTCCCCGCATGTACGGGAGGTTTGTCTGGGAGCAGATGGTATTATAGAAACAGCCCGGGCAGGCTCGGTAGTGATCGATATGAGCTCCATTGATCCGGTGGAATCTAAGGCAATTGGAGCGGAACTGGCGAAAAAGGATATTCATATGATGGACGCGCCGGTCAGCGGCGGAGAACCGAAGGCGATTGACGGAACACTTTCTGTTATGGCAGGCGGAACGAAGGAAGACTTTGATCAATATTATGATCTGCTGATGGCAATGGCAGGCTCTGTTGTATATGTGGGGCCGCTGGGTTCCGGGAATGTCGCGAAACTGGCGAATCAGGTGATCGTGGCGGTCAATATAGCTGCTGTTTCCGAAGCATTGACGCTGGCAGTAAAAAGCGGTGCTGACCCGGAACTGGTATGTCAGGCGATCCGGGGCGGGCTTGCCGGTTCCACGGTTATGGACGCGAAGGCACCTATGATGATGGCGCATGATTTCAAGCCGGGTTTTCGTATTGAATTGCACATTAAGGATCTGAACAACGCATTGAACGCGGCACATGCTGTCAGTTCACCGGTACCATTTACATCACAGGTAATGGAGATCATGCAGGCGGTCAAAGCAGATGGAAATGAGAAAGATGACCATAGCGCGATCGTAAAATATTATGAAAAGATCGCAGATACTTCAGTGGAAAAAAAGGGATTATAGATTGCGGGAGGAAATGTGATGAATACGGATTTTTTAAAGGGTGTGATCGTTCCGATTATTACACCGATCGATGAAAACGAATCCATTGATGAGAAAGTGTTAAGAGATCAGGTAGATTATGTGATCGAGGGAGGGATTCTCGGTATTCTTGCCTTTGGAAGTAATGGTGAGTTTTACGCGGTTGAAGAAGATGAAATGGAGCGAGGGCTTCAGATCATGGTAGACCAGGCATCAGGTAGGGTGCCGGTATATTTCGGTATCGGAGCTGTCAGTACGAAGAAATGTGTACGGCTTGCGAGAATGGCAGCAAATAATGGAGCGACAGGCATTTCAGTTCTCCAGCCCATGTTCCTGAAACCGACAGAGAGTGAATTATTCCTACATTTCAAGACGATCGCGGACGCGGTTCCGGAGATGCCGATGCTTCTATATAATAATCCGGGACGGGTCGGCTATACCATATCGGGAAGCCTGGTAGAGCGGCTCGCGCATGAGGTAGAAAATATTGTGGGGATCAAGGATACCAGCGGTGATATGACCCAAACCGCTGAATTCATCCGGCGTACAAGAGATATAGACTTTAAGGTGTTTGGCGGTAAGGATACATTGCTGTATGCCTCTCTTTGCCATGGCGCGGCAGGCGGTGTATGTACGGCAGGGAATTTTATGCCGGAATTGATCACAGATATTTATAATAAATATGTGGCCGGCGATAGGGAAGGCGCCCTAAAGGCACAATTTAAATTAAATCCGATCCGTTTGTCCATGGATGGAGCCAGTTTTCCGGTCGCGGCAAAGGATATGGCAAATCTGCGGGGAAGGAATGTAGGGCTTCCATATACACCGAATGTCGCGACACCGGAAGGTGATACTCTTGATAAGATGAGAAATGAGATGAAGAATGCCGGATTAATATAAAAATATAGGAAACAGAGGTATATGTTATGAAAGTCGTGATCGCGATTGATTCGTTTAAAGGCAGCATGAGTTCTATGGAGGCAGGGAACGCGGCAAAGGCCGGAATCGAAAAAGCCTGTAGTGCTGATATTGTCGTGAAGCCTCTGGCGGACGGCGGAGAAGGAACAACGGAGGCACTGGTGGAGGGACTGGGCGGAGAGTATGTATCTGTCGGGGTTACAGGTCCGATGGGGGAAAAGACGAACGCAAAGTATGGCATTCTTGGAGATGGCAGGACAGCGGTTCTGGAGATGGCAGAGGCTTCCGGGATCATACTTGTAAAACGTGAGGAACTGAATCCATTAAAAGCGACAACGTATGGCGTGGGTGAGATGATCTTACATGCCATAAAGAGGGGCTGCCGTGAATTTATTATTGGCATTGGCGGAAGTGCCACCAGCGAAGGTGGTGTAGGAATGCTTCAGGCATTAGGATATGAGATTACGGATATACAAGGAAACTCTGTTGAGCCGGGACTGCAGGGGCTGGATCGTATTGCCTCTATTTCCGCGAAAAATGTTCCCAAAGAGTTGGAAGAATGTCATTTCAATATTGCCTGTGACGTGAAGAATCCTCTTTGTGGTGAGAATGGGGCTGTCTATGTGTATGGACCACAGAAAGGGGTAAAGGAAGAAGAAAAAAGGATTTTTGACGAGAAGATGAAGCGCTTTGCGGATAAGACACAGGAGTATACCGGTGTAGATCACAGAATGGCAGAAGGTGCAGGCGCCGCGGGCGGACTTGGCTTTGCGTTTTTAAGTTATCTTCCAAATGTGGAATTGAAGCCGGGGATCGACATCGTGTTGGAAGCAATTGGACTTGAGGAAGAGATAAGGGACGCGGACATCGTTATTACCGGGGAGGGGTGCCTTGATTTCCAGACAGCCATGGGCAAGGTCCCGATCGGTGTCGCGCGTCTGGCGAAGCGATATGGAGCAAAAGTACTTGCGTTCGCCGGGGGTGTTACCAAGGAGGCAGGAAAATGCAATACGGCTGGAATTGACGCGTTCTTCCCAATTGTACGGGGCGTCACCACATTAAATGAGGCGATGGTTCCGGAAAATGCAAAAGAAAATATGATGTTGTCTGTGGAACAGGTATTCAGGGCAATATCCAACTAATGTTTTGCAAATGTAATAAGAAAAGTAGGAATAAAAACTGCCTGTTGTAAATAGTGGGGCCGGATTTGCCAGTTATTTACATCAGGCTGTTTTGGATGTTTAAGACCACTCAGAAAATGTTATGGAGGGCAGATAGAAATGAACCAAGGTATGATATGGAACGAAGTCCACATTTCTGAAAATCAAAAATGCGGACATATCAGGCTGAACAACGGACAGTTCATGCCCCGCTTGGGAATGGGGACGTGGTATCTGGGAGAATTTATGAAAACCAGAGAAAAAGAAATCGAAGCACTGCGAACAGGGTTGGATATCGGTATGAATCTGATCGATACTGCGGAGATGTATGGAAATGGGCTGTCAGAACAGTTGGTCGGACAGGCGATCCGTGGATATGAGAGAGAAAAAATATTCTTGGTTTCCAAGGTCTGTCCTCACCATGCGGGACGGGAAAAAATCCATAGAAGTATCCGGCATTCCCTTCGGTTTCTTCATACCGATCATCTGGATCTGTATCTGCTCCATTGGCGCGGAATGATCTCGCTTCAGGAGACTGTGGAATGTATGGAAGAACTTGTGTCAGAAGGGCTGATCAGAGCATGGGGAGTTTCTAATTTTGATCTGGCAGATATGCAGGAACTGATGGAAGTTCCAAATGGGAAAAACTGTGCGGTGAATCAGGTACTTTATCATTTAGGTTCCAGAGGGATTGAATACAAACTGCTTCCATGGCAAAAGCAGCATAATATCCCGTTGATGGCATATTGTCCTCTGGCACAGGCAGGAAGGCTCAGGGCAGAAATTCTAAAGGATGAGGTATTAAAAGCAGTGGCAGAAAGCTATCACATATCTGTGATACAATTACTGCTTTCTTTTGTGCTGCGACATGAAAATGTCATCGCGATCCCGCGGAGCGGGGATAAAAAGCATATATTGGAAAACAGAGAGGCGTTTGATATAAAACTGGAGGCGGAGGATCTGAAGAAACTGAATGCCCGTTTTCCCGCGCCAATGTGGAAAGTGCCGTTGGAGATCGTATAGTGTTATAGTATTTATAATTCTATAAAATTTCGAAAGCGTGACAGATTTTTTTACGAAAATCGGTGACATATGATATACTGTAAAGAGTAAACCAAAAGAACGATGAAAAAATGAGGATAATAAAATGGCCGAATTAGAAAACAGCAGGGATTTTACCTGACCAAAAGCGTAGACCTTGCAAAAGAGTGGGCGGTTTGCAGACCGAATGAAACAAACGGCTATGTTCATCAGTATGAACTCATCACCGACGGACTGAAAATCTTGGATTTTCAGGAAAAAGGAGTTCTTGCCTGGCTTGCCGAGCTGATGAAACACAGAGATGCCTCCGATTCCAAGCGTTATCGTATGCTTGCAAAGAAATTTATTGAAAAATACGGCGTAGACACCGATGGACACGATGTTATCAAAGGCTGGAGAGCCAATGCTTCCTATTTCTATATCGCAAAGGAGTTTGTGCGAGACAATATTGATATGGATATTCTCGAAGAACTGCTGTCACTCGGTGAGTTGGGTATTCAATATTGCATTAAGTCCGAACTTGCTTATTCCAAACTGCACGAAGTAGAAGGCAGCCTGCAAACAGTTTCCTATGCGGAATTTAACGAAAAGTACAATCAGCGTGACATTACCGCAAGACAAAAAATGCGGCAGCTTGTTGACTCCGATGCCAACAAGGTAACAAAGGTGTTCAGTACGCTTTTTGAGGAGTGATGACTATGAGAGCGTATGCACAGGATTATTTAAATGATGTGGTGGAAAATCAGGGTAAGCTTTTTGATCTGATCGCTCAGACTTATCCCGATAAAGATACCGAAGAATTTATCAAGACTTATATGGCAAGTAAAACAAGAAAAAGCATTGACGAAGCGAAAGCCTATGTCAATACGATGAGTGCCAAAGAATTATGGGTATACTTTACGGAAACGGAAAACTATTCTTTGAAGTCCGGCAAAGCTCTTGACGGCTTTATGCCCGATTGGATCGGAGAGTTTTATGCCTACTATCAGTGGTATTACAACATTCCGAGCAGTGAAGTCCTGAAAAAAGTACCGCTTGACTTTATTAAGAAAGCTTATTACGGTCTGCATGACCTGGAACTTGAATTGGCAGTACAAAAGGTAGGTGAAGTATGATGAAGATTATTTGCTTTCATAATCCGAATGAGGAGAACGGCTATTTGAGTAATTGGTATCTCTCATCTTTTATGGCGGGCGGTGTGCCGTTTTCCTCTATGGAACAGTATATGATGTACCGCAAGGCAATCTGCTTTCACGACGAGTCTGTGGCATCCAAGATACTTGCCACGGACGATGTTGCTGAAATCAAGGCACTCGGCAGGCTTGTGTCGAACTATGATGAAAACCATTGGAATGGTGTTCGTCAGATCGTTGTTTACGAGGGTCTGCTTGCAAAGTTCTCTCAAAATGAGGATTTGAAAGAGCAGCTTAAAGCCACCGGCAACGCATATTTAGCGGAATGCGCCGTAAAAGACCGCATTTGGGGTATCGGCTTGTCAATGCGTGACCCCGACAGGCTCGACAGAAGCAAATGGCATGGTCAAAATCTGCTCGGCTATACGCTTATGATGGTGCGGGAACGCCTATAATTGACATATTCTTGGGAACAGTGTAAGGCTTTAGAACTCGCTTAGCATCCCAATGGGAATGGCTACTCTAAAGGAGATGTATATAATGGTAATGACGGAATTTAGAATCACAATACCGAAAGAAATGTCTGTCTATTTGACAATAGATGAAGATAGAACCGAATTAGAGTGAAATGCAATGATGATATATCCATATATTAAAAATTTAACTATTTCACATGGCCATGCGGTTGAAATACTTGGGATATCTAAATGGGAGCTTATCACCCTTCATCAGCGTAAGCTTGGAAAGCTGCAAGATATCAAAAAATTTATGTTACGGAATATGTTCCCGCAGGGAAGTAAAAAGTTGAAAGGCTATAGTAAAAAATGAAATCTGTAATATTTTATGATGGAAGATGAGAGCAAAATTGAAAAGATATTTGTATAAGGAGTGGGAGAAAGTTAAATGAAAGTAGATGCGAGAACACTTGATTTTTTTGACCGCTATGTTTCTCAAATGATTGTTGAAAAATACGGAATTAATGATAGGGAAGCGGTACGACTTTTTTTGAATCTGAAACATATCAAATGTTGATGGATGCTGAGCAGGAAATTTATACAATGAGCCCCCATATAGTATTTGATATGTGGGAAAGTGAACAAATTACGGGAACTCCGAGAAATTCTCAATATATTAGAGGGGATTAAGATGAGAAAAGAAACAGATTTTATTTATGATATGTATGAAATATATCATGTTGAAAGGCTGGAAAATGCTTTTAAAGA
>CAZFXM010000025.1:0-54926 GCA_964523125.1 uncultured Clostridium sp. | reverse complement strand
TGGAATATAAAGAATTGAACAAACAATTTTGGGGGCAGCATTTGTGGGCAAGAGGGTACTTTGTAGCAAGTAGTGGAAATGTGACAGATGAAATTATCAAAGAGTATATCCAAAATCAAGATTTACAAGAGAAAACAAAAACGGACAACTTTGAGATAAGTTAAGTAGAAAAGGAAATAAGTGAAGCAGCGACAACTTTAGGCTGCTTCAGCAGCAAGCCGAACCTACCGGCTTTAGCCGGTAGTGGTTCAGTTAACACTGAAGTAGAAAACGAAATTCCGCCGGTGAAAGCTAATACGACTGCCGCAAAAATCCCAAGAATAGTAATATATTCTTTTTGTGAATTATCCAGTTTAGCCTCGACTTCGACAATTTTTTTCTCTGTATCTTCATAGTCTGCTTTGATATTTTTAGCTTTTTGGAGTTCCTTTTGCAGAGAATTGATTTGACTCTGAAGAATTATGCGTTTTCCATCCGATGCTTTGTTTTGTGGTTTATAGCCATTTCGTATTACATCTAAATTCTGGCCAAGTATGTTGATATCGCCTAACTCAGAATTCTGTTGTATCTGTGTCAGCACAGAAAAAATATCCGTATAGAAATGCCGAAATCTTTTTTCAGATGATTCCGCGTCATAAAGCGATTCAAGACGCTTATACATATTAGAACGGTAATAAGCGTCTTGAAGAAGTTCCTGAGATTTTGCTAACTCGAAAAGAATATCACGAAACTCTTTTCGCTGTTTTGATTCTTTTGTTAAATCCATACTTATTATCCCACCGCCTTTATCAAATCGATAGGAATAACCTGATGATTGCCTAAACCTTTTTTATAAATCTGATCCCACGCGCCATTCACTTTATGTGTTTCCGCTACCATGGTCCAAGGGTCTAAAATTCTTTTGCTTTCTACAATTGTATTGATTGCATTTTTATCCTTATCATCTATATTAAATTTTTCAAAAGCAGACGAAATCGGCATTGCGCCATATCCACAATAATGATAATAAACATCTGGTACTACAGGACCAAACTGCCATGCTTCAATGTCGTCTGAAAAAGCAATATCGTCATGGCTTAAAAAATCCTTCTGAATATAATACAGGATTTTTTGAAGCTGCAGATTACTGATAGGATGACCATCCCCAATGCACTTTGGCACGATATATTTTGATAAATCTATAGCAGTATACATATCTGATGCCCTCCTTTCATTATATGGGTATTTAAGATTAGTATACTACGAACGTATTTAGATTACTATCAAAAAATTGTGAACTTTTTACGCCAATATACTGTTTTATACGCTCGTCCTCATTTAATACTTATACAATTCCACATAAAGACAGGTCGGCATCTCTCCCAGCCGCAGGCTCATCTTTTCATCCCCGTTCAGGATCCGCCCCGGCTTCCATTCTCCGTTTTCAACCGTTCCCTCCTCCAGCTTCAGATAATCTACTTTCAGGTTCTCCCCTTCCTTTGGTTGGAACGTCAATGTACTCATCATCCCCACGATCAGGAATTTATCTGCCGCAAGCTCATAGACCGCCCCGGCTGCCAATGGCTTTGCCGGCATCTTCGGTGAATATGCGACCGCAAGGTCATATTCCTCAAACCGGAACCACCCGCCAAAATCCGTATCCGTTTTTTTCACATAACTCTGTAAATGTTCTGTCCCCCGGTATTTCAGATAAAGAGGCTTCATTTGTCCGATCAGATGATAGACAGCTCCCAGATATTCCCTGCTCCCCGTAATATCAAACGCGGACGGGTCAATGTTCAATGCTGCCATGACCTCCATCGGCGGCTTCTCGATCGCTTCCGGCGGCAGCGCCAGGTCTTCGATCCCAAATGGAGCGTAACAGATCGCGTTCTGCTTCATAAATGCATACAGACAATAGGAAGCAGTCACAGAGTCCTTACGCACCTCCGGCACAAACAACGGATTTCCCTCATATCCGTATTCATCCAGGGTCTGTGCCACATAAGGCACGTAGATATCCGGTCCCAGTGTAAACAGGGACCGGGCCGCCAGCTTCCAGACCTTATGTACCTCCTTCACAGGCCCGCCCGACGGATATGAACCCGGATACCAGGGATACTGCTTCAGCCACGTATTGGCATAGCAGGGAATGGGATACTCTTTTTGCCCAGCAGCGGTGATCTTCTCCACTGCCTTTGCAAAATAATATGCCATAAAGTACTCTTCCGCGTCTTTACCAAATGCTTCCTTCCACGTTCCCTTCACTCCATATCCTTCGGAAAGCACCGCTGGGATTTCCCCTGCAAATGCCTCGTTTGCCGGGCCACTGTAATCCCGTCCGGTTCCCAGAAGGCCGATCTCATTTTCCACCTGCATGACGATGACCGTAGACTCTTCCTCATCCATCTTCCGGATATGGGCCATAATTTTTGCAAATGCTGCCGCGTCCTTTTCCACTGCCGCGTCACAGAGTGGTGAAATGGTATTGATTTTTTCTCCATTCACCTTTTCCGCCCGAAAATATTTTTCCTTATCTTTTTTCATCCAGGCCGGAACATACATGGATTCACCGTTCTTCCACAATCCGAACCACAGGAAGATTAGTTTCATCTCATTTTCCCTCGCCTGTGCTGCCAGCCCGTCCAGCAAATGAAAATCAAATCCTCCCTCCACCGGTTCAATGGTCTCCCAGTATAACGGTACGATCACGGAGTTCATATGCATACCTTTCAGCTTCGGCCATACCTCTTTTTCCATGAACTCCAGGTTGCTGGAACTGGAATTGTGGATTTCCCCGCTTAGCGCAAGAAACGGCTCCCCTTTCACATACAGGGTTGGGATCCCTCTGTCATTTTGAATTCCTGGAATGTCTGTCATTCGTTTTTCCTCCTATTATGAGCACTTAGCGTCTGTTTTTCAGACGCTTACGTGCGAATTATAGTTACCCGCCACTTGGCGAGGTTCTTTCGAGCTTAGAGGCGGTGTAACTTCCCTTAATGTTGTCCTTGTTTCTACCATCATTATAATTATGGTTATCATCGGCTTCAATCTTAATATCATTATATTTATATAATAATATTAATCCATTTCCTGTTGACATCGGCCAACATGGGAATTAAGATGAATATAGATATCCAAACATAAGGAGCACGCTATGATCTATTCTTTCAACTACCCCGGGACACTACACCAGACACTGCCCGTATCTCCCCACCTGCTTGGCATCAACCACAGGCAGGAACCTATATTACGCGCGAAAGGTTTCCCCTTCTACCAGTGGTTCTACTGCGTAAAAGGATCCGGGGAGCTGATCGTCCAGCAGCAGAAATCTATACTGAACAAAGGGCAGGGTGCCCTGATCTACCCGAAGGTCCCCCACTCCTATCACGGGCTCACCCCCGACTGGACCGTACATTTCATCGGCTTTTCGGGTCCAAACTGCCCGGAGCTTTTAAAGACCCTCCGCATGCACGAATCCGATGTATATCATTTTTCTAATGAAACAGTCTTTCCTGAACATATTGAAAAGCTATATGCTTTACAGAAGGGAAAAAAGAATTACCTGGAATTGTCAAAAGAATGCTACAGTTTTTTGCTGGACCTGTCTTCCTGCGTCCGGCATATCAGTGCGGCTGTCCCGGCACAGGAAAATATCCTGATCCGGAAGATGATTGATTATATGGAAGAAAATTATAAGGATCCCATCTCTTTAGACGACCTGGCCGGGCATGTACAGCTTTCGAAGGAGTATATGTGCACCCTTTTCAAACGGTCCATGCGGCAGACCATTATGCACTACCTTCTCACCGTACGGATCAGCCGGGCACGTATCTTTCTGATCCAGTATCCGGAAAAGAAGGTTCTGGAGATCGCCCGGATGTGTGGATTTGAAAGCCCCGCCTATTTTGGAAAGATATTTAAAAAAGAAGTTGGCACTACCCCGGAAAATTACAGGAACGGGATTTATTAAAAAAGGTGTAAAGCCTTTATTCTTAAGTCCGACAAAACGCGTCGCTGGCGCGTTTTGCCGGATACTCCGTAAACGGTGGGTATTGGTAGCCAAAAGTGGCAGCTTGTGCTATACTTATATCATGGGAATAATATTCAAATGATCTTAGGGGATCCAAAGAAGCGCTAATGGGCGATAGCAATTTTATCGTTATAAATTTCGGAAGAGAATGCCCGGCAGCTCTCAAGGGTGAGTAAAAAGGAAGGTGATATGTGGTGAACAAAGATCCGTTTAAGGAATATATCAAAGAGTCCGAGCCGGACAAACGGGATAAAGGATATGCGTGGCATACGGCCATTGGCCTGCAGGCGGTTGACGGACTTAAGACATCAGAATATTTGGCGCGTACTGCCGTCCGAAATATTGAAGGCGAGATATCTTTTGAAGAAGCAAACGCACTCTTGCAGACCTATTACGATGAGAACCCTGTCCGTGACGCAAAAGACCGCACTGAGGAGGCCGACAAGGTATCCGCCAGAATCGCGGCGCTTTTGTCTGAGAGGGCTTTCAGTTTTACGCCGAACGCGTATCTCTTCGTCCACAGAAAGCTATTCATCGGCATCTACTCCCATACAGGCCGTATCCGGGACTACAACATCACGAAAAAGGAATGGGTTCTTAACGGCGCGACAGTGCTTTATGGCAGCGCCACGGAACTGCGCGTGACTCTGGACTATGATATTTCTGAAGAGAAAAAATTCTCCTATCGAAATCTCTCAATGGATGAGATCATCCGTCACCTTGCGGTATTCGTTTCAGGATTATGGCAGATCCATGTATTTGCAGAGGGCAACACCAGAACAACGGCGGTGTTTTTTATCAAATATCTTCGTACATTGGGTTTTGACGTGACGAATGATATTTTTGCTGAGAATGCGTGGTACTTCCGAAATTCTCTTGTCCGGGCGAACTACAATGATCTGAAAAGCGGCATTCATGAGACAACGGAATATCTGGAGCTGTTCCTAAGAAACCTTCTGCTGAATGAGCAGCATCCGCTTCATAACCGGGCTTTGCACATCAGCGGCGCATTTGAAGAAACAGGAAAACCGGACATTGAAACGTTAAATCCGAACATGGAAGATATAAAACCGGACATCGAAACGCAAAAACCGGATATTGGAACTCGAAAACCGGATATTGAAGATATAAAATCGGACATTAAGAAAAAATTCCAGACGAAAACCGCAAGTCATATTCTTAGACTCCTTGAAGCGTTTCCGGGACAAACAATCTTTGGACGTTCGGATGTGATGGATGTGATTGGTATAAAACCGTCCGGGGCATCAGAGCTTTTGAAAAAAATGACAGAACAGAGCATCATCGAGCCGGTAACCGGACATGGAAAAGGAAGATATCGATTCAGAAAACATACCCTCCGAGTATGAGGGTTGAGACGACGTGTTTTCCCGTTCTTTGAAAAGGTCCATTTACGCGAACGGGATTTATGAAACACAGACTGCCATTCCCTGTATTCCTTAAATCCCGTTTCAAAACGAATCACGCCATCAGCCGTATCCTGACAAACGCGATCTCATTGGGCTGCATCTGCACCTGTAGGTTCAACGCGCCTTCCACGGACTCGCATTTCTGGATCGTCAGCTTCGGCTCACACGCCCTGCGGAAATATTTGATGTCATTCCTGGACAGTTCCTTTTCATAATCCATCTCCTGCCAGATATTCATCACACTTCCGTTCTGTTCATTGATCCGGTATGTCTTGACCTGGTAGCTCCCTTCTGCCACATCCGTCAGTGTCAGGTTCAGCTCCAGCCCGTTCCGGTCTTCAAAATATTTCCACAGATGCTCCTTGTCGATCTCATCTTCCTTTGTAAAATAATAATTGTACCCCAGCTTCCGCTGGTTGTGGCAGAGGACCCCATAGGAATCATGCTGATCCGTGGAGATCAGATAATTCTCCCCCTTGCCGATATAATAAGGATAAAGCCTCCTCAAAAATTCAAACGCAAATCCGGACGGCTTCAGGATCCCATCCTTTGACATGACCCCGGTCCCGCCATGGAGCAGCAGGTTTGAATCGTAATATTCCGAAATCCTGTCGCTCCCGAGGAAGAATGCCATGTCCGCGGTTTCTCCATAGACATCCAGTATATTTTTTATGACATACGCCCCTTTGAAGCAGGTATCATTGATATAATTACGGGCGGAAGCCGTCAGGTTCCATTCCGTAATATAAATCTTTACTTCCCTGAGTCCGGCTTTTTCGATCAATGTCTTTTCATGCAGGATACGGTGCTTCATGCACTCATTATCCGTACTTCTTTTCGCGTACCTGTCATTTTCAATCTCCCCACGTTCATAAGAGAAATAACAAAGTGACAGGAAGTCCGGCTTTATCTCCTGCCTTCCCCATCCCTCCAGAAACGCGGCCCTGGTGCTTTCCCGGAAATCCATCCGAAGCCCACAGCCGCCTACCTCCAGCTTATCACTGTAGTGCTTCACGATCCTATATGTTCCGGCAAACAGTTCGTAGTATTCCTCCGCCGCATGCTCCAGATCCCACCGGCTTTCATCGAACCATACTTCCATGCGCCATGTATCCAACTCACTTCTTCCATACCTGTGTACCAGGTGCCGCATCATCGCATGCAGGACCCGCTCCCATTTCTCTTTTTCCGCAAATCCCGCGGCATCCTCTTCCCGCAGCATTGCCTGCACATTTCTCACAAATTTCATTGGCTTCATGCCCAGTTCGATATGAGGCTTTAAGCCATACCTCAGCAAAAAGTCCAGAATAGAATCCAGCTTGGTAAAATTGTAGCTGCCATCCTCAATATCCAGGTCAATAAACAATTCTTTCGCGAAAATATTCCAGAACCTGACATAGGTAAACCCCAATGCTTCTTTGAGAAGCATCACATGCTCCTGCACCTCGGACCGCAAAAACGCTGCCGCGGAACCTATGTTGATCGTCCTGCCCCAGCCGTCCCATAGCTTCTCATTTTTCTTCACGGAAAAGGTGTCTTTACGGATACCGATCTCCGTACTTTCCTCCTGCCCCGTACGGTTCACGAGCAGATAATGCTCCAGTCTTTCTTTCACCACGGAATCCGTTTCCTGGACCTCCTCTGTTTTCGTCTGCTCCTTTGCTTTTTTCCGGAATGAGGACGGAGTTTCCCCATACGCTTTTTTAAATGCCTTGTTAAAGATCGCCACATTGGCAAATCCATTGTCATACGCGATACGGGTGATCGGTGTACTGCCGTACAGCAGTTCATCCACCGCATGGTAGAGCCGGATATTGGTCAGATATTCCGCAAAGCTCATACCATAGTTCCGCTTAAAAAAGCGGGAGAGATAGCCATTGGAAAGATAGAGCTTATCTGCCAGTTCCTTCAGGCTGATAGGCTGGCTGTAATTTGCCCGGATATAATTGTTGATCTGCACCAGGCGGTCTTCAAACTTCTCTTTATCGTCCATATCCTCTTTATCTGCCGCCTGCACGAGAAAATACATAGACAGGATATCTATGACCCGGTAGCACAAGGCAATATGTCCAAAATTCGCCGTATTTCCCCTGGTCTCCAGATCATGGTTCAGCAAGATCTTCAACACTTCCCGGAGCTGGGAATAGCGCTCGTTCTGCCCTCTTGTGGAGTCACACCAGAAAATGACGTCCATACTCTGCAGCACGTCGCTGACCAGCTGGTACAGGATGGAAAACCTTGCATACAGGATATCTTCCGAAGCCTTGAGGCGGTGCTTTTTATTTGCGTTCACCACCAGCACGTCCTCCGGCCCCATGTGTGTTACCTGCTCCCCGACGGTCACGTCCATGGTTCCTTCCAACACATACAAAAGTTCAATATCCTGATGAAAATGTTCCGGCTCATCCGTCGCATTCAGGACGGAAATCTTCATTTTATCTCTTCTCATATTATCGTCCATAGACTCTCTCCTGTTTTTTAGCAGTTTGTAACTGTTCAGAACTCCTTGCTGTTTGCACCTACGGTGTGGACAATAACGCCAGGCCGCAGACCCGTCTGCTGTTCTGAATCATTACAGCAGTTTTATATCTGTGTTCTGTAATATTCCAGATCCGCTTTCAGGTCATCCAGCCGGTTCCCTGTGGGCGAATACTCTCTTTCTACAATATATGCCTGGCATCCATGCCAGTCTGCCGCTTCCTTTAAAGCTTTCCAGTCAACCAATCCTTCTCCGGCCGGGCAGTTGATCTGATCCAACTCTTCCATTTTCTTTTTCTGCTCTTCTGAAAAAACAGGAGCCCCGTTTTCATCCTTCGGCAGACTGCCAAAATCCATGGGCGGCTGGGGGCCGACTACCCTGCTGCTTTCCTTTACATGGATCAGCTTCACCCTTCCGCTGTACTGCTCTACGAATTCAATGGGATCGCAGCCTGCGGCGGCACACCATCCCGCATCCAACTCAAAGCTGACATATTGCGGATCTGTCTCCTCCATCAGGACGTCGATCACACGCTTATCCCCACATGCCGCAAATTCCTGGGTATGGTTATGATATGTCAGAATCAGTCCATGGCCTGCGCAGGCCTTCCCGATCCGATCCAGTGTCTTTGCAAACCGGTGGACAGCTTCATCATCCAACATGGTCTCCATACCGATCCCGATAAACTTCATTCCCAGTGCATTTGCAAAAGGAATCAGCCCTTCCACCATATCCGTCTTCGGCGCGTGAAGAGATACCGGTTCCAATTTCAGCTCCTCAAGCAATACTTTCAGTTCCTCCGGCGGAATCTCAAAATTGGGGCCGAACAGTTCCACCCCGTCATATCCCATCTCTGCCGCATGCCGGAAGTTCTCCCGGCTGTCGTTCATCGTCCCGTCCATAAATGAATACATCTGCAAATAAATCTTTCCCATTTTCCATTGCCTCCTTGTAAAAAATCAATCCTGGTCCACGCCCCTTACAAAGGCATACACTATCTGGCATTAATCTCATATTACAAAATACGACAGATTTTTCCTATCGATTTTTCATCCAAAAAGAATAGACTTTTTACTTCATATTTTACCCCATTTTAAAATAAGAGCAAAAAAGGTACATCTATTTTTGTCCTTTCCCTCACAAAAAAGAGAGCTGCCTTTCTGCCGCAGCCCTCTTTTCCCGGTTCTTACCGATTTCCTCCTTTGGAAAGGAACGATCATGGCCTATTTCAGATACAGCCCGACCTTCCCAAACATCCCCGTCGGCTCCAGTGCTTCATGTGAAAAATCAAAGGGAGGCTGCGGGATTTCCAGCATTTCCCTTGCCGGCGTGGTGGCCACTTCCACGACGATCTGATTCTCCCCTTCCTTCAGCGCGTTCCCGATCTTGACCTGATACGGTGGAAAGATCCTTACCCCTGCCTCGCTTCCATTTACAACCACCTTCATCATCTCAAATACCTGCTCTGCCTTAAGTATGGCCTCTTTCGGCACTCTATCCAGATGAATGGTCTTTTCATAACGGACCACCCCCGCGAAAGATGGCTTCTCATCCGAAATGGCCTTCAATTCGTCCGCATACTTTCCTTCCAGGAATTCCGGATAATCCTTTGCCTTGACCATGCTCACCGTCCAGCCTTTGGATATATCTTCACATTCCATCCCTTCCAACTGCTTTGTAAATGGTGTGTGTCTTACATTGCATACTATGTTTTTTTGTTCGAGAATCACTACACATTCCCCAGGCTGCAATTCCAGCAGAACTTCGGTTCCATCTCCCACCTTCCTCATTTGGGCCAGCTCGTAGGCATCCTCCATCGCGTCATAATATACAACGGATTCATTCGTTGGCAGTATAACTGTTCCACAGAAGGTATCGTATGCTGATTCATTCTGGAATACAAAGATCTCTCGATCCTTTTTGTAATGATAAAAACTCAGTTCTTTAAATTCCCGATCCACCGCAATGTCCAGGAATCCTCTTGCCTTCATCTCCGCCGCCAGGTCAGGCAAGGCCACGGCCTCACCGCCGATCTGGTCTCCCGCGTCCGCACATGTTGTGTTCCTGCCATTTCCGATCACCTTTTCCGGCTTCCCATCCACAAAGATGACCGGGAATTCCCCCGCATTTTCCACAAATTCCGCCAGCCGCTCCGGAATTTCCTTCGTATGTCCGACGATCAATGCCTGGAATTCCACCCCGTTGATATACATCCGTTTTCCTTCCAGCCTGCCATTGTACGCAGCCAGGTCTTCCAGCATATCCAGGCTTACGATATCCAGATCGACCTGGTGTTCCAAAAGCTGTCGTATGACTTTCTGCATAGGCATATTGGACCCCACCCAGTCTGCTTCCCCGTCATAGAGAACCGCAACGGAAGCCACATGCTGTCCGCCGTTCAGTAAGTCACACATCCGGTTGGCATACTTCATGAGCCTTACGAAATAAGGAAACTCCGGGTTGTTTCCCCGTGCGTAAAAATGAGGCGGGCAGTCATGGTCCGGGTATTCCGCCATGGAAAACGCATGCGGCACCAGGTAGTTGACGCCTTTTACCAGCATATGGTCCAGCAGATACTTCATATCCCGCACCCCAAAACTCCAGCCATAAGCGCCGAACAGCTCGCACATGGTCCTCCCCTGCTTTTTCGGCTCCAGATGTCCGCAGGAAGCGCCCAGTTTTCCCAGTGTATAATGGAAAAACTCGCCGTCACAGTCTGTCAGCCCTTTGCGCAGTTCCACCGGCGCTCCATAGATCACCTGTCCTCCGATACAATCAATTCCTGCCATATGCTGTCCGGACATGGCACGGAAATAATGCGCCGGCCCCATGCCCAGACGGCTGTGGATCCCATTATCCTCCACCACATGGCCGATATATTCCACTCCATGCTCCTCACACCATGCCCCGACCGCGTCGCTGAAATTCTTTTTATATAGTTGTGATACATGATCCATATAGTCATAACGGATCTTAGTCCTGGCCTCTTGCTCCCGGGTCTCTACGAACAAGAACGGAAGTACTTTTACAAGCTCCGTGCCATACATTCCGGTCAGCCTCTCCTGCAGTTCCCCGCTCCAGGGCAGCTGCATTTTTAACCGCCCCACCTGTGTATCATAATTATTAAATACCGTCACATTTCCGAACTGCGGCTCATCTGAAAAAAAGCCCGCGATCGTCTTTCCAAATTCACTGCCGTATTTTGCGTAATGAGACTCATAGACGCCTTCGATCTGGGTCGCCGCCGATTCTCTGTCGATCATATTAATGTATGTATCATCGCCGCCGTCTGTCCTGGTCTTGTAAAGGACAAATACCCGCCAGTTGCCTTTGGGCAGCGTAAACTTTACAAACTTCCCGTCATAGCTGTCCGTCAGGTCAATGACCTCCTCCTGAAAAATATTTCCTTCCGCGTACTTTACGGCCAGGATCGCATAAAGCTGGTTTCTTTCCCGCTCCGCATAATCCACCGGATCTCCGATCTGCCAGTACCCGATGGACGGTTTCAGCATACGGCTGACGTTCAGGCTCCTTTCATGCCGTCCGCCGAAAATATCTGCCGTCGTACACGCAAGGTACAATTTCTTTCGTTCCGGATATTTCTTTTCGATCAGCCCGTTGGCATATCCCGTCGGGAAATGCTTATCATCCAGGATCCAGATCTTCATGTCCCTCTTCTTCGCCTCATCCAGGACGATATCCATATCATGCCACCAGCCCGGCCCGCAGAAATCATCATGAGGGCGCGCTTCCACACATACCGCGCGTATCCCGCACTCATAAATTTTTTCCATCTCTTCGCGCAGGATATCTTCCTCCTCTCCGCGCATCCATAAAAACGGTAAAATATAATTCTTCTCCATTGTCTTCTCGTCTCCTTCTCCTGTAGCAGTTTCTATACGGCCGCGCGCGTCATGTCATACCGGCGGCTGATTGATCTGATGTTCCTTAGTATAAACCATGCCTCCTGCGTTTGTAATGTAGATAACGGACTTTCTGCCTGTATATTTTTGACTTGTACCTCCGAAGAAATATTCTGCGCAGTCTATATCCGTTATTTTTCTGTAATAAAAGCTTGCCAGAGGCTTTCAAAGTGTATATAATTTTTATAATCCGGCTTGTAACATTAAATGAAATTGTTGAGGGGATTTGAGTATGATCCGTGAACTGGAAAGCCTGACAGAACGTGAAAAGCAAATGAAAAAGCTATATCAAGGCGAGGGAAGGGATTTTCTCTCTCATCCGATGAGTTATGCGGAATATAAGAAGATGATAGAAGCTCACCCGGAATATCCGGACGTTGGATCTGTGTATGAAAGCGGCTCCATGGAACGGCTGGGGACAACCGTGATGGAGGTAGAAGCCCTCACCAACGGGGACGTGATCGATGTGGCAGTGCATGAAAGATATGGATATCCGGTCATCCACAACCATGTCTATATTGAGATGATCTATGTGTACAGCGGAGCCTGCTCACACTATATCGAGTCAAACGCATTTCCTATGAAAGCAGGAGACCTTTGCCTTCTGGCGCCGAATGTACGGCATGTGATCACGGCTCTGGCGGATGATGTGATCGTCCTGAATATACTGCTGAGCAAGCAGATGATCGATACCGGATTTCTGGCTCTTCTGAAAGAAAAATACCTGCTTGCGGATTTTTTCAAAAATATTCTCTATGAAAAAGGAGCCAGCTCTTATATTTTGTTTCCTACGGGAAATGACGCGTGGATGAAGCAGGTCTTCAGCCTCATGTATCAGGAGGCGCAAAGGCAGGAATACGCGTACCGTGAATCTCTCGTCTTATATACGAAGCTGGTTTTAATCCATCTGATCCGGCATTACCAGCTCCAGGCGGTGGTCTCGGAATCCATGCAACAGGAAACGGACGATCATGTAGTGGCGATCCTGGGATATCTTTCCGTGAATTATAATCAGGTGACTTTGCGGCAGACGGCAGATTTTTTTAATTTCAGTGAAGCATATCTGAGCAGGATGCTGAAAAAGTATACTTCCAAAACATTTGTCCAGATCATTACGGAGCTGCAGATGAAACATGGGAAAGAACTTCTGGAAGAAGGGAAAATGAATCTGGCCCAGATCAGCCAGGAAGTCGGGTGCTTCGACGCAAGCCATTTTACAAAAAAATTTAAAAAACAATTTGGGATGTCACCGGAAGAATACAGGAAAAAATTATGAGCGAGCCTAAAAACCCGCTCACAGGTTTTGTCAGGAAAGCCCCTACTTCATATCCACGGATTCAATTCCTGCATGAACGCGTTGATCCGCGGCCTGCTTAAGAGCAGATTCTCTCCTTTTACAACCGCGCATTTTTCCTTGATACCCTCCACATGCTCCAGATTGATCAGATATCCTTTGTTTCCCCGTGAAAAATGCATTTCCCGCAGGGCATCTTCCGCGCTCTGTGTCTTATTTTGCGTTCTGCCAGAAGCTGAAGCGTGCCATTACCCGCCTGAAGCGCACAGGGGAATGCAATCATCGTTTCGTGAGAATAAGCTACGGAATTGTCCGGTCTCAATACGGCCAGATGGCTGATTTTTGCTATATTTTCTTCCTTACTCTCCCAGATGCCAGATATCTTCATTATATTCCGCGATGGTGCGGTCTGATGAGAAGAAGCCGGCTTTGCTGATATTGATCAGCGCCCTTCTCGTCCAGTTTGACGGGTTCAGGGCGTAATCCGCGATTGCCTGATCCTTCCGGACAATATAAGCATTGAAATCAGGCAGTGTCTGGAACCAGTCTTTATAGATCATCTCAGTTTTCAGACGCTCCAGTTTTTCCTTCTGACCGACGTGGAGCATCTCTTCGCTTGTAAGGAAGTCAATGGCTCTCTTGATATTCGGGTCTGTCTCATACCATTCCTTCGCTTGGTAATCGCCATGGCCGTATCTACGGATCACCTGGCCGCTGCTCTGCCCGAAGATATAAATATTCTCCTGGCCGACCGCCTCCGCGATCTCCACATTCGCGCCGTCCATGGTTCCAAGCGTCAGAGCGCCGTTCAGCATGAATTTCATATTTCCTGTACCAGATGCCTCCTTGGACGCAAGGCTGATCTGCTCCGAAAGGTCACACGCGGGAATCATTTTTTCCGCCGCGGTCACATTATAGTTCTCGATAAATACGATCTGCAGCCACTGGGAAACCTCCGGATCATCCTCAATCACCTTTGACAAAGCCAGAAGCGCGTGTATGATATCCTTGGCGATGGTATAGGCCGGTGCCGCCTTGGCGCCAAAAATGGCCGTAACAGGTGTATTCGGCACATGCCCTGCCTTGATCTCAAAATATTGGTGGATCAAGTATAAGAGATTCAACTGCTGGCGCTTATACTCATGAAGCCGTTTGGACTGGATCATAAAGATACTGTCCGGATTTACAACAACATTTTGTGTATGCTTCAGCCATTTTGCCAGTGTGACTTTATTATCATATTTGATATCTGCCAGACGCTTTAAGACCTTCTCGTCTTTTGCGAAATCCAGAAGCTTTTCCAGCTCCGAAGCGTCCTTTTTGAAGCCTGGCCCGATGAGGCTCTCGATCAGTTCTGTCAGCTCCGGGTTGCATTTCAGAAGCCAGCGCCGGAACGTGATCCCATTCGTCTTATTATTGAATTTTTCCGGATATAACCTGTAAAACTGGTTCAGCTCACTATTTTTCAAAATCTCCGTATGAAGTGCCGCGACTCCGTTCGTGCTGTGGGTAAAATGAATATCCATATGTGCCATGTGAACGGTCTGGGACTCGTCAATGATGGCTGTGGATTTTTCTTCTGTTCTTTCCCTTACCACCGCGTCCAGCTTTTCGATCACCGGCACCAGCTGTGGAACAACCGTATCCAGATAATGCTTCGGCCACTTTTCCAAAGCCTCCGCCAGGATCGTATGATTCGTGTAAGCACATACCTTTGTTACGATTTCAACCGCTTCCTCGAACTCGATTCCTTCTTCCCCCAAAAGGCGGATCAATTCCGGAATCACCATAGACGGATGGGTGTCATTGATCTGAATCGCCGCATAGTCCGCAAGATCGTGAAGATCACTGCCCCGTTCCTTACATTCCCCCAAAATCATCTGCGCGCCTGCGCTGACCATAAGATACTGCTGATAAATCCGCAGAAGCCGTCCCGCGTCATCGCTGTCATCTGGATAGAGGAATAATGTCAGGTTCTCGGCAATCTTTGTCTTGTCAAAGGATATCCCCTCCCCGATCACGGACGGATCGATCGTGTCCAGATCAAATAGATTCAGATAGTTGGTACGTCCTTCATAGCCGGTGACCGCAAGCCGGTAAAGTCTTGCGGTATAATCTGTTCCGGCGAGAGATACGGTATATGTCTTTTCGGTCTTCTTCGCCCATTCATCCCCTCCCAGCCAGAAATCCGGTGTTTCGCTCTGGGACTGGTGTTCAAATTTCTGCCGGAACAGGCCGCAATGATACCGAAGGCCGATTCCGTCACCTGGAAGCCTGAGTGTAGCCAGGGAATCCAGAAAGCAGGCCGCCAGCCTTCCCAGGCCGCCGTTTCCAAGGCTTGGCTCCGGCTCCACCTCTTCCAGGTCAGCCATGGATTTTCCATGAGCCTCCAGACAGGCTTTTACAGCCTCATACATTCCCAGGTTGATCAGATTGTTGCTCAACAGCTTTCCGATCAAAAACTCCGCGGAAATGTAATACAGCTTACGCCCTTTGACCGGCATGATATGCTTTTTGCTTTCCTCTTCTACGATTCCAAGCAATGCGGTATATAATTCTTCATAAGAACATTGTTCTATTTCTTTTTTACAGATTTCAGATAAAATCGTTTCCATTTCTTTCGCGTTCTTCACGTTCATCATCACAAGATCTCCTTTCGAATCCATGAATCACAAATGATCGTTATTTCGGTTCATATAGTTTTTTATCACAATCTTTCCAGAAATGCTTGCGCAATTCTATGAAGAAATTGTATAATCCTATCATTATACAAACAGGAGCAAACTATCCAAAAAATGAAAAGCATGGAAAATAACACTATATTTCGGGATCCCGCCTATGAGGAGACAAAACAGCATACTGATATGATGTTCGCATTTAACATATATCCCTGCACCATCCCCACTGATTTTGCGTTTGTACCGATCCACTGGCACAACAGTATGGAGATCATCTATGTAAAGAAAGGGACAGGAATTGTCCAGGTAGATTTTGAGGCCTGTACGGCCGAAGCCGGCGATATCTTTTTTGTATTGCCGGGACATTTGCATGCGCTAAAAAGCATTCCAAAAAAGAAAATGGAATATGAAAACATCATTTTTGATATGGCATTTCTCGGAAGTGATAAAGTGGATATCTGCAGCCAGAAGTATCTCCAGCCAGTTCTAAACGGAAGCGTCCGGCTCCCTTCCTGTATCCGGAAAGGGGATGTCGTCTACCCTTCTGTTTCCGCGTGCCTGGATGCTTCCGACTGGTTATGCTCCCTGCGCCCTGATGGTTACGAGCTGGGGGTAAAGGGGCATCTCATGGTTCTTTTTTCCATTTTGTTCCAGGTGGCAATGGAGCCGGCCGAAAAAAAGTCCTATGATAAAAATGTGGAAAAATTAAAGACCGTGCTTCTGCGCGTTGAGAAAGACTATGACAAAAAACTGACGGTAGACCAGATGGCAGATGAATGCGGGTACAGCGCAAGTCATTTTATGAGGTGGTTCAAGGAGATGACAGGTTCCGGCTTTGCCGGGTACCTGATCGAGTACCGTCTCGGCAAAGCCGCCCGGGATCTTCGGGATACGGATGATACCATCCTGGATATCTCCGAAAGAAATGGATTTGATAATCTGTCAAACTTTAATCGATTATTTAAGAAGAAATTCGAGAGGACGCCGAGTCAGTTCCGGCAGTCAGAATCGTTTTTATATTGACGTATCCGATTTTTTATCTTATGATACATATATATTTTTAGAAAAAAGGAGGTCCGCGCTATGGAATATGTTATAAATTTTACCTGGGATAACTCGGCCAATGTCTGGATCGCTACAAGCAATGATATCCCAGGTCTTGTCTTAGAATCCGGTTCATATGACGCTTTACTGGAACGTGTTCGCTTTGCTGTTCCGGAGCTTCTTGAATTAAATAAACCAAAGGCTTCGCCTGTCACCCTGGCTTTCCTGTCAGAGCGTCGAGAAAGGATGGTTCTGTAATGGCTGAATATGAAAAAAAAGTACGGGATATCCTTTCTCAAAATAATTGTGTTTTTAAACGGCACGGCAAGGGTGATCACGATATCTGGTATAGCTCGATCACCCAACGCCATGTAACAGTTGACACAAAAATAAAATCTCGGCATACTGCAAACGCAATTTTAAAACAAAGCGGGATTGATTTTAGATTTAGATGATTTCGGAGGCAGATTTCTCACTCCACCCCGCGTATCCTCTCCACAACCGTTCCTTTTTTCTCCATACTCCGATAAGAAACCAACGGCACCGCCGTACACACCAGCACCACGAACACCATCGCCCCGGCCACAGGCAGCACCGGTATCTGAAAGGGAATCTCCCGGTAGTTCATGGACTGGTACAGATAATAGGTGACCGCCAGCCCCACAGTCCAGGTCACGAACAGGGAACCTCCCGCAAAGAGAAGCCCTTCCAGAACAAGCATCTCACGAACCTGCTTTCCGGTCATGCCAATGCTCTCCATGACCGAGATCTCCACCTCCCGGCTCCGGATATTGCCGACCAACGTATTTACATAATTCATGATCCCGATAAAGGCCAGGATCAGCACGATCCCAATCCCTACTTCCATCATATTTCCTTGTGCCTTTTTCACCCGCTCCAGCTCTTCCAGCTTGGATTCCCGGGAAATGTCTTTCGGATACGCGCTTTCTTGGATCAGTGACAGCACCTCTTCCTCCACTTCCCGATCATACTCCTGCCTGTAGCGGAGACTCACCTTGTAAATAAACGGCTCCTCCGAAAATTCCCGCAGGACCTGGTTACTGACGATCACCGTAGGCGCGGGTCCGAGTAATATCCCGCTGTAATAGCTGATATCCGTCAATCCGCTGATCTCAAATGTCCTTGTATGATCCGGATTCACATAGTCCGCGCAGGTAATCTCCTTCCCCCGCAGATCCGCGTCTGTAAATTCCAGGTCATTCCGATATAGAATACAGGCTTCTCCGTTTAAAAACGCTTCTTCCTCTACCGGATTTTCCAGAGTCGAATTCAGGTAAAAAAATTCCGCATCGTCTATCCCTGTCAGAAAAGAGCTGTATTCCTCCGGATGCTCCTGATACCGCTTCCGGCCGTCTTCATAAGGTTCCAGCATCCACATCGCGTAAAATTCCTCCATCCACGTTTCCGCGAAATCCGGCTCCCAGGGAACTGTAATCTCCGTACACAATATCTCGTGCACCTCTTCCAAAGCCTCGTTTTCCTTCAGCTTCGTAAGAAATGCTTCCTCCATCACCTGATGCCTTTCCTCCCTGTCTTCCTTCTTCAGCGTATCATTCTGAAGCACCAGATCCATATCCATATGGTTGGATACAATGGTTCTGGCCGCCTGGCTTTCCAGCAGGGTGACCAGGCAGAGGAACAGGGACAGGCCGGTAGAAAGAGACAGGATCACGACAACGGCCTTCTTTTTATCTTTGGTAAGCTGCTCCTTCGCCAGCCGCCACAGGATTCCTCCCTTCCCGGTCTTATGGCTTTTCTTCCCTCCCTGAACCGGGCGGTATCTAAGCGCCTCCACAGGCGATACATTTACCGCGGTGCGGACAGGCCCACACCCCGCGGCGAATACGGTCAGACACACCAGCAGCAGCGTCAGCAGAAAGATGATAGGATGGAATACCACCTGGACCTCTTCATTTTTTCCAAGACGGGCTCCCAGGGATTTCACGACGGTTGGTATCAGGAAAAAGGAAACACACGCCCCTGCGGTCATACCGCCCGCGGTTCCCAATACCGACAGACACGTCATCTGCCCGCGTACCAGACGGCGGATCTGGCTCCCGGTCATCCCGATCGTCTGCAGCTGTCCATAATACCGGATATTTCCGGACACAGAAAGATACATAATATTGTAGATCAGCAGATAGGCACACAGACATGTGATTCCTGCTATCCCCAGAAGTCCGGCCAGAACCTGGACAGCATTTTCATATTCTGTGGAAAAGAACAGAGTCTGCTGTTTTTCCAGATTTAGGCTTTCGGTAAATGCTTCCTGCTCTGCCCGGCTCATAAGCTTCTGTCTGAAATCGATCATATACCGCCCGGAACCTACACTGGAAAGTTCTTCCCCGGATCGGTCATAAAACGCTTGCGATACCAGCAGCGTATCCTTCGCCCCATACCCGTCCCACATGCCGGAAATCCGAAATTCCCCGGTAAACTCCCCCAATGCCGTATGGTAAGTCATGGTAAAGGTATCTCCTGTTTTCAGTCCCTCCAGACCACAGGTTTCCAGTCCTTCTTTTTTGACCATCACCTCGTCGGCCTCTTGCGGGTACTCCCCTTCCATCCACGTCCTTCCCGGCGCACGCATTTCCTCCCAGCAGGTCTCATCTGCCCAGATCAGCGCCGCGTCCGGTGTACTGTCCCTTTCGGTCTCTACTACGTAACCGGCCAACGCCTCAATACCCGAACGCAGAATATCCGGATCCTCCTCACACAGCTTCTGCTGTTTTGGGGTAAGTCCGTATAGATACGCGTCATAATCCGCCCCGTAAAAACGGATCGTCTCAGTCTGCTTCATTTCAAAAAAGGTTACGCCCACCGTAAAGACACAGAAAAGCAGAAAAGAAGAGAACATGACTGCCAGTAAGATGGTCACATTTCTACGCCGGCCACTGCGAAAAGACCGTTTCACCATTTTTGTGATCACGGCCTCATTGTTATTTTTCAGCATGGCTGGCACCGCCTTTCAGAAGGCTCCCCTCCCCATCCGGCCATTTCCCGGGCGGCCTTCTTCCCGCCAGGGTTCACGATACGCCCGTCCTCTATCCGTACGATCCGGTCTGCCATCTGGGCAATATCATGGTCATGGGTGATCAGAACCACCGTCTGCCGGAACTGCTTTGCCGCCAGCTTTAACAGGCCGATCACGTCATGGCTGGCCGATGTATCCAGATTACCTGTCGGCTCGTCCGCCAGCATAATGGCAGGCTTAGATACAATGGCCCGGGCGATCGCCACCCTCTGCTGCTGCCCGCCGGAAAGGATATTGGGCAGTGCTTCCTTTTTCTCCCGAAGCTTCAGGATTCCCAGGATCTCGTCTACAAATTCTCTGTCGATATGCCGTCCGTCCAATTCGATGGGCAGCACTACATTCTCATACACATTCAGATCCGGCACCAGATTATAATTCTGGAACACGAATCCCACCTTCCGGCGACGGAACACTGCCAACTGCTCCTTGTTCATTTCTCCCAGGTTCTTTCCATCCACATACACCTCGCCGCCGGTAGGCACATCCAGGCCTCCGATCATATGCAAAAGGGTGGATTTTCCGGAACCAGAAGCTCCGATCACCGCTACAAACTCCCGCTCTCGGACCAGAAAATCCATACCGTCCAATGCCTTTACCGTATGCTCCCCAAGCTGATAATATTTTTTCAGATCCTTTGTCCTGACGATCCACGATTCCATACCTTCGCCCCCTGTCTTTATATAAACACAGTATAACGCGAAAGAATCACAAACTGTTCTCAATAATGATATCTCATTATGATTTACGGACTTTTCATTTTGTTATATGTCACACAATTTTAGAACGGATTCCAGTACCTTCCCCCATTCAATGCCTGCAGCACAAAGGAAACCCCGATCAACGCGAATCCCAGAACCATGGTAGCATAATCCAGCCCGGAAAATTTCCGTTCCCGGTACCAGGTCCTCTTCGGCTCCTTTCCAAAGCAACGCAGCTCCATTGCGTTGGAGACCACCTCGATCCGGTCCATGCTGGAGAGGATCAGCGGCATCAGGATCGCTGTCGCGCCCTTCAGCCTTTTGATCAGGCTCTCTTTTCCGGACAATTCCACGCCCCTCGCCTGCTGTGCCAGGGAAATGGAATGGAACTCGTCCATTACATCCGGAATATAGCGGAGCGCCAGAGATACGGAATAGGAAATCCGATAGCTCACTCCCAGTTTATTGAGAGATGCCGCAAACTCACTTGGCTGTGTGGTAGATACAAAGAGAATGACCACCGGGATCGTCGCGGTATATTTCAGGATCACATTCGCGTGATATAAAAGCTGCTGTGCCGTGATACTGTATCTTCCTATGATGTGAACCAATTCTGTTCTGGAACCGTACAGGGTGACCCCATGCTCCGGTGAGAACAGATAGATCAGCAGGTTATTCAAAAACAAAAATACCAGGGAAAATATCAAGATCACTTTTACTTCTCTCACCTTGATCTTTGACACCCGGAACAACGCCAGCGCGCATACCGTGAGGGCGATCAGATACCGGGTATCAAAGGTGATCATAGCCGCCAGTACCCAGCAGAGCATACATGCCAGCTTGGCTGCCCCTGTCAGTCTGTGAATCGGAGAAACTCTGTCTATATAGTTAAACAACTGGATCATTCTCTTTTTTCCTCCTTTTCATCGGTATCGGCCGCCGGATTGTTTCTTCTTTCCTCTTCATAATCTATAAAATGCTGGACAAATACATTGGGATCCGGAATCCCGCAGAGCAGCGCCAGGTCATAAAGAGAGGTCTCTTTCAGATTTGCCCGCTCAATGATCTCCGGATTGGTCAAGATATTTGCCGAGGTGTCATTGGCGATCACCTGCCCTCCGGAAAATACGATGGCACGCTGCGCGTACTCCAGCATCAGATGCATGTCATGGGTGATCATGACGACCGTGATCCCCCGCTCATGCAGTTCTCTTAAAAATTCCATGATTTCCGTATAATGCCTGTAGTCCTGTCCTGCCGTTGGTTCATCCAGTATGATCATCTGAGGATCCAACGCCAGTATGGAAGCGATGGTCACTCTCTTTTTCTGTCCGAAACTTAAGGCCGACACCGGCCATTTCCGGAAGGGGTACAGCCCGCATATTTTAAGGACCTCCTCCACCTTCACGGCAATCTCCGCTTCCGGGACATTTCTCTGGCGCAGCCCGAAGGCCACCTCATCAAAAATCATAGGCTTGGAGATCATCTGGTTCGGATTCTGCATCACATACCCGATCCGGTCGGCACGTTCCTTGATGCTGTAGTTCTTCATATCCTGTCCCTGGAAGGTGAGCATTCCCACCTGCTGCTTTTCAAACCCGCATACCACCTTGGAAAATGTAGATTTTCCGGCGCCATTGGTGCCTACGATGGCAAGCAGCTCCCCTTCCTCGATGGAGATATTGATATTTTTCAGGGCATGGAATCCATTTTCATATGTAAAATCAATCTTTTCCGCTGTCAGAAGGGCTTTGCCTTCTTTTTTCTCTTTTCCGGTCTTCCGGGCATGGAACCACTCCCGGACAAGGGTTTTATCCGCCTCTGTCAGCGTCAGGCTTCGGATGCTCTGAGGCTTGCATTCCGGCGTAATCTTCACACCCGCGTATTTCAATGCGGTCAGATATAACGGCTCCCGGATCCCATTTTCCAGCAATACGTCCGTGGAAAGCAATTCATCGGGAGACGAGTCCTTCACGATCCGTCCGTCCTTCATCAGCACGATCCGGTCCACATCCCGCCAGAGTACGTCCTCCAGACGATGCTCGATAATGATTACCGTCGCGCCCGTCTCTTTCTGAATATGGTCGATGATCTCGATCGCCTTTTTACCCGTAGCCGGATCCAGGTTTGCCAGCGGCTCGTCAAATAATAAAATATTGACCTCATTTACCATGACGCCTGCCATGGAAACCCGCTGCTTCTGCCCGCCTGATAACGCGTCCGGCGCATGCTCCAGATGATCCGCGATACCCACCTTCTGAGCCACCTGCTTTACCGTCTTTTTCATATCCTCCTGCCCTACACAGGCATTTTCCAGCGCAAACGCGATATCCTCCGCCACGGTCAGCCCAATGAACTGGCCGTCCAGATCCTGCAGCACCGTGCCTACCATCCTGGAGATTTCAAAAATACTCAGCTTTTTTGCTTCCTTGCCCTGGATCGTCAGCTTTCCTGTGGATTCCCCCGAATAAGCAAACGGGATCAGCCCATTCATACAATGGGTCAGGGTGGATTTTCCACAGCCCGACGGGCCCGCGATCAAAATCTTCTCCCCCGGATAGATTTCCAGGTTGATATTTTTTAACGTAGGCTCTGCCTGGGCATCGTATTGAAAACCAAAATTATCAAATTTTATGATCGGTTCTTTCACCTGTCGCTTCCTCCTGTCCGTATCAACTCATCATCCCCGCAATGGTACGGCAAGCCTGTCCACTGACAGCTTTGCCACATCCCATGGGATGAAAAAAGGGCAGAAAGATCCACCCTTTTTTCACTCTTTATTAATCTTCTGCTTTCAGAGAGCCTTTTTTCGCTCTTGTGGATGCATACGCAAAGCAAAGGATCGTACCAACGACTGCCGTAGAAACGATATTTCCTACACTTCCGACAGCTCCCTACAGGAAGATTTTCTCTACCGGCTCATTGTAGATCAGGATATCCAGTCCCGGCGCGATCAGCCCCCAGGAGATCAGATGCGCGATCACCTGCACGACATTAAAGATAACCGCTCCCTTGATGCCGAATTCTCCCTTTGCCAGATCAATCTTGTATCCTACGAATCCCATTGCCAGACCAAAAAACGCGGAACCTGCTACCCAGCTCCACCATACGCCCCAGCCGCTTGCCAGGTCGCTCAGGAAATGTCCGATCAATCCCATCAGGCATCCCGCCAGGGGTCCGAACAGCATAGCCATAACTCCGATCACCGGATAATGTACGCTCACCTTCAGGTTCGGGATCGGGGTCGGGATCGCGATATAGGTGCTCAGTACAAAAAACAGCGCCGCGCCGATACCGATTGCTACAATTGTTTTTACGGAAAAATTCTTCATGTCTAAAACCTCCTCTTTTTCTCACTCTTTCCTTTTAAAATACTCTATACGTTAAAAGCCTTTTGGCCGAACGTATCTTAGATAGCCCTGGAATCTCTTCGGATGGCGATATGCCAGCTATTGCCGGTCCCGATATTATAAGCTCTCGCGAAACTACCCTGATTAATGGCTACTGCCATACAGTTCAGTGAATTCATATAGACTAACGGTTCCCCGACATATACATCCGCGAAAGAATGGGCATATACCATCGTATTCCGGTACAATGTTCTGGTATCATTGCTGATCATGACTTCCACACGTTCTCCAAAAGCAATGTCCAGCTTTTTGAACAGCTCCACAGGAATGTTCGTCCAAAGACTCCCGAACCGCACATCCAGCACGTCAATGGTGCCTTCCACGCCGCCGTCCTCCGTTTCCTTCGCCGGGATCGTCGGCAGCTCCAGTACGCTTTCCGGATCAGTTTCTTTTCCTACCTGCTCAAATGTGATCTCTCCGGAAGCCAGCCTTGCTCCCGTGAACGCATAAACATCCCGACCATGAAATGTATATGACTCCTCCGAGCCGGAACGGCGGTTGACAGATTCATCAATGATCCGGGCCGCCTTGATCCCCAGGTTCCTCTTTACAAAGGTCAGGGTTCCGTTATCCGGCGTCACCACATACTGGCCTGTCTTTGTCTTTACTACAATGCTTCTTCTTGTAGAGCCCACTCCCGGATCCACCACTGATACAAATACGGTTCCCTCCGGCCAGTAGCTCACGGTCTGGATCAGACGGTAGCTGGCTTCCCAGGTATTGTAAGGTTCAATCCCATGGGTCAGGTCATAAATCTTCAGATCCGGCGAAACGCCATACGCCACCCCATACATGGCACTCACCGCGCCATCCTGCATTCCAAAATCCGTCTGAAAGACCAACGCGCTTTTTCCCATTTTCCTCTTCTCCTTTTGGCTATATATTTAAGAGCATATTTTTTCTATAAGATCCGTCATAAGCGCATCCCGTTCTATGCGGTACACATATTTCATAAAATGCTTTTCGTCCGGCAAGGTATACCCACGGGGCATCCCGTAATCCATATCCCTTCGGAACCGGCGGACTTCGTCCGGCAAGGTATACCCGCAGGCACCCGCAATCTTTGGACAGGTTACGATCCGTTCCTTCATAAACCGCTGTCCGTCATTGAGCAGCCATGCCACCGCCGTGACATCCCATATGACCTTTGCCCAGGCTGTACCCGCCGCCCATTCTTCTACTGCCTTGATCGCATATCCGGCCAGATAATCCGCCAATGGATTCTTTCCTATAAAATAAGCCTCCAGCTCCGGCCTGCTGATCGTAAAGCTTTCCACCACGCCCCAGCAGGGCAGATGTACAAGCGGAACGCCACTGTCAAACAGAGTTCTTGCCGCAGAGACATCCTCCGCCAGATTGAATTCCTCCATCTCGTCACAGTGGAAGGCGCTTCCCCCCAGCCAGATTACCACCATCCGCTCCGTGATTTCCGGCCGAAGTAAAATTGCGGAGGCTATATTGGTTGCCGCCGCAATTCCAATGACGTATAAATGGTTTTCTTCCGAATGTGCCAGAGCTCTTTGCACCAGATCCCTGGCAGCTTCAGAACATACAGGCGTATGTTCGTTTTCCAGAAAACGCTCTGCTCCTTTGTATACCTTTTCTTTATATTCCGGAACATCAGCCAGTTCCAGGAGCTTTAGGATCTCCTGATAACTTTTCTCCATTCCGGCTTTTGGTGTATCTGCCTTTTCATTCAGGAAAGGGGCGGCGTAAATAGCCTGCAGCCGGAGCCTGTCCGAATTTTTAAGCAGATATGCCAGCGCGAACTGATCATCCACTTCGTTAAATGTATCTGTATCGATCACCACATCGACCGAATGTTCCGGACATTGCAGCATACGAATCCTCTGTTCATCATTCAATACCAGCACCTCCGGGATATACCCTAAGGGCATCTAATATCTGCTCTTTCGCGTACATATATTGTGCAATTTGTTCACAAAACGCTTTTATTGATCGTTTTATTGTAGCACTTATACTATTTTATTATTTTCCCGCTGATCTGTCAATATATTTTCCAAAAGAGGAGAGGTTATTTCTCAATCCCCTGGAAAGATGATCCCGGCTTTCTTTCGCGCGTTTTCCAGAACGTCCATTACATCCAGCGTCACATCCAGACGTCCATACACAGCATCATAGTCATCGGCAAGCATGTATTCCGTCAGCTTTTGTATCTCATAGAAACGATGATCCGGCTGATCCTGCATATTGAAGGTTTCGCCCTTATCCTTTGTAACCACCCGTACTTCCGCGATTCCATTGCTTCCGTCTTTGATATAAATATATCCCTTCTCGCCCTCAATCTGGAAATAGTTGATGCCCCAGGTATCCTTCGCTCCCGCCAGACTGCTTACGAATCCGTCATACTGCATGACCATGAGCCCTGAGGTATCTGCCAGCTCCCCGTATCGGTTCGGATAATAGACTGATGCCCGCGGTTTTCCGAACAACGCCACATTCAGGTACACATTATAAAAATTAATATCCATCAAGCATCCGCCGCCATATTGAGGATTGAACACATTGGGGACTTCTCCTTTCAAAACCAGATCATATCGGCTGGAGTACTGGCTGTAATTTCCCATCACCAGCTTTACTCTTCCAATTTTAGGGAGCTCCCTTTTCAGCACTTCCAGATTCGGCAAAAAAGCCGTCGGCACCGCGTCTGCCAGGAACAGCCCCTTCTCCTTCGCAAGCGCTGTCAGTTCTCTGGCCTGCTCTGCTTTTGAGCAGAAAGGCTTTTCACAGATCACATTTTTTCCCGCCAGAAGTGCCCTCTTTGTCTGCTCATAATGCAGCAGGTTGGGAGACGCAATATAGATCACGTTCATTTCTTCATCTGCCAGAAACGCATCTAAATCCGTATAGACCCGAGCCGCTCCATATTTTGCCGCCAGGGAACCGCCCTTTTCTTCACTTCGGGAATAAACCGCGGTAAGCCGGATCCCGTCTACTGCGTTTACCTGATCCAGTATGGTATGCACGATCGGGCCGGAGCCAATCGTTCCTAATCTTAATTCTTTCATGTAAACACCCTCTCTTTCTTCTATTTCCTTAGGTAGTTTCGGCCATTCAACCTTTTATTATATTGTAACTATTCAGGACAACAGACCACAGACCCGTCTGCTACGCAGACTATCCGTTGCTTACGCAACTCCTGTCTGAGGTTACCTGGCGTTTAGCCCAATAGCAATATGAAAAACCAGCCTTTAGCAAGTAAACTTGCACAGTCTGTTTTTTCATATTGCTGCTGTCCTGAATAGTTACATCATATTTTTTTCAGATATCTTTCCATCATATCAAAACGCCGGAACGCTGCCGCCATCGTGCGTCCGTCAATCTGTTCCAGATCATCGCCATTAAAATATTTCTCCAGAGCTGTCCCCAATATGGATTCTGCTTCCTCATACAGCAATTCTTTCTTCTCGTCAAATTTCCGCCGTACTTCGTCAAAATTAACATGTGTCAGCTCATTTAAATCAATCCCAAAATCCTGCAGCAGCCGCTTTCCTACAATATATGCCAGATAATACTGGCTGAACGGGCGATGCGCCTGTATCTTTTTATCCTCGCTGACGGATTTCCTCCTACTATCACAGTATCGGAAGATCAAGACCGCCATGACCATCTGTGCCGCGTTTAACTCTTCAAAAATATCCAGATAATATTTATCAAAAAATTCATTCCGCTTATATTTTGCCAGATGCGGCTTTTCCCTCCAGACCGCAAGCACGGATTCCGCCGCCACAGTGGATGGGATGACGTTGGTATTCGATACATTATCCCGCTTTCTTTTATATACATAGCCCAGCCCGCGCGCGCCTTCCTCCAGAAGAATCTGTCTCTCGTCATTGGATTTCAAATCTCTAAAGTCCACCGGATTCTGACTGTTCGTCGCATATGTGATATCCTGGATGACATCCTCCCCGTCATTGACCTCATATAACCGTACCAGAATATATACCTGCGAAAAATCAATTTCAGGATGTTCTTTTAACGTCTGGTAAATCGTTCTGCAGGTCTGTCCGCCATTGATGATCTGAAGACGATTGATCTTCACGATCCAGTCTTTTTCCTGCAGGCCATTATAACTGAATTTTTCACAGATCATAGTAATACCATTATTAAAGAAGAAAAAATTCTGTCGTTTTCCGTCGCTTAATAAGGTACGTACAATCCCGTCATTAACGGTATTTTTTCCAAGATACCGCCGTATATTTTTCTCCAAAAGACGATCGCC
Organism: uncultured Clostridium sp.; assembly: GCA_964523125.1. Taxonomy (GTDB): domain Bacteria; phylum Bacillota; class Clostridia; order Lachnospirales; family Lachnospiraceae; genus Schaedlerella. The sequence goes on along the minus strand of CAZFXM010000025.1, from coordinate 26,663 downwards.
ATACTGTTCCATCAGCTCATAGATTTCTTTTACCGACATACGCCCCAGGATCACTCTTTTATAATTAAAATCCTCCTGAATGCCTTTTCCATTTAATATGATCTGTGTATTGATCGGGTCTGATCTTCTGATATAACCGATGATATCTGTATGACAGAAATGTACAAAGCGCACCTGCTCCTGACCCCGGAACGCACGATCAATACAGCGCTGTCCTTCCTGATTCCATTTCAGTCCGTTATTCAACATTACAAAGGTGACATATGGAATCTGACCATCTAAAATGAAAGAACGGATTTCATCTACCTTCTTTTTGCTTCTGGGATTCAGGTCAATTTCTGCCGAAGGGTCAAATACACATCTTACTGTATTGACTGCTTTTTCAATCGCGTTTGCCGGAAAATTGCTGTCTTTTTCCAGGTTACGTGTATATTTTGACTGGAATAAAACCACATTTATCTGGGAGTCCTGGGCTTCTACGATATAAGCCGCGTCAAAACCTCCGTCATTTCCCCCGTCCGTGATAAACTGCTCTGCTTCTGAAATATCAATATCCAGATACGCCGCGGCTCCTAACAGAAGAAATCCTTTGGAGCGTCTTCTTTCCGGATCATCTTTCGCGAAAAAATCAGGGTTGTCCTCTATGATCTTGTTTACTCTCTGATCCACGATCTGCTTTGCAATATCCATACCCATCACCTGCCATATTATGATTATTTGTAACTGTTCAGTCAGGATAGCGCATTTACTGCGCTATCCGTGCAAAAACATATAGATTGCAATGAGCAATCCCCATTGCCGTAGGCAATTTTCATGGGATTGCGGGCGTAACTGTGAGGGGACTGAACAGTTACGATTATTTTTCCAGTATAGCACAATACCATAAGTATTGTAACCTGAATGTGCGTTTCTTTAATCCAGCAAGTATCCGGCTTCATAAGAACATTCCAGATAGCTGGGATTCTGGTAATAAATGTCTGTTTTGAAATCAGATATTTTATCACTGATAAAAGAAGAAAATATTTTCATCAGTTCATCAACTTCTTTTCCTGGTTCCGCGCAATGTTCAATCATAATACTATACAATTTTCCGATGTCCATATAACTTGGAATCGTATACTTACATCCTGTAATTGTATCAAAATCTCCTGTCGGGATCTTATACTGTTCTATAATTTCATCACTCACTTGCTCAAATGAAAGGCAGTGATTTACCCCGGCATCATGTAATTGCTTCTCAATTCCTTCTTTTCTCAATGTCTGAGTAATAACGCCACGCTTATTTTTTGTCTGGCGCGCAATAAATTCAATCAATGAACATACATAAAAAAAATCATTTTTTTCTTTTTCAGTCATAAACAATCTCACTCCTGTCAAAAGTCAAACAATTTAATGCAGACAATGTATGAAAGCTAATCTGATGGGTTGGATATTTAAATTCTGCCAAAGCCCAAAATTGCTTCCTGCTTATCCTTCCCTCAATAAAGTCATTGACATAGTTCCATACCGTATCATTTGCCATAGGACCTTCCACGATATCATATCGATGAGTTTCACCGCTCCTGCATTTTGCAATGAACTCCAGCCATTCATCGGTCATCTTATCAAATTTTAAGACAGACAACTTTCCTGCCGATTCATAGGAATAATAGTTGATAATTGGCTCTCCTACCCCACGATTAGCCCATCGGACTGCTTGTTGAAAATTTTTTGTACAATAAAATCCCCAAGAAAAGTCCTTAGTATATCTTGTCTTTCTCACTTCCGGGAATTCAACTATTTCTTTACTTGCATGATAAAGAATCATATGACGATCACCTCTATAATCGTTAATCTATTCTAACAATCATTTTATCATACCTGCCCTTTTTTTTCTATGTCTAAACACGAAAAGCCCGGAAGATACACATTCTGTCTTCCGGACCTTTTCGTTTACTACATCTGCTATAAACTTTCTTTTACGAATAAGATTTTTCACGGCTTCACCGGCACAAATTTCGCCTGATTCATCAACGGATGTACCAGCCGGATCGCCCCCGGCTTTGGACATACCATTACACACGCCCCGCAGTAATAACATTCTCCCGGATACATCACCACCGGATGCTCTCCGGCTTTCTCCGAAGGCAGCAACACATCGCACTGGCAGACACTGGCGCACCGGTTACATCCGATACACAATTTTGCGTCATATTTTAACGGATTTGTGCTGCAAGGAACCGGCGCCGCCGTAAATTCAATTTTTCTCATGTCCCGCCGCCTCCATTTCCCTGATATAATCCTGATTCCGTTTTTCGTATTCCTCCCGCAGGTTCCCAAAGAAATCCAAGGGCACATCTCTTGTCAGCACGCGGCCGTTTTCCTGCCGGATGACAATGTGCCTCCGTTCTTCTTCCTTTTCCATCTGCGGATAGTCGCTCCGTACAAAGCACAGCGGCTCGGAGCTTGCCTTTCGTTCCAGTGACGCGTACAGCACCAGCTCCGCCACGGTCAGGATATCCAGCACCTCATGGGTACGCATTAAATCATGAGGGTTAGACGCGGACAGCTTCGGGACGATCTCCCGCTCAAAGCTTTTCAGCAGATCCAGCCCTTCCTTTAACAGTGCTTCACATTTTACGCCGCCGCAGTAATTCTGCATCGCTTTCGCGATAGCCATATTCAGCTCTTTCCAGCCCATGCCGTCCTCCTGTTCCACATAGAGAGGGGCATAAAGCCGCTTTTTCTCCGCTTCTATATCCTCCCGACTGACTGCTCCCAGGTTCACGGTCCGTGCATAGTCCGCCGCTTTTCTTCCCGCGTAATACCCGGTAGCGCAGGCAAATCCCGCACAGTCGGAAGCGTAAAGCTGGTCGCCCGCCGCATAGATCCCGTCAATATTCGTCTTCAGGTCCCAGTCATGCATCAGCCCGCCCGGAGCGCCAAAGAACTGCCTTTCCTGCTCCAGAAAGTTTGCGGATTGCCAGCCTGTGCCATAGCTTTGGAGCATATGTTTTTCGGGATCAAACCCCCGCTCCGTATAATTTTGAAAAATGGGGATCTTGGTCTTTGCCTCTTCTCCCACCATCATCCCCCAGATGACTCTCCGTTCCTCCTCCGGCATGCGGCTTAAATCTGCGTAAAACGGAAGCTGGTAGCCCCGCTCCATGAGAGTTTCAAAATCCAGTGTTTCAGGCCCTCGGTATTCATATTTCGGGTTGTCAATGACACCGCCCTTGAGAAAAAATTTCTGACCCGGCGCCGGATAATACCGCTCGGAAACTGTTTTCAATTCTTTTTTGTCCCGGTCTACATAAGGAATCTCCACGCCCCTGGCGTCCACCATGGTAGCCGCGTACCAGGTATTGTGGTTGTTCCCTGCGCCGTAAGGCGGAAAGCTGCGTCCCGCGGCGGAAAATTCTGCCCGGACGGATTTTTCCATCATGGTAAATTCAATCCCTGCCCGCCAGCCCATGGCATGGCCGCTTCCAATGCTCTGTAAAGGCCGGAATTCACACAAGCCTGTCATGTCCGGGTCAAACAGCCATACCCTGGCCGGCCTGGACATGGCAAGCACCGTTGCCTTTGCCCGGAAAACAAAAAATTTCCCGGTATGTACATCCATCCCGAAGGCACCGGCTCCCCGCCTGCTTCCGTTTTCTTCTGTCAGGATCAGCCCCGTGGCCTCCGTCCGCTCCATGATCCGGATCCGCAGCCGGCGCATCTCCTTTGCCAGTGCCGGCTTAAAGGTAGAGCCCCAGACCCGGATGGTAAATTTATTTTTATAATCATAGGCGAACATCAGCTTCGTTTTCTCGTCCCGGAATTCTGCCCCGGCAAATTCATCTTCCGTATCCCGGATCTTTCCGCCAAATGCCTCCAAATCCAGAAGCCGGTCATACCCTTCCCGGCATTCGATGTAATGGGCGATCCCGTTGCTGTACCAGTCCTGCTCCCGGACGTAGGCTTCCGCGATCTCCTCCGGTGTCACGCCGGAACAAGGATTGGTACAGGCCGATTCCCAATGGTCAAATCCGGTTCCGGCGGCCCCGCTTTTTTCTACCGCCCCTTTTTCCACCAGGGTGACCCTTAACCCCTTCCGGGCCGCCGCGATAGCCGCGAAGCATCCCGACAGGCCGCCGCCCAGGACCAGCACGTCACTTTCTATGGTTTCCTCCTGATCCATTTCATTTTTATAGGGCCATTTATACTCTGCTTTATTCATTCAAATTCTCCCGCTGTCTATATCATATAATTTGCCCGAATCCATCGCATGAAATTCCAAAGAACTTAAGCTCTTCTATACAATCTCCCGTACCCTCCTGCAGGCCGCGAAATGTCCTTCTTCCACTTCCTCCAGCGCCATGTCTCCCTGTCTGCAGGCATCCTTTGCGTAAGGACATCTGGCCGCGAACCGGCATCCCGGCGCCGGATTCACCGGGCTGGTCACTTCTCCCTCCAGGAGTTTACGCTCCTTATGGCAGGATTCCACACTGGGGATCGGGATCGCCGCAAGCAATGCTTTCGTATAAGGATGCAGAGGATTGCGGAACATTTCCTTCGCATCCCCGCGCTCCACACATTTTCCAAGATACATGACCATGATCTCATCCGAAATATGCCGCACAGCAGAAAGATCATGGGTGATAAAGATATAGGTCAGCCCCATTTCCTCCTGCAGGTCCATCAAGAGGTTTAAAATCTGTGCCTGGATAGACACGTCCAGCGCCGACACCGGCTCGTCACAGACTACAAATTCCGGCTCCAGAATGAGTGCCCTCGCGATCCCGATCCGCTGTCTCCGGCCACCGTCCAATTCATGTGGGTAAGCCATCTCCAGGCGGCTGGCAAGCCCTACCGTATCCATCATACGGCTCACCTTTTCGTCCACTTCTGCCCGGGAAGCACAAACGTGGTTCACCAGCAGCGGCTCCGCAATGAGCTGCCGTACATTCATCCTCCCGTTCAGGCTGGCATACGGGTCCTGGAAGATCATCTGGATCTTCGGCCGGATCTTCTTCATTTCTTTTTTATTCAGCTTGGAAAGCTCCGTGCCCTTGAACCAGATTTCCCCATCCGTCAGCGTATCCAGACAAAGAAGGATCCGTCCAAGGGTAGATTTCCCGCAGCCCGATTCTCCTACGACTCCAAGCGTCTTTCCTTTTTTAATGGCAAAGCTCACGTCATCCACCGCATGAAGCATCCCCACCGGCGTACGGAAATATTTCTTCAAATGGTTTACCTCGATCAGATTTGACTCCATACTCATACCTCCCCTGGCTCAGCAGCCGGTTTACGCGCCAAATGACATCTTATCTGATGCCCGTCCTTCTCCCAGACGGCCGGTGCCTCTCTTTTGCACTGTTCCATACAGTGGCCGCACCTCGGCGCAAACCAACAGCCCGCCGGCTTTTCCGTGGGGTCAGGCATCAATCCTTCAATGGGCTGCAGCCTTCTGCTGTCCCCGGTCAGACTTGGCAATGAACGGAACAATCCTTCCGTATACGGATGATGGATTTCCCCTGTAAAAATATCCTTCAAAGTTCCATACTCCACGATCTCCCCGGCATACATAATAGCCACCTTGTCACAGGTCTCCGCCACCACACCCAGATCGTGGGTGATCATAATAACCGAGGTCTTGTATTTTCTCTGCAGGTTACAGATGATCGTCAGGATCTGCGCCTGGATCGTCACATCCAGCGCAGTGGTCGGCTCGTCCGCGATCAACAGATCCGGATTACAGATCAGCGCGATGGCGATCACCACACGCTGCCGCATCCCGCCCGAAAACTGGTACGGATATTCTATCTTCCGCTCTTTGGGGATTCCCACCAGTTCCAACGTCTCTTCCACTTTTTCCTCGATCTGCGCCTGGGACAGATTACCGTCATTGTGAAGATAGACCGCTTCCCCGATCTGCTTTCCGATGGGCAGTACCGGGTTCAGCGCCGTCATGGGATCCTGAAAGATCATGGAGATCTTGCTGCCCCGGATCTTCTGCATTTCCTGTTCATTCAGCCCCAGAAGGTTCTGGCCTTCAAATAAAACTTCTCCCTGTGGGATCCGCGCCGTCCGTTCTGGCAAAAGCCCCAGGATCCCTAAGGCAGTGGTGGTCTTTCCCGCACCGGTCTCTCCCACTAATCCCAATGTCTCACCGGCATTCAGTGAAAAGCTGATCCCGTTGACCGCATAGACCGTTTCCAGGTCTGTCTGATATTGAATCGTAAGATCTTTTACGTCTAAAACTGTTTTACTCATTTCTCATCCTCCAGATCAATCTTTTAGCTTCGGATCCAGCGCATCGGTCAGCCCGTCTCCTACCAGGTTAAAGGACAAGGAGCTTAAAATAATAAATAACCCTGGAAATACCAACAGATAGGGTGATGTAAAAATATAGGTCTGTGCCGCGGAAAGCAGCGCCCCCCATTCCGGGGAGGGCGGCTGGATGCCCATGCCGATAAAGCTTAAGCCCGCCGCGGAAAGGATCATGTCCGAGATCGCCATGGTCGTATTGACAATGATCGGCCCCATGGCGTTTGGCAGTACATACCGGAAAATAATCCTGGCATTGGATGCCCCGTAGGACCGTGCCACCTCTACATAGTCCTGCTCCGCCACCGTCAGCACCACGGACCGTATCAGCCGGACATTGCCGGGAATACAGGAAATGGTAATGGCAATGATCAGATTTTTCACGCTGGTTCCAAGAGCCGCCACGACAGCCAGCGACAGCAGGATCGGAGGAACGCACATAAACACGTCGATGACCCGGCAGATCACATTGTCCACCATCCCGCCGAAATATCCGGCGCTTGCTCCCAGGACCGCGCCTGCCGCCAGCGCCATGAGGCTGGTCGCCACGCCGATGAACAGGGAATATCGGGAGCCATGCACGACCCTGGCAAATAAATCTCTTCCAAATTCATCCGTCCCGAAGAAATGTGCCGCCGACGGTCCCTGCAGCCGGTCTGCCCCGACCTGCTCCACGCATCTGGCGTAAGGTACGATCAGGTCGGCAAACAAAGCCATGCCTACCAGAACCACCAGAATGGCCAGTCCCGCCACGGCAGATTTATTTTTACGAAAACGCCGCCAGAATTCGGCAAGCTGTTCTCTTGTTCTGGAATGCTTCTTACTCACGGCGTTTCCCTCCATTCTGATATTTTGCCTTGATCCTGGGATCGATAAACGCATACAGTACGTCCACGATCAGGATGATCAGGCTGAACAATACCGCCAAAAACAATGTAGCGCCCATCACCACCGGGATATCCTTCTGCCGGATGGCTGTGGTGATCAGCGTCCCCATTCCCGGCATGGCAAATACGGTCTCGGCGATGATCGCCCCTCCCAGAGACGCCCCAAAGCTTGTCCCTAAGGTGGTCACTACCGGAAGCATTGCGTTTCGCAAGGCGTGTTTCCAGATGATCCGCTTCTGGGAAGCCCCCTTCGCCCGGGCGGTACGGATGTATTCCTGCCGGACAGTCTCCAGCATGGCAGATCTTGTCAGACGCAAAAGCCCCGCCGCCGAGGTCATACAGACCGTAATGGAAGGCAGGATGAACGCTTTCAGGCTGCCCGCTCCGTAAGACGGAAGGATTCCTAATTTCATAGAAAATAGCAGCATCAGCATCAGTCCCAGCCAGAATCCTGGTATGGAGGCAAAAATAAGCGCTACCACTACCAGCGTCTGGTCCAGTGCCGTGTACTGTTTTACAGCGGATAAAATGCCAAGAGAGATCCCGATCACCGAGGCAGCGGACATAGAGATCAGTGTCAGCAGGAAGGTATTGGGGAAACGGGCCATGATGTCCTGGATCACCGGCTGCCTGGTCTGATAGGAAGTCCCAAGGTCAAAATGCAGCACCAGGTCACCAATGTAATTGAGGAACCGGATAAAAAATGGTTTGTCATAGCCAAATTCCGCGTTCAGCGCCGCAATATCCTCCGGCTTCGCCGTGATCCCCAGTATAATAGACCCCGGATCACCGGGCGTCAGCGAAAGGATGGTAAATACCAGAAACGCGACTCCCAGAAGAACCGGGATCATGTATAACAAACGTTTGGCAATATATTTATACATAAAATGCCCCCTTATATATAGCAATTAGCACTTGGAGCGTGTCGAAGACACGCTCCTGTTATATCCTTTCAGGTTATGAGTAAGACATCATCAGGCCAGAAATCATAGCTTTTTATTTCCAGCCAAAGTTATAAATAGAATAAATCCCTTCATATGGGAATTCCTGACATTCCAGGCTGCTGCTGTGCGCGTACAGTGTCAACGGATTACATAATACAGCATAGATTGCTTCCTCCTGTGCCTTGGTCAGGATCTGGTCAAAAATCTCCTCTCTGGCATCTGTGTCCGCTTCTGTCCTTGCCTGATCGAACAGATCGTCCATTTCCCCGTCCGAATAACGCGCGTTATTGGCGGTACCGATATAATCTGTGGTAAATGCCATTTCCAACTGCTGGGAGTCTCCGTCCAACGTCATTTCCAAAGCGGTAATGTCATAATTTCCGCTGGTCAGGTCATCAATATACGCGTTAAATTCCTTTACATCAATGGTTACCTCCAGGCCTACCGCTTTCAGGTCGCTTTGAAGTACGGTCGCGATATTGGAATATTTTTCCGCCACAAGGATTGTTCCCAGATCATAAGGTGTGGTAATACCTGCTTCTTTCAACAGTTCCTTTGCCTTTTCCGGGTCATAAGTGTACTGTGGCTGGTCATCGGAATATCCGAACCGGTCTTTGGAGCAGATATTGGAGTTCACCTCTGCCTCATCATCATAGCAGACCGCAACCACATTTTCCCGGTTTACCGCATAGTTGATCGCCTGGCGGACCTTCACGTCATCGAAAGGAGCCTTTTCCGTATTCATGGATACGTAAGTAAATCCGGAATTGCCGACCTCTTCCACCTGAATCGCGTCATCTCCCGCAAGCTGCGCGATCGTCGAGGACTCAATAGTAGCGAAATCAATTTCCCCGGTCTTCAAAGCAACCGCTGTAGTGGACTGGTCCGGAATCACTTCGAATGTTACATTCTTGATGGCCGCCTCGCCTCTGTAATAATCTTCATAGGCTTCCAGCGTCACCTTGCTGCCCTTCTCTCTTCCTACATATTTATACGGGCCGCTTCCCACCGGGTTATTTACAAAATCATCTTCTGACTTTTCAAAATACGCTTTAGAAGCGATGGATACCTGGCAGACACCCAGCAGGAACGGAGAATAGGGCGCGTCCAGATGGCAGACTACCGTAGTGTCATCCGGCGTTTCCACGCTTTCCAGGCCGATCACCTGAGCCCCCTGGTATTCCGAATCCTTGTACAGCTCCAATGAAAATTTTACATCAGCGGATGTCAGCTTGCTTCCGTCATGGAAGGTCACGTCATCCCGCAGATGGAAGGTATAATCCATACCGTCCTCACTGATCTCATAATCCTCGGCGATCCTCGGTTCCGGGTCATGCGCGCCGTCCGGGTTCATGAACATCAGCGTATCATAAAGCTGGCTCAGGATCGTATGCTCTACCGTCGTGCTGAAATCCGACGGGTGTAACGTATCCACATCCACATCCGTAGCAATGGTAAGGGTATCCTTTGACGCTCCTCCCGCGTCTGTACCTGAATCCGATGCACTGCCGGAGCCGCTATCTGCCTGTCCCTGGGACGACTGTCCGCCGGAACCTCCGCAACCTACCAACACTGCGGCCATCATAGCCGCCATCAACATCACTGCTTTCTTTTTCATTTTCTTCCACCTTATTTACCTTTCACCTCAAAATTTAAATTCATATTTTGAAAACGCGTCGAGCAGGTCAACACCTGCCTCGATATCCTTCTTCGATGCCACAGCACTCTGGCAATGTGGATATCTGGTCACCACAACGATTCCGCCCGCGCGTACCCCGAACCTGGACAGATTCATGCTGGACGCGTCTGTGCCGCCTTTGTCAATGACCTCCCTCTGGTATGGGATTTTCCGCGCTTCGCAACAATCCAGCATAGCCTGTACCACATCCCTGTCGCAGACTACCGACGGATCACAGATCTTGATCCCGATCCCGCCGTCTACTTCGTTGCTGCCTTCCAGGTCGCAGGGATAATCATGGGCCGGTGAAATATCCACCGCTACCCCGATATCCGGCCGGATCCTCTCTGCCGCCGGCTTGGATCCTCTACAGCCCAGCTCTTCCTGCACACAGAACACATAGTAAATATCATTGGGAGCGCCCTGATTTTCCTTCAATGCCTCCAGGAGCTGGTAACAGCCGATCCGGTTGTCCAGACTCTTGGAACAGATACGTTCATTTTTCAAAGTCAGATATTCTCCCATATAACCACAGGCATCACCGATGTTCACATATTTCAGCGCATCCTCTTTCGAGGTCGCGCCGATGTCTATGTACAGCTTTCCGGCGTTATTCGCCGCCTCTTCAATGGTTCCCTGGCAGCTTACCACTCCCGTCATACCATTCCGGAAACGTACCCGGCTGTTGTAGGCGGAACCTGTCCAGTTCCAGCCCAGGTTGCAGACACGCAGTCTTCCGTCTGATTCGATCTTTTTCACCATGAACCCGATCTCATCCATATGGGCGGCAAACATGATCCTTTTTCCATGGCTGCCGGATCCTTTCTTCAAGACGATCAGGTTCCCCACTGCGTCTGTCATGATCTCATCCGCGTAAGGGGCTGCCTCTTTCTCAATAAAATGGGCAACCTCCTGTTCAAATCCAGAGACACCCCAGAGCTGCGTCAATTGTTTTAATAGATTTTCATCCCTCAAACTAATGGACCTCCTTTTTATCAGTCAAAGGCCCTGCGGCAATCGCCAAATGTACATGCAGGCATGTCCACTTAGCCTCATTGCTTCGCAGGAATAACGTACATTCGTATTATAGATGTACTTTTTCGCACTAAAGCCTTGCATTGTTAAAGTTTATCATTTTTAGAGAATATTTGCAATATGTATTTTGCAAAATGCAAAATAATCTTATCTTACAGGTTACTGTTTACAGAAACAAAGACACATTTTACGAATGGCGAAAAAAAATCAGAGCGTATAGTCTGGTCAATACCAATATCTATACGCTCTATTACCGCCATTTATTCTGTTATGTTGCCGTCTTTTTCCATTCGGCAGCTTACGGATCAACAGGTTTTATTTCAGATACTCCCCTACAGGAGACGTATTGTACTGCTTTTTGATTTCAATCATAATGGAGCCGTCTTCCTGCTCTGTCTCGGACAAAATCTTGTATTGTGTCTTGTTCCTGTCCAGTCCGGCCTTATACTTCCTGACCTCTTCCTGAACCATTCGTTTTGCATAATCATGTCCCAGATCTTCCTTCAACATAAAATGCAATGTCTGTGTAATACATGCCGCTTTAATTCTTTTCATTTGATTCTACCTCTTTCACTCTATTCAGGAACTATTGTGATAATTCCTGATTTCTACGTTCTAAAGCCTTACAAAATCATTATATTTTTTTTATTTTCAAAAATCAAAGGACATTTTTTACAATTTTTCCGGCGATATTTTTGTGGATGTTGCCTTGACATTTATAGGATCTTATCCCTGATAATCCTTATACTTTCGGCGCCCTGCCGCAAGGCATACCGCCCCTGCCGCCAATGCGGTCAGGAAATGCCATGCAAGTGTCTTCCCTGAAAATCCATATGCCCAGTTTAAGGACAGATACACTGGCATCGACATCATAAAATGGATCATCCCTTTTGCGGCCCCCGTCCGTAGTACCCACATTTCCCTCTGCGGCTCCATATACACAAGTGGGAAAAGATACAGCGCCAATGAGACAACAACCGCGAGAAATGAATTCCTGCACATAGCGGAAACCGCCAGCACAATACATGTCAAATCTTCCACGTCATCATAGATTCCATATTGATCGTAAATTTGTTTTCCCTTTTCTTCTGTCAGGATCCCGGCATACTCTGACGTCAGCTTTTGGTCTCTTTTGATTGCCTCTTTTCCATAAAACTGCTGTCCACCGATCGTCACGGAATACTCCTCCTGCAAGGTCCAAAGCTGGAACGTAATGAATGCCAGCAATAAAGCCAGCCCGGCCCAGAAAATTTTACGAGACGCAACTTTACGAAGTTCTTCTTTCCATATTTTCCACATAATGCTCCCCCTGTTCTAAGGAACTGTTAAAAAATACCGTCAGATTCTCCATGTCACCAACGGCACTCTAACCAATATAACTATTTTTTCACAGGAAAGGATTTATTTATCGGAAAACTTTTTGTATTTTCTCCATCTGCGTGGGGACGGAACCAGAATACTTCATGGCAAAAGTAATCAGTAAAATTTTTGACGATATTGAATTTGAATGAGTTGGGATGTAAAATTCCTTTTTCCTTATCAGCATCATGATTTATCCAAATCAATGTTTATTTCATAGTCATCATCAATTAACACATAATTTACGCCATGTTTTTGAGCAAATTCCAGGAATTGTGCATTATCTTCTAAAACACTTTCCATAGTACACCATTCATCATCTAAACGATTTTCTATGGCACTCGCATACCTTTTTATGCTTGCAAAGTTATTTTTAATATAGTTTCCACTCATTACAAGGCAGTAGTATTTGATATGTTCAAGATAATCCTTTTCAAATCCCTTTGACCAATCGAAAGGAATATAGCACCCTTCAATAATAAGATTTTGCTTGTTCTCTATGGCGGTTTTAATCATTTCACGAATAATGGGCCACAAATAATCTGTAAGTTCGTGATCATCTTCGGGTGTAAGTTTAGTGTAACCACTACGAATCAAGCCCATTTTCAGATGGTCTATTGATAAATATGGATATTTATATTGTTCAAGCAGTTTTTGAGCAAGAACCGTTTTTCCTGTGTGCGAAGCACCCGTTATTAAAACAATCATTTATACTTTCCTTTTTTGCAAAATCCCGATTTTGGTTGAAAAAACAGCAGCCTTTTCCTGTCCAAAGTATAGCAACATATATATTGAGTTCCAAATCTTTCTTGTAAATCAAGAACCAATTTTTCCACCAATTCTTTTTGGTTTACAAACATAATTCCACCTGCTCAACTTAACTAAACTATCTTTTTTAAATTCTTTAACAGCTTATAATAATCTGTATTCTTTTGACTCCCCATAATTTCCTTTGGTACAGAATCCAAATTCTTCAATGCGGTATCAATACGATCTCTTAAATAAATAATACGTTCTTCTCCATCATACTGATTAAAATTGTTCACTTCTTCTATCATCATTTGCCAGTGATGCAACTGTACTCCTTTATCACCAGTACCTATTTCAATAGCTGGTTTACCATTGCACCATTTACAGTCGCATCCACCAAAATAATTATATATACATTTTTTCAGAAAACCATCAATTATCTCTTTCCGGTCTGATTTTCCTTTGGCTCCTACAACCGTATCCAGAAGTTTCCCTTCCTTATCAAAGAAAAATGTCGTAGGCACCGCCGTCACATCAGCGAGTAAACCGTCATTCAATGACTGATTCAAAAGCAGATGTGGATAATCCGCAAAGGTCTGCTCAATCAATACTTCCACAAGCTCTATCTTCTCCGCATCCGCTCCTTCCGCGCTCTGCTCATTATACCAGAAATACAAAAGAAGGAAAACATCTTTCCACCTATGTTTCACAAGGTATACCCTCCGGGCGTTACAATTCACGGCCTGTCCGCGAATTGTAACGGCATCTGCCCATTTAAAATTGCCTGCGGCAATGGGGCAGATGCCATCGCCCCATCACTTTTTGGCATCTAACCGTGCAGCGAGTGCACGGTTAGACCGTGAACAGTAACCTCCGGGCACCCCATTATGGCCATTCGGCCTTTTCACATGGTATGGCCAGTGAACTGCAGCATTCCGTCAAAAGATCCGCCATTTCCGGCTCCGTTCTCCATACCTTATCGCCAAATGAAAAAACCGACTCCTGCATAAGTTTTACTTGTGCGATCTGCTTCCCATGCTGCTTTACTTCCCTGCCAAACTGCTTCTTTATTTTCTCAAGATCCTTTTTCAGCTCCTTCGTATCCGGATTTCCTTTGTACTCCTCCAACAGTTGCACGGCCGCAAGATACACTTCTCTTTCTCTTTCCATTATGCTGTTTGCCGCAGTCCTTTGCCGCAATTGCTTCCGAATTCTGTCAATCTGCTCCTGTAACAGCAGAGATACCGGTATCTTTTCTTCTTTTACCGCTTTTTTGATACTTTCAAGCGCCTCTGCCGCCATCCGCAGAATCTGTTCCTGATTGACTGCTTCCCTAACCCCTTCACCAAATATTTCCATGAGCAGTCCCAGTATGGAAAATCTTTCTTCCGGCTTCGCCATTTGTAATTTTTCGATCATCTCTTCCCTGACCTTTCCGGACAGGATATCCGCAATTGGATACTCTGCTTTACACTTCTGATAAAGCACATAATAAGCTTCGAACCTTTCCACGATCTCGGTATCCGTAATATACTGCCCGACCAGCCGTTTATTTACTTCAAAGCCTTTTTTCTCAAAAAGCCGCGTCTCTATCGATAAATCCTCCCATCCCCTTGCCGTGGCATACCGCGTCCCCTCTGCCTCAAAGCGGATGGAGCAGAACCACTGCGGATTCATTTCCAAAAATGTAATTATGGCGGCATGAATGCCCTGCCGGTAAGCGTACTGCTTCCACACAGCAAAATCTTCCGAGATATCCATTCGCTTTAAACGATCCATCGCGGCAATATCAAATTCCTTCACCGATTGATTATACCGCGGCAGACTGCCTGCCGTTACCACGATCCAGCCTTCCGGCACCTGCCGGTTTCCCAAAACCTTATATTGCAGGAACAACCGCATGGCAGGCGTTAACGTCTCCGACACACAATTGATCTCATCCAGAAAAAGGATACCTTCCTTTTTCCCGGAGTCCTGCATCACATGATACACAGCGGCCAGGATCTCACTCATGGTATATTCAGACACAGCCGCCTTCTTTCCTCCATAATTCCGGGATTCGGTCACCGGGCGTCCCAACGCGCTTTGTCTGGTATAGTGGGTCATGGAGCAGGCCACCAGCGCGATATCCAGCTCCGACGCGATCTGCCGTATGACCGCTGTCTTACCGATACCCGGCGACCCCATCAGAAAAATAGGCCGTTGCTTCGATGCCGGGATCGTATATTCTCCAAACGCGTTTTTCTCCAGATAAATCTCTACTGATTTTTTAATCTCGTCCTTCGCTTCTCTTATATTCATACTTTCCTCCTTGATAATTTGTAACCAATTCGCGGAGCAAATCGGCGGCCTACTAAATGTAACCACTTGTCTTCCATCCATGATGATTTTCCATGCCAGGCATATACTTATAAATAAAGTATATTATACTAAATAAATCAGTTGTTTTCAATCAGAAAATATAATAAAATATATTTATAAGTATATCTGATCATCTACGCTATGGGCAAAGACTACGCCGGACGGATCAAAAAAACTGTCACACTATGGAGGAGGAATTACAATGGAGCATTATAATTTTGATAAAATCGGAATGGAATTAAAGCGCCTGAGGACAGAGCATTCTTACACACAGGAACAGATCGCTGTGGATCTGGGATGTACCGTTTCCTTTGTCAGCAATATTGAAAATAACCGCGCGAAGCTGAACCTGCGCATCCTGATGTATTATGCGGAACTATGCAATGTCACGGTTGATTCGATTTTAAACGCGGGGAAAAATGATGGCAGACAGCAGAATATTTCCGACACCCGGGACGCGGAAGTACTCAATCTCCTGCATGAGTTCTCCCCTGACGGACAGGAGAAGATCATAAATATACTAAAATCTATAAAAGAGATCGAATCCGGCGTTACGGTTCACGGTCTAACCGTACACTCGCTGCACGGTTAGACGCCAAAAAGTGATGGGGCGATGGCATCTGCCCTATTGCCGCAGGCAATTTTAAATGGGCAGATGCCGTTACAATTCGCGGACGGTTAGGCCGTGAATTGTAACATCCGGCGGAAAAAAAGAAATCATTTCGTATTGACATTTTTACCATGTATTGTAATAATTGATACAGAAAAAAGAAGGATGTGTTCTTTATGAATTTAAATAAATCCACTCTTTCCGAGCAGATCTACCAGATCCTCCGTGCGGATATCCTAAATCAACGAATTCCGCTGGGAGAAAAGTTGACGTTGAAAAATCTACAGGAACAGTTTGAAGTCAGTTCCACCCCTATCCGCGAGGCGCTCACCCGTCTTACGGAGGATGGGCTGGTCAATTATTATTCTAATATCGGAGTAAATGTAATCTCTCTTACGGAAAGAGATCTGACTGAATTATATCAGTTCATGGGCGACCTGGACCGGCTGGCCATCCTGTATTGTGCGGATCATCCGGATCAGGAGCAGATCTGCCGTAAACTGGAGCAGGTCATTGCTGTTACAAATACCATAGAATCCAAAAACACTCTGCTGCCGGAGGATATCCCAAAATGGATTGAACATTCCGACCGCTTTCATCTCATTTTCTATGATTATTGCAGCAATCGCCGCCTGACTCTGGCGGCCGAAAAGCTAAGGAGCCAGCTTACGATCTTTTCGAACATATATGAAGCAGAAACCCAGCCTCAAAGGCAGATCAACCAGATGCATACCAGGATCTTTGAAGCTTATCGCAAAAAGGAATATGCAAAAGCCGGAGACCTGATGAAGCTGCATCTTGACGACTCTTTAATCTACGCGAAGGAATGCCTGCCGGAATAGAACTATCCCCGCTGTTATGCCCCTTTACAATACTTTTTCAAAAAACACTCCTCACATTTTGGATTTCGTGCCGTGCAAATGCTCCGGCCGAACGTGATGATCTGGATATTATAGAGGATCCAGTGATCCTTCGGCAGCTCCTTCATCAAATCCTGCTCTATCTTTTCCGGCTCAGAGTTCTTCGTCAATCCGAGCCGGTTAGAGATCCGTTTTACATGAGTATCTACCACGACGCTTGCGTCATGATAAATATTTCCCCTGATCACGTTTGCCGTTTTCCGCCCCACCCCTGCCAGGGAGGTCAGATCCTCCAGGCTCCTGGGCACTTCACCGCCAAACCGGTCCCTGACTGCCTGCATACAGGCAATGATATTTTTCGCTTTATTATGGTAGAAACCGGTAGGCTTAATGTCCTGTTCCAGCTCTGCCAGATCCGCGTCCGCGAACGCGTCCACTGTCGTATATTTTTGAAACAGATCCTTCGTCACAATATTGACCCGCGCGTCCGTACACTGGGCGCTCAGCATCGTAGCGATCAAAAGCTGCCAGGGTGTCTCATAATGCAGATAGCATATATATTCCGTGCCATATTGCTGATCCAGGATTTCCAGAATTTCTTTTGTACGCTTTTTCATCAGATGATCCTTTCTTATTCGATAACTGTGAGGGGACTGAAAAGTTACCTTATTCGTTCACAGATTCTGAACAGCAACTTCCAGATACCGCTTCATGACCTGCTCTCTGCTCTTGATCCGGCCTGTTGCCCCAATCTGTTCAATACAGATAGACGCGCCCGCGTTGGCAAATCTTCCACACTCCGGTAACGTCATCCCATGATTTAACGCGTCCAGGAAGCAGGCTGTAAAGGTGTCTCCCGCACCGGTAGTATCCAGGCAGCGTACGTGTGGATAAGCAGAAATCTGGTACCGCTCTGTTCTTGTTTTGATAAAACAGCCACTGCCTCCGGCCTTTAACACCACACATCCGGTCCCGCAGTCTAAAAACGCGTCCGCGATCTCATCCTGGTCTGTCATTCCCGTAAGCAAACTTGCCTCTTCATAATTAGGGAAAATGTAATCCAACAGAGACAGGCTGTTTTTCATATCATTCAAAGTTTCGCCGTTCTTTCGCTTTGTCATATCCGCGCAGAGGGTGAGTCCCTTTGCTTTTGCCCTGGAAAATAATTCCGCCAAGGCAGTGTCATCAAAGGCCGGAAATACAAAAATACTGGCAAAGCAGAGATACCGCCCTCCGTACAACGCGTCATCCGAAATATCTGCCGGGTAAAGCTTTCGCAGGCTTCCATTTTGCGAAGTAATAAAATGCCGTTCCCCGGAATCATCGACCAATACAAGATTTACACCTGTTTCCAGAACTTCGTCCTCTGCCAAAAATGTCGTATCGATCTCCACGTGCCGGCAATGTTCTTTTATGTAATTTCCCGCGTAATCCGTGCCAACCTTGCTGACCAGCCGGACAGAAGCTCCGAGGGAAGCAAGCACATCCGCCTCGTTCAGCGCGTCTCCGCCGGTATGTATGGCCGTATGGCCGGCCGTGGTCGATCCGGTGTCAAATACATCGGCCGTAACAGGCCGCGCCAGGACATCCAGGATCGATGCCCCTATAATAATGAAATCGGTATTATTTTTCAAGTACTCACCATTCCTATCATCAACAACGATCTGTTGCATACGTTTCACACGATCTATTTCTATTACTATTCACAACATTTCTGGTTATCCAAATCTATACTTGCCATAAATAACTCATAAAAATCATCCTCGCCTGTCAGCATTGGTGAATTTTCCCCGCCGCCGTTGGTACTCCGTTTCATTGCCGCGTGAAATTCCTCTCCCGCGCAGATCAGGTCCATCTCATAGATCTCATACCCCAGTTCCCGGCATACTTTACAAAATGCCGTGACCGGCTCCTTTTCCTGTAAGGTATCTAAAAACCTGCTTCGGATCTTTGGATCACGCAGCGCTTTCTTCTGCAATTCATCCAACATGGTAACAACATCCACTGACTCTACCTCCATCGCTTTTCCCTTTTTCCTTCCCTGCCCTCACCGGGCTGTTCAAGCTTTAGTATAGAACATTCCGATTCCATCGTCAACGCAGAGTTCTTGTTATTACTGTTCACAGCAGCCTGCCGCGGGTTAGTTACATATTTTTATAGCTTGATTTTATCTCCGGAAGTAGATATACTTTTAATCAGAGAAAAAAACGTTTTCTAAAAAAGGAGAACAGATAAAAATTTAAAGAATACTTTCTCAGACCCTGTCGGTAGGCTCCTATTGTTACGGAATGTTTTCTAAGAATGTCCAATATTACAAAAGAGGAAAATATTTATGAGAAAAAGACTTGCGCGATCCGCGTTTATGGTTTTATTTACGGGAATGCTGTGTGTTTTCAGTATAACCGCCGAACCAGTTTCTGAGGAAATTACGGATTATGATGAAAATGCCATATCTGCCTATCTTTCTTCTGCGGACCAGGAAGCTCCCGGATCAGAAGAAGGATTGGAAATCATGCAATTGGATACAACAGAAATGGACGAAAATCAACCGGTGGAAGTCTGCCTGGATAAGGACACCCTGCAGTCCATCATCAGTTCACTTCCCGATGATGAAGATTTTTTCTGCTCTAGCCTGGATATTTTGGCTTCCCCACAGTCGGAAAAAGTGCAACGCATCGTCAATCGTTTTCACCATGACGGCAGCCATGTTGGCTTTATCGTACTGGATTTAAATACGGGAAATTTTTTCAGCCTGGATCCGGATTCTGCTTTTTACAGCGCAAGCGCCATAAAGGGACCCTATGTCGCGGCGCTCAATAAATTTAGCCCGGAAATTGTAGATGAATATACGGAATTCATGATGGAAAATACGATTCAGTGGTCCAGCAATGAAGATTTTGAGAATCTGCATTATCTATACGGAAATGATTCCATGTATGACATGACAGAATATACGGATGTGTCTGATTCGATCATCGATGAATATAACTGGTATCCTTACCTGACCGCAAAGGAACTGACCAAGCTGTGGCTCGGTACTTATATATACTTTTTCGAGGACACCAATGAAAATTCCGTCTGGTGCCGGAATCTCTATATAGACAGTACGGAGTCTTTTATCCACTCGGCATTAGGCGAGAACTATACGGTATATACAAAGCCGGGCTGGTATTCCGACTGGGAAGACATCGCGCGCAATGACGCGGGAATCGTCATGGCAGACGGCCATGGCTACATCCTCACGATCATGTCAGATGCCTTTGATTCCTACGAGGATCTGGAAGAGCTTGCAGCCGCGCTGGATGACGTGCATGGACTGCTTTGTTCCTCCGAAACGCCGGCTGAAATGATGACAGACCTGTAATATGTGCCCTTCCCTATCTGTCTTCCTTTAGGCTTCTCAATAGATCCAGATCTGACTGCCGGACCTTGATATTGCTTTCAAACTTTTCTCCCTCCGGCGTTTCCACTGTGACCGAGATCACGGTCCCATCCTTGATTCCCGCCGCTTCCACTGCTTTGATAAATGGCAGGACTCTCGGGTGGGTCTCATTAAATTGTCTCCACGCCATCTGCATTTTCAATAGTTTCTTTGGATTCATCCCTATTCCTCCCTCTTTCCTCCAGTTTTTCCTTCAGCATCTCCTTCACCAGATTTTTCGCCTGGCAGAATTCCATGTCTTCCGGATTCACCTGCAGCACAAAATTGACCTTTCCAAGTAGTTGCTGTAAATAGCGCACACAGGCCACTTCTGCGTCCTGGTGTAATTTCTTCCAATTTTCCCACTCCCCGATTCTTTGCAAATGGGATTCCACACCATACTTGCCGCAATAATAAATCTCTGCCCGCAGTTTTTTCCGGTAAGTACGGCTAACCTGCGTCTTTTCATTTACAACGATACCGGTAACCGTCTGTCTCTGATGCTTTTTTTGTATCCTTGTCTTTTCTTCATTCAGTTCAAATCCATAAGCCGCCAGGAATCCCCGGACTTTATTTTTGACTGCCCGCCTGTCAAATTCCCCGGAAAATATCAGGTCGTCACAGTATCTGGTATACCGGATCTCCCGTTTTTCGCACCAGCTTCCCATATAGTCATCAAAAGGCTTCATGACCAGATTGGAAACAGCCGGTGATGTAGGCGCTCCCTGTGGAAGAGCGTCCTTGCAGCAGCACAGATTTGCCAGAAGTGTCCGGACCGCCGGCGGATAATAAACAGCCGGGAACGCAGACCGATAAACTAAAAAAAATGTGATACTGTCGAAAAAATTCCGGATATCTAACTTTAAAATTTCTTTCGCGCCCACATGAGGCTTTGCGTTCTCTACAATCGCTGACTGCGGCCTGTATGCTTTCGCGTAAGGCGAAACCGGAAGCTCTGCCAACACATGGCGTAGGATATTCTTCTGTATCCGGCATAACAGAGCATCCGGGATCAGAAGCTTTCTCGCTCCACCGTTTTTCTTCGGAATGACTGCCGGGCGATAATGCTGTTCCGGATGATTACTGACGGCGTACAAACAGGAAAAATATTTTTCCTGCTCGATACAAAGGCCGTCCAGAAGGCGAAAGGAAAGAAGTGTAGACTGGATTTGCTCAGAGGTACAGTATTTCCATAAATCCTTTTCCTTCATCTCATCCGCTTCCTTTCTAAACAGTAAACAACTCCGCGGGAACAATACAAAAAATGGATTCCGTAGGACGCGCAGATGTACCAGGGCTTGGCCCGAAGGCCACACGGAAGTGTGGGGCAGTACATCGGAGCATCCGAAGGTCTTGTGTCTCAATTTCTATTTCCCGGACGGCGACTCGCCGCCCTGCCGTTTCTCACGCCTTTTGGCGGAAAGCGGATATGCTATTGTTCCTGCACATCTGTTTCGTAATATCACAGAAATTCTTTTTTCCTATTTCAAAATCACCTTGCGGAAATTCTTCTTTCCTTTTTTGAGTACCAGCCCGTCTCTGGAAAGCTTCTCCTGGCTGAATACTGCCTGGATATCACTCACCTTTTCACCGTCCACCGCGACGCCGCCCTGCTGCACGGCACGCCTGGCTTCTGCCCTGGATGGAACCAGGCCGCTCTTTTGCAGCATCGTGATAATATCAATTCCTCCATCCATCAGGTCTTCTTCTGTCAGTTCCGCCGTAGGCATATCCGCCGCGTTACCCTGGCTGAACAAAGCCCTGGCGCTTTCCTGGGCACGCTTCGCTTCCTCTTCCCCGTGTACCATGCTGGTCAGTTCATAGGCAAGGATTTCTTTCGCCTGATTCAACTGGCTTCCTTCCCACGAATCCATCTCGTCGACCTGCTCTAACGGCAGGAAGGTCAGCATCCGGATACATTTCAGTACGTCCGCGTCTCCTACATTTCTCCAGTACTGGTAAAAGTCAAAGGGCGACGTCTTGTTCGGGTCAAGCCATACCGCGCCGGACTGGGTCTTACCCATCTTCTTGCCCTCGGAATTCAAAAGCAATGTAATCGTCATGGCGCTGGCATCCTTCCCCAGCTTTCTCCGGATCAGCTCTGTTCCCGCCAGCATATTGCTCCACTGGTCATCTCCGCCGAACTGCAGGTTGCAGCCGTATTTCTGGAATAATGCGTAGAAATCATATGCCTGCATGATCATGTAGTTAAATTCCAGGAAGCTCAGGCCCTTCTCCATCCTCTGCTTGTAGCACTCTGCCGTCAGCATACGGTTCACGCTGAAATGCGCGCCTACTTCCCGCAGGACATCAATATAATTCAAGCCCAGCAGCCAGTCCGCATTGTTCACCATCAGGGCTTTTCCCTCGGAAAAATCAATAAAACGGCTCATTTGTTCCTTAAAGCAGTCACAATTATGCCGGATGGTCTCTGTTGTCATCATCTGGCGCATGTCCGTCCTTCCGGACGGATCCCCGATCATGGCCGTACCGCCTCCGATCAGCGCGATCGGCTTGTTGCCTGCCATCTGCAGACGCTTCATCAGGCACAGTGCCATAAAATGTCCCACATGCAGGCTGTCTGCCGTAGGGTCAAAGCCGATATAAAATGTAGCTTTCCCGTTATTGATCAGATCCGAGATCAGTTTTTCATCCGTCACCTGCGCGATCAGGCCTCTGGCCTTCAGTTCGTCATAAAGCTTCATGTTCATTCTTCTCCTTCTTTTAAAATCAAAAAAGAGCCTTCCGATCCAAAAAGGACGAGGGCTCTTATGCTCGTGGTACCACCTTTATTCACAGACAGCTCCCACCGCCTGCCTCTATGAGTCGATCTCCCCGGATATCTGCCTGATCACTGGTTCAATCACTCCGCGCGTTAACGTGCGCCGCTCCGTCACAGCCTACTTGCATGGAAGATATAACCTTCGTAACTGTCCAGTCCCCTCACAGTTACGCCCGCAATCCCATGAAAATTGCCTGCGGCAATGGGGATTGCTCATTGCAATCTATATGTTTTTGCACGGATAGCGCAGTAAATGCGCTATCCTGACTGAACAGTTACTATCTTTCTTCCCTGCTTTGGGTGTGAAGCTCCGGGATGTATTCACATGGAATGGTGTCCCGCGCCTCTCACCAGCCGGCAGCTCTCTGTCTTCTCCCGATTCCCGTTACTTGTTCCCTTCATTGCTTTTTTCGTATTCATATCTGTGGTACATATTAACCTAAGCGGCGTAGGTTGTCAAGACATAATTTCGATAGAATTTCCGCCAGAAAAGCTGCCAATACCAGCTTTTCTTTCAATATCGATTATGCACGTCTTCCGCAAAGCACATCAGATCCTTCACTTCCAGCACTGTCCCGTCATCCAATACTGCTTTACCACTCATCCTGCCGAATACCTGATGCTGGTCAGTCTCGATCAGGACTGCCGCCGTCCTGGCCGCCCGGTCAAGGACCGGTTGGAATTCCATTTCAAATCTTCCGTCACTGGAGGAAAATGTCCACGGCTTCATATAGCTGTCTTTCGGGATATGAAACACCACATCTTCCAGTTTATGCCCTATCCCGTCATAGAACAGTATATTTTCAGATGCCGCTGAGGTATCACCGAACCCATAGCCTATATTAAAACCAAAAGCTTTTCCATTGATCATCTGATTCCCTGACCCCCAGTACCATCGGTTGTCGTAGGTCCATACACCTCTTCCCCAGTCCAGAGTCCCAAAGTCCGTTTCCCTGGTAAATGTATAAGTCCTGCCGTCAAACGCCATACTGCCAGAAGCAGGCATACAATTGATCTTCTGGTTATAATAAAACGCTGTTTTCTTCTCCTTCCATGGAGTCGCGATCACCATCGTATCCATTTGGGGCTGTTCCAGCAGAATATCGCAGGAAAAATCCTTTCCCTGATAAAAATTTTTGAACCGGCAACGGATCTGACGTTTCCCGTCTTTCAGAAAATATCCCATATGCAGGCGTTTGTCCCGGTAAACCACATCTCCCTTTTCCGAAGTTTCCGGGAGATGGAATTTCCCCATGGGAAATGGATTTAAAATGGTTTCCGTGTGTTCCCAGCCTTCCTTAAAATTCAGGAGGGATACGGACTGCAAGCCGATATAGCCGTCATCCGACAGGGTAAATGCTCCCGCGAAATCTTCATTTAATACCAGGTAATAATCCCATTCCTTGATCCTGAACTTCGGCGCACGGATCTGGTCCCTGGAATATCTCTGGATCAGGCTTCTGGACCAGCCCGGCTCTTTGAGGCTGCCGTCCTCATTTAACAAAGGTTGTACACTTGTGACTTCGTGATTCCTCATAAGATTTTCTCCTTCTTCTGATGGCAGTAAACCTATCTTGATTTCAGCCGGAACTTAGACACCAGTTCTCTCAGCATATTCGCCTGTCCGGACAGTTCCTCGCTGGCAGCAGCGCTCTTCTCCGCCGTAGCCTGGTTGGATTGTACCACCTCGGAGATCTGGTCGATCCCCCGGCTGACTTCTTCCGTAGCAGTTGCCTGCTTCGCGGAATAGGCCGCGATTCCTTCGATCAGCTTGCTCACCTCTTCTGACTTCGCCACAACTTCCATCATGGCCTTAGTCGTATCCTCCGCCGAGCTGGTTCCTTCCTCCACGGCTTCCAACGTCTGCTCGATCAGGACAGTTGTATTCTTGGCCGCCTCCGAAGATTTTCCGGCCAGATTGCGAACCTCGTCCGCCACTACGGCAAAGCCTTTTCCCGCGGTGCCTGCCCGCGCCGCCTCCACGGCAGCGTTCAGTGCCAGGATATTGGTCTGGAACGCAATGTCCTCAATGGTCTTAATGATATTGTGGATCTCCGTGGACTTGCTGCTGATTTTCTGGATCGCCGCGTTCATGTGCTGCATTTTGTCATTGCTCTCCATGATACTGTTTCCCACATCCTGTGAGATCTCACTGGCTTTTTTCGCCCCCATCGCAGTCTTCTGGATTCCGTCAGACACCTCGCTGATATGGGACGCCAGCTCTTCTACCGACGCGTTCTGCTGTACAGAACCCTGAGAAAGTGTCTGTGCCCCGTCTGAAACATATCCGGCTCCATCTGAAACCTGTTTTGACGCTACGTTGATCTGTCCTATGGTCTGGTTCAAAAACTGTGAAATGCTTTCCAGCGATTCCTTGATCTTCGCGAACTCCCCTACATACTCATGGGAAAGTGTAATATCCAGGTTTCCCCTTGATATTTCCTGCAACTTTTCTGAAATCTCGTCAATGTAATCCATATATTCCCGCAGCCGGAGTACGGTCTTCTCAAAATTGGAAGCCAGTTCGCCCAGCTCATCATTGGAGGAATGGCGGATGGTCTGATCCAATTCTCCGTCCGCGATCCTGGAAGCGACCTCATTCAGTTCCGCTACCGGCCTGCCAATAATATTTCTCACAAGAAGGAGGACGAGAAGAACCATAATAATGACCGCGACAACGGATACCGTAGACATAATGCCGGCCAGTACATTCAGATCCGTAAGTACCTCAGCTTTCGGCACGTAAACAACCGCCGCCCAGTCACTGCCCGGTACTTTGGCTACCTGTACGTATGTATCGTCCTCAAATAATGATAAACCTGATGTGCCGTTATGAATCTGATCTGCCGCATATGCGTACATATCCCCGCTGAATTCACTCAGAAGCCGCCCTGTCAAATCCTCGTCCTGATGTCCGATGATGGTATCCGTCCGGGTATCTACCAGGAACACTCCTCCTGTTTTTTCCAGCCGGATACCGGATACAATATCGGAAATCGCGTCCAGATATACGTCCGCCGCCGCGACGCCGCGTATCCTGCCCTCTTTATCTTTCAGCATTCCGGACGCGCCTACCACATAAGACTGGCTGTCCTCATCAAAATACACGTCCCCCAAAATAAAGCTTTCCGACTGTATACCGTTCTTGTACCAGGATTTTTCCAGGGCATTGAAATCTGGTCCCGGCACGAATGACGCATGATACAGGGAGCCGTCTGTCAGCGCTACATACAAGCCTGCCGGATAGGCGTTGTTCTGATCCACCGTATGTTTGATATATTCCTCCATCTCAGGAATGTCCATGTCCTCGTACTCTATAGTGTCCTTCTGCATCTCCAGCATAGTCAGCGTCTTGTTCATCCATGCGGTAGTCTCCTGAAGTACCTTGTCGGTAGTCTCCTGGATCAGCTTCTCACTTTTTCCCAGCAACGTGCCGGATACGCGGCTGTAAACGATGCCCAAAAGTACCGCGACCATGACCATGATCGTTACCACGATCGCGCCGGCCAGCTTTCCCGCAATGCCTCCCCTGCGCCGGCGGGTCTTTGCCGGCGAGCCTTTTGTTTTGTTTGTTGTCTTCATGTTCTGCTCTCTCCTTATAAAATTCAATAGATAATGAAGTAAAATATTCGTAACTATTCAGAACCCCTAATAGAAACAAATTCATTTTGTTCAAAACAGA
>CAZFXM010000024.1:0-55307 GCA_964523125.1 uncultured Clostridium sp. | reverse complement strand
TTCTCTGTTTTGAACAAAATGAATTTGTTTCTATTAGGGGTTCTGAATAGTTACTCATTTTGTTATCGGCATTGATAACACTTGCCCTGTAGCTACGGATAATAAAATGTCATTATATATCTTGCTTATGACATGCTGCTATGAATCTCTCTTAAAATTTAATTTCTTCTATGACATTATTGACATTAGCATAGTGACTTCTTCTTCTGGCTTCTTCCATTTCTTTTTGTCTTTGTTCTTCCCGCCTATAATTGGCTTCTTTTTTGTTAGCCTCATCCACACAAAGAAGCAATGTTTCTCTATGATAATCTCTAACTTCTTCAACCGTAGTTCCATTAAGAATAATTTTATCTCCAACTACCGATGCTATTCCAAATCTGTGCATAGTAGAAAAACGAGGCGGTGACTGCCAGGAAGCCAAGAAAAATTTGCACCACAAACTGCTTGGCGTTTTCGATAATCTAAATGGCACCTTATACAATGCACTCCCCCTTGTTCCATCCATTTTAGGAACGGTTATTTCATCTGTGATAATCCCAAGAATACGAATAGGTCTATCTATATCTTCTTCTGTCGGTTTGGCATATGCTTTTGTAATGTACGATGGTTGGCTTCCAACTTTCGGTTTCTTTTTATCACCGTAAATCGTGGTAACCAAATCCATGTAATTATCCTCATAATCTTTCCCGCCGGTAAAATCAATTCCATACTTACCAGCCAAGAAATCAGGAAGTGAACTACCTATACTCCCCTTTCTAATAACAGGAATGAATTTTCTTTCATTTCCTTTTGTCAGTAGCTCAGCAGAAATAATATGCCCTTCATAACCCACGCCGCCTTTTCTTGCGTCTGATTTTATCTTATAAGTAGGCGTGCATATTACCAGCACATAATCCATATCAGAAATAGACTGCTCCATAAACTGCGGTAACCTATCTCCCAATGTAAGATCATATTGGTCTACCGTAACCTCGATACCATCCGATAATAATCTATCTGCCAGCCCCTTAACCCACTTTTTATGTTCCTCATCTTCTTGTGCATAAGATATAAACACTGTTGGATGTTCCATTCATTTGCTCCTCATAAACATTGTATTTACACGGTATTTTTTTACCAGTTGTACTCTATTCAAACTCGGCGTGCCCTTTGTCGTTCTTAACTATATTCGTTTATGTTTTGTGCAAATACACGCCGCGTTTTACTTCAATTACATCATTTATTCTGGCTTACTGATTTTCTGTTGCCAAAATGTTGCCAGCTTCGCTATATTAATAATTTTTATCTTTAGGCGGACATGAATCATTACCATAGCTGTTACATCTACGCCATCTTCCATTTTTATCTTGAACACGCATTTCAGACTGCTGATTAATTGCAATGTTTCTTGCTATATTAATTGCCGCCTTTTGCGTATCCGTTATGCGCGTGGCTCGTTCATTATTAGCACCTACAACAGCCCACTTATCACCACGTCTTACAACAAATTGATCTTTTCCCATTTCCCTTACCTCCAGTCAATCTATAACTAATCAATTACAGGAAAGTGAAAATGAACCATCCAAAAACATTTTCACTATAAATTACCTATTCTACAGGAATTTTAAACACTTTACCGTTTTTAGGATAAATTCTTTTTCCATTTTTGGTAATGTATGGGCGAAAAATATATCTTTGCTTTGGATTTTCTTTTTTCATTGCCTAATACCTCCATCACTTATTTCGTTCAAAATGAACGATTTGAATTGATTTTAGCAAAAGGATTTGATATACTAGAAATGCTTAAATAACTAGTGGATGGTTTTTTCCTTTCACTAAATCATGTAAAGTTGCGAGGTGCCAGCCTTGCAACTTTTTATGATAACAGCTTTGCTGTAGTCATTTTATATCCTATCATATATTTCATTCATTTTCAACCATATATTGTGTTTATTATTCTTCAGGCATCAATATATAGTGTTATTTATTTCTTGCTTCTGCATCTATTGATCTCACTATTTTTTCAATATCACATATAAAATTTTGTACAATCTCTTTTGTAATAATATTAACTTGTGCATCCGTATGGGCTCTATCTGACTGATGTGCAATAATATTTCTCCTACCGAACAACTCATTCAGACGTCTTTTCAATTTATCTTTTGTATTTTCTGTTCCTCCTCTTTGGTAGAAAGCTCCATCTGCAACAAGCGCTAAATTGATTCCCAATAACTTAAGTTGATCTTTCACAGACTCATATGAAACCATTGTAATTGCACGATAATAACTGTTTATATATTCAAGAAACCAATCTATATCCTCACCAGATTTTAATGCCACCTCTATAACTTTCATATTTACTTGAAGATTCTCATACTTATCTGTACGATCCCAATTTTCATCATAAATTTCGCATAAACCATATTTTGTCAATTCATGCATATAAAAGTCAAGAGCACTTGCCAGAAATATAATCTGTGCGCGCCAAATATTTTCCCCTTCGATAACTTTTCCAGATTCAAACAATTCATCCGCCACATCAAATTGTGCATTTATAGCTTGTATAGTCTCTGCAAAATGCTGCAGTATTTGATCTAACTCAAATCTAATAACCTCCGTATGAAATTTGTCTCGTGTATCTTCATTCCTTGCCACCAAGTCAAGATTTCTTTCCTCCATACAGTACCCCCTACCCTAAAATATTTTCTTCCAATTCATGAAAGAATTTTTTATTAAGCATAGGTATCGCACCATATTTTCCTGAAACATATCCCTTTTCCAAATTTTCAGACTTACGTACATTTTTAATTTCAACAAGAGAATACAAATCTGTTGCACGTTCCTTATTTAATTGTGTAAACCACACCTGATCTCTCCTAAACAAATCTGTATCTAACAAACTTGTGTCATGTGTTGAAAAAATTAATTGCGCAAATTTATCTTTCTGATAATGTTGAAATAATTGTACAATTTGGAAAATTACTGATTCATGCAAACTAGCTTCTAATTCATCACAAATAAGTATTTTACCCTTATTCAAAATATCAATTATCGGACAAATCATTTGAAATAAGCGCTTTACTCCGGTTGACTCTTCGGTCATCAAATCAACTTCAAATTGATCATATACCACTTTTGCTTCTATTCTGTTACCTTCTTGAGCCCCTAGCAAGCTCTTCAAAGCATCTGGTAATTGTAACTCTTGTGGTAAATCCGCCAACTTTATTTTTTCAAGTTTTACTTTTACATCTTTAGCTCCAGTTCCTAATGCCCGCAGAATATCCACAAATACTTTTTTAATCATGACGTTATTCTGCATTAACTCAATCGAATACTCCGTCCAGTTATTAATTTCCGGATTATATACCACTATATCCGTATTGAAAAACATAAAAGCTTCTTCAATTTCTTTTATATTACTATAATTAGCGGCACAAGATAAAAACAACCTATTATCTTTCAATATGCTAATGCTTACATCAAACACTCCCTTGTATCTATCTCCGGGTCTAATCTCCAGTCCATTACGCTCAAAAATTTTCACCTGTCTTCCCTTTGGAAAATAATACAAGTATTCATCTTGTATCAAATTTTGTTTCACAGAAAAGCCATATGCATATCTTATATCATTTCGTACAAATTGAATACTATATTCACTCGGAGTCTCTTCTGCACTCAATTTATGACGTGCCTGAAATACTCCTTGTCCCGGCTGATGATTAATACTATTGCTAACCAAATCACGCATAAATGACAAAGCACTAATAAAATTACTTTTTCCAGACCCATTTGCGCCATATATAACTGCAGAACGCAAAACTCTAAAATTGCCAAATTCTTTTAAAAGTTCTTCAGATGTATTATCACTTCCTGCAATCATAGAAAAATTCACTTTTTCTTTGATTGATCTATGATTTGAACATTTAAACTCTAATAACATCTTTGACACCTCTTTCGTTTTATATATATTCATATTAATCCCCTTTCAATGTTTTGTCAATTGTTTTTGCTGCTTTTTTGCAAATTTGCCATCTAAAACATCGCCTTTTGGTTTTTAATATAAGTATATGAATAATATTTCATTTTAACCCAAAAAGAATCATTGGTAACAAAATTTTTTTAAGCAATAGTAATTAACCATAATAAAAATACAGCAGGCAATCCTATAGACCACCTGCCATATAAAATACTCTGTATAAAATTTTCAATCATTCGAACTCAATAGTCCCCGGCGGCTTACTAGTCAGATCATACATGACTCGATTCACCCCCCTGACTTCATTAATAATCCTGCTCATCACCTTATTCAGCACCGCATACGGAACTTCTGCGGCCTCTGCCGTCATAAAGTCGATCGTATTCACCGCCCGGAGCGCCACTGCATAGTCATAGGTCCTTTCGTCCCCCATAACCCCCACGCTTCTCATATTTGTCAATGCCGCAAAATACTGCCCCACAGTCTCTTTCATTCCCGCCGCATCCATTTCCTCACGATAAATAGCATCCGCGTCCTGCACGATCTTCACTTTTTCTGCTGTAATCTCTCCAATAATCCGGATTCCAAGCCCAGGTCCCGGGAAAGGCTGGCGGAGCACAAGCCGCTCCGGAATTCCCATCTCCAGTCCTGCTTTTCTGACCTCGTCCTTGAACAGATCCCGCAAAGGCTCAATAATCTCCTTAAAATCTACATAATCCGGCAAGCCGCCCACATTATGGTGGGATTTGATGACCGCGGATTCTCCGCCCAGGCCGCTTTCTACTACATCCGGATATATCGTTCCCTGTACCAGGAAATCCACAGCGCCGATCTTCTTTGCCTCTTCTTCAAATACCCGGATAAATTCTTCTCCTATGATTTTTCTTTTCTCTTCCGGCTCTTCCACACCTGCAAGCTTACCGTAAAATCTCTCTTGTGCATTCACGCGTATAAAATTCAGATCATATGGTCCCTCCGGGCCAAACACAGCTTCCACTTCATCCCCTTCATTTTTGCGGAGCAGGCCATGATCCACAAAGACACATGTAAGCTGGTTTCCGATTGCCTTGGAAAGCATCACGGCTGCCACAGAAGAATCCACTCCGCCCGAAAGGGCACAAAGCACCTTCCCACCGCCTACCTTTGCCCGGATTTCACGGATAGAATTTTCTACAAATGTATCCATTTTCCAGTCCCCTGCACAGCCGCATACATTTTTCACAAAATTATTGATCATCTTTGTGCCTTCTTTGGTATGCAGCACTTCCGGATGAAACTGGATCGCATATAATTTTTTTGCCTCATTTTCTGCCGCGGCAATCGGACAGTCCGCAGTATGCGCTGTGATCCCAAATCCAGGCGCGGCCTGGGAAATATAATCAAAGTGGCTCATCCAGCAGACCGTTTTTTCCTGCACCCCATGAAACACTTTCGAATCTGTCTTATCGATCAGCACTTCCGTCTTTCCATATTCCCTGACTGAAGCACGTTCTACTTTTCCTCCCAGTTCAAACATCATCAACTGTGCGCCATAGCACAATCCCAGAACCGGGATACCCAGCTCAAATAATTCTTCCGGATATGTAGCGGCATCTTCTTCATAACAGCTGCTCGGACCGCCTGTCAGAATAATTCCCTTTGGATCCATGCTTTTTATTGTCTCAATTCCAGTCTTATACGAATAAATCTCACAGTACACATTACATTCCCTGACCCGTCTCGCCACAAGCTGATTATACTGTCCCCCAAAGTCCAGAACAATCACCAGTTCTTTCTTCATCTTTCTCCTCCTTCAAATTCATACCGCTTTTTTCAGCATCCATCTTCCGCTTTTATACCTTATTGTCATGCAAAATGCCCGGAAGCACCAGTCAATGATCATAGCCGCCCATACGCCAAATACACCCATTCCAAGAAATTTTCCAAGGATATAGCTAAACGCGATCCGGAAAACCCACATGGATATCATGGAAATGTACATAGTCATCTGCGCGTCTCCGGCTGCCCTCAAAGTAGACGGCAAGCTGAACGAAATCGGCCAAACCACCATGCTGCTTATTGTATGCAGATAAATGATCTGCCGCGTGATCTCTGAAGTAATATCTGACAACTGATATACCCGAAGGATCAACGGCAATAACAAGACAATCGCAAGATTCATCAGCCAAATTCCGGCATATGTAATAAGCATCAGTTTCTTTGTATAATACTTTGCCTGGTCATACATATCGGCTCCGACACAACGTGCGATAACCGTGGTGATCGCAAGATTGAGCGCGACTCCCGGCAAAATTTCAAACATCGCGATCACATTACAGACCGCATTTGCCGCGATCGCATATGTCCCGAAGGAAGATACCAGGCTTAAGACGAGGATCTTCCCAAGCTGGAACATACTGTTCTCCAGTCCGTTTGGTACACCGATACCCAGGATACGGCGGATCATCCGCCAATCAGGCCGGTAATGGAGTGGATCGTCAATATGTAAACGCAGCTTCTGATTGATAAGCATCACAATGATCAAAATACCGGCAGTCATACGTGAAACCAGTGTCGGGATCGCCACACCTTCCGTACCACAGTGAAACCCATAAATCAACACCGCATTACCAGTCACATTGATCAGGTTCATTAGAATGGAGACCTTCATTGGCACCTTTGAATCTCCCATCGCCCGGAAGATCGCGGCCCCTGCATTGTATAAGGCCAGAAATGGAATGGATGCCGCAACGATCAGAAGATAAATATTGGCATGATTCATAACATCCGCGTCAATCGAACCAAATACAACATGCAGGATGAACCATCTACCACAATAAATGACCACCATCAAAACAACCGCTACAAAGGTCACAAACCAGACAATCTGTGTAGACGCACGGCACGCCTGCTTCTCATCCCGCTGCCCCAGATACTGTCCCGAAATCACGGCGCCCCCCGCTGCCAGTGCGGAAAACGCATTAATAAACAATACCATGATATTGTCCACGAGTGAAACCCCGGAAACCGCAGCTTCACCTACATTCGCGATCATAACAGAATCCGCCATACCTACAAGCACCGCCAGAAACTGCTCTATGATCAGAGGTATGATAAGAACTGCCAGAGCTTTATCATCAAATAAATAACGCTTTCTTTCTTTTATCTGTTTCACCTTACACTCCCCCATATATAACCACTGAACATGAATATTACGCCAAAAAATAAGGGATCTGTTCAGAACCGCAAACCACAGGCCCGTTTTATCCTGCTGATGTTCTGAATAGTTACAAATACTGGACAAAAAGGCTTCCCAGCGCATATTATACGCCGGGAAGCCTTTTAATTCAAGACCCAGATATATAATCCGGAAAAGTCACCGCCGTGCCTGGCAACGGAAACCATCCCGCCGGAGAAGTTCACTGGTTCCTCCGTAGCAGCAATATAACGGATGCGAGTTATCCGTAAAAAATAGTACTATGAGGGGGGAGGGGTTGACTAAATTTTATGCTGCTATATATCTGGAAATCTCCTGCCGTAGCTGTTCATCGTCACCGTACACACGCAGTTCAGCAACGTTGTTCAGCCCTAGATTCATGAGCCCAAGGAGCGACTTCGCGTTTACCGTAAGCCGGCCTCGTATCATGTCCATTGTGATATCATATTTCTCAACAGTGTTTAAAAAGCTCAGGATCTCGTCAGGACTTCTGAATGTCACATTAAAACAATTCATTGCCTTAATCTCCTTCATTACCTTCAATAGATTCTTTAACAGTGTCTCCAAAATATTCTATCTCTATTCAGCATAATCATAATAACATACTTTTTTCCCAATGTTAGGAGGAAATTTATCAAAAAAGCGGAAAATTTTAATCTTTTATCGAACATCTTTCCTATATTCTGTAGGAAGCATCCCCACTTCCTCCTTAAACACCCGGCTCATATACTTCGGATCTGAATAACCTGCCAGTTCCGCGATCTGGTTCATTTTCAGATTCGTCTCTACCAGCAGCTCCTTTACCCTTTTGATCCGATATTTTCGTACAGTTTCCGTAAATGTATTTCCAGTTTTCTTTTTGAACTGCGCACTTAAATACTCTTCCGTTACAAATAGCTTTCTTGCTGTTTCTTCCAGCGTGATCCCCTGGTTATAATATTTACGTATCAGAGCCTTCGCCCTCTGGATCAGTTCACTTCCGGACGGTTCTTCCGCCTTCGGCTCATCATAATCCAAAAGCGACATAAATTCATTCATTGCAAGCCCGATCTGCCCCCATGTATCTGCTGACGCGATTCTTTGCAATATTTTCTGGACACGAAGTTCGGATTCTTCTTTCTTTTCCTTCTGCGCACTGATCAGATTCCAGTTAAAACGAATCATGCTCTCCTTGATCTCTGACGGGAAATGAGGTTCCTGCACCAGATATTTATATAGCCGCTCATAACAAGTGATCATATCCTCCCAGTTTTTTTCACGCAAGGCACGTTTTGCGCGGTCCTCCAGTTCCAGCGGATACTTCATCGGTGCGATCTGCAGCTTCTGTATCGCTTCTTTATAGATTAATGCCCTGTCCGGGAAACACAGATTCCACTCCATTTCCTTCCGCATCTCATGGATCACCTTCGCCGCGTCTAAAAGCTGTCCCATACTCCTCCATATACATACCACTGGTTTTTTCAGATTATCACACAACATCGGCACAACCGATTTTTCAAAATAAGCCCTCTGTGATTCTCCTGC
This sequence comes from uncultured Clostridium sp., assembly GCA_964523125.1. Lineage (GTDB taxonomy): Bacteria > Bacillota > Clostridia > Lachnospirales > Lachnospiraceae > Schaedlerella. Next base: position 46,632 of record CAZFXM010000024.1, on the reverse strand, counting down.
AGGCTGCCGATACAAAATCATCAGCAGCATTTCCCAGCCTTTTAACTCCCGGATATTTGCGGCAAATTTGACCGTATGGTCTGCCACATGTTCCAAAAGATCCTTCGCCTGCGCTTTTTGCTGCCCGTATCCGCTTCCCAGCCACACCATAAACAATTCTGCGGGTTCCAGCACTGTAAATCCATATTTCCCACGAGTCTGTTCATGAAAATATGCATCCGGCTCCAACTGTCCATTGATACACCCCATAAAAATATTATCCAGTGAAAAACCGTATTCCTTATGCTGGTCACGCTGTATTTCCTGATCAACCTTCTCCAAGGTTCGTTTTAATTCCGAAATCTTCAGAGGCTTCAAAAGATAATTCACAATGCCCAGTTCAATCGCTTCTTTTGCATATTCAAATTCCGAATACGCGGTTATCACAAGAACCTTGGATTTGATCTTTTCCTCCTGCAGTTTCCGGATCATAGACAGCCCGTTCATATCCGGCATCCGGATGTCGGCAATGATCAGATCCGGGCGCACACTACGGATCAATTCAAATCCACTCTGGCCATCAACTGCCTTTCCTACCACTTCATATTGCGGGTTGATCTGATGAAGAAGCTTCACCATCCCCTCCCGGATAGCCGCTTCATCCTCAACAATTACAATTCGCATGTTTATCCTCCTTTACCATGCGCACAAAAAGCGGACTCTCGCCAATCCACTTACCACTGACAAATGCAGTACCCTGCCTGCACATATCACATACTACCCATTTACCTGCATTTCCGTCCTTAGTGGGATAAACAAATGTATCCTCGTAAACTTATCCGGTATACTTTCGAAGTACACCACAGCCTCTTCCCCATAATATAGCTTCAACCGTTTCCTCACATTAGCAATGCCGACATGCGCTCCCATGTCCGCCGTTTCATCATTGAGCTTTCGCAGAAGCCGCTCATCAATCCCCCTCCCGTTATCTTCAATGGTTATGTGAATCTGGCCGCCCGCCAGGCCGGCTCCCACCATCAGGACGTCATCACCCCCTTTCTTTAAAAAAGCATATTTCAATGCATTTTCCACGAAAGGCTGAAGCAAAAGCTTATGAATCTTGAGTTCCATCATCTCCTCCGGCACCTCTAGCTTTAACTTTGTCTTCCTGCTCATTTCCGCATTTCCCATCCGGATATAATTCTCCAGCCAGTTGAATTCTGTCCTGAGCGTCGTCATTCCATCTATGTTTTTCACGGAATACCGTAAAATATCCCCTAACGCTCCCAACATCTCGCTGATATCATACTGCTCATTTTCAATTGCTTTCCAGTTGATCATATCTAACGCGTTATATAGAAAATGAGGAGCTATCTGAGCCTCCAGTATAGTCGCCGCCGCACGTTGTTGTTCCTGTGATTCCTGCTTTTCCTGCCTGATCCGGCTCTCGATGCAGATGATCATATCCTGAAACCCTTTTTCGATTCTCAGCATTTCCGGAGATACCCGCTTTCCTTCCCAGTTTGGAAGAGAAAAATCTCCGTTTTCTACCCTATTCATCGCCTCTACACAATCATCTACGACCTTTAGATATGGTTTTCCCAACATGTAAACCATAATAAGAACTACAATTACAGAAAATAAAACAATGATTCCCAGTATCAAATACTGGATATTGATCAATCTTTTATAAGATTTTATCGGTTGGATATTACAAATAGTAAATCCATTGGTCTTATTCGAAAAACATGTATATCGATTATTTTTTAAATCCATAAGATCTGCGTAATTGCGTCCGATATCCGCTTTCGATGAGGCACTCATCACAATATCCCCCTCCAGCAGATAACTCTGCCTTGTGCCTTGGTCGGAATTTAAAGCCCTGCAGATCTGTTCTTCATTGATACTGATCGCTGCCACTGCCTGCTTTTTATCCCCTTCTCCATAACCAGACAGGTTCCTTGCGATCTGGAACATAAAAACTTCTTTATCATTGTCTATTACCGGTTCTGAGATTCCCCGGTATACATCCCCCTTTTCCACTTCCGGAATTCCCATCTGTTCGATCCACGAGCTGTTGACAGATGATGAATTTAGGCCGTCATAAAAAATAGTCTTGCCGTCGGCCAACGAAACCATAATACCTTCAATTCCATCGTACCGGTTGCAGATATCCCCCAGCCTGTACCGCAGCATACTGATATTCTCCTTCCGGTCATCTCCTGCTGCATCAATACATTTTACCATATTTAAAATCTCATTATTCGTACACAGGTCATATAAAATCGTTGTATACTTCTCAAACACCATATCCAGCCCTTGATTGGAAGTGTTCAGATTACTGTCGATACGTGCCTGCATATCTTCTTTTTCCATTCTGACTGTGTAAAACTGCATGATTCCCGAAAAGCTCAAAACCGGAACTAATGCCACAGAAAGAAACAGTAACAGTAATCTAAGGGGCATTTTCTTTCTCATGAATTCTCCTTATTGAATTTTAACCACTGAGCCCCGTACGAAAACCCATACCGTACTATGTACATATATAGTATAACACACTTTTCACAATATGTCGCATCGAATTATTCTTTTTACCATACATTTTAGCCAACTTGGAATGCCTCAAATCAGATTCTCCAAATCGTTACAGTTCACTGCCTAACCGGCCGCGAACTGTAACTCCAAATCTTCAATCTTGAAATTTTTTCAAAAAAGGGCTTGATTTTTTTCAAGAGTCTGGTATAATAACCATGTTGTGTTCAATACGGACAGACAATGTACAATGCGGAATGGTGTAATTGGCAGCACAGCAGACTCTGACTCTGTTAGTAGGGGTTCAAGTCCCTTTTCCGTAGTCGGGAATCTGGAATAGCAGATTCCCTATTTTATCGGAGTGTGGCTCAGCTTGGTAGAGCGCTACGTTCGGGACGTAGAGGTCGCGTGTTCGAATCACGTCACTCCGATTTGATAATTATTAATTTTAGCGATTTTATGTTTCAAGAGACTGCCTGGAAATAGGTGGTTTTTTTTCTATCCTGCTTCCGATCGCCGCAGAAACAAATATCCAGACAAACATTTTTACCGGGAAACAAAGGAACAGCAAAACCGTCACTGCAAGTGGTTTCTTCATAATCCCGCCTAATAATGCTGCCGTTGTAACTGCCGCCGCAAAAACAACATGCCCGGAATTTCCAGGAAAGATTGCCCCCGCGATTCCATATCCCAGGCATACCCCTGCAAAAATAACAGGGAAAAAATGTCCTCCCTTTAATCCGAAGTGAATACACAGATTGGTCAAAAATATCTTTAAAAAAGCTACGCCAATCAGCCACAGCGGGAGATATTCCGCGTGGTGTTCCATCAACACTTCCATCTGCGTTTCACCAGAAAACATCACCGCCGGAACTGCCAGGCCGGCAGTTCCAAGGCAAAATCCCCCCACTGCCTCCCTCAGTACGGGTGGGAGTTTTCCCGCAAGCCTTTCCGTTTTTTGATGTACCAGATGATAAAATCTTGCCAGAATACAACCACACAAGATATAGACAACAATCAGCAGGTAATCCATTCTTTCTGGTTCTTGGACAGGAAAAGAAGGAAATCCCTCCATTGCAGTCCCGAACAGGCCGGACAAAAGAAGATAGACTCCTGTTCCTGACGCGAGCGCAAGCCCATAGAGCAGTATTTTGGAAGTCCTTGCCGGTATTGTAATTTCTTTTTCTTCGTTTTCTTCTTCTACAGAAAATATACCGAATAAAGGAGAACGGAACAAAAGGCTTAAAGTGACAGCTGCCCCCACCTCGGAATATTCTTTTGCATTTTCCCGGGCAAACTTCAGATTATCACCGACCCAATAGCATAGACCGACAATAATCCCTGTCATTCCGGCCTCAGGCCCGACACTGCTGCCCAATACCAATGGAAGAAACGCTAAAAGAAGCATGGCCGCCATCTTTTTATATTCATAGTATTTCTCATGTTTTACTTTTCCAAGAACCACCGCCAGGTCTTCCGGATAGTCACCGTATCTATTTCGGAATATCCCAAGCAGTATACCGCCGGCCGTACAGATCAGTACGCTATAGAAAGGAAGTTGAATCCTTCCCGGAATCCACTCCCACAAAAATGCGGTCCCTACGGCGACGGCCTTTAAAAAAGCCCATATAACAGCACTGGCAAAAGCACCTATAACACAGCAGAATATACCAAGAGAAAGCTGATTTTTTCTTTCTATATCCATCTTTTTCTCCAATCACTGACTTCGTATTTTCCAAAATATCCAATGAAAAAAGGCCGCTTATTTCCTTTGCCCAAACAAGCCAAACAGTCCTTTTTTATTGTTTTTTCCGGGTTTCTTAGCTGATGTAAGGTTCTCGCGCCTTCTGGACTCTTCACGCCGATGCTTTACCTCCTTCTGTAATTGATAAACCGCTTCTTTATTGACGCACCAGCTTAGAGGGACATCAATATCACGAAACCTGTCACGAATCCTTTCGAATTCCCGATCACTGATGTCTTTTGCACTCTCGAGCTTCCGGTCTCCAAAAATATTATCAAACACCTCCCTGATCTTGATGAACTTTGCCGGATTATCCGAAATCAATTTCCCTACCTGTTCCATACACTCTTTCTGATCCATACTTGCTCCTCTCCTGAGAATCTAATCCAATTCCTACAACAGTATCTATGTACATTCTAACAAAATTCACCTCCTCTTACAACTAAAAAACAGAGAATCCCATATTCTCTGTTTTTCTTCATGCCCGCCGCCGGCAGATCGGCAGGCTGCAGCCCTTATCTTGTTTTATTTTCTATTCCTCACATACATCCGGCCTTCTTGATCCGTTCGATCGCCGCCACCGTATTTTCATAGCTTCCAAAAGCTGTCAGCCGGAAATACCCTTCTCCGCTGGGTCCGAATCCGGAACCCGGCGTTCCTACAACCCCTGCCGCCTCAAGCAGATGGTCAAAAAATTCCCAGGATGTCATTTTTCCCGGTGTCTTCAGCCAGATATAAGGCGCGTTGATCCCTCCGGACACGGTATAGCCTGCGTCTTTAAGCCCTTGATAGATCACCTTCGCGTTCTTCATATAATAGGCCACCTGTTTGGCAAGCTGGGCCTTTCCTGCTTCGGAATAAACGGCTTCCCCCGCCTTCTGGACAATATACGGCGCGCCATTATATTTTGTACCATGACGTCTTGCCCACAGGGAATGAAGCATAACGTCCCCGCATTTGAGTTCCTTCGGAATAATCGTCGCTCCCAGGCGCACCCCGGTAAATCCGGCGTTCTTCGAAAAGCTGCGCAGCTCGATCGCACAGGTTCTTGCCCCCGCGCACTCATAGATCGTATGAGGGACATCGTCCTCAGAAATATATGCTTCATATGCGGCATCATAAATGATTACCGCCTTGTTTTTATTCGCGTAATCCACCCATTCCTGAAGCTGCTGCTTCGTGATCGTAGATCCGGTAGGATTATTGGGGAAACAAAGGTAAATGATGTCCGGCGTTTCTTTCGGAAGCTCCGGCGCAAAATCATTTTCCTCTGTACAAGGCATATAGATCACGTCACTCCAGGTTTCTGATGCAGGATCATAGGTTCCTGTTCTTCCCGCCATGACATTGGTATCCACATAGACCGGATAGACTGGGTCACAGACCGCGATCTTATTATCCAGGCTGAAAATTTCCTGAATATTTCCCGAATCACATTTTGCCCCATCGGAAATGAATACCTCATCCGCAGAGATCTCGCACCCCCGCGCCTGGTAATCATGCTTTGCCATAGCGCTGCGCAGGAATTCATAACCCAGATCCGGGGCATAGCCATGGAATGTCTCCGCCTTTCCCATCTCATCCACCGCACTATGCAAAGACTCAATGATCGCGGGAGCCAGCGGCTGCGTCACATCACCGATTCCCAGACGGATGATCGATTGGTCAGGATGTGCTTCCGTATAGGCCGCTACCTTCCTGCCAATCGTAGAAAATAAATAACTCCCCGGCAGTTTCAAATAATTATCGTTAATTTTAAACATGTGTTTCTCCTCCAAGTGATAGTGTAGCGCCCCTTCGTTCGAAGGCATATCGTCGGAAGGCATTTATACTGTACGCCGGATAAATCTGCCGTACAGTATAATATGATTCACACAGCCGCATAAGGAATCATGCCGCTTTGCGGCTGCGGCTGGCGCGATACACACGGCAGATTTCATCGGCCGTGTGTATAAAAAACGCTCCGCGTTCACCTTCCTCCTGGCCAAATTCCGTCAAAGGCCACCTCTGCCGGCCCGGTCATATAGACAGTATCCTTCTCACGGTCCCACCGGATCTGCAAATCTCCGCCCAGAAGCTTCACTGTAATCTCCTCTTCTGTCAGTTTGTTCAGCACACAGGCCACCGCCACCGCACAGGCACCGGTACCACAGGCAAGAGTCTCTCCGGAGCCCCTTTCCCAGACACGCATCTCTACATGCTTTCTGTCCAGCACGTGGACAAACTCCGTATTCACCCGCTTTGGGAAACATTCATGATGCTCGAACAGCGGTCCTATTTTTTCTATTTGCAGATTTTTTATGTCCTCCAGAAAAACAACCGCATGGGGATTCCCCATGGAGACACCTGTGATATGATATTCCATACCATCCACCTGAATCGGTTCATTCAAGACCTGTCTCCCGCTCCCCTTGATCGGAATCTTTTCCGCTTCCAGGATCGGGCGGCCCATATCCACCTTTACCTGCTTTACTTTTCCCGCTTCCACCATAAGATCCAGATATTTGATTCCACCCAGCGTCTCAACAGATAGATGCGTCTTGTCTGTCAAACCGTAGTCATAAACATATTTTGCCACACACCGGATCCCGTTGCCGCACATTTCTCCGCGGGAACCATCTGCATTGTACATCTCCATCTCAAAGTCAGCCTTTTTCGATGGCCTGATTAAAATCAGCCCGTCCGCACCGATCCCAAAATGCCGGTCACTGACCTGCACCGCTGTCTTAGAAGGATTCTCCACATTCTCTTCCAGGCAGTTTACATACACATAATCATTACCCAGTCCCTGCATTTTTGTAAATTTCATGTCAACTCTCCTCTGTATTACGGCTTTTTCTAATTACTTTACACCGTTTCCCTCATAATCGTCAACACCATCTGCGCAGTTTCCAGCATATTTGTCCCACTGTCCATACTGCTTTTCTGCAGGTATCGGTGTGCCTCTTCCTCAGTCATATGGTTACGTTCCATCAAAAGTGCCTTCGCCTCCATGATCACTGCCTTTTGTTCCGGGCTTCGGTTCTTTGCCGCCTCCCGGCGCTTCTTCCGCCGGCGCTGTATCCCCTGCCGCATCATCTCGATACTGTTGAGCAGGTCATAGACCTTCAGCGGCATGGGCAGTCCTACAACGCCTTCCACCAGGCCGTCACTCCATTTATCCGGAGATGAGATCAAAAGCATTTCAAATGTCTCCGGCAGACATTCCCGGAGGTCCGTATACATCATATCCTTCATCCTATATCCGCAGATGACAATTCCCTCATCCATTGTATCCGCGCACTGCAGTGCCTGAGCCCCGGTCGTACATACCCCTGCCACCTCCAGCCCATTGTGATTCAGAATATTACGGATATTTGTCCCGACCTCCTTCTTTGGAAATACAACAATCATATGGACCATGTCTGCTCACCCCCGGTCTCTTCCCCTATCGCTGCCGTTCTGAATAGTTATTCATATTTTATACAAATAGTTTGCAAGCTCCCATTCTGTCACCTGCATGCAATATTCCTGGTACTCCTGCTTCCTGGCCGCTATGATCTTAGAAGCCAGTTCTTTCCCAAGTACCTCCCGGATATAAGCGTCCTGCTCCAGTTCCCTGACCGCTTCCCCCAGATTTTCCGGAAGCTTTTCGATCTGAAGGGCCTCCCGTTCCGCATCCGTCATGGCCTGGATATTCCGGTCTACCCCTTCCGGGGGCAGAATCTTGTTCTCCATCCCATCCAGCCCGGCTGAAAGCAATACCGCAAAAGCCAAATACGGATTTGCGGAAGAATCCGGGCTTCTCAGTTCAATCCGGGCATGTTCCCCACGTACCGGCGGTATTCTCAGCAGCGGGCTTCTTGTACTTGCGGACCATCCCTTGTAGACCGGCGCCTCATACCCTGGCACAAACCGCTTATAAGAATTCACTGTAGGATTGGTAATGCAGGTGATCGCCTGCATATGCTTCATCAGCCCGCCCATAAAATAATAAGCTTCCAAACTGATCCCATTTTCATCCGCGTCATCCCGAAAAATATTTTTCCCGTCCTTATGCAAAGATATATTCAAATGCATTCCGGAGCCTGCTTCTTCTGTCTTCGGCTTCGGCATAAAGGTCGCGTGAAGGCCGTGCCGTTTTGCGATGGTTTTTACCACCATCCGGAAGGTCATGATATTGTCTGCCGTGGCAAGAGCCTCATCAAACTGAAAGTCAATCTCATGCTGTGCCGGCGCGCTTTCATGATAGGATGATTCTATCACAAATCCCATCTCTTCCAACGTCAGCACCATATCCCTCCGCGCGTTTTCCCCCAGATCCAGCGGTCCCACATCAAAATACCCGCCCTGCTCATGGGTCATCGTTGTCGGAAGCCCGCCTTCATCTGTATGGAACAGGAAAAATTCGCACTCCGGCCCTACCTTCATCGTATACCCCAGTTCTGCCGCCCTGGAAAGCACCCGTTTCAAGACCTGGCGCGGATCACTCTCACAGGAAGACCCGTCGGGCCTGTGTATATCGCAGATCAAACGGGCCACCTTCCCCTGCTGGGGACGCCATGGGAAAATCTCAAAGGTATTCAGGTCCGGGTACAGATACAGGTCCGACTCTCCCGCCCCCGGAAAGTCCCGTATGGGAGAAGCGTCAAACGTACATTCATTATTCATTGCCTTTTTCAGTTGGCTTACAGTCACCGCCATATTTTTCATGGTCCCGTAAATATCCGTAAACTGCAGACGGATAAAGCCGACATCCTCGTCCTCTACCAGCTCCAGAATATCTTTTCTTGTATAATTATGCATCTTATGCCTCCTGTTTTACATATATTTCAGAGCGATACACTTTTTCTGAAAAAGGACGCTCTTCCTTTCGAAAAACGTCCTTTCAAATTTATCCTACACTTCAAAAATCAGATCACCATAAGAAGGCATCGGCCATACTTCTTTATCCACGATCATTTCCAACTTATCTACAGGAGCCCTCAGAGCCTCCATTGCCGGGAATACATCGCTGTGATAATAATTCGCCTGCACAGCTCCCTCTTCCTTGTCTGCGGCTTCATCCGTCTTCTGGATGAGCGTCTGCAGTGCATTTTTTGTCTCTTTCAATAATGCGGAAACCTCTGTCAGCAGCTCCGACTGTACACTGGTATCTGCCCCGGCTTCCCTTACTGCCAGGACCGTATCTGCCAGTGTCTTCGTATATCCCATCACAGCGGGAATGATCTGTTTGCTTGCCATATCGATCATGGTGCGCGCCTCAATATTGATTGCCTTCGCGTAAGTCTCATACTGGATTTCCGCGCGGGACTCCAACTCCGCCTTAGTAAACACGTTAAATCTTTCAAATAGCGCAACCGCCTTGTCGGTCGTGATAGACGGGATTGCCTCTACCATAGATTTGATATTCGGAAGCCCTCTTCTCTCAGCCTCTTTTACCCATTCGTCGGAGTATCCGTTTCCATTGAACACGATCCTCTGGTTTTCGCTCATGTATTCTTTGATCAGGTCATGCACTGCCATATCAAAATCATCCGCTTTTTCCAGAACATCGCAGGCATCCGCAAATGCTTCCGCAACGATCGTATTTAACACGATATTCGGATTTGCGATGGAATCTCTGGAACCTACCATACGGAATTCAAATTTATTTCCTGTAAACGCAAACGGTGAAGTCCTGTTTCTGTCCGTAGCATCCTTGGACAGATCCGGCAGTGTCGTGACTCCTGTCTGAAGCTTGCCGCCCTTCAGGCTGTGGGTCGCTTCACCTGTGCTGATCAACTGTTCCATCACATCCTCAAGCTGTTCTCCCAGGAAAATGGAAATGATTGCCGGAGGTGCTTCATTTGCTCCCAGCCTGTGGTCATTTCCCGGATCCGCGGCTGATTCACGGAGCAGGTCCGCATGCTTATTGACCGCCTTCAGGATACAGGACAGTACCAGCAGGAACTGTGTATTTTCATGAGGCGTTCTTCCTGGATCCAGCATGTTGATACCGTCATCCGTTGTGATCGACCAGTTGTTATGCTTACCAGAACCATTTACCCCCGCAAACGGTTTTTCATGAAGCAGGCACTTCATACCATGCTGGCACGCAACCCGTTTCAGAGTCTGCATCACGATCTGGTTGTGGTCTACCGCGATATTTGCTTCCGCATAGATCGGAGCCAGCTCATGCTGTGCCGGCGCCACTTCATTATGCTGTGTCTTGGCAGTCACTCCAACCTTCCACAACTGGATATTGACATCCCGCATGAATCCCGCGATCCTCTGGCGGATCGTACCAAAATAGTGGTCATCCAGCTCCTGTCCCTTTGGCGGCATAGCGCCGAACAAGGTACGTCCGGTATAAATCAGGTCTTTTCTCTGTTCAAACTTCTCCGCGTCTACCAGGAAATATTCCTGCTCCGGCCCTACGGATGGAGTTACCTTTTTTGATGTTGTATTTCCAAATAAACGAAGGAGCCTGAGCGCCTGCGTATTGATTGCTTCCATGGATCTCAAAAGAGGCGTTTTCTGATCCAGTGCTTCTCCTGTATAGGAACAAAATGCCGTCGGGATGCAAAGTGTCGCGCCCGCCGCGTCCTGTCTTACAAATGCCGGTGAAGTACAATCCCAGGCCGTGTATCCTCTTGCTTCAAATGTAGCCCGAAGCCCCCCTGATGGAAATGAAGACGCGTCCGGTTCTCCTTTGATCAACTCTTTCCCGGAAAAGCTCATCAGAATCTTTCCACTTGGCAGAGGTGCGGAAATGAATGAATCATGCTTTTCAGCCGTCACTCCTGTCAGCGGCAGGAACCAGTGGGTATAATGGGTAGCGCCCTTTTCGATCGCCCATTCCTTCATCTCGTGGGCAATCACATCCGCAGTCTCAAGATCCAGTTCCTTTCCTTCTTCAATCGTTTTCTTTAGATTTTTGTACACCTTTTTCGGCAGACGTGCCTGCATGACCGTATCATTAAATACATTCTCCCCGAAAATATCCGCTACATTGAATAATTCTGTGCTCATAATTCCTTCCTTTCCTGAAAAAAAGAGGACACTCCAATTACTCTTGGAACGTCCTCGTTCTTATCTACGCCTGTCAGTATAACTCACTTTTCCTAAAAAGGCAAGTAAAAATTATATTTTTTATTCTTCGGAACATGGACTGTTCCGCATCGCGCTGCTCAGGCTTTTCCAACGGAACCAAATAATTCCATCTTCTCTTTTACGGTTGCCATGATTGCTTCAGCACCTGGCTTCAAAAGCTTACGTGGGTCAAATCCTTTCCCTACCAGGTCTTTTCCTTCTTCCACATACTTACGTGTCGCTGCCGCGAAAGAAAGCTGGCACTCTGTATTTACATTGATCTTAGCAACGCCGAGGGAAATGGCCTTCTTGATCATGTCAGCCGGGATACCTGTACCGCCGTGAAGTACCAGAGGCATGTCCCCTGTCAGTTTCTGGATCGCGTCCAGAGTCTCAAAGCTTAAGCCTTCCCAGTTTTCCGGATATTTCCCATGGATATTGCCGATGCCTGCTGCCAGGAAGTCAATGCCAAGATCAGCGATCCTCTTGCACTCTTCCGGATCCGCGCACTCGCCTTTTCCGATCACGCCGTCTTCTTCTCCGCCGATCGCGCCTACCTCTGCCTCAAGGGACATTCCCTTTTCATTGACGATCTTAACCAGTTCTTTTGTCTTCTCTACGTTCTCTTCGATCGGGAAATGAGATCCGTCAAACATGATGGATGAGAAGCCTGCCTCGATACACTTCAAGCATCCCTCATAGCTGCCGTGGTCCAGATGCAGGGCAACCGGAACCGTGATCTTCAGCTCTTCCAGCATACCGTTTACCATGCCGACAACAGTCTTATATCCTGCCATGTATTTACCTGCGCCTTCGGAAACGCCCAGGATGACCGGGGACTTGCACTCTTCTGCTGTAAGAAGGATAGCCTTTGTCCACTCCAGGTTATTGATATTGAACTGTCCTACTGCATAATGGCCTGCTTTTGCTTTTTGAAGCATCTCTTTTGCTGATACTAACATAATAACTTTCCTCCAATTCTCCCACCCCGCCGGTGCATGCCGGCAGGAAATATTTTGACTCTTGTTCCATTATATCCCATTATCAAAAAAAAGACAATCTTAAATTTCAGAGAATGCAGAATCAATTCTCATCAATTTTCCTGAAGGCCCATTTGTATCCTTTTATAAGCACGGCTCCTCAAATTCATATAAAACATCATTTGTATCCGGAACCTCCAGCCCCTGGTCCAGTGCATAAATAATGATAGAATCCCGCCGGTTCCTGGCATCCAGGCGCGGCATATGGGCGATCCTCAGAAGCTTATCCGTCTCTTTAAGATTCAACTTCATTGCCAGCGCGATGCTTACGACCACATCCCTGCTGGGATTCTTGATTCCCCGGAATACCTGATAAATATATTCGCCCTTATACGACCGGCTCGCGACCTGAGACACACTCAGCCCGGAATCCGCCAAAAGTCTTTTTAAATATACATGCAGAGCGATATCCAAAAATTCATCCTGATTCGAATGAATATACTGTGAAATGTTTTTTCCTTCTACGATCTCATTCACCAGATCTTCTGTTCTTTTCTTCATCGTTTCCCCCATTGCTTTTGTCAATGTCTTGTTTGATTTCGTTTGACTCCTGTTACATACTATAATAAAATATTCCTAAAGTCAAATATGCACTTTTGATCTGGCGTACGGTATAAAACAAAAAAGAAAGGACGGATTCCCCCATGACAGAAGCCGCTCTAAAATACAAACTGGATTGTTATAAAAAAATAGAGGTTCTAAACGAAAAGGGGAATCTGTGGCTTGTAAAAGATTCCGTGTCCGGAAAGCTTTTTATCCTGCGCAGGCTTTCCATGGAGCATAAAAATGTATACCAGGCCCTTTCCTCCCTCCGGCATCCACATATTGTTGAGATCCTTGACGTTTTTTCATATCAGGATGCCTTATATGTGATTGAAGAATATCTGCCCGGAAGTACCCTGTCTGACTTCCTGAAGGAAAAAGGACCGATGGGTAGACAGGCTTCCGCCATAGGAAAACAGCTTTTAGACGCCCTCGTGTTCCTTCATGAAAACCATATCATCCACCGTGATATAAAGCCGGAAAATATCATCATCAATGGCAGCAGTTCCATAAAGCTGATCGATTTCGATATCGCAAGGCAGTTTTCCGAAGAGAAAAAAGAAGATACCACCGTAAAGGGCTCCCGGATATATGCGCCGCCGGAGCAGTATGGCTTTGCACAGTCGGATTTCCGGACAGATATTTATTCCTTCGGCATTACCTTAAATGAAATCGCAACAGGATACTTTCCTGAAGAACATTTAAGCAATGGGATTCTAAGGAAAATCGTACGGAATTGTACGGAATTTGACCCAAAACGCCGTTATCAGACCGCCGGACAGGTTTTGGCACATCTAAAACGGCTTGAACGAACGAATTTCATATGGAAGCTGTCCGCGGTAATTCTGCCGGTTTTCCTCCTTATTGGAAGCCTCACTATAAAAAAACCTGCATCTTCCACGGCTGACAGTTCCCCTGCAGCCGAAAATCTCCCGGCCGATGCCCCTGTGTCTGAACCGGAGCCTGCGGAATATGTCCCGGAAGATGAATTGTATAGCTTTCCGAATCCAATTGAACTTGCGTCTATGGTTCTGAGAGATTCTGACTCCGCTTCGTTTTCCTATGACCTGGACTTGCAGGGAGGCTTTCCTGTTTCCGTAGATGCCAGAAAGAAAAAAGACTGCCTGAATTTTTCCTGTTCATCCGAATATCAGAAGGATGCCCGCTTTTCCTTTGAAGATTTCTATCTCGGCGAGTATAAGGAAACATATGATTCGGATCACGATCCGGCAGAATACTCTCCTGTATATGAGATTGTGCTTACAGATATCAATGGGGACGGCATGGATGAATTTCTGGTCACATTTGCGCGCGCGAAACGGATAGAAGCAAGAATCCCCTACGATTTGATAGATTATACCTTAACCTGGGTCATATACCTGACAGAGGACAAGACCTTTGCATGTTCTGAGCCTCTCATTATCAAAGGAAGCGCGCCCGCCCTGCTGTTTAATGATTTTTTGCACGCTGCCGGAGACAACTATTATACCTTCAAAAATGGAGAATGGGAACTACAACTGTACTGAGAGCACAGTACAAAACGCCTCGCCTGATGTACAATACATGCAGACGGGGCGTTTATAATTCATCGAGATGACCTGCAAGCACCTTTGCGGTACGCCAGAACTGCTCTCTTTTTGTCTGGCTGGAGCCTTTTAAGAAGGAAGCGATTTCAATCGGCAGTGACGCTTCCTGCGTCATGCGGCCCAGAAGCAGATAATCTGTACTCACGTTCAGGACATCCGCGATCTTATACAGGCTTTCAACCGACAATTTGCGAGAACCTCGTTCAATATGCCCGACAAAGGATGTAGACAGGTCGCAGGCTTCTCCCAACTGCTCCTGCGTCAGCCCAAGCCCTTCCCGCTGCAGGCGGATTCTCCCGCCGATATCCGAGTAGTTGATCTGATTCATGGCACCTCCTGAATATCTTTTATGTTATGTAGTATACGTGATTTTAATCCATTCATAAACGCACCATAAGAAGTATTTATTGACTATAAGAAGCATTCAAGATATAATAGATTCATGTCTGATGAAATATTCCGCTCATCAGTATAACGAAAAGCAAAAGGAAGGGAAATCAATGTATTTTCGAACATTTTCAAAGAAAGGAGTGGTAATACAAGATGGACAAATATCCCACAGCCTCTGTCTCAGCTTCGGTCCGGGAGCACTTCGCAGAGGTTTACAAAAGCGCCATAAATTTTCCTGACACATCGCTGTTTTATCAATCTATGGCATTGATCAGCAGCGCGGACACCCTGAAAGAAATTGTGCTGGAAAATGACCGGGGGATACCGCCTGTGCAGGCATTGCTCAGATTATTCGAGGAACATGGCTTCAAGCCTGCGACTCCAACCGATGATGACAGACGGCATCTGGGCATGCTTCTGGCATATGTATTCAAAAATGTATTGCAGTATGAAGGCCAGAAGGACAATGTCCCTGTCGCGGAAAATCCGTGGGGGATCAAGACAGCGGCACTTTACTATGACAGGCCGGATTTTATAATCGTAGAATGAGAAAAGGAGTAATTACAAAAACATGGATAAGAACACAGAAGATACTTTAAAAAAGGCCGCAAAAGAATTAGCTGAAAAAACCGGGAAAGCCGCTAACATGGCAAAGGATAAAATTGCAGACCAGATGGAAAGTGAAAATGTGAAAAATGCGACCCAGGCAGCGGCAAAGGCGGCAAAAGAGAGCAAAGAAAAAATTACGAAGCATAGCAAAAGTTTTGCGCAGGACGTCCGTGAGCTAAAAGGTGGGGCGAAAACAGAAAAGAATTATAAAACCGCCTTCAAAATGGTTCTGCTCATATGCGTGGTTGCCTTTATCGCGCTCTTCATCCACGAGATGATCGGCTTTGATATGGTATTTGAAATTTGCGCCCTAATTGCTCTCGCCATATTGATCTACAAGGCGGTCAAGAAAAAACCAAAGAAAAACGCCGCCGTCGCCTTGATCGCATTTACTGTCCTGTCCGGAATATTCGGGGCGATGACCGGCTCCGGCCGCGTACCTGACAATGTTCTGGATTATATTGGGACGAAAGAACAAGCTGTTTATAAGACTTATGACAAGAGTGATTTTTACGATGACGGGTTTGGAATGCTTGATAATGAAAGCAATAACCACAGTGGGCTTCCGCATATATCCATTGCCAATGGTAAAGTCGAGTCTGTCACCTTAGACTCCGGCATGAATACTGCATTCAATGTGGAAGGGCTTCGCATAGGGGATAATGTAAATCAACTCGAAACATGTATGGAAAAACTAAACGCTGACATAAACGCCTCCACACAATATAATACAGAATACGCAAGTGGAGTGGCTGTATACGACTTTCAGTATAAGGGAAAAAGCATGCAGGCTATGATTAAGATCAATACCGGAATCGTAGAACGGATTGCCGTACTCCCCAATTAACAAAAAGCGGCTACGTTAGCATGGGATTGTGATCGGAATCAAATATTCCGAGGATCCGGCCCTGGAAGCCGCCTGCCGATATGCATTGAAACAGATTGAGGAAAAGCACTATGCAGACCGGCTGATTGACGATGGGATGACAAACGTTTTAAAATATGGCATTGCCTGCCGTAAAAACGGCTGTATGGTACGGATGTCCGAAATATAAGAGGAGACCGGGAAATGCTTTTGCTGATTCCCGGCCTCATTTTGATATCTTTATCCGTATGGTTGGATGTTCTAAAGGAGCCTCCAATTGCTTTGTTACAGCCTCTTCAAAATTATGTCCCCTGTGCTCTGCTTTACCGCTTCACAAAATATTCTTCGTACCACACCAGAAATGTATAAATTGTCCATACCTTTCTCCAATTGTCCGAATTTCCCCCGATATAATCATCAAAAATCGCGTTGATCTCGTCTATATGGAAGAATTTTTCCGCCATCTCACTATGAAAGACTCTCCGCACATCCTGGTTATACCGGTCGTCCGCCATCCAGATACGGATAGGCACGATAAATCCCAACTTCTTGCGGAACGCGATCTCCTCCGGCAACACCTTTGCCGCCGCGGTACGGAACGCGACCTTGTTCTGCTCTTCGTTCACTTTGTACCGGGAGGGCATCCTGGACGCGATATCAAAAATCCTTCTGTCGGTCAGCGGCATCCGTATCTCCAGGCCGGCTGCCGTGCTCATCTTGTCCACATTCAGATAAATGTCCCCCTCCAGCCAGATCTGGATGTCTATATCCGACATTTTTGAAAGAGGATCCAGTCCTTCGATTTCCTCATAAATGTCTTTTACCAGATTGATCGGAAGTACAGACTCGTCATATTTCTTAAGGATCCGCTTTTTCTCATCCTCTTTCATAATATTGGTATTTCCTACATAAAAATTCTTCAGATTCTCTCCATAACGCTCCGCATTACGGTACATGTTATATCCGCCGAAAAATTCATCGGCTCCCTCGCCGGAATAGCACAGCTTTGTATGCTTCGCCGTATCCTGGCACGCAATGGCGAACACAATGGCCGACGCGTCCCCAAGCGGCTGTTCCATATGGTACATAACATACGGTACAATCTGAAAATACTGCTCCGGTGTGATCAGGCTCCGGAAGCACTCCCTGCCTAAGATTCTCCCGGTCTCCGCCGCCAGCCGTGACTCATCAAAGCGTTCCTCCGCATAGCCGCAGGTATCCGCCGTCTTTACGTCAGACATAGCCAGCACATAGGAAGAATCCACCCCGCCGGACAAAAAGGACTCTGCCGTTTCTTCCTCAGCTTTTACCTCCGGCATGATCTGCTGTATGGTGCTGTGGATCTCATCCGCCCATTCTTCCAGAGTCCTGCTCTCATCCGGATGGAATTCCGGCGTCCAGTAGCGTTCTACCGTGAGTTTCCCATCCTTCCAGATCAGATACCGCCCAGGCAGGAGCTTCTTGAGCCCTTTGAAAAATGTATCCTCCCCGGCGCCATAGGTCAGGCTCAGATAGATCTGCAGCATTTTTTCATTCAGTTCCTTCACAAATCCGGGCTGTTCCATGATCTCCCGGATCGTAGTACCGTAAAGCAGCCTTCCATCTTCTGTCTGATAATAATAAAATGGCTTCGTACCAAACTGGTCCCGGAGGCAGAAAAGCGTCTCTTCCTCTTCATCCCACAGCGCAAACGCGAACATCCCATACATATGATCCGCCATCCGGCATCCCCATTTCCGGTATGCTTCTGCCAAAATCGCACGCTCCCGCTCTTCGCGCGAAAGAGACGAATCCATTCCCAGTTCTTTGCAGAGTGCTTCCCAATTCCGGATATGGCCTCTGTATTCTTTTACTTTTATCATCCTTGTACCTCTTCTCATCTATTGTAACCGCAAATTCACAGAAAATAATTTCACTCCCGGAATCTCACAACCCTTTTTAGCGGTTCTAAGCTTTCCTTCCGTTCACGTATACAGCCTTGACCTGCAGATCTTTATCCAAAAGCACCAGATCCGCGTCCTTTCCCGGCGTAATGCTCCCACATTTATCATAAATACCAATCTCTTTCGCCGGATTCACCGTTGCACAGGCAACTGCCGTTTCCAACGGAATTTTCATTTCCTTTACCACCTTACGCAGACATCCCATCAGATTCGTCGCGGAACCGGCGATGGTGCCGTCTGCCAGGGTCGCTTTTGCTCCTTTCACAAACACATCCTGTCCGCCCAAAGTATACTGTCCGTCTGTCAGCCCGGTGGCTCTCATGCTGTCACTGATCAAAATAATCCGCTCAGCCCCGAACATTTCAAATGTGGCACGCACTACGGCAGGATGAACGTGGATCCCATCACAGATCAGCTCTACATGGCAGTCCTTAGCGTCCCGTGCCGCTCCGATCACCCCCGGAGCCCGATGGTTCAAGGGCGGCATGGCATTATACAAATGTGTCACATGGCTTGCCCCTCTTGCAAATGCTTCAAAAGCCGTGTCATAATCCGCCGTAGTATGGGCGATAGAGATCACCGTTTCTCCTTTTACCGCCTCAATAAATTCCATTGCCCCTTCTGTCTCCGGCGCAATGTCTACCAGACGGATCAGATGATCGGATTCCTCCTGCAGCTTCCGGTACAAGGGCAGGCTGCAGGGCCGGATATGTTCCGCCGCCTGCGCGCCCTTCTTTTCCGCGCTGATGAAAGGACCTTCCATATTGATCCCTGCCAGCTTCGCGCCTACATAGCCTGCATATGTTCCGTTCTCTCCTTCTGCCCCGGTACTGCCCTTTTCCCGGGCATGATATTTGCCTGCTGTTTTCATGATCTCATGGAGCAGTCCTTCTTCCAGCGTCATCGTTGCGGGACAAATAGAAGTCACACCGGCAGAAGCCTCATACTTTGCCATCTTCTCTATGGCTTCTGATGAAGCATCACAAAAATCAACGCCCACACATCCGTGAAAATGGATATCTACCAGTCCCGGAACCGCAAAGCATCCTTCTCCGTCAATCACTTCCTCATCTCTTACTGTTTCCTCCACAAATCTTCCTTCTTTTATGCATACTTCGCCTTCTGTAAAGACCTGGTCTTCTCCATATACCAATACATTTTTTATTACCATATCCATGCCTCGTCACTTTCCCGGTTTCTATTTCCATACGGCCAGACTGTCATTAACTTTTCTGTAAAACATGCATTAACGCGGCAGCTTCGACAATGCCGCCTCATCCCCAACCAACGTTACATCCGGATGCATCTGCAGGATCGACGCCGGGACTTCCGGAGTCACATCTCCCGAAAATGCTTTCGCCACGATCCCTGCCTTGTCCTCTCCATTCACGACAACCAATATCTTCTTCGCCTTCATGATGGTTCCAATTCCCATCGTATACGCCTGTTTCGGAACCTCCTCCGCGGACGCGAAGAACCGTTTGTTCGCCTCGATCGTACTTTCCGTAAGATCTACACAGTGTGTTACTTTCTCAAATACTGGCGCAGGCTCATTAAACCCGATATGTCCGTTGTGCCCTAATCCCAGAAGCTGCAGGTCCGCCCCGCCCAGGCTGTCGATCAGCTCCTCATATCTCTTACATTCCTTTTCGGAATCCGGCTCCATCCCGTTCGGCACATTCGTGCATTCCGGGCGGACATTGACATGATTGAACAGATGGTCATGCATAAAATAATAATAGCTCTGGTCATTCTCCCGGCCCAGTCCTTTATACTCGTCCAGATTCACAGTCGATAAACGTGAAAAATCCAGATCTCCCTTCTTGTACCATTCCACCAGCTGCTCATACAGCCCGACCGGTGTCGAACCGGTTGCCAGCCCCAGTACACAGTCTGGTTTCAGTATGATCTGGGCAGAAATAATGTTGGCTGCCTTTCTACTCATGTCCTTGTAGTCATTTGCTTCAATAATTCTCATGCTTTCATTCTCCTTTTCCTATCTCAGTAATCCCATACTACCAAATGAACGTAGGAATGTAAACCATTTCCGCCAAACAATTCCAGAAAGAATTTAGAATCTGTTTGCATAAAAAATATTTTTTTTGCTTGCACTATTCAAAATCATGTGTTATAATGAATCTTGCTTGTGGCGTAGAAAGTTGTTTTTTGTCGTAAGCATACAAAAGTACGGCTCCATGGTCAAGCGGTTAAGACGCTAGCCTCTCACGCTGGAATCAGGGGTTCGATTCCCCTTGGAGTCATTAAAAAGCTGTCTGTGGTTTCATCCACAGACAGCTTTTTGTCTATCCTCTATTGGTTATTTCTCAATAACCAGTCCTTCTTCCTCTTTGATCTTCTCAATCAGTTCCTCTTTCTTTTCTTCCAGATGAGTCCTGGTATCTTCCTTCACCATGATCTGAAGCGCCTGTTTTTTATTCTTTATGACCACTTCGTCATGTTCTCCGCCAAATTCACCGTCCAGCGTCCATGAAATCTCTTCAACCGACTCAAAACGCACCTCCCCGGAGCGAAAAGAATACACATGATTCGAATCAATCTGCTTGATCACAAGAGACGCAATGATCTCGTTTAAGGCGATTGGATTTTTCGGTGTCTTGATCAATGTCACCTCAAACAGCCCATCATCAAATATAACATCCTTTCCGATGATTCCCTTAAATCCCCCTACAGACCGTGAATTCGTCACCATGCCGAACATAAAGTCGTCTTCGATCACTTCATTATCATGAGACACCCTGATATGATAAGACGGTATGTTGAATATCTGTTTTGAGCCCTCCAGGATATAGGCCAGATGCCCCAGCACATTCTTCATACTCTGCTTTGTCTCATAGGACACATCAGTAAACAGGCCAAAAGCCGCGATATATACAAAGTAATCATCGTTAAACTTTCCTACGTCACAGGAAAACGGCACGCCGTTTACCGCCACATCCGCCGCTTCCAGTATATTGCTGGAAATATGCAGGCTATGCGCGAAATCGTTGGTCGTACCTGCCGGGATATATCCGATCGGCACCCGCTTCGCGCGCTTGGAAACTCCGGTCACCACCTCGTCCAGCGTCCCATCCCCGCCGCTGCACACGATGATGTCATAATCTTCCGTATAACAAAGTGTCTTTGCCAACGCATCGTGGTAACACTGTGTCGGATATGCGGTTACGTCATAGCCGCCTTTTACAAATATGTCGATCACGTCTGCCAGCTTTGGCTTCAATACACCCGTTCCGGAATTCGGGTTATAAATAAACAACATCTTCTTCATATTCTTTACTCCTCTTGCGGAAAAGCATCTGTCTCACTCTGTTATAAAAGATTAACTTCCGGACAGAATTTTATACCCTACAGGCATAAAAATGATTCTATTTTGCCGTCATAAAAAATGTCTTAACCCCCTCTGCCGCTTTCTCTTCATCCTCACCCTCCGTAAGGATCGTAACCTCTTCCCCCTCTGACAGGCTAAGGCTCATCATACCCATAATGCTTTTCGCATTGATGCTTTTGTCCTCAACCTTGATATACACCTTACTTGCATACTGGCTTGCTTCCTGTACCAACAGTGCGATCGGCCTTCCGTCAAGCCCCTTTTCCTGTCTTACGACAACTGGCACTTCAACCATAATCATGACCCTCCTTGTTCTTGTTTCACTTTCTCTGCCAATTCTTCCAGCTTCCGGAGCCTATGGTTTACTCCGGATTTTCCAACCGGCGGAGACAAGATTCCCCCCAGCTCTTTCAGTGACGCGTCCGGATGGGAAAGACGGGCAAGCGCCACCTCTTCCAACCCTTCCGGCAATTTTTCAAAACCGATATTGTCGCGCAAGTATGTAATATTCTCCATCTGCCTCACGGCAGCAGAGACGGTTTTGTTAATATTGGCTGTCTCACAGTTTACCTTACGGTTCACTGTATTGCGCATCTCCTTCAAAATCCTGACATTTTCCAGTTCCATCAAAGATACATGCGCTTCCATGACATTCAGGATATCTACAATCTGGGATCCTTCCTTAAGATATACCACATACGACTTTTTCCTTGGCACGATCTTTGCGTCCATCGCAAAACCGCGGATCAGCTTCTGGATCTGTATTGCCATCGCTTCCGCCCCACAAACAATCTCAAAATGATAAGACTTTGATGGGTCGCTCATGGATCCCGCCGCCAGAAAAGCCCCCCGGATAAATGCCCGTCTGCAGCAGGTTTGTTGTACCACGATCGGATTGACAATATGGATCTCTTCAAGCGCTTTCTCCGGCACATCGATCAGCTTTGCTGCCTGAAGGATACGAAGGGCGTCACTATGCCTCCTGACCACCACTGCATATACAACGCTTTTCTTCGTCATGTTCTTCCGAATGGAGATATCAGCATCTATATTAAATGTTTTTTCGATCAATGTAAAGACTTTTCTTGCAACAGCTTGATTTTCCGTATGGATTTTTAAGCAATACTGATTCCTGCTGTCTATCGCAATGGAGCCGCACATGCTCAGCAAAGCCGCTAATTCCGCTATCTGGCAATGTCTTGCCTGGCTCAGTGTCCTGGAAAGTTCTTCCTTAACATTCCCAGAAAATGACATGTCCTCTTCCCGCCTTTCAATGTGCTTTTACGATCGCGTCTTTTTCTATATCTCTATGCTCGATCCGCACTCCATAGTTCTCCTTTTTTTCCATATACTGATATAAAACGTTTGCCAGCGTTACGGAGCGATGCTTCCCTCCGGTACATCCGATTCCGATCACAAGCTGGTTCTTCCCTTCCAGGATATAGTTCGGGAGAAGGAAATCCATCATTCCCTTCAGCTTTTCCACAAAAATCCCTGCCCGCTCATTCTCCAGCACATAGTCCTGTACTTCCCTGTCATTTCCTGTTTTTTCCTTCAGGCTTTCTATATAGTAGGGATTTGGTAAAAAACGCACATCAAAGACCAGATCCGCGTCCTGCGGGATTCCATATTTAAAACCAAAAGACATCACTGAAACATACAAATTTTTGAATTCCTTTCCTTCCACAAAAATCTTTTCCAGCTCTCTTTTTAACTCTCTGGTAAGCAGCTTGCTCGTATCCAGTATATATGTCGCCTGCATCTTTAAGAACGCGATCCGTTCACGCTCTTTCGCGATCCCGATATCCACTCTCCCCACGCCGCCCAACGGATGCTGGCGCCTGGTCTCCTTATACCGCTTTACAAGTACATTATCCCGCGCGTCCAAAAACAAGATCTCATACCGGATACCCTGGGTATCCATCTGGGAAAGCTGCTCTTCAATCCCGTCCAGGGCCTGGCCGTTGCGGATATCAATGCCAAGCGCCGCCTGATTGATCTCCGCATTGGGCAGCATCAGCATTTCCGCAAATTTCGGCATTAACTGGATCGGCAGGTTGTCCACACAAAAATATCCCATATCCTCCAGCATTTTAAGCGCGGTAGACTTCCCGGCTCCAGACATTCCCGTCACGATCACAAATCTCATTCTTTACACCTTTCGTCCTTTCCAAATATACAGCTATATCTACAAGATCCGTTACTTCTCACATTCTGCCTGCTCCCGCACTGTTATACTGCACGCCAGATAAATCTGCCGTACAGTATAACATGATGCGCACAGCCGCATAAGGAATCATGCCGCTTTGCGGCTACGGCTGGCGCGATACTCACGGCAGATTTCATCGGCCGTGAGTATAAAATTCTCCGATCCTCTTGACTTCCGGCTCCAGCCGCACTCCGGATTTGCCATATACCCGATCTGCCACCTGCTCCATCAAGGACAATATATCCCTTGCCGTAGCATGATCTTTATTGATCACAAAACCGCAATGCTTTTCCGACACCTGCGCGCCGCCCACTTGAAATCCACGCAGCCCGGCGTCTTCGATCAACTTTCCGGCAAAATAGCCCTCCGGACGTTTAAAAGTACTTCCGGCACTGGGATATTCCAGGGGCTGTTTTGATGTACGCCGCTCTTTCAGTTCCTCCATACGCTTCTGAATCTGTTCCGGATCTCCTGCTTTTAATTTTATATCTGCACTTAAAACAATATCCCCGGTTTTTGAAAAAATGCTGCTTCGGTATCCTAATTCCATCGCTTCTACAGGCACCTCTTCTATCTCACCGGAAGCTCTCAAAACTTTCGCTCCCGTCAGTACCTGCTTCATCTCCCCGCCATAAGCTCCCGCATTCATCATCACCGCGCCTCCCAGTGTCCCCGGAATGCCGGAAGCAAATTCAAAGCCTGTCAATCCTCTGCTCTGCGCTTTTGCGGCAATTTTTGACAAAAGAGCGCCTGCCTGGACATGGAGCACAGAACCCTGAACCGAAATCCGGTTCATCTTTTTAAAAATCTGAATGATTCCTCCCCTGTATCCCCCATCTCCTACAAGCAGATTGCTCCCGTTCCCCACGATATAAAAAGGAACGCCTGCGTTTCTAAAGGCTGAAACAGCTCCCCGTACCTGGTCTTCCCCCTCCGGAGTCACGAAAAAATCTGCCGGTCCTCCTACCCTGAATGTCGTATGTCCGCTCATTGGTTCTTCCGTATATACATTTCCCTGTCCTGTTATCCTGCATAACTCTTCATACAAATCCATACGCAGTCTCCATTCATTTTATGATATAGTCCGCTACACGCTAATTTACAATATACAATAAAACGTAATGAAATTCAACTTGCAAATTTCACGGGAATGATGTATAGTAATCAGGTATACTCGTCAAGTTTATAGTAAAAAGGAGTTGAACGAATCATTGGACCCTAGTGACGCCATACAATTTTTCATATTGTTTATCCTGTTATTGTTGTCAGCCTTTTTTTCTTCCGCGGAAACAGCACTTACCACAGTGAATAAGATCAAGATGCGTTCCCTCGCGGACGATGGTAATAAACGGGCGGCAGCCGTGTTAGACGTTACGGAAAATCATTCTTCCAAGATGCTGAGCGCCATTTTGATCGGAAATAATATCGTAAATCTTTACGCCTCATCACTGACCACGACACTCGCGTATCGTATGGGTGGATATATGGTCGGTATCGCGACCGGCATATTGACCTTTGCGATCCTTATATTCGGTGAGATCACTCCGAAGAACGCGGCAAATATTAATTCCGGCAAGCTGGCTTTAGCATACATTCCTGTTATTAAGGTGTTTATGACTGTTATGACCCCTGTCATTTTTATTGTAAATATAATGGCACGCGGAGTGATGTTTTTGTTTCGGATCGACCCCAACGCAAAGAACAATACCATGACTGAAGATGAGCTTCGCACAATCGTGGACGTGAGCCATGAAGATGGTGTGATCGAATCCGAAGAAAGGAAAATGATCTACAATGTTTTCGACCTGGGTGACGCCCGCGCGAAGGACGTTATGGTTCCCCGGGTGCATGTAACCTTCGCGGATGTCAACAGTACCTATCACGAACTGTTAGAGATTTTTAAAGAGGACAAGTATACCCGGCTTCCTGTATATGAGGATACCACAGACAATGTGATCGGAACGATCAACATGAAGGATCTTCTTTTATTTGAAAACAAAGAGCATTTTCACGTAAGAGATATTCTTCGGGAAGCCTATTTCACACACGAGTATAAAAATATTTCCGAACTTCTCGTGGAGATGCGCGATGCTTCCTTCAATATTGCCATTGTATTGGACGAATACGGCGAGACAGCCGGCCTGATCACGCTGGAGGATATCCTGGAGGAGATTGTCGGCGAGATTCATGATGAATACGATGAAAACGAAGAAAGCTTCATACAAAAATTAGATGAACGCGAATATATGGTAGAAGGTTCCTTAAGCCTGGATGACCTGAATGACCGTCTGGAGCTGGAACTGGAATCTGAAGACTACGATTCCCTGGGCGGATATCTTATCCAGCATTTGGACCGTCTGCCTGAAGCCGGTGATGAATTTACCACCGAGGACGGCATCCGCATGGTAGTAGAACGGCTGGATAAGAACCGTGTAGAGCTTGTGCATATATATCTTCCGGAAAAGAGCGATCCTGAACCGGATTCTGATAATGAAGAGGATCGTGAGGCTGCTGACTGAATTTAACGCAGCAGCCTTACCATAACATATTTATTGATTATGGAGAGTTATCGAAGTGGTCATAACGAGCTGCACTCGAAATGCAGTTGTCCGTTTCCGGGCACGTGGGTTCGAATCCCACACTCTCCGTTACTTTTTGGACGGCCTGCAATAGCAGGTCGTTTTTTCGTATGCACATTTCCACATTTTCCTTCATACTCTAATATAGAATTGTAAGAAAGGAATGTATGCTATGCCTTATTCAATCATGCTTGACGCCGGTCACGGCGGGCGCGATACCGGCGTGGCCTTCAATGGCCGGCAAGAGAAGGATGATACCCTCCGCCTTGTCCTGGCAGTCGGCGAAATCCTTCAGAATAACGGAATTGATGTGGAATACACAAGGACGACCGATATCTACCAATCCCCCTATGAAAAAGCAGAGGAAGCCAATAATGCCGGTGTAGATTACTTTGTTTCCCTCCACCGCAACTCCTTTCCAATGGACAATGTAGTTTCCGGCGTAGAATCCCTGGTCTATGACCTCTCCGGAATCAAGTTGGAACTGGCGGAAAACATCAACGACCAGTTGGAAAGTGTCGGCTTTGTCAATCTTGGCGTACAGGCCCGCCCGAATCTGGTCATACTGAGCCAAACACAGATGCCTGCCGTCATGGCCGAGGTTGGTTTTTTAAATTCCAATACCGACAATACCCTATTTGATGACAATTTCGATGATATTGCCCAGGCGATTGCTTCTGGAATCCTGGATACTCTGGACACGGCCGAATCCACCCCCGACCCGTCTGTATATTATATACAGGTTGGTTCCTACCGCAATCCAGTTTATGCCAACCGCCTGCTAAATGAGCTTCTGGAGCAGGATTACACAGCTTCCCTTGTAGAAGAAGATGGTTTTTTCCGTGTACGGGTGGGCAGCTTCACTACCCTGGAGGATGCTGTAGAAATGGAACAACGATTAAAACAGGCCGGATATCCGACTCTCATCATAGGCTGAACCCGTATCCCAAAACATAACGAAGGGCGTAACAAAATCAAATTTGCCACGCCCTTCGCTTTTTCTTTTATCATATACTTTTTTACCAATTTCTTTAAAAATGAATTACCTGCCTGCGCGTCAGCGCAATTCCCCTTACGGGGTAACCTCCAGTCCTTCCGCCTGGATCACTTCGACCACCTGATCTACATACTGCCTGCAGATCTCATCCGTAGCGGCCTCCACCATAACGCGGATCACCGGCTCCGTACCGCTTTCACGTACCAGGATCCTGCCGTCACTGCCCAGGGCCGCTGCCACATCCTCCACCGCTTTCTGCACCGCCGGATTTTCCCTCGCGGTCTTCTTATCCGTAACACGTACATTTTTCAAAAGCTGTGGATAAATCTTTACATCTTCGCACAATTTTGCCAAAGTCTGTTTCTTTTCCATGATCACTTCCATGATCATCAAAGAAGTCAGTATTCCATCGCCGGTTCTTGCATGTTTGCTGAAAATAATATGCCCGGACTGCTCTCCGCCGAGTACAAATCCGTTATTCATCATATTTTCATATACATACTTATCGCCCACTGCCGTCTGCTCGTACTTCATTCCAATCTTATCACAGGCTTTATAGAGCCCCAGGTTCGACATGACCGTAGTCACGATCGTATTTCCTTCCAGTTTTCCCTGCTCCATCAGATACTTCCCGCACATATAAAGTACCAGATCGCCGTTCACCACATTTCCATTTCCATCCACAGCGATACAACGGTCCGCGTCTCCGTCGTAGGCAAATCCGACATCCAGCTTTTTCTCCTTCACAAATTCCTGAAGTGCTTCGATATGGGTGGATCCACAATTCTTATTGATGTTCAATCCATCCGGTTCATTACTGATCACATAGGTTTTGGCCCCCAATGCGTCAAATACGCTCTTGGCAATACTGAACGCGCTTCCGTTGGCACAATCCAGGCCGATACGCATATCCTTGAAAGAACGCGTAGCCAGGGAAATGAGATGCCCGATATACCGGTTTCTTCCTGCCGCGTAATCAATCGTACGTCCGATATCCTCCTTCGACGCCAAAGGAAGTTCGCCGATCTCGCCGTCAATGTAGCTTTCAATCTTATCTTCTACCTCTGCCTCCATCTTATGTCCCTTTTGATTGATCACCTTGATTCCATTGTCATAATAAGGATTATGGCTGGCAGAGATCATAATGCCACAATCAAAATCTTCTGTCCTTACCACATAGGATACACTGGGAGTCGTAGTAACATGAAGCAGATACGCGTCCGCCCCGGAAGCTGTCAATCCTGCGGCCAATGCATATTCAAACATATAGCTGCTTCTTCTGGTATCTTTTCCGATCACGACTCTTGCCTTATGCTCCTGCCCAAAATACCAGCCAAGATAGCGTCCCACCTTAAATGCATGCTCCACAGTCAGTACAACATTCGCTTCTCCGCGAAAACCGTCGGTGCCAAAATATTTTCCCATTTTTTCTACCTTCTTATTTTGATTTATTTGTCAATATCAGCACATCTTATTGAACCTTTGTAGTTCAAATAGATAAATGGCCCTGTGATACAGGGCCGCCGCTGACCATACCTATTATATTATTTTCCTCTCCAAGATACAACTATTTTTTACTCCATTCCCTACACAAATATCCGCTGGCAGGTCATATTCCATTTTTGGCACAGATATCCGCCAGACAACACTTATCACAATAAGGCTTCGTCCGGGCGGTACAGACCTCCCTTCCATGATATACCAGGCGATGACAGAAATCACTCCCCTCCTCTGCGGGAATGATCTTCCACAGTGCCATTTCCACCTTTTTCGGCTCCTTGATCCCGTCCACCAGGCCCATCCGGTTCACCAGCCGGATACAATGGGTATCCGTAACGATCGCAGGCTTTCCAAACACATCCCCCATGATCAGGTTGGCACTTTTTCTGCCCACCCCCGGAAGCTTCAGAAGGGCATCAAAATCATCCGGTACCTTTCCATTATATTCTTCCTTCAATATCCTCATACATGCACTGATATCTCGTGCCTTACTCTTTCCCAGGCCGCAGGGGCGGACGATCTTCTCGATTTCCTCCACCTCTGCCGCTGCCAGTGCGTCCACATCCGGATACTTCGCATAGAGCTCTTCCACCACTACATTTACCCTTGCGTCCGTACATTGTGCCGCAAGACGCACACTGACCAGCAGCTTCCATGCATGGTCATAATCCAAGCTGCATTCCGCAACGGGATATTCCTTTTTCAATCGTTCAATAATCTCTGCCGCAAGCTTTTTCTTTGTCATATCTTTTCACTCATTTCAAAGCAGTCTGTCTCCATTTTCCCTTTCTGTAGAAAAATGCGGTAGCCAATGCTCCGATGACCCACGAAATCAGCAGGGATATGAAAATACACTCTTCCCTTCCCTTCGGATGCTGCGCGCTTTTGGTGAGATACACCAGTCCATACGCCAACGGGACCCGAACGATGATCGTAGTCACAAGGGATATCCACATCGGCGTAAGTGTATCCCCGGCGCCCCGCATGACACCGGATAAAGATTGTGTAACAGCCATGGCGATATATCCCACTGCCAGGATGCACATCATCCTCATGCTCAGTGTGACCAGAGAATCCGTATTGGTAAAGATCCCCATCAGATGCCTTCCAAACAACAGGATCAGCCCCGTGATCACGGCAGAGGTGCCGAGCGCCATAAAGGTTCCCTGTTTCGCCCCCTTTGATACACGGTCATAAGCACCGGCTCCCACATTCTGCCCCGCATACGTCGTCATTGCGGTTCCAAATGAAAAATTGGGCAGCATGGCAAATCCATCCACACGCATTACGATTACATTTGCCGCAATGAACTGCTCCCCGAAGCTGTTGGTCAATGACTGTACTACCAACATAGCCATGGAAATAATAGCCTGTGTCACACCGGAAGGCACACCCAGCCGGATGATATTCAGTGAATGCTGCTTTGTCATTTTCAGATATTCGCGGTTCAGGTCAAACAAATCCGTCATCTGCAGCAGCCTGCGCACACAAAGCAAGGCAGAAATTGCCTGCGCGATCACGGTTGCCAGTGCCACACCATCTACTGCCATGTCAAAATATACGACAAATACCAGATCCAGAATGATATTCAATACACTGGCCACAATCAGATACAGCAACGCGGAAATGGAATCTCCCAGCCCGCGCAATACTCCGCTCAATATATTATAATATGCCAGTCCCGCAGAGCCAATGAACATGATCCGGAGATAAGAAGTACACCAGTCAATAATACTATCCGGAGTTCCAAGAAGCAGCAAGAGTGGTCTTGCCGCCAGCGTAGCGACGACCATAACAAATATGGAAGCCAGTGCGGTCAGCACGATACAGTTCCCGATGGTACTGGACAGGTCCTTTCTGTTCTTCGCGCCAAAATACTGGGATACCATGATACTGGCTCCCATACTGATCCCAATGAACAACACGATCAGCAGGTTCAGGATCGGACCGGCGCTTCCCACTGCTGCCAGCGCATTGTCTCCTACAAAATTACCCACCACCACACTGTCTACCGTATTATAAAGCTGTTGGGCAATGTTGCCGATCAACATCGGTACGGTGAATACCAGAATGTCCTCCCATGGTCTCCCCACCGTCATATCAACCGGAGCAAATAATTTTTTTAGATATTCCATACTCGACTCTCTCCTCGTGTTTTTCCTGTCTTTACTTTTATTAGTCAGTAAATTATATACTAACACGTTATACCAAAAAATGACAACCTTATTTTTACGCTATTTTATATTTTTTTGCTTATTTACTTTTTTGTACACTTGAAATAAGGCCGCCACGATCGTGACAGCCTTATTTCCGCAATAGCAAAATGGGAGAAATTTCCGGAACAGCCAGTTCAGGCGCGGCTGTTCCGAAACAATCAATATATTATCTCTGGACGCGGCCGGAAGCGTCGCCTCCGGCAAGTTTTGCGACTTCGTCCATAGATACCATGTTGTAATCACCCTCAATAGAGTGTTTCAGGCAAGACGCGGCCACCGCAAATTCGATCGTGGACTGTGCGTCATAGCCATTCAAAACCGCGGCGATCAATCCGCCGCCGAAGCTATCCCCTCCGCCTACGCGGTCTACGATGTGCATCTTATATTTTTTGCTGAAATAATAATCTGTTCCGTCATATAACATAGCAGACCAGTTGTTATCATTTGCGGAAAGAGATTCCCGGAGTGTGATCGCCACCTTCTCAAAACCAAAACGGTCCGCAAGCTGTTTTGCCACATCCTTGTACCCTTCCCTGTTCACTTCCCCTGCGGTAACATCGGTATTTGCCGCATGGATACCAAATACGTCTGCCGCATCCTCTTCATTTGCGATACATACGTCTACATATTTACACAGCCCGTCCATCACCTGTCCGGCTTTTTCCTTGCTCCACAGCTTATTTCTGTAGTTCAGGTCACAAGAAATCTTTGCCCCTGCTTCCTTTGCCGCTTTACATGCATCCAGGCAGATCGCTGCCACATCATCATTCAAAGCCGGCGTGATCCCTGTAAAATGGAACCAGTCTACACCTTCAAAGATTTCCTTCCAGTTGAAATCTTCCGGGGAAGCCGTATAGATAGAAGAGCCTGCCCTGTCATAGATTACCTTGGACGGACGCTGGGAAGCTCCCTTCTCCAGGAAATAAATTCCCACACGGTCACCGCCGCGGGCGATATGGGAAGTATCTACTCCAAATCTACGCAGAGAATTGATCGCGGCCTGCCCGATCTCATGCTTCGGAAGCTTTGTAACAAACGCGGCGTCAAGTCCATAATTTGCCAGGGAAACTGCTACATTCGCCTCACCGCCGCCATATGTCGCGCCTAATTTATCCGCCTGTACAAAACGGTAATACCCTTCCGGCGCAAGCCTTAACATAATCTCACCAAATGTTACAACCTTTTTTGCCATCGTTTTTTCCTCACTTTTCTTCAAAATATATCTGATGCTGTTATTTTCTGATATCTGCTACCAGTTTTACCGCTTCTTCTGTCATGGTCCTGATCTCGTCAAATTTTCCTGCCTTGACCAGATCCCCTTTTACCATCCAGCTTCCGCCGCACGCGATGATCTTGTCACAACTTAAATAACTTTCCAGGTTCTTTGCATTTACACCGCCCGTAGGCATAAACTTCAGCCCTACATAAGGAGCTGCCATCGCTTTGATCGTCGCTACTCCGCCAAACTGCTCTGCCGGGAAGAATTTTACGATCTTTAGTCCCCTTTTCACGGCCTGGGCTACTTCAGACGGGGTAATACATCCCGGGAATACCGGAATATTCTTTTCCAGACAATAATCTACAATCTCCGGATCAAAGCCAGGGCTGACGATAAACTTCGCTCCCGCGCCCATCGCACGGTCAACCTGGCCGGTCGTAAGCACGGTACCGGCGCCTACAAACATATCCGGATATTCTGTCGTCATGATCCGGATAGACTCCTCAGCCGCGTCCGTACGGAAAGTAACCTCCGCACAGGGAAGCCCTCCCTCACATAATGCTTTTGCCAAAGGCGCGGCATCCTTCGCGTCATTCAGTACAACAACCGGTACAACACCCATCTTCTGAATTTTCTCTGCTACTTCGTTCATATTCATTCTCCTCACTTTTTAGTTTCACAATATGAAATTACATTTCATATTGTGAACTTTATATTTTTATTATACACAACCAGCGTATATTGTCAACCTTTTCCAATAAAAAAATTTTTTTCCGGAAATGATCCATCAGACATTTATCCACACTTAATATATAAACGAGTATGCCCGGCTTATCGCAAGAATATAAACAACTATTTGCGCTTTTGAAATAAACGTGCTACAATACCACATAGCCAAAATCCGCATTTGCGGTTTAACTTTTTTTAATATTCCCTATTGTCTAAGAGGTGAAGCAAATGGAATCAAAAAACCCGATCCAGGTATCGGAACGTATTTTTCATACGATAGAATATCTGGCACAGTCCGGCCCCACAGGGCTGCAGGACCTGAGCAATGAGCTGGAGCTGAACAAAAGCACCGTCCACCGGATCTTAAACTCACTCATCTGCATGGATTATGTCCGGCAGGATGCCGAAACATCAAAATATAGCCTAAGCTTCAAATTCTGTAAGATCTCGAACCAGATTTTGTCCCAGAACAACATGATCGATATCGCCCGTCCCTATATCAGGCAGCTTGCGGAATCCTCCGGTGAAACCGTCCATCTGGTACAGATTGACAATATTCATGCGGTATATATTGACAAGGTAGAATCTCCGAGAAACTCCGTACGCCTTGTGTCCATGGTCGGAAAGAGCATCCCGCTCTACTGCTCCGGTGTCGGAAAAGCAATGCTGGCTGATATGCCGGATGAGAAGATTCGTTCCATTTGGGAACAAAGTGAAATCAAAAAAATAACGGAATATACGGTCACAGACTTTGAAAGATTTCAAGAGGTGATCCGGGACGTCCGGAGAAACGGCTATTCGCTGGATAACGAAGAAAATGAAACCGGCGTCCGGTGTATTGCCGTATCTCTGAAAAACTTCCAGGGAAAGCCTTTTTACGCCATCAGCATTTCCGCCCCAAAAGACCGTATGGATGACAGCCGGATACGAGAACTGAAAAAACTGATCCTGGATACAAAGGAAAAAATTTCACATGAGACAGGAAGCCTTTAAGCTTCCTGTCCTATACGAATATAACCGGATAGATGTCTTTTACGGTTTCCGCTATATAATCTGCCCCTGCTTTCTTTAGTTCCTCGCGATTCCCAAACCCAAACAATACGCCCAGAGAATCAAGCCCGTTTCTTTTTGCGCCCAAAATGTCGTGCTCCCTGTCGCCGATCATCAATACTTTTGATTTATCAGGGATATCGCAGCTTTCCAGCACATACGATATCACTTCGTCCTTTTTCGTCCGTGTCTCATCCATATTCGCGCCTACAATATAGGAAAAATATTTTGCCAGCCCAAAATGCTCCAAAATCTTTCTCGCGAATATTTCCGGCTTTGAGGTTGCCACAACCGCCATCTTCCCGGCTTTCCGGATCTCCTTCAATAATTCTTCAATCCCTTCATATACCGAGTTCTCAAACATCCCTTTATCTGTATAATACTCTCGGTAATATTCTACTGCTTTTTTCGATTCCTCTGCTGAAAAGCCATAATACTTCTCAAAAGACTCCTTCAAAGGAGGCCCGATAAATTTATACAGTTCCTCCCTGTCAGCCACTTCAATCCCATATTTTTTCAAAGAATATGCCACAGAATTTGTGATTCCCGGACCGGAATCCGTCAATGTCCCATCCAGGTCAAATAAGATCACATCATACATGGTATCGTCTTCCTTTCATTTTTCTTTTGCCCTTATCTTAACATAGTTTACTGAAACCGAAAAGCATGAATTAAGTGAACAGTAACTTAGGATTGACTTTATAGGGAAGTTTCGTTAGAATTACTTTAGTATCTACAGAAAACAGCTATTGTAAAGGCTACCACAAAAAAACAGAGGTATATCATGGAAAATGTATTTATTATGGATCATCCCTTGATCCAACACAAAATTTCGCTGCTCCGGAAAAAAGAAACCGGAACCAATGAATTCCGGAAACTGGTAGAGGAAATTGCCGTTCTGATCGGCTATGAGGCTTTCCGGGACCTGCCACTGGAAGATGTAGAGGTAGAAACTCCGATCGAAACATGCATGTCGCCGATGATTTCCGGAAAAAAGCTTGCCGTTGTTCCCGTTCTCCGCGCCGGACTCGGTATGGTCAATGGAATCATGACTCTGGTGCCGTCCGCAAAGATCGGCCATATCGGACTGTACCGCGATCCTGTCACTCACGAGCCGCATGAATATTACTGTAAGCTTCCGGTGCCGATCGAGCAGCGCCAGATCGTTGTCGTTGATCCCATGCTCGCGACAGGCGGATCTGCGGTCGCGGCAGTGGACTTTATCAAGAAGCATGGCGGCAAGATGATCAAATGTATGTTTATCATTGCTGCCCCGGAAGGAATCGAACGCCTGACAAAAGCACATCCGGACATACAGATCTATGTAGGCCATCTGGACAGAGAACTGAATGAAGCTGCCTATATCTGTCCCGGACTCGGAGATGCCGGAGACCGTATCTTCGGAACAAAGTAAACAAGTGTGCCAGTCCTATCTTTTCTGTAAACGATGATAAAAAGAAATCCCGGAGAACTCATGCTCCGGGATTTCTTTTATACTGTACTCTTACACACAGACGGCTTCCTGACATTTTTACGGTCTCTGTCCCATTCCGCCTTCCAGTGTTATGGTCTCGCCTGACATATACTTAAAGTCCGGAGAAGCCAGCTGTACGCACACACGTCCGATCTCAAGCTCCGCGTCTCCATAATGTCCGGCCGGCGGCATATGCACGTTCTGCTTAAACGCATCCGGATATGCTTCCTGGAAGTTCTCAAGCTGCGCGGTCCATGCCAGCGGGCACACGATATTTACATTGATTCCATCCTTGCCCCACTCCGTAGCTGCCACACGGGTCAATCCGCGGACACCTTCCTTTGCGGCCGCATATGCGCACTGTCCATAATTTCCGAATAATCCTGCACCGGACGCAAAGTTGATCACAGAACCCTTTGTCTCTTTCAGGTGCGGGTAGCATGCTTTCATATAATAGAATGTCGCGTACAGGCCAGAATATAATGCCAGATTAAACTGATCTGTCGTATGGTCAGCAAGTGTCACACCGGAAGCAGAAGCCTGTGCATTGTTGATCAAAACATCAATCCTGCCAAATGCATCCATCGTCTGCTTTACGACATTTTCTACAACTGCCTCATTATCAGCACCTGCGCTGACATCTGCCTGGACCGGCAGGACCTTTATGCCGTAAAGTCTTTCCAGTTCTTCCTTCGCGTCTGTCAGCTTCTGTACGTTCCGTCCGGTAATGACGATATTCGCGCCCTCTTTTGCGTATGCCGTCGCGATTCCATAACCAATGGAACCGCATCTGCCGTCACGCAGGACTGCTCTTCCCCCTCCTGTAATGATCACTGTTTTTCCTGTCAAAAATCCCATGATTTTTACCTCCTAATATTTGTTAAATATTATATCAACCTCTATAGAGCCTGTCAACTTGGTTCGCTGAAAAAGAATGAAAGACTACTCCCGGGCTGTCGTCCGCTTCAGATAATAGAATCCATATGCCGGAATATGTACACCTGCAGGCTGTACCTCTTCCCCTGAAATAAGATCTACATAAGTTCCGTCTATTTCATTGATCCACGCGATCTTGTCATATTCACTGAAGTTGAACAAGCCAAACAGTTTTTCTCCTTCATAATATCTTCCAATACACAGAACTCCCTGTTCCCAGGTTTCTACCGTCCATACATTGGCATTCGTAACAAATACTTTTTCAGATTTACGGATTTCTTCCAGTTGATTAAGACGCCGGAACATTTTCCCTTCCACAGTCTCCGGATCCGTAATATTCTCCGCAAGATCCCATCTCATAGCGCCTCTGTGAATGTAACGGGAATCTGCCGCCTTGTCCGGATCCTCTTTATAGGAATAATCATTCACCTGCCCCACCTCATCTCCGCTGTACAACACCGGGATTCCAGACTGCATAAACATATACGCATGAAGCATGATATCTAGCTGGATCGCCTTTTCCATTGCCTCAGCGTCATGTTCAAATCCTGCCTTTTCGATTCCACACATGGATGCTGTTGTGCCGCAGAAACGCGCGTCACCAAGCACCAGATCCTCATTATAAAGCTCACCCCGGCTGGTGCTGTTCTCAACATAGCCCCGGAAATAATCATTCAGATACTTCTTATGAGGGCGCTCCTGGATGCCCTGCTGCTCCAGAGTCGGATAATCCAGCCCCCACCCGATATCATCATGACAACGCAGATAATTCAAGAATACATATTCTTTCGGAAGATTATTTACAATATCAAGCTGCCGTTTCAAAAGCCGTACGTCCCTTGTAGCTACCGTGTGCCATGTAGTAGCCATTGTGGTAACATTATAAAGCATATGGCATTCCGGCTTTTCCAACGTCCCAAAGTACGGAACCACCTTCTCCGGTTCCATGACCACCTCGCCCAGAAGCAGGATCCCCGGGCATACGATCTCACCGATCATACGCATCATACGCACGATCGTATGCACCTTCGGCAGGTTCCGGCAGCTGGTGTTCAGCTCCTTCCAGATATAAGGAACCGCGTCGATACGGATCACGTCAATCCCCTTATTCGCCAGGAACAGGAAATTGTACATCATCTCATTGAACACTCTCGGATTCTGATAATTCAGATCCCATTGATAAGGGTAAAATGTTGTCATTACATAATGCTTGATATCATCCAGCCATGTAAAATTGCCGGGTGCCGTCGTTGGGAACACCTGGGGTACGGTACGCTCGTACTGCTGCGGGATGGAATCATTGTCATAGAAGAAATACCGGCTCATATATTCGCCTTCTCCCTGACGGGCACGCTTCGCCCATTCATGGTCTTCCGAAGTATGGTTCATGACAAAATCCATACATACGTTCATATTCTTTTTATGGCATGCCGTAGTAAGGCTTTCCAGATCCTCCATTGTCCCCAGCTTTTCCTGTACCTTGCGAAAATCCGAAACCGCGTAACCACCGTCAGAACGTCCCTTTGGAGTATCCAGAAACGGCATCAGGTGGATATAATTCACATTGCTCTTTTCCAGATAGTCCAGCTTCGCTTCCACACCTTTCATATTCCCTGCGAAGTTATCTATATATAACATCATCCCAAGCATGTCATTATGCTTATACCAGTTCGGGTCAGCCTCCCTTTTCTCATCTGTTTCCTTGAGTTCCGGATTTCTTTCCTCATAAAATCTATGGAGATTATCGCACAATTCCGCAAACATGGAGTCATTCCCATAAAGCTCCATATACAGCCATTTTAATTCGTCAAAGTGATGTGCGAATCTTCTCTTGTATACTTCCTCCTGCCGGCTCTCTTCCTCCTCAGTCAGTTCAGGAGCGGCCGGTTTCTCTTCTACTGTCTCAGCTTCCTTCTCAGCCGCTGCCGTTTCTATCACCTCAGCTTCCTTCTCAGCCGCTGCCGTTTCTATCACCTCAGCTTCCTTCTCAGCCGCTGACGCTTCTATCACCTCAGCTTCCTTCTCAGCCACTGACGCTTCTATCCTCTCAGTTTCCTTTATCATTTCAGCTTCCTCAGATCCCGCTGTCTCTTCAGCCACGGTTACTTCTGCTGCTTTCCTCATCTGGTTCTTCATCTTGCTTTTCTTTACCCTGGATCCTTTTTTTCTGCTCATTTTTCATCCTCCTGTCATGGTGTACAATAGGAACACGGTTACTGTTTCGCGCCCTGCCGGGTACTCACAGC
The DNA here is from genome assembly GCA_964523125.1 of uncultured Clostridium sp. Classification (GTDB taxonomy): domain Bacteria; phylum Bacillota; class Clostridia; order Lachnospirales; family Lachnospiraceae; genus Schaedlerella. The sequence goes on along the minus strand of CAZFXM010000024.1, from coordinate 7,847 downwards.
AACGAAAAACACAGCGCTGCCGCTATCCGCGTCCCCTTGCCATATGCAATTGATTCCATATAAAATGATAGCATACCAGACCTTAGAAAACAACCGATTTGAAGCTATTATGCCACACTTTTTTTCTGGATTTTTGTATCCTTCATCCGCGTTCCGACCCTACAGATTCCTAACCTTAAATTCTCTCTGCGCCTCCCGCTTCTGATCCTTTTTCGCGATATCATCCCGCTTATCGTACAATTTCTTTCCTTTCGCCAGCCCGATCTCCATCTTCACCAGACTGCCGCTGAAATATACCTTCAAAGGGACCACCGTATTTCCCTTTTCCTTCATTTTTCCGAAAATCTTGTTAATTTCCTTTTTATGAAGAAGAAGCTTCCTCACACGAAGCGGATCCTTATTAAAAATATTTCCTTTTTCATAAGGGGAAATATGCATACCATAAATAAACATCTCCCCATCCTCAATGCGGATAAATGCTTCTTTAATACTGCATTGCCCCATCCTCAGAGACTTTACTTCCGTCCCGTGAAGAACGACACCTGCCTCATATGTTTCCAGGATAAAATAATCATGGTATGCTTTTTTATTATTCGCGATCAGCTTTCCCTCTGCCTTGCCCATAACCTAATGCCTTTCTATATCCATTCCAATTCTATATCAATAAAATAACGCTTTGCAATATATCCGATGTTCTTGTTACGCAAACTCAAAACTTATCGTCCTTTGTACCTTGTCTGTTTCCAATACACGCACCTGTACCGTCTGCCCCAGTTTATAAACCTTATGTGTGCGCTCTCCGACCAGCTCCAGACGGTCTTCCCGGTATTCATAATGGTCGTCCTTCATATTCACCACATGCACCAGTCCTTCGATGGTATTCGGAAGCTCTACGTATGCCCCCCATTTTGTGATTCCGGAAATGACCCCTTCAAATTCTTCCCCGATCCGTTCCTCCATATATTCCACTTTTTTCAGCTTTACAGTCTCCCGCTCCGCTTCTTCCGCCCGGCGTTCCATCACGCTGGACTGCATGGCCACCTCGGGCAATATTTTCTCATAATGTCCGATCCGATCTTCCGTCATACGCCCCCGGATATTTTCTTTGATGATCCTGTGGATCTGCAGATCCGGATATCTGCGGATCGGCGATGTAAAATGTGTATAATACTTTGCGGCCAGCCCGAAATGCCCCGTATTTTCCCAGGTATATTTTGCCTGCTTCATAGACCGCAGTGCCAGGCGGCTGATCAAGGCTTCCTCCGGAGTACCTTCTACCTTTCCGAGAAGCTTCTGGACTTCCTTCGGGCGTACCTCATTGCCCACATGGATATGATAACCGAAATTATTGATAAAGGTACTCAGCTTCCGTATCTTATCATCATCCGGCGGCTCATGGGTCCGATACAAAAATGGCAGTTCCCGCCAGTAGTACTCTTCGGCCACAGTCTCATTTGCCAGAAGCATAAAGTCTTCGATCAGCTTCGTCGCCACATTCCGGTCATAGGGCCTGATGTCAACCGGCTTTCCATGTTCGTCCAAGATCATCTTAGTTTCCGGAAAATCAAAATCAATAGAACCTCTCTGATGTCTTCTCTCACGCAAGATGTGGGATAACTCCGCCATCCGTTCAAACAATGGCACCAGCTCTTTATACCTGTCCATTTCTTCCGCATCATGCTCCTCTAAGATCTTCGCCACACTGGTATAGCTCATCCGCTGATCTACACGGATGACCGTCTCCGCGATCTCGGAATCCGCCACCTCTCCTTTTCCGTTGACCAGCATGATACAGCTCAGTGCCAGGCGGTCTTCCCCCGCATTCAGAGAACAGATCCCGTTGGACAGCTTATGTGGAAGCATCGGAATTACCCGGTCCGCAAGATAGACACTGGTTCCCCGCTTTAACGCCTCTCTATCCAGGGCGCTGTTCTCCTGGACATAATTGGTTACATCCGCGATATGCACCCCCAGGCGGTAATTCTCTCCTTCTTTTGTAAGAGATACCGCGTCATCCAGATCCTTTGCGTCCTCGCCGTCAATGGTCACCATCTGCCATTCCCGCAGATCCCTGCGCCCGGCCATGTCAGCCTCGCTCACATCCTTGCCTACCCGTTCTGCCTGGTTCATCACCTTCTCCGGAAATTCCACCGGCAGGTCAAAGCCTTTTACGATAGACATAATGTCCGTTCCCGGATCATTGATATGGCCGATCACCTCTTTTACAAATCCCTCAGGGCTCTTCTGCCCTTCACCGCCATAGGAGGTCAGCTCTACTACTACCTTATGGCCGGTCATGGCACCCTTCTCTTTCCCTGCCGGGATAAAGATATCCTTTAATATCCTCTGGTCATCCGGGCGGACAAATCCATAATTATGGCTCTTTTCGAACAAGCCTACGACACGGAGCGTCTGATGCGAAATCACACGGATGATCTTGCCTTCTGTCCGTTTCCGGTTAGGATCCGAATCCTCCTTCTGCCGGGTGATGATAAACTCCACCTCATCTCCCTGAAACGCGCCTCCCCTGTTCTCCTCGGCAATATAAACGTCCTCGCCCTCTCCTTCCCGGCTGATAAATCCAAATCCTCTGGCATTTGCCTGAAAGGTTCCTGTCAGGCGCTCCGCCTGTCCCTTCGCGTACTTCCCTCTTTTCGATACATGAATCTTCCCCTCTGCTTCCAGGGCATCCAGTACTTCCTTCAACTCCTCCCTCTGCTCCCGCGGGACCCGCAGAAGCACCGCGATCTCTTTCATTTTCATAGGCACATAGAAATCATCACAGATAAAATCATAGATAACTTTCTTGCGCTTTTCAAACGTATTATCCATATTCTTTCTCCTCTGCTTTTTTATCTTTCTATATTACCAACTACATCCGGAAACCGGCACAGGCTCTTTGTACGAAAAAAAACACCCTATACTGCTTATAGAGTGCCTTTCTCATTCTCTATCAGAGACGAAACCTGATTTCCTCTATTCATCCTTTGAATCTGCCGGTCACTTCCTTAGGAACTATGAAAACCGCCATGTCAGTTAAAGACACCAAGATTCAATACTACCGCCAATACAATGAATAAGATTGCAAGAAACTTTGTTGACTTTACAAGTGCTCCTTCCATAGAACGCCCCTTGTTCTGTCCCCAATAGGTATCTGCCGCGCCGCTGATTGTCCCGAGTCCGGCTGACTTTCCTTCCTGAAGAAGAATGATCGCTGACAATGCGATACAATCTATCACAAATATGATCGTTAAGACAATCTTTAAAATATCCATCCGTGCACACCTCCTAATATAATATTGTAACACAAGTAACTTGATTTTAACACACTGCTCCCCGGATGGCAAGCCTTTCTTTTCATTTTGCATACCCTCCGGGCATCCCATTATGGCCATTCGGCCGTTCCGCAAGGGATGCCCGGGGGTATACTGTCCAAAGCACAGCTTTATCTTATTGTTCCAGCTCAAAATAAATCTGATGCGCCTGATACTCTCCGGATGACACCGGCAGAGGAATTCCCATTTCCATCAGAGCATCCGCCGCATACAGCCTGCCGCTCACCTGCTCCCGGTACATACAGCCGCTTTTCAGTCCTTTCAGCTTCACATAGTCTACCGTCATATTTCCATGTACCTCAAGCATCACCGCACAAAGCAGCACCTGTGACATGTCCTCGGAAATAAACTGCCATGCACCCACAGGCTGCGTAAAAGGATTCGTCAGCCGGTAATACAGTCCATTCTGGATCAGCGGCGCATATTTATGATAATCAGCCACCTGGCGGCGGATCTCCTGCTTTTCCTCATCCGAAAGCCGTCCCAGGTCAAGCTCATATCCAAATGTACCTGCCATGGCAGTCACGCTCCGGGTCTCCAGGGATGTGCTCCTTCCTGTCTGGTGGTTCGGAACCGCCGACACGTGAGAGCCAACCGTTGACACCGGATATCCAAAAGAAGTCCCATACTGTATCCGCACCCGGTCTATTGCGTCCGTATTGTCACTGCACCAGATCTGCGGCGTATAATAAAGCATCCCGGCGTCAAATCTTCCGCCGCCGCCGCTGCAGCCTTCGATCAATATATCCGGATATTTCTGGACCAGACGCTCCAGAAAATCATACAGTCCAAGAACATAGTCATGCAGGACCTTTCCCTGTTCCTGGGTCCCGCAGGAATAAATATCCGCAAGCCCTCTGTTCATATCCCATTTTACATATTCAATATTCCCTTTATCCAGGACATTGCAGATCTGCTCAAAAATCGAATCCACAACCTCTTTTCTGGAAAAATCCAGTACCAGCTGATTTCTTGCCCGCACCGGATTCCGTCCCGGGATACGCATTGCCCAGTCCGGATGACGCCGGAAAAGTGCGCTATCCTCATTGACAGACTCCGGCTCGATCCAGATCCCAAACTTCACTCCAAGGCTATTGATCCTTCCGATCAGGCTTTCCAGAGATTCTCCCAGCTTCTCTTCATTCGCATACCAGTCTCCCAGTCCGCTGTTATCATCATCCCGCTTTCCAAACCATCCGTCATCCATCACCAGCATCTCGATCCCCAATTCCGATGCCTGCTTCGCAAGCTGATAGATCGCCTCCCCGTCAAAATGAAAATAAGAGGCTTCCCAGCTATTGATCAAGACCGGCCGTACCGCGTCCCTGTATTTTCCACGGCACAAATGCTTCCGGAAACAGGTATGCAGATTCTGGGACAGTCCCGTCAGACCATTCCTGCTGTATGTCATTACGACCTCCGGCGCGAGGAACTCCTCCCCCGGCTCCAGCGGATAGGAAAATCTTTCTTCATAGAGCCCCAACTGGATCCTGGTCTGATTGAACTGATCCTGCTCCACTTCCCCTTTGAATCCCCCGCTATACAAAAATGACATGGCATAGCAGCTTCCCGCATCCTCCGTCGCTTCCCTGTCGGCAAGGATCATCATCGGGTTATACTGATGGCTGGAGGTGCCCCTCCTGCTGCCGATGGACTGGGCGCCGTGAACCACCGGAACCCTCTGGAAATTCCGTTCCATCGCGTGCCGCCCGTAAAAACTGATAAAGTCAAATTCTCCATGTACAAAATCCAGGCTGGCAGGCTGCAGCTTTTCCAGATACACTTTACTCTTCCCGCCGTTCCTTACCCTTGCACTCCGTGTGATCACATCATACTCCGGAAGCACGCCATACAGAAGATCAACCGACACCTTTGTGACCGGGTCCTCCATATGCATTTCCAGCGTCTCTGCCTCTATTTCCTCAGCATATACGGCCGGAAGCCCTTTGATGCCATATTTTCCCTTTTTGATGTCATATCCCCGGAACCGGAGGTCACAGCTAACCGAACCATCCGCGTTTCTCACGGCGATCGCGGGGCTTCTGTAGTCACCATTCCCTAAGCACGGAAATTCCTGCGGCAAAACGTCCATCGAGTACGTCCGGTCACTGCCCACATCATACGGATTACCAGAAAAGCCTCTGTCTGCATAGGTCAGCAGATAATCCATACAGCCCTCTGTCTTCCTGCCATAGTATAAATGCAGAAGAAATCCAAACGGATCGACCTGCATTTGATACGTTGAATCTTTCGTGTGCAGTGTAAAAGTCTTTCTCATTTCATCAAAAACAATTCCCATATCATTTTCTCCTTTTCTCACATTGCACCTGATACAGCGTATATCAAGTTTCAAATAGCCGCGGTTTTACAGCACAGCCGCACTAAGTATAGCGCATGAATCCGCCCTGTGCAATCACTTTTCTAATATTTTCCTTTTTTTATAACACCTTTTTTACACAGACAAAGCGGACTTATAGAAAGCCCGCCTTGACTTATGAACCGGCACTTGCGTCAAACCGGATCCACTTCTTTTTGTTCAGATCAGATACCACTATTTTACCGCGCCATTTACTACACCATTCAGGATCTGCTTTTGGCAGATAATGTAAAAGATCAGGATCGGCAGCAATGCCAGCAGGTATGACGCGAATGCCAGATTGTAGTTCGTACCGAACTGTGTCTGGAATGTAAGCTGTGCCAGAGGCAATGTGTTCATCCCGCTGCCTGACATGATCACAAGCGGTGTCATAACGTCATTCCAGGTTCCCAGCGCGGTCAGGACAGCAACCGTCGCATGCATAGGCTTCATGATTGGGAAGATAATGCTCCAGTAGGTCCGGAAGGTACTTGCCCCGTCCACGCGCGCGGCTTCTTCCAGAGCCACCGGGATATTTACCAGATATCCGGAATACAGCAGCACATTCATCGGCATATAGAATACCACATAGCAGAGGATTACGCCTGCCAGGTTGTCAATTCCCATCTGGGCCGTCTGCTTTACCAGGGGCATCATCAGGATCGCGAAAGGTACGAACATACCGCTTACAATATACAGGTACGCAAAATTGTAAAATTTCTTTTTTGCCTTATTTCTTCCCACCGCATATCCGATCATGGAATGGATCAGGATTGAAACTACGACTGTGATCACCGTGATCAGAAAACTGTTAAACAAGGAATGCCAGAAATCCGTCACACGCATCGCTTCCGCAAAGTTCGCGAGGCTCCAGCTCTTCGGCAGGGACAAGATCCCGGAGATGCTGTTTGTCATTTCGCTGGGCTGCTTGAACGCGATAACGATCGTCATATAGAGTGGAAAAGCTACCGTGATCAATCCGATGATCAGCAGGATCGTAACAGGCCAGTTTACTCTCTCTTTTACTTTCTCTTTCATTATAACTGCTCCTCCCTCTTACTTGTAAATGTCATCTGGGCTACGGAAATCACTACGATCATGATAAAGAATACAACTGCGTTGGCGCTCTGAAAACCAAACTGCCCGCCTGACATACCATTGTTGTAGATCAGGTAGGAAATAGACTCTGTACTCTGTGCCGGGCCGCCCTTTGTCAACGCCATGATCTGGTCAAATACCATCAGGAAGTTCTTCATACAAAGCACCATGTTAATACTGAAAAATGGAAGGATCAACGGGAACGTCAGGTTTTTAAACTGCGCCCATCCGGTCGCCCCATCAATGGAACCCGCTTCATATACATCCTCCGGCACGGTCTGAAGGCCGGAAATGTAGATGATCGTATTCATCGCGATAGACTGCCATGCACATACGATCATGATCGCGACCCATGCCCATTTCGTACTTGCCAGCATACTGGTTCCCTCTCCGCCCACCATCCGGACCATGGCAGGAAGGATGTAGGTAAAGAAATAGTTGAAAATATAACCGACTACCAACGCGCCCAGGATATTCGGAATGAAATACAGCCCGCGCAGGGTACTCTTAAATTTAATCTTGCTGTTCAGCCCAAGCGCGAGGATCAGGCTGATCACATTTACCACGACCGTGGAAACCAGCGCCAGCTTAAAGGTGAACCAATAAGACCTGCCTACACGGCCGTCCTGGAAAAGATCAATATAGTTACGAAGTCCGACCCAGTCATAAGTTCCATATCCCTTGAAGTTCGTAAAGCTATAGATCGCGCCTTTGATCAAAGGCAGGGTATTAAACAAGAAGAACAAAATGAGGATCGGTACTGTCATCAATAAAAATGTTCGTTCTCTGTCATTCGTTTTTTTCATTTTCTTCCCACTCCTTTCCGATTACTCATTTCCATGTTCCGCTTCATAATCCTCTACCAGACGGATGATGTCGCGGTTATAACGCAGCCAGTCCTTGTCAAATTTCGCGAGGAACGCGTCTACATCCTGGTTGATCAGGAAGGTCTGGATCTGCGCGTCCACAGCCATCTCTGAAGGATAGTAGTGATCCTGGTAATCGGACATGATACCTTTTTCGATGTATTCCTTCATACCATCTACCTCACTTGCCAA